>CAZVFL010000040.1:0-21796 GCA_964626025.1 uncultured Thalassospiraceae bacterium
GTTCCTTGGCATGGCGGTAGCGTTCGATAACGCTCTTTGGCGTGATGTCGGTCATGGTCATTCTCCCAACAGGGATTTCCGCCGCGGCGTTTTGTCGCTCGGGCGCAAAAGGCCTCTGGCCGAAGTTGCGATGGTGCCGGCGCGGCCGCGGCGCCTGCGTTCAATGGCTTCGAGGCGCCGCTTTCTGTCCTCTTCATCGGTGTCCGGCATCGGCGGCAGGGGCGGTGGCGGTGGGGGTTTCGGGGCGCTGAACAGTCCACCCATGGTTCATTCCCTCCTTAAGGGTTTTACGGTTGGTCAAAGAAAAACCCGCCGAAGGATCTTTTGGGTCCATGAGCGGGCTGGAGACGCACTTGTGGCGTTCGATAATGATCAATATATACGAATTTTTCCCGAAGTCAAGGATTTTTTTCTAATTTTTTTATTTTTTAGGAAAATAAAGAGATTCCAGGGGGTTATGACTCTGGCCGCATGAATGCCGAGCACCCGTTTTAACGCCTCGACGCAGGTATAGACCCCCCAAGGGGCAGACCTTGGGGGAACCCGGGGTATCGTCCAGGGGACAACGCGGAACCCTTGGCCCCGGTAGATTTGCATGAGTTCCCGTTGGCTGGCGCCTTCGATGACGGCAATCTCGGTTCGATGGGAAAGCGGGTTGTAGATGACCCAACGGCCCTCGGTTTCAAGAACCGCAAAGCAGTGACGGAACCCGGGTTTCAGAATCCTCAGCCATTTGAGATCGGCCTTTCCTGAAAATACCACGAGGGCAAAACCGGGATCTGAAATTTGGCCGATCATTCGATAATGCCCTTCAGCCTTAGCACTGTTGCCAGGCGGTCCAGGGCCTCGTTCCAGAGTCGCGCCGGCCTCTCCTCGTCACGGCACCGGGGATCGGGTGGTCGCTCCGATAGGCCGAAGGATTCTAATATCCTTAGGTGTTCGTCATTAATCCGCCGCCGCCGTGAAAGATCGGTGACGGCCCGATAAAGGTCATCGGGATCGCACGGCCGGGCAGAGGATCCGGGAAGGGCCTCGAAACGGGCCCCTTCTTCGCGGGCCTTTTGACAGCGTATGAACCAGAACCAGGCCTGCTCGGCATCGTCGAAGGGTTCCGTCGGCGTGTCGTAAAAGGACCGGGGGATGTAGCGGGGTCTCGGCATTGATGAACTCCATGGGGCGCGAAATTGCCGCTTTTTATAGGAACAAATTAGGAACATTTCTAAGATATACGTGTTATTTCCTATGTCAATAGGAAAAAAGAAAAATGTTCCTAATGACGGAAAACGCTCAATATATGACAATGTTCCCATGCTAAAACATGCAGATGTATGGAAAGCAATCGATCGTCTGGCCAGGGAGTATGGATTTTCCGCATCCGGCCTGGCCCGCAAGGCCGGCCTTGATCCGACCACTTTCAATAAGAGCAAGCGGGTCACCCGTGAGGGCAAGCTCCGCTGGCCGAGCACTGAAAGTGTCTCGAAGGTACTGACGGCGACCGGCGCTTCTCTCGCCGAATTCGTTTTGTACGTCAGTGACAGCGAGGGCACTGGCGTTTACCGGAACATTCCGTTGATCGGTTTCGCCCAGGCAGGCACAGAAGGCTATTTCGATGATGCCGGTTATCCCGCAGGCGGCGGATGGGATGAAATCCCGTTTCCCGGCCTCGGCGATCCCTATGCCTATGCCCTGGAGGTTACGGGCGACAGCATGGAACCGGTGTTCCGGGACGGGGACACCGTCATCGTTTCACCCCAGGCCAACATCAGGCGCGGGGATCGCGTCGTCGTCAAAACAAAGAGCGGCGAGGTAATGACGAAATTACTGCTTCGTCAATCTGCCCGTAAAGTGGACCTTCAGTCCCTCAATCCGGACCATGAAGACCGCAGCCTATCCATTGACGAGGTCGAATGGATTGCCCGGGTGGTTTGGGCGAGCCAATAGGCCGCTTCCGGAAATAAATAAATTAAGTCAGGCCTTGAACACCGCGATGTGCGGTTATCCCTCGGCGAGGTCTTCTCCGGCGATGGCGCGGCTTATCAAGACCTGCGATTTCTCAAGCCCGTAAAGAGCAAAGAACGAGCCCATCCGGGGCCCTTGGGGTTGACCCAGAAGAATCTCATAAAGCGCCTGGAACCAGGCTTTCAGGTCGGGAAAAGGATGCCGTTTGCCGACCTCATAGACCTCGGTCTGGATGGTTTCTCCATCGGCGTCATCCGCCAGCCCTTCAAGCACGGTAAGCAGATCCTCAAGCGCCTTTTTTTCCTCGTCGGTTGCCTGACGGTACTGCTTCGCCGGTTTGACGAAATCCCGATAGTAGTTGATGGCGTATTCCAGAAGCCGGTCCAGGATGGGCGCCGTTTCCGCCGTGGCGCCGGGGCGGTAACGGGAAATGAAATGCCAAAGCACCGTCTTGTCTTCGGTGTGGCAAACGCCGGCCAAGTTCAAGAGTATGCCGAAGCTGAGATGTGCATACTCCCCTGGCGGCTGGCCTTGGTGAATATGCCAGGCCGGATTGTCGAGGCGCTTGATGTCATCTTGGTCCGGGAAACCCGCAAGGTGATTCATATAATCATCGACGTTCTTGGGGATCACGTCGAAAAAGAGCCGCTTGGCCGTTTTCGGTTTCTGGTACATGAATAACGCTAGGCTTTCCGGTGGCGCATAGCGCAGCCATTCCTCCACCGTCAGCCCGTTGCCCCGGGATTTTGATATCTTCTCGCCGTTTTCATCGAGGAACAGCTCGTAGGTGAAGCCGACGGGCGGTTGGCCGCCCAGAATCCGGCAGATTTTCCCGGACAACTTCACCGAATCGATCAGATCCTTGCCGGACATCTCGTAGTCCACGTCCAGCGCCGCCCACCGCATGGCCCAGTCAGCTTTCCATTGCAGCTTGCAGTGGCCACCGGTGACGGGGGTTTCAATCTTTTTCCCGTCGTCGTTCTCGTAGACGATGGTGCCGTCTTTTTCGTTGCGTTTGATCACGGGAACCTGCAGGACTTTCCCCGTTTTCGGACAAACCGGCAGGAACGGGCTATAGGTTTTGCGCCGTTCCTCGCCCAACGTCGGCAGGATGACATTGATGACCTCGTCGTAATGCTGAAGCACGCCCAACAACGCCTCATCGAAACGGCCGCTTTTGTAACATTCGGTGGAGCTCAGAAATTCGTAGTCAAACCCGAAATCGTCCAAAAACGCCTTGAGCCGGGCGTTGTTGTGGTGACCGAAGCTCTCGTGGGTTTCGAAGGGATCGGGAATAGTGGTCAGCGGCTTGCCAAGGTGTTCGGCGACCATCTCGGGGTTGGGGATGTTGTCCGGCACTTTCCTGAGCCCGTCCATGTCGTCGGAAAAAGTAATTAGCTTGCTCGACAGGTCGGAAAGCGTGGAAAACGCGTGGCGAACCATGGTCGTCCGGGCGACTTCGCCGAAAGTACCGATATGCGGCAGGCCCGAGGGCCCGTAACCGGTTTCGAACAGCACGTAGCCTTTTTCCGGTTTCTTGTCACCAACGCGCTTCAATAGTTCCCGCGCCTCGGCAAATGGCCAGGCTTTGGCTTTGGTGGCGTGGTCTTTTAAGTCCGTCATGGCGTTGGTTCTCTTAAGAACTGAAAACTGGCTTAGGCGCTGGAAATTACGGGCGGGATGATACGCCGTCAACCGGCGTTTCAAGGAGGGCATTAAAGGAAGCCCAGTTGTTTTCAGGCAAAAAGACCGATACGCTTTCCAGCCGTTTATTTTAGACCAAAAGACAGGGTGTCAAACCCGCCATGGGGGCGTTACCCTTTGCGATGGGTTGTGGCCGGATAAATCCGGCGGGCGCTGGCAGCTCCCGGGAACAGGGATTTTGGGCCGATATCTGGGACGATTGATTGACTATGGCAAAAAAGACAAAAAAAAAGCCTGAAAAAAAAGACTCCACAAGCTTCGAAAGGCTGATTGAAATCGGTATTGCGCTCTCGGCGGAGCAGGATACCGATCGTCTTATGGAGACGATCCTTCTTGAGGCGAAGGATCTCTCGAATGCGGACGGCGGTACTCTTTACCTCAAGATCGAAGACGACACCCTGAAGTTCGAAATCATGCGCACGGATTCGCTCAAGATCGCCATGGGCGGAACTACCGGAAAAGAGATTACTTTTCCGCCGATTCCTCTTTACGACCCCAAAACCGGCGCAGAAAACAAAGCCAATGTTGCCAGCGCCGCCGCGCTGACGGGCAAATCCATCAACATCCCCGATGCCTACGATTCCAAGGACTTCGATTTTACCGGAACCCGGAAATTCGATAAAGGGACCGGTTACCGGTCGAAATCCTTTCTGACGGTTCCGATGAAAAATTCTAAGGACGAGATCATCGGCGTCTTGCAGCTTCTCAATGCCCAGGACCGGGAAACCAGCGAGATCATTCCCTTTGGCAACGATATTCAGCCCCTGATCGAGGCTCTGGCATCGCAAGCCGCGGTGGCGCTCGACAACAAGCAGCTCCTGGACGCGCAAAAGCTGCTTTTGGATTCTTTCATCGAATTGATTGCATCGGCCATTGACGCCAAGTCTCCCTATACGGGGGGCCACTGCCAACGTGTACCGGAGCTGACCAAAATGCTGGCCCAGGCGGCCTGTGATGCTAAGGACGGGCCGTTCGCTGATTTTGATCTGAGCGAAGACGATTGGTACGAGCTGCACATCGCCGCTTGGCTTCACGACTGCGGCAAGGTGACGACGCCGGAATACGTGGTCGACAAGGCGACCAAGCTTGAAACCATTTATGACCGCATCCATGAAATCCGCACCCGCTTTGAAGTGATTAAGCGCGAGGCGGAGATCGAATACCTGGAGGCCGTGGCCAAAGGCAAGGAGGGTGCCGAAAAGCTCCGCGCCGAACTGGATGAACGCCTAGCCCAGCTTGATGATGATTTCGCCTTTATTGCCGAATCTAACATCGGCGGCGAATTCATGGCCCCGGAAAAAATCGACAGGGTCAAGGACATCGCCAAAATCAAGTGGACGCGGACGCTGGATGACCGGTTGGGCGTGTCCCACGAGGAAAAGAAGCGAAAAGACAGGACACCGGCGCCGGACCTCCCGGTCGTCGAGAACCTGCTGAGCGACCGGGACGACCACATCATCTATCGCGAGGGGGGAAAGGTTACCACGGAAGACGACAAATTCGGCTTCAAGCTCGATGTGCCAGAGTACAAATTCAATTTTGGCGAAATCTATAATCTCAGCATTTCCCGGGGCACCTTGACGGACGAGGAACGGTTTAAAATCAACGATCATATCGTCCAGACGATCGTCATGCTGGGGCAACTGCCGTTTCCGGAACACCTGAAACGCGTTCCCGAATATGCTGGCGGCCACCACGAAAAAATGGATGGAACGGGATACCCCAGGAAACTCAACAAGGACGACATGTCGATCCCGGCCAGGATCATGGCCATCGCCGATATATTCGAGGCACTAACCGCCGCCGACCGGCCTTATAAGGCGCCGAAGACCCTAAGCGATAGCGTAAAGATCATGTCATTCATGGAAAAGGACGCTCATATCGACGAAGACCTGTTCAAACTTTTTCTAACGTCCGGCATTTACAAGGTTTACGCCGATAAGTTCCTGACCAAGGAACAGATTGACGACGTCGATATCACTGAATACCTGGATGACGACAGTTAAAGCAGGCGCTCTCAATATGCCCACGGATGGCCTTCGCCGTGCCAAGTCCTATCCTTATGAAATTCCAACGTGTTCTTACGTCGTTCGTGAAGACCGGCACGAAGAACTGGCGATTTGCGCGCCAATGCCTGACGTATCGGGGCGCAAACCAGTGTTGGCGGTCGGTTCCAATCAATCGCCCCGGCAACTGATTCGCAAATTTAAGGAAGAGAACCTGGACACAATCCCGGTCATTCGTGCCGGGCTGCAGGATTTCGACATCGTTTATTCACCGCACATTTCGTCTTATGGCGCCATCCCGGCGACGCTCAGGCATTCACCCGGAACCAGGGTCACGCTTTTCGTGACTTGGTTGACCCCGGCGCAGGAAAAACACATGCATGAAACCGAGATCGCCCCCGGCAATTACCATTTTGGGGAACTGGAAGACATCGAATTACACCTGGATATGGGGCTGATGTTGACGTCGGCTTTTGTTTATTCCAGCCGCTGCGGATCGCTGGTGCGGGACGGCCTTCCCGTCGCCCTTTCCGAGATCCATGCCGAAGAACGCCAATGGCCGGCGCTCAGCCAGGAGGAAATTCAAAACCACGTCTGCAACCAAATGGCACCCGGACAACCTATCGATGCTTTCATTCAAACGGCGATTGACGATGCCTCGATCAGGCAGTCCCGAACCGAAGCGTTGATGTCATCGAGTCTGCCTTTCAACTACCCCGGTTTTACGGCGTTGAACGTTTGACGGAACCCAAAACGGGTCTAATATTATGTAGAGGGGATAGAGGAGCGTCCGAAATTTTGAGGTGACGCCGTGAACTTTATCTGGCCCCCGGCGCCCTCAAGCCTTGGCGATGTCATAAAAGCGGCTGAGGCGTTGGGTGTTTCCGAATACGATTTCTTTCGCCTGTCGTTCCGGCGCTGGTCAGGCCGTGAGCCTGATGAAAAAAAGTTGGAACGGACCTTCGTCGCCTACATGTTCCATCAGACTGTTCCGTCTTGGGTCCGGCACTTGGCCCGCGAGGTGTCGGCCCGGGAAGCCGAAGGCAGGCTGAACATTCAGGCGTTCGGGGCGGAAAAATTCAGACATCGGCGGCCGCCATCGCGTCATGGCGGGCTTTACATCGGCATTATGGCGGCGATGACGGCGCTTTATTGCGTGGCGCTTTTGGAAATCAGCTACGATCCGGAAACATCGGCGCCCATGCCTTGTTATGGCGTCACGGGGTTCAAGATTATCTCCGACATGGTCCATGCGGTGGCGGGCAAGGAACCGCCCGTTTGCGAACCCGCCAAGGACCGTTAGGCGACGACTTGGCCGGCGACGATCCCGGCGAGTATGATAAAACCGAAATCCCGATTGGATTTGAACTTGTGAAGGCAATCCTTGGGGTCGGCGATATCGACCGTTCGGGCCTGCCATAATAGATGCAGGGCGCCGAGGCCGAGCGCCAGGTAAAACGGCCATCCCAACCCCACCAGGAAACCGGCTGCTGCCATTAAAACGGCTGTTGCGCCGTAGAACCCGACAAGCCAAGGGCGCGTCGAAGCGCCAAGCTTCAACGCCGTTGATTTGACGCCGATCAGAATATCGTCTTCCTTGTCCTGGTGGGCATAGATGGTGTCGTAGCCCAGCGTCCAAAAGACACCGGCCGCATAAAGCGCGATGGCCGGCGGAGTCAGCCCTCCGGTGACGACCGTCCAACCCAGTAACGCGCCCCAATTGAAGGTAAGGCCCAAAAACAATTGCGGCCAATACGTGATCCGCTTCATGAACGGATATACTGAGACCAGGACAAGTGAACTGATGCCAAGAACCTGGGAAAAAGAGTTGAACTGCAACAGAACCGCCAACCCCAAAAACAGCAGCAGCCCAAGAAAGATGACGGCTTGGAAGACGCTGACCTGGCCGCTGGCGATCGGCCGGGTTGCGGTTCTGGCGACGCGGGCGTCGAATTCCCTGTCGGCGATGTCGTTAATGGTGCACCCCGCGCCGCGCATGACCAGGGACCCAATGGCGAACAAAACGAAAAGCCCCGCATCGGGCCATGACGGGGTCGCCAGCGCGACGCCCCACCAGCAAGGCAGCAGCAAAAGCCAGGTGCCAATGGGACGGTCGGCCCTGGCCAACCGCAGATAGGGGCGGGCTCCGTCCGGCGCCAGCCGGTCGATCCAGCTTTGGCCGGGTATATCCGTTGTGGCGGGCTCAGACGTGTCGGTCATGGGGAAAACTATACCCGAAACCGCCCGGACCTTATGATATATCCCGGATAATGATGATTTTCCCGCCATGACGTCTCGGAAAACAAATAACCGCCTGTTCGTGGAGGCCGATCTTTCGGCGGGCGACAGCCTGGAACTCGGCCGCGACCAGGCCCACTATTTGGGCCATGTCATGCGCCTGCATGCCGGTGACGGCGTGGTCCTGTTCAACGGGCGGGACGGCGAATGGTCTGCGTCGATCGAGAAACTTGGCAAAAGCCGGTGTTCGGTGAACCTTGATCGCGTGCTTCGCCCGCAGACGCAAGAATCCGGACCCTGGCTGGCGTTCTCGCCGTTGAAGAAGGCCCGCACCAACTTCATCGTCGAGAAGGCGACGGAACTGAGTGTTTCCCGTCTGTGTCCGGTTGTGACCCAGCGCACCAATTCGGCCCGGATCAACCTGAACCGGATGCAGGCCCATGCCGTCGAGGCGGCGGAACAATGCGAAAGGCTGACCGTTCCCCAAATCGCCGGGACGGAAACGCTGGAACAGTTGATGGCCGGCTGGCCCAAGGACCGGCGGCTTTTGTTTCTAGATGAAAGCGGCTCGGGCCGGCCCATCGCCGAAGTTTTGTCAGGCTTGCAGAACGAAAACGGCGAGACATATTTAGGCTTGGGTTTCCTAAGTGGACCGGAAGGCGGGTTCGATGCGAGCAAGCTTGACACCCTTTGTAAACTGGATTTTGTTACCGCCGTCGATTTGGGGCCGCGCATCCTTCGCGCGGAAACAGCGGCGCTTGCGGCGCTGGCCTGCTGGCAGGCGTTTCTTGGCGAGCGCCGGCAACCCCGGTCCTGAAACTTTTCGGAATGAAATGCCATGACTTCTGAAACGGCAGCCATGAAAGAGCCCGTAAACGGAAAGGCCTCGCTGGTCGAATACATGGAAGCCGGTTGCAAGGACGAGAAGGATTGGCTCATCGGCACCGAACACGAGAAATTCGCCTATCACCTAGCCGATTGCGGATTGCTTGATTACGAAGGCCCGGCCGGAATCCGCGCTTTGCTGGAAGGCCTCCTCAGTTTCGGTTGGGAGCCGGTGGAGGAAGAGGGAAACCCCATCGCGCTTTCGAAAGCGGATGGCAGCTTCATCAGCCTGGAGCCGGCAGGGCAAGTGGAGCTTTCCGGTGCCCCGGTGAAGAACATTCACGAGACCTGCGACGAAGTCACCGGCCACCTGCAACAGGTGAAGGCCATCGCCCGCGAACTGGGAATCGGCTTTATCGGCCTCGGCTACCACCCTAAATGGCCGAATTCGGAAATGCCGTGGATGCCGAAGGGCCGTTATGGGATCATGCGCGAATACATGCCCAAAAAGGGCAAGCTCGGCCTGGAAATGATGCAGTCCACCTGCACCGTGCAGGTCAACCTGGATTTCAATTCGGAAGCCACCATGGTCCGGATGTTTCGCATCGCGTTGGCGCTGCAGCCGGTGGCGACCGCGCTTTGGGCCAATTCGCCCTTCAAGGAGGGGAAGCCGTCCGGGTATCTCTCTTACCGGAGCCACGTATGGACCGACACCGACCCCGACCGCTGCGGCATGCTTCCGTTCGTCTTTGACGATGGGTTCGGGTTCGAACGCTATGTGGACTACGTTCTCGACGTGCCCATGTACTTCGTTTACCGGGACGGGAAATATATAGACGCCTCGGGGCAGTCGTTCCGGGATTTCATGGACGGTAAGCTTCCGGCGCTGACGGGTGAACGTCCGTTGATGACTGACTGGGTCGATCATATGAGCACGGTCTTTCCCGAAGTCCGCCTGAAGCAGTTTCTGGAAATGCGCGGCGCCGACGGCGGGCCATGGAGCCGGCTTTGCGCGCTGCCGGCTTTCTGGGTCGGGCTTCTGTACGATGCCGACGCCCGCGAAGCGGCCTGGGACCTGGTCAAGGATTGGAGCGTCGAGGAATTACAGGCCCTCAGGGATGAAGTCCCCGAGAAAGCCCTCCGTACGGCTTTCAGGAACCGGACCGTGCAGGACTTGGCCTGCGACGCCCTGCAGATTGCCCACCGGGGGCTTCACAACCGGGCCGAGCTTGACAGCGTCGGCCTGGACGAGACCCATTTCCTCAAACCGCTTTTCCAGACTGCCCATTCGGGCATGACGCCCGCGGAGGAATTGCTGCTTGCCTACGAAGGGCGCTGGGGCCAGTCCGTCGATCCGGTGTTTCAGGAATACGCGTATTGATTTTTTACCGGTGACCGGCTTCTAAACTGCCGTGCCGCCGACAGTCAGGTTGTCGATCTTCATGGTCGGCTGGCCGACGCCAACGGGTACACCCTGGCCGTCCTTGCCGCAGGTGCCAATGCCGGGGTCCAGTTCCATGTCGTTGCCGATCATGGAAACCCGGGTCAGCACGTCGGGGCCGTTGCCGATGAGCGTCGCGCCTTTCAGCGGCGCGCCCTTTTTCCCGTTCTCGATCTGATAGGCCTCGGTGCAGTTAAAGACAAACTTGCCCGACGTGATGTCCACCTGGCCGCCGCCGAAGCTGACGGCGTAGACACCCTTCTTGACCGATTTCAGGATTTCCTCGGGCTCGTGCTCGCCCGACAGCATATAGGTGTTGGTCATCCTGGGGATGGGAGCATGGGCATAATCCTGGCGCCGGCCGTTGCCGGTGCTGGCTTCGTTCATGAGCCGCGCGTTCATGCGGTCCTGTATATAACCCTTCAGAATGCCGCCCTCGATCAGCACCGTCCGTTCCGTAGGCGTGCCTTCGTCGTCGATGGTCAACGAACCGCGCCGGTCATCCATGGTGCCGTCGTCAACGATGGTCACGCCGGGCGTGGCGACCCGTTCGCCCATCAGCCCCGAAAACGCCGAGGTCTTTTTGCGGTTGAAATCACCCTCAAGCCCATGACCGATGGCCTCGTGCAGCAAGATGCCGGGCCAACCGGGGCCGAGCACCACCGGCACCTCACCCGCGGGCGCGGCGACCGATTCCAGGTTCACCAGGGCCTGGCGCAGCGCATCGTCCACCACGGCCTTCCAGGTTTCGGGCTGGAGGTAGCGTTCGTAGGTAACGCGGCCGCCGGCGCCGTAAGAACCGGTTTCCATGCGGCCGTCCTTTTCCACCACCACCGAAACCTGAAGCCGCACCAAGGGCCGGATGTCGGCGGCACGGGCGCCGCCCTGGCGGATGATTTCCACCGCTTGCCAGATTCCTGAAAGGGATGCCGTAACCTGGGCCACCCGTTCGTCTTTGGCGCGGGCATAGGCGTCCATGTCGGCCAACAGCTTTACCTTGGTTTCGAAATCAACCAGCAAAAGCGGATTGTCGTCCAGATAGAAACTTTGGTTAGTGCCCGGTGGTCCGGCGAATGTGCCGCCCTTGCCGGCGCGGACTGTCTTGACCGTATCGGCGGCGCGGCGGATGGCGTTTTCCGAGATCTCGGACGCGTGCGAATATCCCGTCGCTTCGCCTGAGATGGCGCGAAGACCGAACCCCTGGCTGGTATCGAAAGAGGCGCTTTTTACCTGGCCGTCGTCGAAGACGAGGCTTTCTGATTGCCGGTATTCCAAAAACAATTCGCCATCGTCGGCCCCGTTCAAGGCGTCGTCAACGATGCCTTGAACACGGCCGCGGTCTAACCCGGCGCGGGTGAAAAACAGCTCATCGGTGGCGGCAAGATCGGTCATTAAAAACGTCCTTTACGATGACTGTTATATAGGGAGTCTCCGGTTGAAAGGCGACTACTTAAAGATTTGTCCTTGACCTTTGACGAAGATGGGGCTCTATTCGCCGCCGTTACGTGGCGATTTGGTCGACCGGCTTGCAGCCACGTTAAAAAAACCGCTAAAAGGTCGGAGCTATTGAAAGCCCTGACTCCAGCGGTCGGGGTTTTTTTTTAATACCGGGTCGGCCCTGAATGGAGGATGTCCCATGGGTGGCAGGAAATCGAACCCGGCGAAATGGCGCCAAGCGACCAAGCTGGTTCGGGGCGGCACGGAACGCTCCGCCTTTGACGAAACCAGCGAAGGCCTTTTTCTTACGTCCGGCTACGTCTACGACTCGGCCAAAGAAGCCGAGATGGCGTTTAAGGGTGAGAAACAGCGCTACATGTATTCGCGCTACGCCAACCCGACAGTCACCATGTTCGAAAAACGCATGGCGCTTATGGAAGGGGCGGAAACTTGCGTTTCCACGGCCACCGGCATGGCGGCGGTGTTCGCGGCGCTGGCCTGCCAGCTCGAGGCCGGAGACAGGGTCGTCTCGTCCAGGGCGTTGTTTGGGTCGTGCCATTACATCATCGCCGAACAGCTTCCTAAATTCGGGATCGAAACCGTCCTGGTGGACGGCACCAATCCTGACGAATGGAAGAAAGCGCTGTCCAAGAAAACGAAATGCGTTTTCCTGGAGACGCCTTCAAATCCGTGCCTTGAAATCGTCGACATCCGGGCGGTCAGCGACCTGGCCCACGAAGCCGGCGCCTCGGTGATCGTCGACAATGTGTTCGCGACGCCGGTGCTGCAAAAGCCGCTGGAGCTGGGCGCCGATATCGTCATGTATTCGGCGACCAAGCATATCGACGGACAAGGTCGGACCATGGGCGGCGCCATCCTCACCAACGATGACGATTTCATCGAGAACGCGTTGACGCCTTTCATGCGCCACACCGGCCCGACCTTGAGTCCCTTTAACGCCTGGGTCCTGCTGAAGGGGTTGGAAACCCTCGACATAAGGGTTGAGCGCCATTGTAAAAACACCCGCAACGTGGCCGAGTTCCTGGAAGGCCGTAAGGGGGTGAACAAGGTGCTCTATCCCGGGCTCAAGAGCCATCCGCAGCATGACCTGGCGATGGCGCAGATGAGCGACGGCAGCACCATCGTTTCTTTTGAAATTGCCGGCGGCAAAAAGGCGGCCTTCACGTTTTTGAATGCGCTCGGGCTGATCGATATTTCCAATAACCTGGGCGATGCCAAAAGCCTGACCACCCATCCGGCGACCACCACCCATCAACGATTGAGCGAGGAAGAAAGGCAGGAATTGAACATAACCGACGGCCTCGTCCGGCTGTCGGTGGGGCTGGAAGATGCCGAAGACATCAAGGAAGACCTGGATCAGGCCCTTAAGGCGGCGGGGAAGAAATAAGGGGCTTAAGTCTGTTTCCAGGGCAGTCCGCCGACCTTCCAGCCGTTGACGGTGCCGCGGTGGCCTTGATCGTCCGGATCGCCTTCAAAGCCCCCGGCGACGTTATAGCATTCCTGAAAACCGGCGGCGGTCATCGTCTCGGCGGCGTAACGGGAACGCACGCCCGATCGGCATATGAACAATAACGGCGTGTCTTTACCGATGCCGCTATCGGCGACTTGGTTCACGAAATCCGGGTTGACGTCCATATCCGGGAAAACCTGCCAAAAAACGCGAATCACTTCCTTGTCGAGGTCGGAAAGATCGGGGTTTCCGACCCAGGAGAATTCCGCGTCGGTGCGAACATCCACCAGTCGGGCCTTCGGGTTTTCGGACAGTATGTCCCAGGCTTGCTTGACCGTAAGATCGCCGGCGTAGGTTTCATTGGATGGGGTCATATAGCTGGCTCCTCAGTCGAGAACGTCGAGCATCTCCTGAATGGTGATAAATTTCTTCCGGGGGTGTTCGCCCTCGGCGTTTTCGATTTCCGCGGCTTCGATTTTTTTCCAATCCTCATAACTGACGGAACGGATGTTTCTTTCCTTCAGCAATTTCTCCAACGCCTCGCGGCCCGGCTTTGTTCCCTTGGCACCGGCGTCGAAATCCTTTTGTATGTGCCCGGCAACGGTAATACCGTCGGGCCGGTTCGTCGAGATCACGCCCGTAGGGCCGCGTTTGATCCAACCGACCGCGTAAAGCCCGTCGTCAATGCGGCCGTCATCGTTGGGGACAATCCCTTGTTTATCATCAAACGGCGCGCCGTCCAAGGGGTCGGAACGGTAACTGATGGCGGCAACGACCAGGCCGCATTCGATATCGAAAAAATCTCCGGTGCCGACGGCGCGGCCGTCCTCGACCTTGGTCCGCTCCATCCTGAGGCCTTCGACCCGGTCCCCGCCCAAGATTTCCGCAGGCCCCGCATAAAAACAGAAATGGACGCGCTTGGGTTTTTCGTCGGGCTTGCGGGTGGCGAATTCCCTAAGCGTCTCCAGGTTCTTTTGCTTCAGCCGTTTCTCCCGGTCCTCAAGCTCGCCGACACCATCCGGCAGTTGTTCGGCGTCGACCACGGGGACGCTTTGTTCCAGCTTTCCCATTTCACGCAGTTCGACATTAGTGAACTTGGCCTCCACCGGGCCGCGCCGGCCAAGGATGTAAACGTCCTCGATGGGCGAATCCAAGATCGCCTTTTCGGCGTAATCGGTAATATCGGTAGAGGCCAGTTCCTCCTTGGTGCGAACCAAAAGGCGCGCAACGTCAATGGCGACGTTGCCGACGCCGATGACCGCCGCTGCGGAAATGTTTAAATCCGGGTTCAGATTCCGAAATTCGGGATGGCCGTTGTACCAACCGACAAAATCAGCGGAACCAAAGACCCCGGCCTTGTCCTCGCCGGGAATGCCCATTTTCCGGTCACGGGGGGCGCCGATGGCCAGCACCACGGCATCATAGATTTCCCTGAGCTCCGCCAGACTGATATCGCGCCCGACCTCGACGTTGCCGTAATAGTTGACGGGATCCGTCAGCGCCGTTTTTTCGTATTTTCTGGCAACGTTTTTGGTGGTTTGGTGATCGGGCGCAACGCCGCCCCGGATCAGGCCAAACGGCGTCGGTAGGCGTTCGATGAAATCGACGCTGACGTCGTCTTCGGAACTGACAAGAGCATCGGCAGTGTAAAACGCGGCCGGACCCGACCCGACGATCGCAACGCTGACCGTCATGAATTACCCCCCAAGGAAGAATTATCTCAGCCTTCTATGGTCCAAGTATGACCACGCCTCAAGAGCCCGTTCAAGTTGCTTTCAGGGCTGTGCTGCTTGGCTTCTTCCAAATGGTCCTTGACGCCGTCCTCGTAACTGGATGTCGGATCGCACAAAAGAACGCCGAGTGCGACCGGCATCGTCGGTGGCTCCATCAAGGCCAGCATGCTGGCAAGCGCCCGGTTGGTTTCGTCGTGGACAAGAATATCGGCCTCACTGACGCCGTCCTTGCCGATGGTTGCGAGTTCCAACTCGAAGAACCCCGGCCTGACCCTAAGGCCCCGGCTGCGTTCCTTGCCGAAAATGAGGGGTTTGCCGTGCTCCAGGATGATCTCGGCGTCGTCGGCGACTTCCTTGGCGGTGAATTCAGCGAACACATCGTCGTTGTAAACAATGCAGTTCTGGAAAATTTCGACGAACGAGGTTCCGTTATGCTCGTACGCCCGCTTGAATACTTCGAGCAAGTGCTTTTGCATGTTGTCTACGGACCGGGCCACGAACCGGGCCCCGGCGCCAAGCGCCAGGGCGGCCGCGGATACCGGATTTTCGATTGACCCCAAGGGTGTTGACGGTGATCGGGTGCCTGCCCTGGACGTCGGCGAATACTGGCCCTTGGTCAAACCGTAAATCTCGTTGTTGAAAAGCAAGATCTGTAAATTGACGTTGCGCCGAAGAACATGCAGCAGATGGTTGCCGCCGATGGACAGCGCATCGCCGTCGCCCGTGACCACCCATACGTCCAAATCAGGATTGGCCAGCTTGATGCCGGTTCCGAACGCCGGCGCCCGGCCGTGAATGGTGTGGAAACCATAGGTCGCCATATAATAGGGGAATCTAGCGGCGCAACCGATGCCCGAAACGAAAACGGTGTTTTCCCGAGACGCCCCGATGTCCGCCAAGGTCCGTTGCATGGCCTTGAGGATCGCGTAGTCGCCGCAACCAGGGCACCAACGGACTTCCTGATCGGTGGCGAAATCCTTCGGCGTCAGGTTTTCGATTGGCGTCACGACGTTCATGTCACTTCTCCAGTTTTTCCCGGATCACGGTTTCAATCTCCGAAATTTTGAACGGTTGGCCGCTAACCTTGGCCAGGCTCTGGGCGTCGATCAGATATTTGCTTCTAAGCAACGTCACCAATTGACCTGTATTCAATTCCGGGACCAGAACCTGTTCGAATCCATTCAACAGATCGCCGAGATTCCCGGGCAACGGCCAAATATGACGGAGGTGGATGTGCGACACCTCCATTCCCTCGTTCCTAAGCGCGCTGACTGCCCGGTCAATGGGTCCATAGGTAGACCCCCACCCGACAACCGCCATTTTCCCTTTATCGGTTCCTTCATTGACCGCTTGCAAAGGGATGTCGTTGGCGATGCCGTTGATCTTGGCGGCGCGCATTTCCGTCATCCGTTGGTGGTTGGCCGGGTCGTAGGAAATATGGCCGGTATCCGAATCCTTTTCCAAGCCGCCGATGCGATGCTCCAGTCCGGGCGTGCCCGGAATCGCCCAGGGGCGCGCCAATGTCTTTTCGTCACGCAGATACGGCCGAAAACCCTCGGGATTGGTCCTGAATTCAACCGGCGTCACCTCATACGAATCCATGTCGGGGATCAACCAGGGTTCCGCGGCGTTGCCGATGTAACCGTCGGTCAACAAGATGACCGGCGTCATGTATTTGGTGGCCAAACGAACGGCTTCGATGGCGACGTCAAAACAGTCGGACGGCGAACACGCCGCGATGACGACCAGGGGGCTATCGGCATTTCGCCCGAAGACCGCCTGATGGAGATCCGATTGCTCGGTCTTGGTCGGCATGCCCGTGGAAGGCCCGGCGCGCTGGGAATTGACGATGATCAACGGCAACTCGGCGCTGATGGCCAGGCCCATGGCTTCGGCCTTGAGCGCGATTCCGGGGCCGGAGCTGGACGTTACGCCCAGCGACCCTGCATAAGATGCGCCGATGGCCGAGCAGACGGCGGCGATTTCGTCTTCAGCCTGGAACGTGACGACATCGTATTCCATGAGATTGGAAAGGATATGCAGCAAGGGCGACGCCGGCGTAATGGGGTAAGAGCAAAACGTCATCGTCAATCCCATCAGCTTGGTCCCGGCCACAAGTCCCCAAGACAAGGCATCGGCCCCGGTCACCGTTCGGTATTCGCCGGGCGCGATGTCCGCCTGGCCGATGGAAAACCCGTGCACGTCATGGGGGATTTCTGCGGTTTCACCCAGCGCATGGCCGGCGTTTAGCACGGCAATGTTGGCCTTTGCAATTTCGGGTTTGGCGGAAAATTTCTCGTTCAGCCAATCAATGGTCGGCTGGCGGTCGCGATCATACATCCAATAGACGAACCCCAGCGTCCACATGTTCTTGCATTGAAGCGCCTCTTTCTTGCCAAGGCCGAAATCCTTCACCGCCTCCAGGGTCATCGCCGAAATGTCGAACGCGATAATCCGGTAGGGGCTCAAGGAACCGTCTTCAAGGGGGTTCTTGTCGTAGTGCGCCTTGTGCAGGTTCCTTTCCGTGAAGGTGCCGGTGTCAACCAGTATAAGACCACCCAGTTTCAACTCAGGCAGTTCGACCTTCAGGGCCGCCGGGTTCATGGCGACAACCATGTCGCAAACATCGCCGGAGGTTTTGATGATGCTGGCGCCGAAATTAATCTGGAATGCCGATACGCCGAACGTGGTACCTGCGGGCGCGCGAATTTCCGCCGGGAAATCCGGAAAGGTGGCGAGGTCATTACCGGAAAGGGCCGTCGATTGCGTAAACTGGCTGCCGGCCAACTGTATTCCGTCACCCGAATCACCGGCAAACCGAACGACAGCGGAACCCAGTTCCTGACGCTGAAGGGCTTCGTCGGGCTTTTTTTCTTTAACGGCTGCTACCCTTGGCATGGTCTTCCCATCAGGAAGTCATTATCCGCCGATGCGCCCCGGGCCTTTGCAGGCGACGCCGCTTGCGTTACCGGACCCTGCGCACCATAACAAGATAACTTAATACTCAATATTATATTTTTCTCCCATCTCGCCAGAACTACAACTCTTTTCACAAGTAATCGAATATTTTTTGGGACGTTGATTTCGCATAACAGAACAGTAAAAAACACATGCTTGATGAAAATGAAACGTTGACCCTGCTTGATGACCTGATCGGCAAGGCAACCGCCGCCGGCGCCGATTCGGCGGACGCCGTGTTCATTGAAGGCGTATCGCTGGCGCTGGTCCATAGATTGGGCAAACGGGAACACCTGGACCGGTCGGAAGGCGCCGATTTGGGCCTCAGGGTATTTGTCGGGCCCCGCCAAGCCATCGCTTCGTCATCGGATATCTCCAAGGCGGCCCTGAATGAACTGGTTGGCCGCGCCGTTGCCATGGCCCGTTCGGTGCCGGAGGATTCCTTTTGCGGGCTTGCCGATCCGGATCAGTTGGCGAAGGATTTCCCGGATTTGGAAGTTTCGGACGAAACGGAGCCCGATGCGGAAACCCTTGGCGAAAGAGCGGCTGGGGCGGAAGCAGCGGCGCTGGACGTTTCCGGCGTCACCAATTCCGAGGGCGCGGAAGCCGGCTGGAGCCGGACCCATGTCGCCATCGCGTCCAGCAACGGCTTCGCCAGGCGCCGTTCCGGGTCCAGGCATTCGATCAGTGCTTCGGTGGTGGCGGGCAAGGGCACCGGGATGGAACGGGACTACGACTTTGCCAGTACGGTCTTCGGCGAAGACCTGCCGGCACCGGATGAGATCGGCCGGTCCGCCGGCGAAAAAGCCGTAGGGCGGTTGAATTCCAAAAAGGCCCAATCCGCGCAAGTTCCTGTCGTATACGATCCCAGGGTCGCCAACTCGCTCCTATCCCATCTGGCCAGCGCCATCAATGGTGATGCGGTTGCCCGTGGCACAACGTTTTTAAAGGACAAGCTGGAAAAAAAGATTTTCCCCGACTCGGTCACCATCGTGGACGATCCGTTACGGCGGCGGGGCCTCCGGTCAAAATCCTTCGATGGCGAAGGTATCGGTACGTCCCGCCTGGATATTATCGACGGCGGCATTCTGACGACATGGGTACTGGATTTGCGTTCGGCCCGGCAACTGGGCCTCACGACCACGGGCCATGCGGCAAGAGGCCCATCTTCGCCGCCTTCGCCATCGGTGACCAATCTCTATCTGGAAGCGGGTGAGATGACGCCGGAGGCCCTGATGGCCGATATCGAGGAGGGGCTTTACATCACCGAACTTATGGGTTTCGGGATCAACGGCGTCACCGGTGATTACAGCCGTGGGGCCAGCGGTTTCTGGATCGAGAACGGCGAAATCTCATATCCGGTCAACGAAGTCACCATTGCCGGGAATTTATTGGACATGTTTCAACATTTAACGGCCGCCGATGACCTGGAATTCCGCTATGGAACAAACGCGCCGACGGTCCGGATAGAGAGCATGACCGTCGCCGGGCGCTGAAATGCCGGGCAAACCTTGGCTCTCCGGCGTGCCGCGTGTTATTGTCCGCCTCGTCTAGCACGGGTTGCCGAACCTTGAACGACATAGCCAAAAAAACGCCTGAACAGGATAATTCCACACCTGCGTTAATGCGCCGGCTTTGGCGCGAAAGCATCCACCGTTATTTCGGTTGGTTGGGTCTCGCCGTTTTGTGCATGGCCTTGATGGCGACCGCTACCGCCTTCAGCGCCTGGCTCATGGAACCCGTGGTCAACGAAGTGTTTATCGGCGAAAACAGGGACATGTTATGGCCGCTGGGCGCCGCGGTATTTGCGACGTTCCTGGTCAAGGGCATCGCCAACTATTCCCAGTCTATGCTGATGAGCTTCGTCGGTCTTCGTATCATCGCCGACACCCAGAACAGGCTTTATGCGCACTTGGCGCGGATGGACCTTGGTTTTTTCCACAACAATCCGACCGGCAAGCTGATCTCGCGTTTTACCGTCGATATCAATCAAATGCGGTCGGCGGTGTCGAATGCGCTTACCGGTTTCGGGAAAGACTTGTTGTCTTTTATCGGCCTTGTCGCGGTGATGTTCGCCAAGGATTGGCAGTTGGCGGCAACATCGGTTTTCATTTTTCCCCTGGCGGCGCTCCCCATTTTTCGACTTGGCCGGCGGATGCGCAAAGTCACGACCAACACCCAGGAGGAAATGGGCCTTTTCACCACGCTTCTGGGGCAGACTTTCCAGGGCATTCGGGTGGTCAAGGCCTATGGGATGGAAAGCTATGAGAAAAGCCGGATCGCCGGTATCGTCGAGAGAATTTTCCGGCTCAATATGAAATCCGCCAGGACCCGGGCGCTTTCCAGTCCGATCATGGAAACCTTGGGCGGCGTGGCGATCTGTATTGTGATCATCTACGGCGGTTACCGGGTGATCGAAGGCGCCACCACGTCTGGCGCCTTTTTCGCGTTCATCACGGCGTTGCTGTTGGCGTATGAACCGATGAAGCGGCTGGCCAATCTGAATGCCAGCCTCCAGGAAGGGCTGGCTGGGGCTGGGCGCCTGTTCCAGCTTTTGGATACGGAACCGACAATTCTCGAAAAACCGGATGCGGTAGATTTAAAATTCATCGAAGGCAATATTCGATTGGATGGCGTCAGGTTTTCCTATGTTGCCGGGACACCGGCGCTGAACGAAATAAGCCTTGAGGTGCCGGCCGGGAAAAGAGTCGCCCTGGTCGGCGCATCGGGGGCTGGCAAATCGACCATCCTCAACCTGATCCCCCGTTTTTACGATGTTGATGAAGGCCGCGTGACCATTGATGGCGCCGATGTTCGCGACGTCACCTTTGCCTCGCTTTTTGCCGGCGTGGCGCTGGTCAGCCAGGAAATCACTCTTTTCGACGATACCGTTCGCGCCAACATCGCCTACGGCCGGACCGGGGCCGGAGAGGACGACATCATCGAGGCCGCCAAGAACGCCGCCGCCGACGATTTTATCACCGATTTACCAAACGGGTACGACACCATGGTTGGCGAACAAGGGGTAAAGCTGTCGGGCGGTCAGCGTCAGCGTCTGGCCATTGCCCGCGCGATGTTGAAAAACGCCCCCGTTCTTCTTCTCGATGAGGCCACGTCGGCGCTGGATACGGAATCCGAGCGTCAGATACAGGCGGCCCTGGATAAACTCATGGCCGGCCGAACGACCCTGGTCATCGCACACCGGTTGTCCACCGTTACCGAGGCCGACCTGATATACGTTATCGACAAGGGCCGGGTGATCGAACAGGGGACACATGTTGAACTGCTGGCCCAGGGCGGCGCCTATAAGCGGCTTTACAACCTGCAATTCGTAGAGGACGAGCAGGCTTCGGAAGCGGTCCAGGTTGCGGAAGCCTGAGCATAAGACAGGGATCTCTTCACCGTGAGGCCATTGAAGCGAGTCCTCCAATCGGAAATTGTGCGCCGTTTTTTTTGCTGGCTGGCGTCCCGCTATATCCGGCTTGTATATCGTACGGGCCGGTGGACCGTCGTCGGCGGCGAGGTGCCCAAGCGTTTTTGGAACGAAGGCAAACCGTTCATCCTGGGCTTTTGGCACGGTAGGCTGTTGATGATGCCTTATTGCTGGGACCTCGGGAGAACTATTTTCATGCTTATTTCCCAGCATCGGGACGGCCAGCTTATTGCCCGGACCGTCGGCCATTTCGGGATCAAGACGGTAGAGGGGTCCACCACCCGGGGCGGCGCCCAGGCACTCCGTACCATGGTCAAGGCCTTAAACCAGGGGGACTATATCGGGATCACGCCCGACGGGCCCCGCGGGCCCCGGATGCGGGCCAGCGAGGGGATCGTCAACGTTGCCCGTCTTTCCGGCGCCCCCGTTATCCCCGCGGCCTTTGGGACCACCCGTGGCAGAACCCTTTCAACCTGGGACCGGTTCCTCGTCGCCTGGCCTTTCGGCCGGGGGGTAATTGTTTGGGGAGACCCCATTCACGTGGATCGCGACGCCGGCCCCGAAGCCCAAGAGACAGCCCGGCTCCGGGTC
>CAZVFL010000041.1:0-21669 GCA_964626025.1 uncultured Thalassospiraceae bacterium
CCCCCCCTTGACAATCCCTTCCCGCCTGACTATGTTCTATATTTGTTCCATTCTGTGCAGGGGGACACTTCGCACCTTTGGTGCGTGGAGATACGGCTCTTTGACATGGTGAATAGGAAAAGGCGATCGGGCGGCGGCGCCCACCCACGCCTTGAATTTAAAATGTGGACATATGTAGACATATGCGGACGTTTGCGGACATTCTGCCGGGATTTTCCATAATCCGGGACGGCGTTCCGGGGCCAGAGATACCTTGTCTTGCCCCCCGGAATCCCGTAAACGACGACCGTCCGTTGCCCCCTGAACCGGAGCCCGTTTATTGGCCCGCAAGTCCGTAAATTACGCCTGCCAGGAATGCGGCGCTTCCACCTCCAAGTGGTCGGGCCGGTGCGAGAGTTGCGGCAAGTGGAACACGCTGATCGAGGAAGCGGCGCCCGAGTCCCCGCCCAAGGGGCTTGGTCGGAAGAAAGGCCGCAAGATCGAGTTCCAGGGCCTGAAAGGCGAATCCGACCACCCGCCCCGCCAGATCACCGGCATTGCCGAGTTCGACCGCGTCACCGGCGGCGGCATGGTCCCCGGCTCGACGCTGCTGGTCGGCGGCGATCCCGGTATCGGCAAATCGACATTATTGTTGCAGGTCGCCGCGGCGCTGTCGCAATCGTTCAACCCGGCCTACATTTCCGGCGAAGAAGCCGTTGACCAGTTGCGCCTTCGCGCCGACCGGCTTGGCGTCGCCGACGCCGAGGTGGCGCTGGCGGCGGCAACCTCGGTCAGAGACATTGTCGCGTCTTTGGGCGACGGCGCCAGGGGCGGTGGGGGCGGCAATCCCGGCCTGGTGATCATCGATTCCATCCAGACCATGTTCGTGGATAACCTGGAATCGGCGCCGGGCACGGTCGCCCAGGTCCGCACCTCGGCCCAGGAACTGATCCGGCTGGCCAAACGCCGCGGCTTTGCGCTGATCCTGGTCGGCCACGTCACCAAGGAAGGCCAGATCGCCGGGCCACGCGTTTTGGAGCACATGGTCGACACGGTGCTCTATTTCGAAGGCGACCACAGCCATCAGTTCAGGATTCTGCGCGCCGTCAAGAACCGCTATGGCCCGACCGACGAGATCGGCGTGTTCGAAATGACCGGCAAAGGCTTGGCCGAGGTCGCCAATCCGTCGGCGCTTTTCCTGGCCGACCGCGAGGACGAGGTTTCCGGCGCCAGCGTTTTCGCCGGTATGGAAGGCTCGCGCCCGCTGCTGGTCGAGATCCAGTCGCTGACGGTGCCGTCTCAATTGGGCACCCCCCGCCGCGCCGTGGTCGGGTGGGATTCAGGCCGTCTGGCGATGGTCATGGCGGTGCTGGAGGCCCGCTCCGGCCTTGCGCTGGGGAGCATGGACGTGTACCTAAACGTCGCCGGCGGCTTGAAAATAGGCGAACCGGCCGCGGATTTGGCGGTTGCGGCGTCCCTGGTGTCCGCCGTCAGCGGCGTCCCGGTGCCCCCGGAAACGGTGGTATTCGGCGAGATCGGGCTGACCGGCGAGGTCAGGGCGGTATCCCGGGTCGATGCCCGGCTCAAGGAAGCCGCCAAGCTGGGTTTCACCCGCGCCATTATTCCGGCGTCCATGGGCAACAAGGGCGCCAAACGGGACAACAAGGGCAAGGCCAACAGGAAAGCCCGGGAACGGACCATGGAGATCACCGAAATCTCCCGCCTTGAAGACCTGCTGGGGCTGTTCGACGCCGATCACGGAAAACGGGCCGGCCCCCCGGGAAGCGGCGGCCCGGCGGCCGCGAGCCCGCCCACCCGTGAGATGAGTCATGGATAACTTCAGCGATCTTCAGATCGCCCGTCTGCTCGATATGGGCGTTGTCGTTTTGCTGCTGATTTCAGCCGTTCTGGCCTATATGCGGGGGCTGGTGCACGAAGTCCTATCGGTGGCCGCCTGGATCGGCGCCATTTTCGCCACCATTTACGGTTTCCCCTATCTCAGGCCCTATGCCCGTGAGTGGGTGGAGATTGACCTGGTCGCCGATTTCGGCGCCGGCGTGGTTATTTTCGTCGTTGCCCTGGTGTTGTTGTATTTCATCACCCGCCGCATTTCGAAAAAGGTGAAGGCGAGCACCCTCAACGCCGTCGACCGCTCGCTGGGCTTTCTGTTCGGCCTGCTCCGGGGCGCGTTGATCGTGGTTGTCGCCTATATCGGCCTGGGAATGGTATACCCCGAGGACGATCAGCCCGAATGGGTTCTTGAAGCCCGTTCCATGGAACTGATCCGGCCAGGCGCGCAAATGTTGACGGGCCTGATCCCCGAAGATTTCGACTTCGGTGACGACGGGAAAAAGACCGACGGCGAGGCCGAGGGGGGGAAAGCGGGGAAAAAGGACAAGAAACCCCGGGACAAGCGCAGAGTCGTGCTCGATTTAATCGCCCCAAAACCAAAGGGCAAAAACGGCGATGACGTGGTAGGTTATGGCGAGAAGGAACGCCAACAAATGGAGCGCCTTCATGAAACCATCAAAGACCGGTAACCGGGGCGCCGGGCGGCGCATGGTCAGGGTCGAGGATTGCGACCACCCCAAGGAAGAATGCGGCCTGTTCGGCATTTACGGGCTCGCCGACGCCGCCACCCATACCGCCTTGGGCCTGCATGCGCTTCAGCACCGGGGCCAGGAAGCCGCCGGCATCGTCGCCTATGACGGCGAACAGTTCCACAGCCACCGGGCGCTGGGGCTGGTTGGGGACAACTTCAACACGCCGGAAACCATGGACCGGCTGGCCGGCGACATGGCCATCGGGCACGTCCGCTATTCGACCACCGGCGAAACGGTGCTCAGGAACGTGCAGCCGTTGTTCGCCGATTTCAAGTTCGGCGGCCTCGCCATCGCCCACAACGGCAACCTGACCAATGCTTACCAAATCCACCAGGACCTGGTCCGCCGGGGCTGCATCTTTCAATCCACCTCGGACACGGAAATCATCATCCACCTGATCGCCATCAGCGAATTCGGCCGCGTGGTCGACCGCATGACCGACGCGCTGGGCAAGGTCGAGGGCGCCTATTCCCTGGTCGCCATCACCCAGAAAAAGCTGATCGGCCTGCGCGACCCCTACGGCGTCCGGCCCCTGGTCCTGGGAAGGCTGGGCGAGGCCTGGATACTGTCGTCGGAGACCTGCGCGCTGGACATCATCGGCGCCGAGTTCGTCCGCGACGTGGAACCCGGCGAAATCGTCGTCATCGACGACAAGGGCCTGCACAGCCTCAAGCCCTTTTCCAAGACGCCCACCCGGTTCTGCATTTTCGAATACATCTACTTCGCCCGGCCCGACAGCGTCATGGAAGGCCGCAGCGTCTATGAAACCAGGAAAAACATCGGCGCCGAGCTGGCCCGCGAAAGCCACGTCGACGCCGACCTGGTGGTGCCGGTTCCCGATTCCGGCGTTCCCGCCGCCATCGGCTATGCCCAACAGGCGGGCCAGCCGTTTGAGCTGGGCATCATCCGCAATCACTATGTCGGCCGCACCTTTATCGAGCCCACCGACCAAATCCGGCACCTGGGCGTGCGCCTGAAACACAACGCCAACGCCGCCGGGCTCAAGGGCAAGCGGGTGGTGCTGGTGGATGATTCGATCGTTCGCGGCACCACCAGCACCAAGATCGTCGAGATGGTCCGTTCCGCCGGCGCCAAAGAGGTGCACATGCGCATTTCCAGCCCGCCGAACGTCCATTCCTGTTTCTATGGCATCGATACCCCCCAGGAAACGGAACTTCTGGCGGCCAATTACGATGTCGAGGCCATCGCCAAGTTCATCAACGTCGACAGCCTGGCGTATCTTTCCATTGACGGCCTTTACCGGGCATTGGGCGAGGCCGGCCGCAAGAACTCGGCGCCCCAGTACTGTGATGCGTGTTTCTCGGGCGATTACCCGATCCCGCTGACCGACCACGACAAAGACCCGGCCCAGCACAAGTTGTCGTTGCTGGACGAGCGGGAATAAGGATGCCCGGGCCGGGCACCTCGACCGATCAAAGCAAAAGACTCGACGGGCGCATCGCCCTCGTCACCGGCGCGTCCCGGGGCATCGGCGGCGCCGTCGCCAGGCGTTTCGCCCGGGAGGGCGCGCATTTGGTCCTCACCGCCAGGACCACCGGCGCATTGGAAGAAATCGACGACGAAATCCAGAAAATCACCGGCGAGCCCACAACCCTGGTGCCGCTGGATTTAACGGACTTCGACGCCATCGATCAATTGGGGGCGTCGTTATTCGACCGCTTCGGCAGGCTCGACGTGCTCGTCGGCAACGCCGGGCAACTCGGCACCCTCAGCCCCCTGGCCCACACCGATCCGAAAACCTGGGACCGGGTCATGGCCGTTAACGCCACCGCCAACTGGCGGCTGATCCGCGGCATGGACCCGTTGCTGCGCGCATCCGACGCCGGGCGGGCGGTTTTCGTGACCTCCACCGTCGCCCGCGACGCCCGGGCTTATTGGGGGGTTTACGCGGTTTCCAAGGCGGCCCTTGAAATGACGGTGCTGATTTACGCCGCCGAGGTGGCAAAGACCAACGTCCGCGCTAATCTGATCAACCCGGGCGCGACGCGAACGGCGATGCGGGCGGAAGCCTTCCCCGGCGAGGATCCGGAGACGCTGAAAAAGCCCGAAAGCATCACCGGGCTGTTCGTGGACCTGGCAGAGGCGGCCTGCACCATGAACGGCGAGCTGATCACCGCCGGCTGAGTTCCTGAATTTTTTGCTTTTTTCCGGTTTTGGCCGGTAAAGCGTCTTTTACTTGCCGATTCTTGGCCTATACTGACGGCGGCTCGGGGCGCGGGCCACCCCAAGGGTATTACCGCCAGCACCGGTCCGACGGATATCTTGTCCTCGGGCAAGGCTATATTTTGCGGGAATTCAAGGAAGGGACGGATAATGGAACTAACGAAAAGCATTTCTCTTTTCGGACGCACCCGGGCGTTGGAAGGCGAAATAGATGAATTTCTCGACAACCTTTCCGAATCCTCCCTGGTCTTCAAGGCGGCGATAAAGACTTATATGGACGAAGGCTACACGGCTGAATTCGAGCAACGGCTCCAGGACGTCAACAAGATGGAGAGCGAAGCCGACCATCTCCGCCGCGCCATCGAAACCAAGCTTTACGCCCATACCCTGATTCCGGAATCGCGTGGCGACGTGCTTGGGCTGATCGAGACCCTGGACCACCTGTTGAACCTGTTCGAGGGCTCGTTGTGGGCGTTTTCCATCGAGAAACCCGACATTCCGAAGGACTATCACGCCGATTTCATGTCCCTGACCGAGATATCGGTGCAGGCGGTGGAATCCCTGGTGCAGGCGTCGAGGGCGTTCTTCCGCAATATCGAAGCCGTCAGCGACCATAACCACAAGGTCATGTTCTATGAAAAAGAGGCCGACAAGGTCTCGACCAAGCTAAAGCACGCGATCTTCGATTCCGATCTGGAACTTAGCCGGAAAACGCACTTGCGCAACTTCGTCGAGCACATTGACAACGTCGCCGACTGGGCCGAGGACGTCGCCGACCGGCTCGCCATCTATGCCATCAAGCGGACCGTCTAGGCGGCCCGGCGGGAATCGGGCAGAGACGTAGACGGGACCATGGACCTTTCGGTCATCATTTTCCTGACCAGCGGGCTGTTTCTGGGTTGGGCGTTGGGCGCCAACGACGCCGCCAACGTGTTCGGCACCGCCGTCGGCACGCGGATGATCCGTTTTTCAACGGCCGCCTTCATCTGCAGCGTCTTCGTCATTCTCGGTGCCGTTTTCTCGGGCGCCGGCACCACCGAGACACTGAGCAAACTTGGCGCCGTTGACACCATGGCCGGAGCGTTCATGGCCGCCTTTTCGGCGGCGCTGGCGGTTTACCTGATGACCAAGGCGGGGCTGCCGGTTTCCACCACCCAGGCGATCATCGGCGGTATTATCGGGTGGAACCTTTTCAGCGGCACCCAGACCGACACCGGGGCGCTGACCAAAATTCTCTCGACCTGGATTATCTGTCCGATCCTGGCGGCGGCGTTCGCGATCGGGCTGTTCAAGCTGACGACCATGGCGCTGAGACGTGCCAAGCTGCACCTCATACGCACCGATGCCTATACCCGCGCCGGGCTGGTGCTGGCCGGTGCCTTCGGGGCTTACAGCCTGGGCGCCAACAACATCGCCAACGTCGTCGGCGTGTTCGTGCCGGCGGCGCCCTTTACGGATTTCAATGTTGCCGGCGTCTTCACCTTTTCATCCAACCAGCAGCTGTTCCTGCTGGGCGCCGTTGCCATCGCCGTTGGCGTCATGACTTATTCCAAGCGGGTCATGATGACCGTCGGCGCCGGGCTGATGCCGTTGTCGCCAATCGCCGCCTGGGTGGTTGTGATGGCCCATTCGCTGGTGCTGTTCCTGTTCGCCAGCCAGGGGCTGGAAAGCTTACTCGCCTCATACGGCCTGCCGACCATCCCCCTGGTCCCGGTGTCAAGTTCCCAGGCCATCGTCGGCGCCGTCTTGGGCATTGCGCTTCTCAAGGGCGGCCGCGGCATCCGCTGGCGGGTGTTGGGCGGCATCGGCGCCGGCTGGGTGGTGACGCCGGTGATCGCCGGCGTCGTCTGCTTCATGGGGCTGTTTTTCATGCAGAACGTATTCGACCAGAAGGTCTATGCCGGGGGCCCCGGCAAGGCGCCCGTGGCGGCGGTGGAATCGGCCTCAGCCGTCCTTGCCCCTGCCGGCGATAAGGATCTCCGCCTTCAGCTTCGCTAGGCCCTTGGCCATTTTGGCGTCGGGTTTTTTGTCGGTCACCAGGTGGCTGACTCTTGTCAGGTTGGCAACGCGGATCGGCGCCGTGCGGTTGAATTTCGTGTGATCGGCCAGCAACACGGGCGTGCGGGCCTGGGCCAGCATCTCGGCCCGAAGCTCGGCGGCCTCGCGGGAATAATCCATCAGCCACGGATTGGCGCTCAGCGCGCTAGCCCCGACAAAGGAAAAATCCGCGTAATAGTTGGCCAGCATTCGGGTCGCGTCGCGCCCGAGGGTCGCTCCTTCGTTGCCTTGCAGTTCGCCCCCCAGCAACAGCACTTGGTTGTTGTTGCGCCCGGCGAGCCTGCCGGCGACATGGACGTCGTTGGTATAGACCGAGAGCCCCCGGCGCGGCGCCAAGGCCTCGGCCAAGCAAAGGGTGGTGGTGCCGGAATCGATGATCAACGAAGCGCCGTCGGGGATTAGGCCCGCCGCCACCCGGCCGATCGCCTGTTTGCCGCGGGTATTGACGGCCATGCGTTCAGCGAACGCGGGCTCTACCTGGTCAACGGAAAGGGCGCCGCCGTGGGTCTTCAGAAGCTTGCCCGCGGCGGCAAGCCGGGTGATGTCGCGGCGGATGGTTTCGCGGGAAACCTTGAGCCGCCGAAACAGTTCATTGACTGAAATCGACCCCTTTTCGCTGAGAATGCTCAGAATCTGGTGGCGTCTTTGTTCGGCTAGCATTTCCTCCCCCGGCCCGGCGCTTCCACTTTACACTGCCCTTTACACTGCCGAAGGCCCTCTTGGGCGTCAAGACGCCGCCGCCCGGGAAGCCCCGCCAAAGTCACTGATATCTATGGCCAAATTATTTCAGGTATGGAACAATACCGGTTGGCGCCGGATTGCGCCCGCCCGCCAACTCATGGGTGGAAAAAGCAATTTCGGAACGCCGGAAGTAAAAAAAGGCCGGCAAACGGAAGCAAGAAAATTCCTGGCCGGACCCAAAACCAGGGAGATAGGATTCATGTTCTCTAATTTATTGAAACGGCTGACCGCCATGGTCGTCGGTGGCGTGGTTGTCCTTGCCTTCGGCGCGGGCGGCGCCTTGGCCAAGACCGACCTGCTGGTCTATACCGCCATCGAGGCCGACGAACTGGCCATGTTCAAGCGCGAGTTCGAAAAGGATTACCCCGACGTGAACGTCAAGTGGGTGCGCGATTCCACAGGCATTATCACGTCGAAGCTGCTGGCTGAAAAGAACAATCCCAGGGCCGACATCGTCTGGGGTCTTGCCGCCACCAGCCTGGTGCTGCTGGGCAACGAGGGCTATTTCCAGGGCTATGCGCCCAAGGGCCTCAAGAACATCGAGAAGAAATACTACGACCAGAAAAACTCGCCGCCCCAGTGGGTCGGGCAACGGGCCTGGATTGCCTCGGTTTGCTACAACACGGTCGAAGCCGGCAAGTACAATCTGCCCATTCCGACGTCATGGAAGGATCTGACCAAATCCGTCTACAAGGGCCACGTCATCATGCCCAACCCGAATTCGTCGGGAACCGGGTTCCTTGACGTATCCAGTTGGATCCAGATGCAAGGCGAAGAAGCCGCCTGGACCTTCATGGACGGCCTGCACTCCAACATCGCGCGCTATACCCACTCGGGCTCGAAGCCCTGCAAGCTGGCGGCGCGTGGGGAAATCCCCATCGGCGTTTCATTCGCCTATCGCGGCGCCAAGTCCAAGAGCGCGGGCGCTCCGCTCATCGTCATCGCGCCTACCGAGGGCGTCGGTTGGGACCTGGAATCCTTCGGCATCGTCAAGAACACCAAGAATCTGGCGGCGGCGAAAAAGCTGGCCGACTGGTCGATCACGAAGAGGGCGATGGTAATCTACAACAAGGAATACGCGGTCGTTTCCATGCCGGGCATCGCCAAACCGGTGAAGAACTTCCCGCCGGGGATTCTGTCCAAGATGATCCAGAACGACTTCGCCTGGGCGGCCAAGAACCGTATTCGGATCCTCAATAAATGGCGCAAGCGTTACGACGCCAAATCGGAGCCGAAAAAGAAATAATAACGCCTTTGGCTTAGGCCGAACCTTTAAGCACCCCAGTTGCCTCTTTGACGTGGCGGCTGGGGTTTGCTTTATTCAATCGGTAAGAACGAAGGGGGAAGCCGATGGCGGCCCAGGGTGCTTATCTTAAAGTCTCGAACCTGACCAAGAAGTTCGGCGAGTTCACGGCGCTGAAGGACATTTCCCTCGAGGTTTTCGAGGGTGAGTTCCTTTGCTTCTTGGGGCCTTCCGGTTGCGGCAAGACGACGCTTCTTCGCGCCATCGCCGGGCTGGATATCCAGACCCGGGGCCGGGTCGAACAGGCGGGCAACGACATTTCCGGCCTGCCGCCGTCGGAACGCGACTTCGGCATCGTCTTTCAGTCGTATGCGCTTTTCCCCAACCTGACGGTCAACAAGAACGTCGCCTACGGGCTGGAGAGCCGCAAGACCCCGAAGGCGAAAATCAACGCCCGGGTGGCGGAGCTCCTGGAACTGGTCGGGCTGACCGACCAGGGGTCCAAGTACCCGGCGCAGCTTTCCGGCGGCGAGCAGCAGCGCGTGGCGCTGGCCCGGGCGCTGGCGACGTCGCCGGGGCTGTTGTTGCTGGACGAGCCGCTGAGTGCGCTCGACGCCAAGGTCAGGGTGCGGCTGCGCCATGAAATCAAGGACTTGCAGCATAAACTGGGCGTGACAACGGTCATGGTCACCCACGACCAGGAGGAAGCGCTGACCATGGCCGACCGGATCGTGGTCATGAACCAGGGCATCATCGAACAGGTCGGCACGCCCCAGGAAATCTACAGCCACCCCGCAAGCCCCTTCGTCGCCAATTTCGTCGGTACCATGAACTTCCTGGCCGGAACCGCCGCCGCCAAGGGCCGGGTCAGGTTGGGCGGCGTCGAACTGGCGACCGCCGACGGCGCCCTGGAGGCCAAGGAAGGCGAAACGGTGACCGTCTGCATCCGCCCCGAAGACGTGGTCACCCGCGGCGTCAAGGTGAAATCGGAGAACGCCGTTCCGGTCACGGTCCATACACTGGAATTCCTGGGCTCTTTCTATCGCGCCACCCTGAAATCCAAGGGTGCGGACCCGATCCGGTTTCGCGCCGATTTTTCCATCAACCTGATGCGCGACCTGGATATCACCGAGGGCGGGGATGTCACGGTGTCGCTGCCGGCGGATCAAATCCGGGTCTACCGGGAAACCTTCGCCCACGCCAACGAAGGGGATTAAGCCCATGGCCAACGCAGCCGAGGCCATCGCCCTCCATGCCCCGGTCAAACTCAAGGTCAGCCGCGAAGACTGGATCATGCGCGGCATCCTTGTCGCCATCGCCTTGTACCTGACCGTCGCCATTCTGCTGCCCCTTTATTCGCTTATGTCCAAGGGCCTTCAGGATGGTGACGGAAATTTCATCGGGCTCGCCAATTTCGCCGAGTTTTTCTCGACCCCGGCGCTGTTCTTTTCCATCCAGAACAGTTTCACGGTCACCCTTATCTCGACCCTGATCGTGGTGACGCTGGCGTTTGTTTACGCCTATGCCCTGACCCGGTCGTGCATGCCGTTCAAGAGCCTGTTCAGGGGCATCGCCCTGATCCCGATCCTGATGCCGTCGCTGCTGTCGGCGATTTCGCTGGTCTATTTGTTCGGGCGGCAGGGTCTTATACGCGAGGTGCTGATGGGGGAGACGCTCTATGGTCCCATCGGCATCGTCATGGGCGAGGTGTTTTACGTCTTTCCCCATGTGTTGATGATCATCCTGATCGCCATGTCGATGAGCGACGGCCGCCTCTACGAAGCCGCCCAGGCGCTGGGCGCCGGCAAGGTCAAGACCTTCTTTACCGTCACGCTTCCGGGCATTCGCTATGGCCTGGTGTCGGCGTTCTTTGTCGCCTTTACCCTGGTCATTACCGACTTCGGCGTGCCCAAGGTGGTCGGCGGTAATTACAACGTGCTGGCCACCGATGTCTACAAGCAGGTGGTCGGCCGCCAGGACTTCGCCATGGGCGCCGTCGTCAGTATGGTGTTGCTGGTGCCCGCGGTGATCGCCTTTTTTGCCGACCGCATCGTGCAGCGGAAGCAGGTGGCGCAATTGACGGCCCGCGCCGTGCCTTACGAACCCAAGCCGTCATCGGCCTTCGATTGGGCGATGACGGCCTATTGCGCCGTCGTCGGTTTTTGCATCGTCGGCATCCTCGGCGTTGCCGGGTATGCGTCGCTGGTCAAGCTTTGGCCCTATAACCTGTCGCTGACCGTTCACAATTATGACTTCTCGCTCCGTGACGGCGGCAGCTGGGGAGCCTACGTCAATTCGGTCGAGATGGCGGCATGGACGGCCCTGATCGGCACTTGCATCGTTTTCATCGGCGCCTATCTGGTGGAAAAGAGCAAGGGGTTCCTGGCCGGGCGGGCCGCCATGCAGTTCCTGTGCATGATGCCGATGGCGGTGCCGGGGCTGGTGTTGGGACTGGCCTATATCTTTTTCTTCAACCACCCCGATAATCCGCTGAATTTTCTCTACCACACCATGCCGATCCTGGTCATCTGCACCGTCACCCACTTCTACACCGTCAGCCACCTGACCGCGGTGACCGCCCTGAAGCAGATGGATGCCGAGTTCGAGGCCGTGTCGGCGTCCTTGAAGGTGCCCTTCTACAAGACCTTCTGGCGGGTGACGGTGCCGGTGTGCGTGCCGGCGATCCTGGATATTTCCATGTATCTGTTCGTCAACGCCATGACCACGGTGTCGGCGGTGATCTTCCTTTATTCGCCCGACACCATGCTGGCTTCGGTGGCGGTCCTCAACATGGACGACGCCGGCGAACAGGCGTCGGCGGCCGCCATGGGCATGATGATCGTCATGACCGCCGCCGCCGTGCGCTTGCTTCACTTCGTGCTTACCCGCGGCCTGGCCCGCCGGACCCAGGCCTGGCGCCAGCGTTAGGGGGCGGACGGGGCGGCCTTGATCATTTCGCCGTTGATGTTTATTTTTGTGGAATATTGACCGTTTTTGACCGATAATCGCCGGCCCGCTGAATCCGGCCAACCGTGGAAAGGCGCCCGATGACGGCCTCCGACAAAGACCCCCGGCTTTTGACCCCCGGCCCGCTGACCACTTCCAAGGCGACCAAGGAAGCCATGCTGCACGATTGGGGGTCCCGGGACCGGGCCTTCATCGAAACCAACAAGCGGCTGCGGCAACGCTTGCTCGCCATCGCCAATGCCGCCGGCAGCCACGTCTGCGTCCCCTTGCAAGGCAGCGGCACCTTCGTCGTCGAGGCGACGCTGGGCACATTGATCCCCAAGGACGGAAAAAAGGACGGAAAGGCCCTGGTGCTGATCAACGGCGCCTACGGAAGCCGCATGGTCAAAATCCTGGACTACGCGGGAAGAGCTTATGAGGTTCTGGAAACGCCTGAGGACACGCCGCCCGACTTAGGCGCCCTGGAGGTGGCCCTGAAGGCGTCGGCAGACATCACCCATGTGCTGGCCGTCCATTGCGAGACCACGTCGGGCATCCTCAACCCGATCGCCGACATCGCCCGCATCACCCAGGAAAACGGTCGCCGCCTTGTCGTCGACGCCATGAGCGCCTTCGGCGCGCTGCCCCTGGACGCCAAAGAGGTGCCCTTCGACGGCCTGATGGCGTCTTCGAACAAATGCCTGGAAGGCGTACCGGGCATGGGCTTCGCCATCATCCGCCAATCGGCGCTGGAAGGCGCCCAAGGCAACGCCCACGCGCTCAGCCTCGATCTTTACGACCAGTGGCAGGCGATGGAAATAAACGGCCAGTGGCGGTTCACCCCGCCGACCCACGTGATTTTCGCCCTTGATGCCGCGTTGGACCAGTTCGATGCCGAAGGCGGCGTCGAAGGCCGCCACCGGCGCTACGGCGCCAATTGCAAAATCCTTGTCGACGGCATGCGGGAAATGGGTTTCGAGACGCTGCTCCGGGACCATCTGCAAGCGCCCGTCATCGTCACCTTCAAGATACCCGCCGACCCGGCGTTCGATTTCCAGGCTTTTTACGACGCCCTCGGCCGGCGGGGATACGTGATTTATCCCGGCAAGCTGACGGTGGCGCCCAGTTTCCGGATCGGCTGCATCGGCCATCTCGGCGGTGACGACATGAAAGGCGCCCTCGACGCCGTCAGCAAGACGATAAAGGAAATGGGGGTCAAAACCGGCGCCCCGGCGGCCGCTTGACCGGCCGGGCATTCGTACAAGGAGGAACCACCGAGCATGAGATCCGACAAGGCCGGCGGCCCCGGCTACACAGGCAAGGTCAAGGCCCTGATCCTGGACTGGAGCGGCACCGTCGCCGATGCCTATGTGTTGGCGCCGGCGGTGGTTTTCTTCGAGGTGTTCAAGAAGCACGGGGTCGAAATTTCCATGGAGGAAGCCCGCGGCCCCATGGGGCTCAGGAAGGACCTGCATATCAAGGCGCTGACGGAAGTGCCGGAAATCCGCGGCCGCTGGACGGAGATCAAGGGTAAGGACCCGGACCAGGGTGACGTGGACGCCATGTTCGCCGATTTCGTGCCCATGCAGCTCGACTGCCTCAGGAAATACACGACCTTGCTTCCCGGCGTCGCCGAGGTCGTCCAGCGCCTGCAGAAACAGGGCATCAAGATCGGCAGCACCACCGGTTTCATCCGTTCCATGGTGGATGTTCTGGAAGAGGACGCCAAGAAACAGGGATACCTGCCGGATGCCTCGGTCGCCGGCGATGAGGTTGAACACGGCGCCCGGCCGAAGCCGTTCATGGTCTACAGGAACCTGGACCTGATGGACGTCCACCCGATCCAGTCGGTGGTCAAGGTCGACGACACCACGTCGGGCATCGGCGAGGCGTTGGAAGGCGGTTGCTGGGGCGTCGGCGTGACCCGGTATTCGAATTACATGAACGTCAACAGCCTGGAGGAAGCCGATACCCTCTCGGACGATGAAATCCAGGCGCGGCTGGGGAAAACCCGGGTCATCCTGACCGATGCCGGCGCCCATTATGTCATCGACAGCCTCGTCGACATCGAGCCGGTGATCGAGGACATCAACAGCCGCCTCGCCCAAGGCGAAAAACCGTAGCAGGTTGGCTCTTTAGCGCCTATTTTACCGGTATGGCCGACACCCCCGAAACCGTCACCGTCAACGGCCGCGATTACGCCTGGCCCGCCCAGCCGGTGGTCGTCGTCTGCATAGACGGCTCCGAGCCCGATTATATGGAGCGCGCCGTCGCCGATGGCGCCATGCCGTACCTGGCCGAAGCCTTGAAGACGGGCAGCGACCTTCGTGCCGACTGCGTGATTCCCAGCTTCACCAATCCCAATAACATGTCCATCGTCACCGGGGTGCCGCCGGCGGTCCACGGCATCGGCGCCAACTTCTTCTACGACCGGGACTCGGGCGAGGACGTGATGACCAACACGCCGAAGTTTCTCTGGGTCGACACCATCTTCAAGGCGTTCTTCGACGCCGGCGCCAAGATCGCCATCGTCACCGCCAAGGACAAGCTGACATCCATGCTCGGCCACGGGCTCGACTTCTCAAGCGGCCGGGCGGTCGGTTTCTCGTCCGAGAAGTCGGACCAGACCACGGTCGCCGAAAACGGAATCGACCGTGCCGACCGATATGTCGGCCTGCCCGTCCCCGAGGTCTATTCCGCCGATTTGAGCGAATTCATCTTCGCCGCCGGGGTCAAGCTGCTGGAACAGGAGCGGGCCGACATCATGTACCTGTCGACCACCGATTACGTCCAGCACAAGTACGCCCCCGGCACGCCCCTGGCCAATTCGTTCTATGCCATGATGGACGGCTATTTCCAAAAACTCGACGGCCTCGGCGCGACCCTGGTGCTGACCGCCGACCACGGCATGAACGCCAAGCACACCGACGGCGGCGAGCCGGACGTCATCTACCTGCAGGACGTTTTGGATACCTGGTCCATGGACGGCCAAGCCAAGGGGACAGCAAGGGTGGTGCTGACCATCACCGACCCTTACGTCGTCCACCATGGGGCGCTCGGGTCGTTCTGCACGGTGTATCTTTCAGGCGGCGCCGATGCCAAGGAGGTGACCGCCAAAATTGCCGGCCTCGACGGCATCCTCAAGGTTTACACAAACGCCGAGGGTTGCGCCGAGTTCGAGCTGCCCCCCGACCGCATGGGCGACCTGATCGTGATTTCCGAAAAACACAAGGTGCTGGGCTCCAGCGCCGACCACCACGACCTTTCGGGCCTGAACGAGCCCTTGCGGTCCCACGGCGGCGTCACCGAACAGCGGGTGCCGTTGATCCTCAACCGGCCGGTGCCGGACCTCGATCCCGGCCGGCGGCTGCGCAATTTCGACGCCTTCGACTTAGGCCTCAACTTCGCCCGTTAATCCGGACCCATGACCGACGCACCACGGCTTTCCGGCGACTGGAACTACCCGACCACGGTCCGCTTCGGCGTCGGGCGTATCGGGGAACTGCCCGAGTGCTGCAAAAACCTCGGCATGACGCGGCCGATGCTGGTCACCGACCCGGGCCTGGCGGCATTGCCGATCGTCAAGCAGGCGCGGGCCCTCAACAACGACGCCGGGCTTGAAACGGGGCTCTTTTCGGACATCAAGCCCAACCCGGTGGGCCGCAACATCTCCGACGGGCTGCGCGCCTTCCACGAAGGCGGCCACGACGGGGTCATCGCCTTCGGCGGCGGCAGCGCCATGGACGCCGGCAAGACCATCGCCTTCATGGCCGGGCAGAAACGCCCCCTATGGGATTTCGAGGACGCCGGCGACAACTGGAAACGGGCCGAAACCGAGAACATCGCCCCCGTCGTCGCCGTGCCGACGACGTCGGGCACCGGCTCCGAGGTCGGCCGCGCCACCGCCGTCATCAACGAGGAAACCGAGACCAAGGTCATCCTGTTCCATCCCCGGATGCTGCCCGAGCTGGTGATCTGCGACCCAGGGCTGGTCGTCGGCCTGCCGCCCGCCATCACCGCCGCCACCGGCATGGACGCCCTGGCCCATTCCTTGGAGGCCTTTTCAGTCGACGCCTATCACCCCATGGCCGACGGCATCGCGCTGCAAGGCATGCGGCTGATCCATGACTGGCTGCCGGTGGCGTTCAAGGAAGGCGGCAATCTTGAGGCCCGCGCCCACATGATGGCCGCCGCCGCCATGGGGGCGACCGCTTTCCAGAAGGGGCTGGGCGCCATCCACAGCCTCAGCCACCCGGTCGGCGCCGTTTTCGACACCCATCACGGGCTCACCAACGCCGTTTTCATGCCTTATGTGCTGGTGTTCAACAAGAACGCCATCAACGACAAGATGGCGATGCTGGCGCGGTTCATCGGCCTTAAAAAACCATCTTTCCAGGCGGTGCTGGAGTGGACGCTGGCGCTTCGCCAAAACTTCGACATGCCGCACAACGCCGCCGATCTCGGCGTCGCCCCCGACCGCATCGACGATATCTCCAGGATGGCCGCCTTGGACCCGACGGCGCCGACCAACCCGGTCAAGGCGGGGGTCAAGGAAATGCGTCATATCCTCGATGCCGCCATGGAAGGGAAGGTTGGCTAAGGGGTTATTCCAAAAGCCGGTCGTCCGCGAGTCGTCCCGGGGTCGTCCCGAAGTCGTCCCGGGGTCGTCCGAAAGTCGTCTCCGGGTCGTCGTTGGGTCGTCACAAAGTCGTCCGAAAGTCGTCATTTCCGGCGGCCGAAAACGCCTTAACACATTGTTTTCGTTCACTTGCGCCCGGAAAAACGCCCGGAAAAGTCGTCAAAAGTCGTCATTTGTCGTCATTTTGATCAACAGGGGAGAGTTGGCGCAGGCGAATCCACCGCCCCATCCACAAGAGGGCGTTTGATCGTCTGGTCCTATTCACGATGTCAAAGAGCGTGTCCTCATCCATATTCCGGCATATTCCGGAAAAGAACGAACATAGAACATATGCCTGTGGGGGTGGGTTGTCAAGGGGGTGGAAAACGGGCAACGGCCCCGAACGGGAATTTGGCGGGAATTTGAACGTCCGGTTGCCGTCCGAAACCAGACGTTTTGGTGGACTGTTTTCCATGTCCGCTAATAGCCACGTCCTGACATCACTTGAGACGGTTAACATAAGGCACCTCTGACAAAACTGTGCCCCTTTAATTTTATGCCTTACACTGTAGAAGGGGGAAATTTGTTACTTCTAACGGTCTGTTTGGGTTCTTGAACGGTATGTCACTGTCAAATTTTTTGCGTTCATTACAAAGTCGTCCGAAGGGTGAGCTTTTTGGGCTGAACGAGGCAAATTCAAGAAGATGGATCATTGAACCTGTGTTGCAGAAATTAGGCTGGAACACAGAACATTATGCCCACGATAGAGAGGTGATCGAGGAATATGCAATTAGAGGGAAAAGAGTAGACTATTGCCTCATTCAGGGTGCCAACAAAGTCTTTATAGAGGCTAAAAAGCCATCTGAAACCTTAGTCCGACACCAGCCCCAGTTGTTTAACTATGTTTATAATGGGGATGCGAGATCAGCAATCCTAACGAATTGCCTCGACTGGTGGTTTTATCTTCCTTCCGCTAAGGAACCCTTCCTTATTTTGAACTTGCTAACTGGTGATCCCGATCCCCTTGCAGAGTCGTTCATTTCCTACTTGTCGAAAGCAAATATATTGTCAGGAAGCGCATTCGATGGGGCCGAGATAGCATTAGAGGAACGACAAAGAATTACCTTGGTTGAGGAGGGTCTACCCCAAGCTTGGAAGAAGCTCATTTTTCGTGAGGATGAGAAACTTGTCGAGCTTCTATCGGATTTAGTCGAGCAAAATGAGGGTCGGAGGCCGTTGCATGCCGATGTTGTCAATTTCTTAGTAGAGAAGCGGAAATCGTATGAACCGATAGAAGAAAAATACGAGAAGAAAAGGCTAAAGAATGCACGACGTGCTGTAGGAAGCGGGGCAAGCCGAAAACCAACTGTAGCCAATGGGAAGCAAGCGATTAAAAGATGGAATTTACCTGTGAAGCAAGCGAGGTTTCACCAAGATGGGAAATTCTATAATACCCTCCAAAACTTTCCCGCCGCACTATGTGATCCGAAAGGCTATATAATTTTTGAAACGGAAGAGGCATATAAAAATTGTAATTATCTTAAAATAGGCGCTGAAAAAATAAACGTTAAGGGAGGTAAGGAAGTAACGATTTCCAATATTCCAGGCTACGTTTTTTCCGATAATCCGTATCTTGTGTGAATGAAATTATTCTTTGTGCCGTCGGCCACTCTACGTGCGCTACAACGGACGTCTTTTTCGGGTCATAAGCGACCGTCCGGCGCCGGGCATTTTAAGGTCTGTTATGCGGCCGCAGGCGGATCGCCGTTTAAGGAACCCGCGCTCCGCCCCCCCTACCTTCTCTCCGCCATGGTCGGCAGCACCAGGTGGGTGATCCAGTTCTTGACCTCGATCCGCCGAACATTCGTGTCCATGACGTCTTCGTCAACGCCCAGCGTCCATGCCAGGTCCTTGCGGCCGGGGTCTTTTGACAGCGCCTCCAGCATCGCCACGTGCGCCTCGCCGGCCTCGCGGTCGGGGAAGAAACCGAGCTTGGTCATCTTGTCGATCCGGCACCAGGTCAGCCGCGCCATCTCGTGCAGGTCGTATTCCGGGTGGTACTGGAGGCCCCAGAATTTTCCGTTCAGGTAATCGACGCTCACCGACTGGACGTGGGTGAACGGATTGCCGGCGAGCCTGACCGCGCCTTCGGGCAATTCGGTGATTTCGTCGTCGTGGCTGATGAAGCCGTCGAACACGTCGGCCTTGCCCTGGTAAAGCGGATGGGCGCGGCCTTCGGGGGTCAGCGCGATCTTGCGGGCGATCCCCATTTCCCGGCCACGGGGGTTTTTGGCGCATTGGCCGCCGGCGGCGACGACGGCGATCTGCGCCGCCCAGCAGCTTCCGAAGCCGGGCACGCCGGCCTCGAAACCGGCGCGGGTGAAATCAATCTGGGCGCGGACCTCGGGGATGTCCTCGAAGACGGTCAGGCTGCACCCGGTCCAGGCGATGCCGTCATAGGATTCCAGCGCCGCGCCGGCCGGCAGGCCCGGGGCCGGGTCCGACGGATAGATAATGTCGCACCGGGACCCCTTCGAGACGTCCTTCAGCATCGCCGCGTACAATTCCCCGGCCACCGTGGCGCCGCCGGCCGCCAGCTCGTCGCGGGCCGATTTGGCATAGCCGTCAACCACCAGGAATTTGGGCGCGCCGCTCATAAAGTTCCCCTAGTTCAGTGAATCGATGATTGCCGCGAGGTCGGCCGGGCGCTCGCAGACGGCGTCGGCGGACGAGGCCCAATCCTTGTCCGCATCGCGGGCGGCGGTGAACAGCACCGCCTTCATGCCCAGCGCCTGCGGGCCGTCAATATCGTTATGGCCGCGGTCGCCGACGTGAACCATCTCGGTCAAGCCGACGCCGAGCTGCCCAGCGGCGGCCTCGAACATGGCGCGGTGCGGTTTCGAATGGCCGACCTCGTCGGAAAAGGCAAAGCCGGAAAAGTATTGTTTCAACCCGTGGCCCTCCAGGATCCGGCGCAAACCGTCGGCGGGGGTGACGAGGGCGTCGGAGGTCACGCACAGCTTATAGCGCCCGGCCAGATCCTTGAGCGCGCCCTCGATCCCGGCCACCGGGTCGGGGGGGATATCGACCTCCATGCGGCCCAGCGCCTGGGCCAACGTTTCCTTTTCTTCCGCCGGAAGCTCGCGGCCGAGTTCGACCAGCGCCACCTCGATCCGTTCGCACACCTTCCAGGTGACGGCGCCTTCCTTCCACGCCTGGTTGAAAGCGGCGTCGGCGGCATCGAAGGCGGCGCCGATCTCATCCAAAGGAATCTCCCGGTGGCGGTTCAACGACTCCCACAACAGGTGGCGGCGTTCCTCGGGCTTGCAACGGAGGCCCTTCCGGCGGCGTTTCGGTTCGTCCGAACCGTCGGCGACGAGGGTGTCCCAAAGATCGAAGGAAACGGCCTTCAAGGGGCTGGTCATGGGAGAATCCTAAAGCTTTACCTTTTCGGCCGCCAGTCGCGGGCGCCTTGTTCGCCCCGCTTGATCTGGTTCTGGTTCATTTCCACCCGAAGCCGTTGGCGGGCGGCCAAGGGGTCGAGTTCGGGGTCATGGGCGATGACCCGTTGGCGCTCTCTGATCGCCAGGGTAAACCACTTATAGGCCTCGACGGCGTCGAAATCCCCGGCCCAGCCTTCGGCGACCATGGCGCCGAGAAGGTGCTGGGCCACCGGGTGGCCCTGCCGGGCCGCCTTCCGGTACCAGTCCAGCGCCTCGGCATAGCCATGGGGCACGCCCCGGCCGTGGAAATAAAGCTCGCCCAGGGCCAGTTGGGCGTCGGCGTTGTGACCGAGGTTGGCCGCCAGCCGGTACCATTCGGCCGCCCGGAAATAGCTTTGCTTGACCGCCTTGCCGTCGGCAAAGAACGTGCCGATGGCGTACTGGGCACCGTCGTGTCCCTGTCCGGCGGCCTTGGCATACCACGCGTAGGCCTCGGCCAGGTTTTGGCTGCCGGATTTTCCCAGGTGGTAAAGGCGGGCCAGGGCGTACTGGCCGCGCGGGCCGCCGGTCATGGCTTCAGGCTTGGCGGCTTCGATTTCGGCGATGGCGGCGGTCCGTTTGACCCGCGTCGGGTCGTCCTCGGGCCCGCCGAAGAAAAACCAGGCGGCGAATCCGGAAAGCCCCAGTGTCGCCACCGAGAACAGAATCAGCATCAATCTCATGCAATGAGTTTTAGCCGCCGGCAACAAAGGGCGGGAGTCAAAAATCCGTCCTGGGCGGGATGGCAATAAGGGTGGGCCTTACTTGAACTTGTTGTGTTCGTCCTTGCCGAGCTCGATATAACGGCCACGATGGGGGTCGGGCCGGTCATAACAGGTCACCTTGGCCAGGGTCTTGTAGCAATAGACCCTGGGCCGGATCGTCTTTTCGTCTTCCTCGCAATAGGTCAGGCCGCGCCTCAGGCGGACGTGGGAGCAGTTCTTGCCGCTGGTCAGCGAGATCACGTGGTCGCCCATGGTCTTTTTGGTGGCGAGCACGGATACCCCCTCGGCCCCGGTGACCGGGAAAAAGGCGCCGCACCCCGAAACAACCATGAGGGCCGCGAAGGCCCAGATGATGCGCATGGCTTGCTCCCTTTTGAACGGCCGCGAACCGGAAGATGAAACAAACGGTTCCAGGCACTATATAAATAATACCGTTTTTGGGGTTAAGAAGAGTTTAACCGGACCCTGGTCCCACCCTGATCCAGCCCTGATCCCGAGGGGGGTGGGCTGTGTGTCGGCTTGCAGGGCTGGACCCGGACTGGGTGCGTCGAAAGGTGGCGGCCGATGAAATGATGGTTCAGGAATTGGCCCTCGCCAAGCCAAAGATCAAACGGCTGCGCCTGCTCTCAGTAACGCCTTGATGACGGCAGCACCCTGTCATCCGTCATGCACCACACGCCGCCACTTGCAGTCGGGGCATACTCAAGAATTTTTCCATTCTTGATGTAGAAAATATTGTTACACGCACCGAACCTAGAAACACAGTTTGAAAACTGACTGTAACTCGCTGAAGTGTAAGTACCGCCATGTACGTAACCAGAGCCAAAGCAACTTCCAATATTCCTTCCGTTTATATAATTGCGTATCTCAACACCGCTTTGGGAAAACCTCTTTACCATTGGTAGCGTCAGGAAAAAGGGCTGAAGGTCCAGGGCCTCCACAGGTTGACCAACCCAAGCATCAAGGTCTTTTTGCCGCACCACGCACCCACTGACCAGCACCCCGACAAGGGCGGGGATGATGAGGCGGGTCATTGTTCGAATTGCGTTCATTTCTTCTTATATTGAACCCATTTTATGTTCGCAAATCG
>CAZVFL010000042.1:0-9202 GCA_964626025.1 uncultured Thalassospiraceae bacterium
CGAGGGCGCGCTTCCCGGCGCGTAGCCCTGGAAGAAGCGGAACCAGAACGGGATAATCAGCACCGTCAGCATGATGCGGACGGAATGCACCAGCGCGATTTTCCTCTCGTCGCCGCCCATGTCCGCGCCCAGCATCACCATCGTCGCCAGCCCCCCCGGCGTCGCCGAGAAATAGGCCGTCACCGGGTCGAAACCGCCCCACCGGACCAGGTAAAGGGCGTTCAGGATGACGACCAGGACGATGAAGCCGATCAGCACCGAAAGGCTGCCGAGCCATTGGTCCAGGTTGCCGAGCGCGTCGGGGGTGAAGGCCGACCCCAGCATGATGCCGAGGACGCCGATCATCAGGTTCCTGAGCCTGCCCGGCCCCGTCAGCGCCGCGCCCGACATGGCGGCGACGGTGGTCACGACCATCGCCCCGATCAGCCACGGCAGCGGCACCGTCAGCCGCTCGGCCACCCAGCCGCCCGCCGCCCCGAACAACAGCGTCAGTCCGATGCCGGTCATGAGCCTTGGTGTGAGCCGGGGCATGAGCGCGTTTAGCGCCGGAAATCGTTTCACGTCGTTTGGCCTTTCGCTTTCAGGGGGGCTCAGGGCAGGAACTGTTCCTTGATGATCCGTTCCTCGAGGTCGTGTTCCGGATCGAACAGCAAGGTCACGGTGGACTCGCCGTCCTGGCAGACGGTCACCCTGGTGACGTCCCGGACCTCGGTGAAGTCGGCGGTGGCGCTGACGGAACGGACGCCTGGGTCGAGCACCTCGAAGCTCACCTCGGCCGTCTCCGGCAACAGCGCGCCGCGCCAGCGTCTCGGCCTAAACGCGCTGATCGGCGTCAGCGCCAAAAGCCCGGCGCCGATCGGGATGATGGGACCGTGGGCGGCGGCGTTGTAGGCGGTCGAGCCGGCCGCCGTCGCCACCAGGGCGCCGTCGCATACCAGTTCTTGCATGCGCTCGACGCCGTCCACCTCGATCCTGATCTTGGCCGCCTGGCGGGTCTGGCGCAGTAGCGACACCTCGTTGATGGCCAGCGCCTGGTGGTGGTCGCCGGCGGTGTCGGTGGCGGTCATGCGAAGGGGGTGGACCTGGGCCGGCTCCGCCTTCTGCAAGCGCTCCGGCAACCCTTCTTCCTCGTAGGCGTTCATCAGAAAGCCGATGGAGCCCCGGTTCATGCCGTAGATGGGGGTGCCCTTGATCATTGAGCGGTGCAGGCTCTGCAGCATGAAGCCGTCGCCGCCGAGCGCCACGATGACGTCGGCCGACTCGGGCTCGACGGTGTCGTAGCGCTTGCAAAGGCTTTTCAGCGCCGCCCTGGCTTCCTTGCCTTCGGCGGCGGCGATGGCGATGGTCTTGAACTTCATGGCCGATAGTCCTACTGGTTTTTGGGTCCGAGACAAGGCGGAAGGGGGTTTTCGGCGCTTGGTATACGCCGGGCACGCGCCCTTCCCGGCGTTATGGCAAATCCCGGCGGAATGTCCGCAAACGTCCGCAAATGTCCACTTATGTCCACATTTCCACCGCCGCTTGCACGCACCGCACCCACGCCAACAGGCGCCAAAACAGGATTATTTTACCTCATATTCACCATGTAAAAGAGCAATTAATGAATATAAGCTTATTTTAGGAACATGTCAAGGGGGAGTGGCAATCGCCGGTCGAGAGCACGCCCCCGGCACCAAAACGCCGCCGGGCATTTACGCCCTCAGCTTGTCGGCTTCAGCGACTTCCAGTAATTGACGTTGAGGTCCTTCATGAACCAGTCGTGGGCGATGCCGAGGCAGCGGCGCATGGAGAAGCCGCCCGGGTTCTGGGCGTTTTCCCGGCAGTAATCGAAGTGACTGCGGTTAAAGGCGAGGGAATCACCGCTCAGTCCCTTTTCCGGGACGCTCGCCTGTTGCCACAGGACTTCGCCGGCCGCCGCCGGGACCGACCCCTTGGCCGGCAGCCGGTTGATGATGCGGTTGGTCAGCCGCGCCATGGCCAGGTTGTCGGGGTTCATTTTGGCCCAATAAGAACCGGTGGTTTTGATCTCGCGGAGGGCCAGCGCCACGTCGCCGGCCGTTTGCGGCTCCGGATCGGCGACTTCGGGCACGGGCAGCAGCATCGCCAGACGCTCGACCCTTACCGTCAACCGGGCCAGGCCGTGGCTTTTCAGGAACGCCGCCGGCGCCGAGACGCGAAACGCCGAATGGCCGCGGAGGCTGGCGAAACGGACAACGCCCGGCGCCAGCGTCACCCTACCGCCGTCCTTCAGGTGGCCGGTGACGGTCATGGCGCCCCGTTCCGGGCCGTGGATGACATAAGGCGTCAACGGCTTGGGCGCCGTGCGGCTTTGCTGCAGGCAGATGGTGGAAAACTCGGCGGAACAGATGCCCCCGGCGCAGACCAGTTCCGCCTGCCCGCCCGTGGGCACGGCGGCGACGATCTGCGGCGCCGCTTGGGCGTTGCCGGCGGCGAGGATGGTGGCGGTAAAAGCCAAGGCCAAAAGACGGACCCGGTGAGCGATGGGCTTCATGGGCGGCTCCCCTGTTCGGACCGAAGAAACGAACCTCGGGACCGATAATGTCACGGGCCGGGCCCGCCGGTCAACGGCCGCGGCCTAGTCATGGCGGTCGCCGGGCGGAATGCGCGCCCCCTTACCTCTCCGTATAATCACAATCGCCGGTCAACAGCGCGCCGACGGCGCCGGGGCCGGGGTTGGTGGTCTGGCGCGTGACCATGACCTTGCCGGCCCGGTAATACAGCGTAAACAACCACACCCCGAAGTCGTCGACGTCGGCGACGGTGATCTGGGTGTCGCTTTTGAAGACGATGGGAAGGGCCTGTTCCTGGTTCGACCAGTTGACCCGGACGTGGTCCGTATCGGAGTCGTCGGAGACGAAGGTTAATGTGCCCTGGCCTTTGGGCGGCGGGCCGGATTTGTAATATTCGAGCTTCCAGTTCTCGCGTTTCGATTGGTCGTCCGGGTCCATGTCCACCCGGTGGCCCTTGAGCGACCCGCATTCGGCGCGGAAAACCACGTCGGCCTTGGCCGGTGAGGCCGGCGAGGCGACGACAAGGGCGGCGGCCAGAATAACGAATTTTTTGAATCCCCCCATGACCGGGAGCATAGCGGGCAGCACCGGGCGGCGCGATCAAAAATCGGGGAGGAAAGGGGGCCTTCCTCACCCTTCGAGACGGACCTCCGGTCCTCCTTAAGGCGTGAGGGAAGAATATAGTAACGCCTCATCCTGAGGAGCCCGCAGCGCGGGCGTCTCGAAGCCTCATCCTGAGGAGCCCGCAGCGCGGGCGTCTCGAAGCCTCATCCTGAGGAGCCCGCAGCGCGGGCGTCTCGAAGCCTCATCCTGAGGAGCCCGCAGCGCGGGCGTCTCGAAGGATGAGCAGCGAGCGCAAGCGAGCGTGTCGAGGATTGGTGTCGAAAATCCACTTTTTCGGCAGTCTGCTATTTCGGCAGTCTGCTAAAAGAATCAGCCGCGACAGGGACCTAAATAATGTTACCCGCCGGTGACGTTCATGTGACGCTCGAGCGCCGGGCCGCCGTGGTCGCGGTCGATGATGAAGTCGTGGCCCTTGGGCTTCCTGGCGATGGCCTCGTCGATGGCGGCCTCCAGGGACTCGTCGGCTTCCGATGCCCGCAACGGCGCCCGCAGGTCGGCGGCGTCGTCCTGGCCCAGGCACATATAGAGCGTGCCGGTGCAGGTCAGCCGCACCCGGTTGCAGCCCTCGCAGAAATTGTGGGTCAACGGCGTGATGAACCCGAGCTTGCGGCCGGTTTCCTTGATCTCCACGTAGCGCGCCGGGCCGCCGCTCTTATAAGGGATGTCGGTCAGGGTGAAGGTCTGCTCCAGCCGTTCGCGGACCTTCGACAGCGGCAGGTACTGTTCCACCCGGTCGCCGCCGATGTCGCCCAAGGGCATGGTCTCGATCAACGTCAGGTCGAAACCCTCGCCGCCGCACCACAGGATGATGTCCTCGAATTCGTCCTCGTTGAAGTTACTGAGCGCCACGGTGTTGATCTTGATGGCCAGTCCCGCCTTCTTGGCGGCGGCAAGGCCCTTCTTGACCTGGTCCAGTTCGCCCCAGCGGGTGATGGCCTTGAACTTTTTCGCATCCAGCGTGTCCATGGAGACGTTGATGCGCTTTACGCCCAGGCCCGCCAGTTCCGACGCGTATTTGGGCAATTGGCTGGCGTTGGTGGTCAGGGTCAATTCCTTGAGATCGCCGCTTTCCAGGTGCCGGGACAGGGTCTTAAAAAGGCTGATGATGTTGCGCCGGACCAGGGGCTCGCCGCCGGTGATGCGTAGTTTCCTCACGCCCTTCCGGATGAAGGCGGAGCACAGGCGGTCGAGCTCTTCCAGGCTGAGCACGTCGGCCTTGGGCAGGAACGTCATGTTTTCCGACATGCAGTAAACGCAGCGGAAATCGCAGCGGTCCGTCACCGAAACGCGCAGGTAGCTTACCTCTCGCCCGAAGGGGTCAATCATTGGAATCCTCGCCCGGCTTAACTTTTTTAGTCCCTGTCGCGGCTTCGCCGCTTCTCGCCTCTTGTCTTATGTCCATAATGTAGGCACTTATTTCTCCATTGTCGCCCACAAAAATCCTGGGGGAATTGACCCTGGTCATCCGGTCTCTCCGTCGTCGTCAGGCGCCTTCAGGCCCTTTTCCTCCATGTCCTTGGCCGCCGATTTGCGAAGCTCCTCGCGCTCGTCGAGGTAATCCTGAGTGGTGCGCGGGATGGGCACGACCCCCTCCGCCAGCGGGTGCGTGTCCTCCACGGTGAGGGCGATGACGCGGCAGTCCTCGCACATCTTCAGCCGTTCGACGCCGCCTTTGTCCTGGAACATGGCGTGGCTTTTCAGCTTCTTGACCATATTCTCGATGGTCGATTTGGTGCCGAAGGGCTTGCCGCATTTGATGCACTCGAACGGCTCTTCCTCCTTGATCACCTGCGGGCTGCGGACGGCGTCGGCGAAGCTTAGGCGGGGTTTGAGCGTAATCACGTTTTCCGGGCACGTGTTCCGGCACAGCCCGCATTGCACGCAGGCTTCCTCGACGAAGCTGAGCTGGGGCTTGTCCTCGTTGTCCTTCATGGCGCCGGTCGGACACGCGCCGACGCAGGCCAGACACAGCGTACAGCCCTCGACCTCCACCTCGACGGTGCCGAAGGGCGCCCCCTCGGGCAACGCCAGTTCGTCCACCGGGCTCGGCGCGGCCTTGTGCAGCCCGGCCAGCGCCAGGCTCATCACCGAGCGCTTGCGGCCCATGGGCAGGAAGTCGTCGGCCGGCATCGGAGAAAGGCGCTTCAGCCCGTAAAGGCGTTTTTCCACTGCGTCGGGGTCGGTTTCCTCGATGATCTGGACCCGGCCTTCACCGTAGCCGAGGCCGCCGAAGACCGCTTCGGCCAGCGCCATCTCGGCCTCCAGCCCTGCCTTTTCTTCCGATTTCCGGGGCGGCAGCAGGATCAGAACCCGTTCCGCCCCGTAGGCGCCCGCCGCCAGCAGGAAATCGAGGCCGATTTGGGTCGTCTCGTTGACCGAAAACGGCAGCACGTTGGCCGGAAGCCCGCCGCCGGACCGCGCCATGGCGTCGATCATGTCGTCGCCGTACTGGGTGTCGGCGACCAGCAACTGGGCGTTCTCGCCGCCGGCCGCCCGATAGGTCCGGATGAGGGTGCGCAAACGGATGAAAAGCGTTTCGCCGGCCGGCAGCGCATAACGCGCGGCGCCGGTCGGGCAGACGCTGGCGCAGGTGCCGCAGCCGGCGCAGATATAGGGGTCGAACCTGACCTTGTCGCCGTCGGGCTGAATGGCGCCGGTCGGGCAGTTGTCCAGGCACCGGGTGCAGCCGGTGATGCCGGCGCTGGCGTGGGCGCAGATGGCTTCGTCATAGTCCACATAGCGGGGTTTCTGGAACTCGCCGACCATGTCGGTCAGTTCCAACAGCGCGTCGCCGACCAGCGCCGGATTTTTTGGATCCGGGTTGTAATAGCCGTCCAGTTTTTCGGGCGCCGTAAACAGCGGCGTGCCGCCGCGCAAGTCCAAAATCAAATCGCAGACCGACGTGCCGGTCTGGCTCTTTTCGTCGAAGGCGAGGGAGGCCTTGGATGACGGCGTCGCCGGGGCGAAGTCCTCGATGGTCACCTGGAACTCGCCCAAATGCCCGGTGGCCTCGGCCACCCGGCCGGTGAACACCGGCACGTCCATCAGCTTGGGCGGCGGAAGGCTCGCGCCCGGCTCCAGCAGCACCGTCACGTCAAGGCGCGAGGACACCTTTTTGGCCGCGTCCAGCGCCGTTTCGTCGTGGCCCAGGATCAACAGCGCGCCGCCGGAAACCATGGTCACCGACTGGGAATCCTCGATGTCCAGCGCCGCCTCGGCCAGAAGCGCCGCCATCTTCGCCGTCATGTCGGTTTTGGAGGCCTTTGCCTCGGCGTCCTTGGACCAGCCGGCCCTCTCGCGGATGTTGGTGAAGCGGATTTTGGGCGCCTTGTCGCCCATTTCGTCCAGCGTTTCCACGAACACCGGCGCTTCCTGGGTGCAGGCGACCAGAAGGCTGTCATTTTTTCCGGCCAGGCGCTGGAATTCCTCAATCTGGGTGCGGCAGAGGTGGCTGGCGATATCCAGTTGCCCGGCCTTCTTATCGCTCTTTTGTTTAGTCCCTGTCCGGGCTTTGCCCGTCCGCGCCTCTTTGGCGCTTTTCCCTGTCCGGGCTGCGCCCGTCCGCGCCTCTTGTTGACACGCCTTGGCCAGCGCCTTGCCGTCAATGGTCATCGTGCCCTCGCAATCGCAGACGAGGACCTCTTTCTCGTTCAGCTTCATCTAGAAGCCTTCCTCCCAGGAGGGGAGCGGGCGGTTGGACCGCCGTCCCCAGGTCCGGGGGCCTATCGCCACCCCGGTCCGATTTATTAATTAATTACGTTGCCTTCATTTAAGGCACCGGAGCCCGTTTGTCAGGATTTTTTTTAAATCCTATTCCACGACGTCGGAAAAAAACACAGTATAATGCAGGAAAAGACAGGGAAAAAGAGGGACGCGTTGAGCCAGCTCATGACCACCCGCGAGGTCGCCGAATACCTGCGCATCAAGGAGCGCAAGGTCTATGACCTGGTGCGCGAAAAGCGCATCCCCAGCACCCGGGTCACCGGCAAGTGGCTGTTCCCGAAGAACCTGATTGACCAGTGGGTGGCCCGGGGCACCGAGGTTCCGGGATTGGCCCCGGATTTAGCCCAGGCCGCCATGAAGCCGATCCCGGCGGTCGTCGCCGGCAGCCATGACCCGCTGTTGGAATGGTGCCTCCGTGAATCCGGCTGCGAGCTGGCGATGATGCCGGGCGGCAGCCTCGACGGGCTGGAACGGCTGGCGGCGGGCGACGCCATGGTGTCGGGGATGCACGTCCTCGATGGCGACACCGGCACCTACAACCAGGTGGCCGCCGAGGACGCGTGCCGGGGCACGGGCGTGGTGCTGGTCGAATGGGCGTGGCGCGAGCAGGGCCTGGTGCTGGCGCCTGGCAACCCCTTGGGCATTTCCGGGATTGCCGATCTTAAGGCCAAGAAGGCCCGCGTCATCGACCGCCAGGAACAAGCCGGCAGCCATGTGCTGTTCCATCACCTGCTGGCCGAAGCCGGCATTGAGGCGGCGGCGCTCGATGTCCTCGACCAGCCGGCCCGCAGCGAGACCGACCTCGGGCTGGCGGTGCAGGAAGGCAAGGCCGACGCCGGGCTGGCCGTGCAGTCGGTGGCGCAGCAGTGCCGTCTCGAATTCTTAGGCCTGCATCGGGAACGCTATGACCTTTTGATGCGCCGCCGGGATTATTTCGAAGGCCCGGTGCAGAAGCTGCTGGCGTTCGCGGCGTCGGACGCCTTCAAGGCCAAGGCCGCCGACATGGCCGGCTACGACGCCTCGGGCCTGGGAAACGTGGTTTGGAATTCTTAAACCGGACAGGGACTGAATAAGAGGGCAACATGGACCGGGAACTGGATGTCAAGGGGCTCAGGTGCCCGCTGCCCGTCATCAAGACCCGCATGGCCTTGAACGAGATGGCCACGGGCGACGTGGTCACCGTGCTCGCCACCGACCCGGCGTCGAACATAGACATCCGCCATCTTTGCAACATCACCGGCCACGAGCTGGTGGACGCCAGCCACGAAGACGGCGTCTTGACCTTCGTCATCAAGAAAAGCGAAAGCGCGTGAGCGGGTGATGACGATGGCGGTGGAACTCGATACCTTGGGGCTGAAATGCCCGCTGCCGGTCCTCAAGGCCCAGAAGGCGCTGAAGGCGCTGGCGGCCGGCGCGGTGCTCAAGGTGGTGGCCACCGACCCCGGCTCGGTCAAGGACTTCGAGGCGTTTTGCCAAACCACCGGCCATGAGTTGTTGGAGAGCGAGTCCGGAGACGGGAAGTTCACTTTCGTGATAAAAAAGAAGGCGGAATAAAGCCGGCGCCGCGGATATGGGGAGAGACATCCGGTGGCAACCAAACCGAAAAGAAGCAAACCGAAAGCCAGCAAAGCCAAGGACCCGGCCGGGCGCATCCTTGAGGCGGCGCTTCGCATGGCCGAAGCGGAGGGCTGGGGAAGCCTCAGCCTGGAGGCCGTCGCGGCCGGGTTGAAGATGCCGCTGGCCGAGCTCCGCCGCCATTACCGGGACTTGGACGCCGTCGCCAACGCCTGGTTCGCGCGCGCGCTGGACGCCATGCTGGCGCCGGTGCCGAAAAACTTTTCCCGCCGCCCGCCCGCCGAAAGGCTTGAGATGCTGATGGGGCGCTGGTTCGAAGCGGTTAGCCCCCACCGCCGGGTGACCGCCGAGATGATCACCGCCAAGTTGTGGGTCTTCCACCCCCATCACACTGTGCCCATGGTCTTTAGCCTATCCAGGCTGATCCAGTGGTTGCGCGACGCGGCCGGGCTCAGGGCCTCGGGCCGCCGCAAGCAAGTCGAGGAAACCGGCCTGACGCTGTTGTTTCTGGCGACCCTCCGGGTATGGTGCCGGGACGAAACCAAGGGCCAGAAGAGGACGCGCGCCTTCCTCGCCGGCCGGCTTGGCCAGGCCGATGCCGCCATGGCGCGGCTGTTCCGGAAACAACCGAGAAGCAAAGGATAGACACATGGCCGCCTACGTCATCACCCAGATCGAAATCACCGACCCGGATACCTTCGAGACCTACCGCGCCCAGGTGCCGCCGGTGCTGGAGCAATACGGCGGCG
>CAZVFL010000042.1:9302-21151 GCA_964626025.1 uncultured Thalassospiraceae bacterium
ACCTTCGAGACCTACCGCGCCCAGGTGCCGCCGGTGCTGGAGCAATACGGCGGCGAGTTCTTGGTTCGCGGCGGCGACATGGCGGTGCTGGAGGGCGACTGGCCGTGGCCCCGGGTCGTGGTTTTGAAATTCCCGTCCATGGAGCAGGCCAAGGCCTGGCACGCATCGGCCGAATACCAAGGCCCGAAAGCGCTGCGCCAATCGGCGTCGAAAGGCAACATGATCGTCGTCGACGGGGTTTAGCTTCGGTCCTCATTAACGGTTCACCTGCCGGCCTTGACTCCGTACTATTGTACGGTGTGTAGGGTTAATGCGAGAGGTGATTGAAATGAAAGCCATGACCATCGGAAGCGCGGCGAAACGGGCCGGCGTCGGCGTCGAGACCATCCGTTTCTACGAGCGCCGGGGCCTGATCGCCCAACCGCTTAAACCTGTGACCGGCGGCTTTCGCGACTACCCGGCCGAAACCCTGGGCCAAATCCGCTTTATCCGCGAGGCCCAGGAACTGGGGTTCTCGCTGGCCGAGGTACAAGACCTGCTGTCGCTACGCGCCGACCCCAAGGCCAATTGCGCCCAGGTCCAGCGCCGGGCCGAGGGCAAGCTCGCCGAAGTCCGGGACAAGATCGAAAGGCTGCAAGGCATCGGCGCCGCGCTGGAGCGCCTGATCAAGGCGTGCCCCGGCAAGGGCGCCTTGGGCGCGTGCTCGATCATCGAAACGCTGGAAAGCAAACAGACATAGTGTAAGGAGACCAAACCATGGCCGACAAACGCCAGATAGAAGTATTCAGCGCCGGCTGCGCCGTCTGCGAGGCGGCCATCGCCAAGGTCAACGAAATGGCTTGCGATTCCTGCGAGGTGACGGTGCTCGACATGAGCGACCCCGCCGTCGCCGGAAGGGCCAAATCGCTCGGCGTCCAATCGGTGCCCGCCGTGGTCATCGACGGCAAGCTGGCCGACTGCTGCCAGGGCCGCGGCATCAACGAAGATACCCTGGCCGCCGCCGGGCTGGGCCAGGCGTTGGGTTAACAAGAGGCCCCGGGGAAAGTTGTTATGAAGAGAGGGTTCAGGGCGGTGCTCCTGGCGTTGGCGGTCATGGCGTTGCCCGCCGCTGCTGGCGCGGAACCGATCGCCTACCGCCTGACGGTGGACGGGCTGGCCTGTCCGTTCTGCGCCTATGGCGTCGAAAAACAACTCAGCACCCTTGAGGGTGTCAGCGGGATAAAGACCGACATCCGCTCGGGCCACGTGACGTTGGAGATGGCCGACGGAACCACCCTTGATGAAAAGGCCGCCCGCCAGGCAGTGGAAGCCGCCGGTTTCAGCCTCCGCGGCTTCGAAAAGGTCCCGGGTAAGCCGTGACCCGGCGCGTCCCTTTCATTTTCCCTTTCATTTTCTGGGGCGCCGTCTTCGGGATCGCCGCCCTCGTGGCGCCGGTGGGGGGCGTTACCCAAGCGGCGCCACAAACCTTCAACACAGCGCTTCCGGTGGCCGAGGGCGAGTTCGTCTTCCGCGAACAGGTCGTCCTTGAGCAGTCGGGCGACGATCCCAGCGGCGCAAACCGTGACCGGACGGCGTTCTCGGCGGTCTCGGTCCTGGGATATGGGGTGGCCTGGGATTTGGCGTTGTTTGCCGCCGTGCCTTATGTGGACAGGCGCCTTGAACTGACCCAATCGGGCGCCCGCCGTGCCCGTAGCGCCCGGGGGCTCGGCGACATCAGGCTGTTCGGCCGCTATACGGCTTTCAAGAAAGACTCACCGGGGCGGACTTTCCGCATCGCGCCTTTCGCCGGTATCGAAACGCCGACGGGCGCCGACGACGAAACCGACGCCTTCGGCGGGCTTCCGGCAAACGTGCAGCCCGGATCGGGTTCCTGGGACCCGTTCGCCGGCATCGTCGCCAGCTACCAGACGCTCGATTTCCAGATCGACGCGCAAGCCAGCTACCAGGTCAACACCGAAGCCAATGATTTCGAGTTCGGCGACGTGGCGCGCCTGGACGCCTCTTTCCAAGTCCGCCTCTGGCCCCGGGATCTGGGGCGCGGGGTGCCGGGGTTCTTGTACGGGGTGTTGGAGGCCAATCTCATCCATCAGGACGAAAACCGGACCGTCGGCGCCGACGACGGCAATTCAAACGGCACCCGGCTTTTCCTGGTGCCGGGCCTGCAATACGTCACCAAGCGCTGGATCGTGGAAGCCGCCTTTCAGATACCCGCGGTTCAAGACCTCAACGGCACCGCGTTGGAAAACGACTTCGTGCTGCGCGGCGGTTTCAGGGTCAACTTCTGAGCGCGGCGGGGCGTATGAGGAAAATCATCGTCAAATTCCTGGGTGGGTTGGCCGCCGCCGTGGCGGCCCTGCTCGTCATCGGATGGCTGGCCTTCGTTCCCGCGCCCAAAGAGCCGCCTTATGTTTTCGTTTCCGCCTGGGGCGGCGAGGGCCGGGCGCCCGGAAAATTCCGCGATCCCACCGGCATCGCCGTCGCCGGCGACGAGGTCTTTGTCGCCGATGCCCGGGGCGGCCGTATCCAGGTGTTCGACCTGGACGGCAATTTCAAACGCCAGTTCGCCACGCCAGGCAAAGGGGTGGGAGAGCTCAAAAGGCCGATGAACCTGACCATTTTCGGGGGCGAGCTTTACGTTGCCGAATACTGGAACGACCGGGTCCAGGTGTTCGGCCTCGACGGAACACCGAAAAGGATCATCGGCGGTCCCGGAAAAGGCCCGGGCCAGTTCAATGCGCCCGGCGGCGTCGCCGTTGCCGCCAACGGCGATCTATTCGTCGCCGATTTCTACAACCAGCGCATACAGCAACTCCGGGCTGACGGAAAATTTGTCCGCCAATGGGGGACGACGGGCGCCGTCGGCATCGGCGCCGGGGAGTTCAATTACCCGACCGACGTGGCGCTGGGACCGGATGGAAAGCTCTATGTGGCCGACGGTTACAACGACCGCGTCCAGGCGTTCAACCCCGACGGCAGCTTTGCCGGGAAATGGGGCGGCCCCTTTGCGATCAACATCTGGGGGCCGTTCCGGGGCTGGTTCGCCACCGTCACGGCGCTGGCCATTGACGGGGACGGCAACGTCTTCGCCGCCGACTTCTACAATAACCGGATTCAAAAGTTTTCCTCCGATGGCGCATTCCTGACCGTCTTCGGCGAGAAGGACAATGGCCCCGGACAGATGACCTATGCCATGGGCGTGGCGGTGGCGGACGACGGCTCGGTGTTGGTGACCGACTTCGGCAACAACCGGATCACCAAATGGCGGCCGAAATAAGAAAGGCGGACAGCCGCTGGGGTAGCTCCCTACCGTTTCGCGTTGGGGAAGAACGCCTGGCGGCCCTTGATCCGGAATTCGCCGATGGCGGCCTGGCCTTCGGCGCCGGTGATCCAGTCGATGAAGGCCTGGCCCATCTCCGCCTTGATGTGGGGGTGGCGTTTCGGGTTGATCAGGATGACCCCATAGGGATTGAACAACAGCGGGTCGTTCTCGGCCAGCAGCCGCAGCCCCCCCCGGTTTTCGAACTTCAGCCACGTCCCCCGGTCGGCAAGGGTGTAGGCGAGCATGGCGCTGGCGGTATTGAGCGTCGCCCCCATGCCGGCGCCGGCCTCGCGGTACCAAGTGCCGCTGTCTTTGACGGCGTCCACCCCGGCCATGCGCCAAAGGGACAATTCCTTCTTGTGGGTGCCGCTGTCGTCGCCGCGTGAGACGAAGGTGTTTTTGCTCGACGCAATCAGGACCAGCCCCTCGATGACGCTTTTATACCCCTTGATGCCGGCCGGGTCGCTTTCCGGGCCGACGATGATGAAGTCGTTGTACATGACGTCATGGCGCTTGACCCCGTAGCCCTCGGCCACGAACTTGTCCTCCGTCGGCCGGTGATGGACCAGCAGCACGTCGGCGTCGCCGTTGCGCGCAATATTGATTGCCCTGCCGGTGCCGACAGAGACCACGCGTACGCTGATCCCGGTCCCGGCCGTGAACAGAGGCAGGATTTTTCCGTACAGGCCAGAATTCTCGGTCGACGTGGTGCCGACCAGGGTGATGTATTTTTCTTCCGCCGCCGCCGGCAAAGAAATCAATACTGCGGTCAGCGCGGCCATGATGGTGCGCGTAATCACTGGTGAGAGTCCTTTGCTTCGCCCTGTCGTTTGCGGTTGTCGCGGTCTTTGTCCCACCACAGCAACTCGCCCCTGACGAATGCCTGGGCCAGGTCGTTTTCCGGCGCTTCGAAGAACTTGTCCGCGGGCGCGTCTTCCAGAATTCGGCCGCGGTGGATGAACAACACATCGTCGGCCATGCGCCGGGCCTGGCCGAGGTCGTGGGTGGTCATGATGATGCGGGTGCCGGCGCTGTGGATGGCGTTGATGATCTCCTCGACCCCATGGGTGGCGGCCGGGTCCAGGCTGGCCGTCGGCTCGTCCAGGAACAGCACCTCCGGCTCCAGGGCCCAGGCCCGGGCCAGCGCCAGTTTCTGCTGCTCGCCCGTGGACAGCACCCGGGCCGGCTGATCGGCGAGCCTTGTCAGCCCGGTCCGTTGCAGCACCCGGTCGATGATTTCGGTGCGCTTCCGGCCCTCAACGCGGCGCAGCTTCAGGGCGTAGTCAATATTGGCGGTGACGGAACGGCGCAGCATCACCGGACGCTGGAACACCATCGCCTGGCGGTGCTGCTGTGCCGCCATCCCGCCCTGCCACCGGACATGGCCCTGGGAAGGCTTGATGAGGCCGTGGCAAAGCCTGAGGAACAGGCTCTTGCCGGCACCGTTGGGGCCAATCATCACCGACCGGCGGCCGGCCTCGAAACGGCAGGTGAGGTCTTTGATCAGGCGGTTGCCGCCGGCTTCGAAGCAGACGCCGTCCAGTTCCAGGGGCAGGATTTGGGCGTCTCTCATGCGTGCCACCGTTTGGTCTTGCCCTGGATGACGTAGGCGGCGGCGTTGATTCCGGCGGACAGCACCAGCAGGATCATGCCGAGGCTCAGCGCCAGCGCCAGGTTGCCTTTGGACACCTCGAGCGCGATGGACGTGGTCATCACGCGGGTGACGTGGTCGATGTTGCCGCCGACGATCATCACCGCGCCAACCTCGGCAGAGGCCCGGCCGAACCCGGCCAGCACGGCGGTGACCAGGGTGAAGCGCCCGTCCCACAACAGCGTCGGCACCGCCCGGCCCGGCCCGGCGCCCAGCGATCGGAGCTGTTCTTCATATTCCTCCCACAGGTCCTCGACCACCTGGCGGGCCAGCGCCGCGATGATCGGCGTCACCAGCAATACCTGGGCGATGATCATGGCGGCCGGCGTGAACAGCAACCCGAACACGCCGAACGGCCCGGCGCGGCTGAGCAACAGATAGACGATCAGGCCGACGATCACCGGCGGCAGCCCCATCAGCGCGTTGACGACGACGACCAGGAAGTTGCGGCCCGGAAACCGGAACAGCGCCAGGGCGGCGCCGACGGGGAGCCCGATGAACGCGGCAATGGCGACGGCAAAAAGGCTGACCCGGAGCGACAGCCCCACGATCTCGGTCAGCGCCTGGTCGAGCCCGACGACCAAGACCACGGCGGCAACCAGCGCGTCGCTGAAATCGGTCATGGAAAGCATCCTCGCAAACGGCAGTTATTATATGTTTTAATTACATATATACGGTAAAATATGTATTTTAAACATAAAAACAACATAAAATACACATAAATTATAGGGATTTAGGACCGGGTATTGGGATTTTGGAGCCGGGGTGAGGGCGGGTGGCGGCCGCCAATACCGGCGCCGGAACCTTGGCCAATCCCCTTGTAATCGCTGCTGACCATATCCATAGTTTGAACAAGACCGGCATGAGGGGCCGGCGCCTCAAATTTCCTGGGACATAAAGATGAGCGATGACGAATTTCTAATCATGCCCGATCCCAAGGACCCGCGCCTGACCGAGCGGGTCTCGGGCGCCGATCAGGACGGCAACCCGATCACCACGTCGGTGACCGTCGAGAGGCCGTTGACGCTTTACCTGAATTCCCAGGAAATCGTCACCATGATGTCGATCTGCGATCACCCCGATTACATGGCCGTCGGCTACCTGGTGAACCAGAACATGATCCGGCCCGGCGACGAGATCACCGGCATCGATTACGAGGAAGACATCAACACCGTTGTCGTCCGCACGCCCGTCGAGACCGACTTCGAAGACAAGATGAAGAAAAAGACCCTGACGTCCGGCTGCGCCCAGGGAACCGTGTTCGGCGACGTCATGGAGAAATTCGAGACAGTCCGCCTTCCCGCCGACACCATCATCAAGACGTCGTGGCTGTATACGCTGATGAAGAAAATCAACACCCAGCCCAGCCTGTACCTGGAAGCCGGCGCCATTCACGGCTGCGTGCTGTGCAAGGAGGACCAGCTGATTCTCTATATGGAAGACGTCGGCCGGCACAACGCCATCGACAAGGTCGCCGGCTACATGTTCATGCACGGCATCGACGGCGGCGACAAAATCTTCTACACCACCGGGCGGCTGACCAGCGAGATGGTCATCAAGACGGTGCAGATGGGCATCCCCATCCTGGCGTCGCGGTCGGGCTTCACCGCCTGGGGGGTGGAGCTGGCCCGTCAGGTCGGCCTGACCCTGATCGGCCGCGCCCGGGGCAAGCGCTTCGTCGTGCTGTCGGGCGAGGACCGCATCGAATACGACGCCGATGTCGCCGAGGTCGACGACGAGCCGGAAAAATTTAACCGCAAAGGGGCGGCGGAATGACGGCAAGAGGCGAGGAAGGCCAAAGGCCTGACAGGGAAAAAATAACGGAAAGCATCGCCGGCGTGCTGCTGGCCGGCGGCCGGGCCAAGCGCATGGGCGGCGGCGACAAGGGCCTGGAGACTCTCGGCGGCCGGGCGATCATCGAGCATATTGTCGAAAGGGCGCGGCCCCAGGTCTCGGCGCTGCTGATCAACGCCAACGGCGATCCTGAAAGGTTCCGGTGGCTCGGCCTGCCGGTCAGGAACGACGTCATCGAAGGCTTCCAAGGCCCATTGGCGGGGGTGCTGACCGGGCTCGAATGGGCGGCCCAGGACACGTCGGCGGAGTGGCTGGCGTCGTTCGCCACCGACGCGCCGTTCGTTCCCGCCGATCTGGTGTCCCGGCTTTTCGACGCCGCCCGAAAAGAAGGCGCCGACATGGCCTCGGCGTTCTCGGGCGGCCGCGCCCATCCGGTTTTCGGCCTGTGGCCGGTGGCGCTGGCGGGGGAGCTGCGCCGCGCCATGGAAGACGAAGACATGCGCAAGATCGACAAGTGGACGGCGCGCTATGCCGTGGCCCGTGTGGACTTTTCGGCCGACCCGTTCGATCCTTTCTTCAACATCAACGACCCCGACAACCTGGCCGAGGCGGAACGGATGTTGAGCGCGGAAAGGGGGGCCGCATGAACGCCGAAGACAGCATCCCCCTTGGCGTCGTCGTCGAACGGCGAGAGACCGACCACCCGTGGGAGGATTATACCTGGGCGCCGGTGGCCGTCATTCCGGGGGCGCCGCCCATGGAAACGACGGACCAGTGGAAGAAGCTCCAGCAAGGCGACGGCTGGGTCCGGTACCACGCCGGGACCCTGGAACTGGAATTGTTCAGCGATGAAACCGACGGCTACCGCACCAATCTTTCGAACCCGCAGCCCTACGTCTACATTGTGATGACTCCGGGCGATGAGGCCGACGAGCCCGAAATCATGCCGTTTCTGGCCACCGTCAGCCCCCACGAGGCCGAGGGCTACACCGAAGACTCCGAACAGATCGTCGAAGGCGTGCCGATGCCGGAGGAAATGGTCGCCTGGGTCAGCGAGTTCGTCGACAAGTACCACGTCGAGGTGCCGTTCAAGAAACGTAAGCGCAAGGCTTATGACCCTCAAAAAAGCGGTTTTCGGGGCCCCAAAGGACCACTCCAATGAACGCCGGCGGGGAAGACCGGCCCGAGGGAAGACTGAAGCGCTGGTCGCGCCGCAAGAGCCAGGGCAGAGACGCCGCGCCCGAGCCGGAGACGCCGGAAAAGCCCCAAAAACGCGGTGCCGCGGCGCCGGTGGCGGATCGCGGCATCGTCCCGCCGATGCCGCCGCTGGCCGAACCGGAGGAAGGCGAGATAGCGATGGAAGCGGCGCCGCCGGAGGCGCTGGCCATCAAGGAACAGTTGGAGGCCGAAAAGGCGGCAAGGGAAGAAGAAGAACAGGAGGTGGAGGAGGAAGAGCGGGAATTGACCCCCGAGGAGGCGGAAGCGGTGGCCAAGCTGCCGCCGCTGAAAAGCCTGGACAAGGATTCCGACTTCACGCCGTTTTTCGCCGAAAACGTACCCGATTTTCTGAAGCGCCAGGCCTACAAGGTGCTGTGGCGGAGCAATCCGTACTTCAATATCCGCGACGGCCTCGACGATTACGACGAGGACTTCAGCCTCGCTAAGTTGGTCGGCAACGTTATCAGCGAGACCAAGGGCAAAACCAAGCCGGCAAAGACTGCAAAGACCGCCGCGCCTAAAAAGGGCGTCCCTGTGGATAACAAGGACGCCGACGCCGACGCCGCCGAGGTCGGGGGCGAGGACGACGACCTCGGTGACGGTGAAGACGAAGACGGGGGCGAGGACGGCGAGGAGATCGCTGCCGAAGACGCCGAATCGGACGAAAATCCTTCCGAATCAAGTTGATAAACCTGTCCGGCCGGGCCCGGCACTCGCGCCAGGGGCGAACAAATATTCGGCTTTTATAAATCATTGGTTTTATAAAATATTCCCGGGCCGACGCCGGGGCGTATGTCATAAACCCATGAAAAACATGTGGTTTTAGGAATATAAAATCACCCTGAATCCCGATAAATCCGTTGACACTTTCCCCTAAAAGCCTTTCACTGGAAGCAAGCGGAAAGTCACGGGGAGCAAGGCTCCCGAAACGCCGAAAAAATTACAACGGCACGGACTTTCTCATTGGGAGGACCCGCGGGAAACGCGGCAATAACGAAGGAAACACTCAGGTGGAGGCAACTCCGGTTACGGGGAGTGACGGAGACGGCGGACAAAAAAATTCCGGTCTCCCTGCCAACCAAGAAACCCAAGACGACCGCGCCATTGCCGAAGAGGACATGCAGCGCGCGAGCCTTTATGGGCTTTTGGCTCGCCTTTTGGCCGAGCCGATGAGCGACGAGACCCTGGAGGTCGTGCGTTCCCTTGAGGGCGAAAGCGATGACACCGAGCTCGGCCAGGCGCTGGCTTCCCTGGGCGCGCTGGCGGCCAGGACCGCCCGCAACGTCGCCCAAGATGAATTTTCGGCGCTGTTTTACGGCGACGGCTCGGGCGGCGAAGTGTTGCCTTATGCTTCCAATTATCTGACCGGATTCCTGCTCGAAAAGCCGCTCGCGAATTTGCGCGGCGACATGATGGAACTCGGCATTCAGACTTCCGGCTCCTCCAAGGAGCCGGAGGACCACATCGCATTTATATGCGAGATCATGCATGGACTGATCACCGGAGCGTTTGGCGCACCGGTCGACTTGTCCACTCAGAAGGAATTTTTCGCCAAGCACATAGCGCCCTGGGTTGGCCTGTTTTTTAAGGATCTTGAAAGCGCCGACTCTTCGGTGCTCTACATGCCGCTGGGCACCGTCGGCATGCTGTTTATGGCCATCGAGGCCGAAGCGTTTGAATTAGCAGCCTGACTTGGCTGCAAAGACGACCGGCGGTTCGATTGAATCGTCAAATGGTGAACCAATTGGGAAAACCAATAAGGAGAGGCAAATGACAAAAACCAAAAAATCCCGCCGTGACTTCCTCAAGGCCGCCGGTATCACCGGTGGTGCCGCCGGCGTGGCGGCCGTGGCCTTGAGATCGAAGTCGGTGACTGCGGCGGCGCCCGAAAGCGGGAAGACCACCGGCTATCGGGAAACCGAGCATGTGAAGAAATATTACGAATCGACACGGTTTTAACTAAACCAAGAATCGACACGGTTTTAACCAAACCAAGAGGAGACACATCTTATGCTCACCAAAACGAGCGACGGGGTAGCGAATGGCCCCCGTTTAAAGAAGGCGCTGGCCGGTATAATCGGTGGTTCCATAGACCGCCGTACATTCCTGAAGCGCTCAGGAGTGACAGCTGGCGGTGTCGCTCTCGCTTCGGTCCTGCCCACGGGCTTGGCCAAGGAAGCGAAGGCGGCCACAGGCGCCATGCAGCTCAAACAGATCAAAACGATCTGTACCCACTGCGCCGTTGGCTGCACGGTGATTGCGGAAGTCGACAATGGCGTTTGGATTGGCCAGGAGCCCGGCTTCGATAGCCCCTTGAATATCGGTGCCCATTGCACCAAGGGTGCGTCTGTCCGCGACTTTGCCCACGCCCATCGCCGCCTGAAGTATCCGATGAAGCAGGTCGGCGGCAAGTGGATCAAGCTTTCATGGAAAGACGCCATCAACGAAATCGGCGACAAGATTCTTGCCATCCGCAAGCAGTCGGGCCCCGACGCCATCTACTGGCTGGGTTCGGCGAAGTTCTCAAACGAGCAAGCGTACCTGTTCCGGAAGTTCTATGCCTTCTGGGGCTCCAACAACGGTGACCACCAGGCGCGTATCTGTCACTCGACGACAGTCGCGGGTGTTGCCAACACCTGGGGTTACGGCGCCATGACCAACTCGATGCCCGACATGCACAACAGCCGAGCGATCATCATGGTTGGCTCCAATGCGGCGGAAGCCCACCCAGTCGCCATGCAGCACATCCTCAAGGCCAAAGAGCAGAATAACGCGGCCTTGATCGTCTGCGATCCGCGCTTCACGCGCACGGCGGCGCACGCCGACGAATACGTGCGGTTCCGTCCGGGCACCGACGTGGCGCTGATCTGGGGCATCCTCTGGCACGTGTTTGAGAACGGTTGGGAAGACAAGGAGTTCATCAAGCAACGCGTCTACGGCATGGATCAGATCCGGGCCGAAGTGAAGCGGTGGGATCCTGCCGAGACAGAGCGTGTCACCGGCGTTCCCGGCACGCAAATGCGTCGCGTCGCCAGGACGTTGGCCAACAACCGCCCCGGCACCATCATCTGGTGCATGGGCGGCACCCAACATACCACGGGCAACAACAACACGCGGTCTTATTGCGTGCTGCAGTTGGCCTTGGGCAATATGGGCAGGGCCGGCGGCGGCGCCAACATCTTCCGCGGCCATGACAACGTGCAGGGTGCGACTGACATGTGCATCCTGTCGCATTCGCTGCCTGGCTACTACGGCCTGAAGACCGGCTCGTGGAAGCACTGGGCCCGCGTCTGGGACGTCGACTACAACTATCTCCTGAAGCGCTTCAAGTCGAAGAAGCTGATGGAGACCAAGGGCTATCCGGTGTCCCGCTGGATCGACGGCGTGCTGTTGGCCAAGAAAGACATCGCCCTACAAGGCACCAACACCCGGGCGATGGTGTTCTGGGGACACGCGCCCAACTCGCAAACGCGGCTCAAGGAGATGCGGACGGCCCTGGAGAAATTGGACCTGCTGCTGATCATCGACCCGCATCCCAACCTTGCCTCGGTGCTTTCCAACCGCAAGGACGGGACGTACTTGCTTCCGGCGTCGTCACAGTTCGAGACCTATGGCTCCGTCACGGCGTCCAATCGCAACCTGCAATGGCGTGACAAGGTCTTTGAGCCTTACTTCGATTCAAAGCCCGATCAAACCATCATGTACTTGCTCGCCAAGAAGCTCGGCTTCGCCAAGCAGATGTTCAAGAAAATCAAGATCAACGGGGAAGAGCCCTTGATCGAGGACATCACCCGCGAGTACAACGGCGGCATGTGGACCATCGGCTACACCGGCCAATCGCCGGAACGGCTGAAGATGCACATGAAG
>CAZVFL010000043.1:0-20725 GCA_964626025.1 uncultured Thalassospiraceae bacterium
TTTGGCACATCGAGATGCCGTTGGGTGGGAGCCGTCCATTGCATCATAAGCGGACGTTGACCTAGGGTATAAATGCTATGGCTCCCTATCGGAGGTGCGGAAATATCATGAAATAATAACTGTCCAAAATGGTGTACCCTAACCCTAGCGGTTGAATTGTTAGAGCGATCGTTTTTCCCCATTCCACCGGAAGAATCGTTTCCGGGCGCTGGGGTGTGGTATGATTTCAACGGATTTGAAGATTATCTGGGAAATGTCGGATTACTGCCCTTTATAGGCGTACTTTGGCACTGGAATATCTTCCGCTTCAGCTATGCGGGTTTGCTATGTTTCAAAGTGTCGTAGAAATTGGCATTGTGCTTTTCGTCTGTGGTCTCGTAAGTGGATTTGGCTCCCGCTTTAAACAGGTCCAAATCGATATCTTTGGCGCTTCCAATGGCATTCTTCTGACTTTTCTTTTTACTCTTGAAAGTGAAATTTTTAGTAATGTTAATCTAGTCTCTATTGAAATTTATAAATATCCGAATTTAACGCTTTACACTATTATTATCCTTTTATATCAGTTGAGCGCTGGGATTCTTATCATCCTAAGCTATCAGGCATACAAGGCAACGACGATCAGCCAGCCAGTCCGACTCATTCTCTTAAAATCGTTTTGTTATTCTGTTTCGTTTTTTTTGGCCATTCTGACGTTTTTTGTTGCTTCTATTCTTTACATTTACAAACGGGAGATTTTTATTCCACTGGAAACCAAAGCAGGTGAATTAGTTCTTTTCATCCAACGTGTGTTTTTACGAGAACCTATTGACCCAATGACATATTTAATAGGTTTCTCGTTCATTTTTCTTTCGTCTTTGATTGTTCATGCTTTTTTTCAGTGGAAGCCGCAGAAATCAAAGGATGCCCAAGGTGTCTGATACTCGTGTAATTGATTCAAACTTAACTCGCGAAAATAGAATACTGCTAGCCTGCATTTCGCTTTTTGTGGCATGTCTTTTGATTACCAGCATCACAGCATCCAAAATATGGAGTATTGATTTAGGGTTTTATGAAATCTTCATTCCCGTTGGGACGACTCTCTTTGCAGTTACCTTCCCATGTACCGATTTGGTTGCTGAAATTTGGGGTCGCACCCATGCAATGTACGTCGTGGCAATGGGTCTGGTCGCACGGCTCTTAGCGTTAGCCTTCCTGAGCTTTGCCGTTTGGATTCCGCCGGTTTCGTTTTGGGAAAACCAGGAAGCGTATACGCTGATTCTCGAGGGATCGACCTTAATCATAATTGCTGGCGTTGTTGCCTACATAGTAAGTCAGACCAATGACGTGTTCGTCTTCCACTATTTGAAGGTTCGCGACGCCGGGAGAAATTTGTTATGGAAGCGCAATATCCTCTCGACATTCCTTTCACAGTTTCTCGATAGTTTTTTGTTTGTGATCATTGCCTTCGGAGCCGTACTTGAGCTCGAGCAGATTCTCAGCATTATCGTCGGTCAATTGGTCGTTAAATGGGGTATTGCGCTCGTCGATACGCCATTCGTCTATGTGTTACGAAATCTGACCTTGGGCCGGCCAACTTTCGATTTTCACGGATAGTGATGGGTAGGCGAACGATTATCTGGCGCACTGAAACTATTTCTTTTCCGCACACACCTGCTGAACCACATAACCCAACGAATGTCCGCTTTGGGTCATAAGCAGAAGTACAGTGACCCCTTCCTAGATGTCCGCTTTTGGGGGTAAAGCGGACTCCCCTCACTCCGCCGCCGGCTTGACCTCCTCGCCGCCGTCCTGTTCGCCCCCTGATTCTTTTTCAGTCCCCGTCTGGGTTGCGCCCGTCCGCGCCTCTTCAGCCATGGCATCGGTCTTCTTAGCCTGCAACAATCTAAGATATCATTGGCGCATGAGTTTCACCACTGTCTACAATTAATCATGCTTGTAGCGATGGATAATGGGGAACGCACAGAGGCTCGCGATGCAGAGCGCGGGAACCAATTCTCATGTCCAAAATGCAAGGGAGCAATGATCCTTAAGCGCGGTCGTATCAAGATTGCACATTTTGCCCACAAACCTCCGACGGATTGTAGTTGGGCGAAAGGTGAAACGCAGGCGCATCTTGATGCAAAATTAAATCTTCGCGATGCATTCCTGAAGCGTGGACTGAAAGCTGACGTGGAGTTCGAGATTGAGTCGCTAAACGGTGACCGACGGGCCGATGTCATAGTTTGGTCTCCGGTCGGGGACCCGGTCGCGATTGAACTTCAACATTCAACCCTCGTGTTTGAAGAGTTTGAAAAACGCACTCGTAGCTACATCGCGGCTGACATTCCTGTGATTTGGGTACCCTTCCTTAGACCTAAGATTTGGGAAGATGCAAAATTACTCGACAATGCCGTAGATGGTGACTATTGGATTGAACGATATTCAGCCAAACCTTGGGAACGGTGGGTAAACGGATATAACTTTGGGAGTATTTGGTATTTTGATCCACGTAATTGCATGATGTGGCGGGGGAAACTGGAAGCACATGAAATCTATGTGGAGCAATCCGAATGGTATGACCAAAATGGGACTGAACAATCAGCCGGTGGATACCCCAGGTATTCCCGACGTTGGAGGGAGTTGACGTTGTGGGGACCTTATACACTAGGCAAATTGCGAATTAAGAAGTTCCATCGCGTGAAGAAAACGATAGGCAACCATGTTTATCCTGAAAGTCAGGGCGCGAAGTTCATAGTGGAATAATTGGGTTCAAAAACGGTTCCCCCCATAACCTAAATCAAGACTCCGCCGCGCCCGCCCTCACTCCGCCGCCGGCTTGGCCTCGCCTTCAGCCACAGGCGCTTCAGCCTCCTTCCCCACATAGTCCTCGGAATAGAGCTTGCCGCCCTCGGCCTCGAACTTCTCCGACATTTCAGCCATGCCCTTCTCGGCGTACTCGCGCACCTGGTTGGTGATCTCCATGGCGCAGAACTTGGGCCCGCACATGGAACAAAAATGAGCCGTCTTGTGGGCGTCCTTGGGCAGGGTCCGGTCGTGGAAGTCCTTGGCCGTCGCCGGGTCGAGGCCTAAATTGAACTGGTCCTCCCAGCGGAACTGGAATCTCGCGCGGCTGAGCGCGTCGTCCTGCATTTGCGCCCCCGGGTGGCCCTTGGCGATGTCGGCGGCGTGGGCGGCGATCCTATACGTGATGACGCCGGTCTTGACGTCGTCCCGGTCGGGGAGCCCTAGGTGCTCCTTCGGCGTCACATAGCAAAGCATGGCCGTCCCGTACCAGCCGATCATGGCGGCGCCGATGCCCGACGTGATGTGGTCGTAGCCGGGCGCGATGTCGGTGACCAGGGGGCCGAGGGTATAGAACGGCGCTTCTGCGCAAACCTTTAGCTGCTTCTCCATGTTGGCCTTGATCTTGTGCATGGGCACGTGGCCGGGGCCCTCGTTCATCACCTGGACGTTTTTCGCCCAGGCGACGCGGTTGAGTTCGCCCTGCGTCTCCAGCTCAAGAAATTGCGCCTGGTCGTTGGCGTCGGCGATGGAGCCGGGCCTGAGCCCGTCGCCGAGCGAATAGGACACGTCATAGGCGGCCATGATCTCCGACAGCTCCTCGAAGTTGTCGTAGAGGAAGCTCTCACGATGATGCGCCAGGCACCACTTGGCCATGATCGAGCCGCCGCGCGAAACGATGCCGGTGATGCGGTTTGCGGTCAGGTGGATGTATTTGAGCCTGACGCCGGCGTGGATGGTGAAATAATCGACGCCCTGCTCGCACTGCTCGATGATGGTGTCGCGGAAGATCTCCCAGGTCAGGTCCTCGGCCCGGTCGACTTTTTCGAGCGCCTGATAGATGGGCACGGTGCCGATGGGCACGGGGGAATTCCTGATGATCCATTCGCGGATGTTGTGGATGTTCTTGCCCGTGCTGAGGTCCATGACGTTGTCGGCGCCCCAGCGGGCCGCCCACACCATCTTGTCGACCTCTTCGGCCACCGAAGACGTCACCGCCGAGTTGCCGATGTTGGCGTTGATCTTGACCAGAAAATTACGGCCGATGATCTGCGGCTCCAGCTCCGGGTGGTTGATGTTGGCGGGGATGATGGCGCGGCCGCGGGCGACCTCGTCGCGGACGAACTCGGGCGTCACGTATTCAGGCATCTCGGCGCCGAAGGATTGGCCTTCATCTATGATCGCCCTGGCTTTTTCCGGCTCGTGCTCGCGTTTCAGGTTCTCCCTTATGGCGATGAACTCCATCTCCGGCGTGATCTGGCCGTCCCGCGCGTATTTGATCTGGGTGACGGCGGCGCCATTTTTGCCGCGAAGCGGCTTCCGCCTGATCGGGAACTCGGGCACCAGCTTTTCGCCGTCGGCGTTGTTGTCGGCGAATGTGACTCGGCGGCCGTCATAGTCCTCGACGTCGCCGCGGGCGCGTATCCACGGCTCGCGCAGCCTCGCCAGCCCGGCCTCGATGTCGATGGTTACCGACGGGTCCGTATAGGGGCCGGACGCATCGTAGACGGTGAGGGGGGGCTCGTTGGCGCTTTCGTGGACGGCGATTTCCCGCATGGGCACGCGGAGGTCTTTGTGAATCTCGCCCTCGACGTAGACCTTGCGGCTGGCCGGCAGCGACCCGGTGGTGATGTCGGACGTTTTCGGCTTGGAGATGACGTTCATGGGTTGGACTCCTTTCCCTTCGCCGGCATGACCCGGATCAGGTTCGTAGGGTCGCCGCGCCGCGCCTTGGTATCTTCGTGATATTCGGGCGCCGTCGGCTTCTCAGCCCCTTCGCGGGGCTCCCCCAGGACACGCCTTGAATGTGGGCCCGAATGAAGGGACCGTCAAGAAGAGTCCGCTCGCGCCGGGCGCCTTCGGCGAATATAGTTGTCCGAAAGGGGGCGCCATGCCGAAGACACTGGTGGTCGACGACGACCCGGCGACGGAAGCCATGTTCCGGGACGTGCTCAGGAAGCGCGAGGTGAAAAACGAGTTCCTGTTCGCCTCCAGCGACTCAGAAGCGCTCAAGCTGCTCCAGGATTCAGAAGACCTGGACGTCGTCATCATCGCCGTCGATTCGGAAAAGCTGAGCGGGCTCAAGCTGTTACGGAAGCTCGACGCCAAGGACGCGCGCCTGCCCCGGATCGCGCTGACCGGCAAGCCCGACCTGGAACAGCTCAGGCAGGCACTCCAAGAAGGCGCGTCCGATTTCCTGATCAAGCCGGTCAAGGCCGACGACCTGAGGCCGATGCTGGCCCGCGTCTACCGGGAATGCGAGCGCCGCCGCCTGATCTGGAGGAACGAGAACGAGCTCGCCGCCATCCGCCGGGAAATCGAGATCGCCGGCGAAATCCAGCGCCGCATCCTGCCCAGCCGCTTTCCGGTCCGCGCCGGGCTCGACATCTTCGCCCGCACGTTGCAGGCCAGCGAGATCGGCGGCGACTTCTACGACGTGTTCGAGCTGCCGTCGGGGTCGCTGGGGCTGGTCATCGCCGACGTTTCGGGGAAGGGGGTTCCGGCGGCCTTTTTCATGGCCGTGGCCAGGACCCTGATCCGGGCGACGGCGCTCCATGAACGCTCGCCCGGCGCGTGCCTGCAACAGGTCAACCAATTGCTGTGCCGCCACGAGGTGCCGGGGATGTTCGTCACCACGTTTTACGGGGTGCTGGACACCAAAAAATGGAAATTGACCTACGCCAACGGCGGCCACCCGCCGCCGCTGTTGGTGAGCGCCGTTGACGAGGGCGGCGAGGGGCTGATCGAGCCGCTGGAAGGCGGCGAGGGCACGGTGCTCGGCGTCGAGGAGACGCAGACCTACAAGGAAGGCTCGATCGTCCTCGATGCCGGCGACGGGGTCTTTTGCTACACCGACGGGCTGACGGAAGCCCTCGATTTCGAAAATGTCCCGTTCGGCGAGGAACAGTTGTGGCGGGTCCTGGCCGGCTATGCGTCCGGCTCGGCGTCCGACCTGGCCGGCGCCGTCGCCGCCGCCATCCAGTCGTTCGTCGGCAACGCGCCGCAGCACGACGACATCACCAACCTGGTTTTCAAGCGGGCGGGGTAGAAGAGGCCCCGGGGCCGGGCTACACGCCGGCGGGCTGGTTATGGGTGAGAATTGATTTCAGTGTTCCCACGGGTTCAGGCGCTGACTTCCAGTTGGCGGATGGCCTTCAGGTAATCCTCGTCGCGCCGCCACCGGGCAACCACGCCCCTGGCGTCTTTGCTGGAGATGTTTTCGTAAAAGTTGAGAATCTTCTGGGTTTCCTTGCTGTCGATTTTTCCCGTGCCCGGGCCCTTTTTGGTCATGCGGGTCAAGGTATAGATGGTCGAGAAATCATCCATCGTAATCCCCACCGCCTTGCAGGCGATGGCAAGGCCTTCGCCACCGGACTCGAACATGATGCGCTTGATCAGCGTATTGCGAAGCCGGGTCAGGCGCCGGAACATGGCTTGGAACAGGAAAATCTCGCCGTCCCTGAGCGCCCGGATCATCATCTTGGCTAGCCCCAGGCCTTCCTTATCGACGTTCTCGGCCAGATCGTCGGACTTGGTTGTCCGTTCCTCCTCGGCCATCTGGGCGGTCCTTTCCAGAAGGTCGTCGAGGACCGATTGATCCAACGGGTAATTGTCCAGGATGTACTGCCGAAGAGCCGCCGACACCCAAAGATACATACGCTTGGCGAGCGCCGGGTCCAGGTCTTCGCGCCGCAGGATCGGTTCCTGGTAGGCATCGACCCGTTTCGATTCCTCGACCAGGTATTCCATGGTCGCCAAGGAGATCGCGGCGCCCGAGTTTTTCAACAACGTGGTAATGATGCTTTCGTCGCCGGTTTCCACCAGGGCGTCGGCAACCTGTTCCGAGACGCCGCTGCGGACGGCCACGGCTAGCTGGTGTTCCTGCGTGCGGTGGTGGATCACCTCGATCAGGTCTTCGTCCTTAAGGACGGCGCTTTTTACCAGGATGGGATAGGCGACCTCGACCTCGTCGTTGGCCAGCAGGGTGACAAGCTCGTGCGGGGAGTCCGGAAACTCGGCGATTTGCTTGGAAATGATCCGGCGAACGGTCATCTCCGAATCGCGGACCATTTTGCGCAGGATGTCGAACATCAGCGCCCGCTCCCGCTCGGAAAGCACGCGCTCCTTGCCGGTGAACAAATCCGAGATGGTCTTGGCCAGCAATTGCCGCCGTTCACCTGATTTGTCGCGGGCCAGCTTTAACAGGTGTTCGCCATCGATTTCCGCCATTTGGCAGCCTTCCCTGGTCGCAAGCGCGGTTTACCAGAAATTTCCCCGGCGTTTCCCGGGAGCCCTTTTTCCAACCCGGCCTCGCCGCCGTCGCCGGGCGGCTCCCGACTGAATACTATGATATGCACAATCGGTGAAAAGTCGAATGCTGAATTGTGTCGTTAGGTTACAAAATATAATGCCGCCAGGGGTTTGGAAAGTTTTAAGTCGCGGATAACCATGGGGGGGGCCGGAAGACGCCTTCCGCCTGGCGGACGCCCCTATGGTTGTCCTTGCCTGCCGCCCGCGACTCTTTATATTTAAGCTTGATATCTATGCCTGGGGGCTACAATAACCACCGAAACGGCGATGACCATGGAAAAGGCGACATTCGGGGCGGGCTGCTTCTGGGGCGTGGAAGCGGCGTTCCGCATGATTGACGGCGTCCGGGACGCGGCCGTGGGATATTCCGGCGGCACCACCCGCAACCCGACTTACGAAAACGTGTGCACCGGCCAGACCGGCCATGCCGAGGTGGTCGAGGTCACGTTCGACCCCGGCCGCGTCGGCTATGAACGCCTTCTGGAGACCTTTTGGGCCTGTCATGACCCGACTGAGCTCAACCGGCAGGGCTTCGACGTCGGCACCCAATACCGTTCCGCCATCTTCTTTCATACCCCCGAACAGGAGAAAGCGGCCCGGGCCTCGCTGGAGACGCTGCAGGCGTCGGGAAAGGTAAACGGCAACGTCGTCACCGAGATTTCGCCGGCCTCCGACTTCTGGCGGGCCGAGGAATACCACCAGCGGTATGTGGAAAAGCAGGGCCGTCGCCGGGGCCTTCTTTAATAGAAGGCGCGTAAAAACGGCGCCCGCAAAGGGGCGTTGGAATCCGGTTTTAGGGGTATGAGGCGAGAATGGACCGGCATGGCCGGCCCGAAAGCAGCCTCTCCGGCGGTTAAGCCGGTGACTGCTCGGTCTCGCGCCTGGCCTTTTCCTTAGCCTGCTTGGCCTTCTTGGCCGACATCTGTCTGAAGGCTTTTTCCATTTTCTTCTGGGCGCGGCCGGAATCGAACTGCATTTTCTTGCTTTTTCTCATTTTTCTCACTCGCGGCTTGAAATGGGTCCCGGTCTTGAATTGCCCTCAAGCGGCTTCGCCGCCCGAACGCCAGGCCGCCGTCCCCTTGCAGGTGGGACAGACGCGCTGACCGTAATGTTCGGACGTGAACGGCTTGTTGCACATCAGGCACGGACGTTCCTTCCGCTCGTTGAGGCGGTCGGACTTTGGCTTTTTGTTGTCGTTGCGGCGGCTAGCCATGGGTTATTCCCTCATCGTGACGGTTGTTCGTGGTTTATTTCTTCCGGACCGCAAAAAATCGCGCTAAACCCCCAATGGCGGCGCGGCTTCAATGGTCGACTTTCCGGAAGTCAGTGTCCTAAACGTCTATTCAGATAACAAGATGACCGAAGTCATACGGTACTAATGGCGATATATATAGTGTAATTGATGATGAATTGCAATGGTTTAGAGGCCATTTTGTGGAAAAAACCCGGGAAATACACCGAATTGAGGTAAAAAAGCCGCAAGAGGCGCGGAGGCGCTGCTTCAGCGCCGACAGGGACTTTACTAAAAACCCCCTATTTCCGCTCCATCACCGCGCAAAAGAAACCGCAAGAGGCGCGGAGGCGCTGCTTCAGCGCCGACAGGGACTTTAATAAATAACCCCTATTTCCGCTCCATCACCGCGCAAAAGAAACCGCAAGAGGCGCGGACGGGCTGTAAGCCCGGACAGGGACTAAATAGAATCGACGGCTTAGCGCCTTTCCATCACCGCGCAGAAGAAACCGTCGGTGCCGGTGGAGGCGGGGCTGAGCCTTAAGGCCGGCCCGGTGGGCGGGGGCGGTCCGCCGACGGTTTCGGCCCACACCTGGTCGATGGCGAGCGCCTGGAAATCGGCGTGATTTTCCAGAAACCAGGCCAGTTGCCGCTCGTTTTCCTCCTGCAGCAGCGAACAGGTGGCGTAGACCAGCCTGCCCCCGGGCCGGACCAGGGTCTGGGCCGTCTCAAGGATTCTTTGTTGTCGGGCCAACAGGTCGTCCAGGTCGTCCGGCGTGAAGCGCCATTTGGCGTCCGGGTCCCGCCGCCAGGCGCCGGTGCCGGTACACGGCACGTCGGCCAGCACCCGGTCCTGAGCGGCGGCGTTTTCGGCCACCCAGGTATCGCCCAGGGCGGCCACCACCTTGGTCTGGACCTTCTCGGCGCCGGCCCGTTGCAGGCGCGGGATCATACGCTCCAGCCGGTAGCCGGAAATATCGCATGCCCAGAGATCGCCCTCCATACGGCCTTCCCGGCCCATTGCGGCGGCCAAGGCCAGCGCCTTGCCGCCGCCGCCGGCGCAGAAATCAACGACGGCCATGCCCGGCCGGGCGTCCGTCAACAGCGCGATCAACTGCGAGCCCTCGTCCTGGACCTCGATCCAGCCCTTCTTGTAGGCGCTGGTGCCGGCCAGCCGGGTCTTGCCGGTCAACCTGAGCCCGATGGGCGAAAGCGGCGTCGGTTCGGTCTCGACGTAATCGGCCTTCAGCGATTCGACCGCCGCTTCCGGCGTCGTCTTCAGGGTATTGACCCTGAGATCCACGGGCGCCGGCTGGTTCAAGGCCGACATCTCCTGGGCCAGGCGGTCGGGCCACAGCGACGTCAAGGACCGGTCCATCCAGTCCGGGTATTCCATGCTCACCGGCCCCCCCATGTTGGCGTGGGTCAAGGGCCGGCCGTAAAGGGCCCGGGTCAATTCCTCTTCCTCGGCGCTCAGGCGGTCGGGACAATGGGTGGCGCCGGAGAACAGCTTCACCGTTTCCTCGGGCGACGACTTGTCCTCAAGCGCCAGTTCGGCGATGACGCGGGTGCGCGGCCCGGCGTCCAGGCCGGCGCCGGTGCGTTCGATCCACCAATCCAGCCGCGCCCGGTGGCGCAACACGTTATAGAGGCTCTCGTTGATGGCGCGGCGGTCGCCGGCCCCGGCGTAGCGGCGCTTGCGGAAATACGCGTCGGTGATGCGGTCGGCCGGCTCGTCGGTGGACCATACCGCCTCCAACAGCTCGATGGCCGCCTGGATGCGGGCGCCGGGGGTCATGGAACGCGGCCCCGGGGGGAAGGGCGCTCAGCTTTCGGTCCGGTAATTGGGGGCCTCGCGGGTGATGGTGATGTCGTGGACATGGCTTTCGTGGAGCCCCGCCGCCGTGATGCGCCGGAATTGAGCGTTGTTCTGCAGATCGGCGATGGTGGCGTTGCCGGTATAGCCCATGGCGGCGCGCAAGCCCCCGACCAGTTGATGAACGATGTTGGCCGCCGGCCCCTTGTAGGCCACCCGGCCCTCGACCCCCTCGGGGACCAGGTGCAGGCTGTCGGAAATTTCCTGCTGGAAATAGCGGTCGGCCGAGCCCTCGGCCATGGCGCCGATGGACCCCATGCCGCGGTAGGACTTGTACGACCGCCCCTGGAACAGGAACACCTCGCCGGGGCTTTCGTCGGTGCCGGCGAACAGGGACCCGATCATGCAGCTTTCGGCGCCCGCCGCGATGGCCTTGGCAAGATCGCCGGAATACTTGATGCCGCCGTCGGCGATAAACGGGATGTCCGCCTTTTGGCATGCCTCGGCGACCTCTTGGATGGCCGTAAACTGCGGCATGCCGACGCCGGCGACCATGCGGGTGGTGCAGATGGTGCCCGGCCCGATGCCGACCTTGACGCTGTCGGCGCCGGCGTCGATCAGCGACTTGGCGCCGTCGGTGGTAGCGACGTTGCCGCCGACCACCTGGGTATAATTGGAAAGCTTCTTGATCTTTTCGACCGCCGTGAGCACGCCCGTGGAATGGCCATGGGCCGTATCGACGATGATGACGTCGACGCCGGCATCCAGCAACGCCTCGGCCCGGGCGAATCCGTCGTCGCCGACTCCGGTGGCGGCGGCCACCCGAAGCCGGCCCTTTTCGTCCTTGCACGCGTCCGGGTGGGCCTGGGCCTTTTCCATGTCCTTGACCGTAATCAGGCCGATGCAGCGGAAGTCGTCGTCAACGACCAGGAGCTTCTCGATCCGGTGCTGGTGGAGGAGTTTTTTGGCCTCGTCCAGTTCGACCCCTTCCTTGACGGTGATCAGCGGTTTCTTCTTCTCGTGCTTGGTCATCAGCTCGCTGACCGGATGGCCGGGATGGGTGGCGAAGCGGACGTCCCGGTTGGTCAGGATGCCGACCAGCTTGCCGGTCCCGTCCTCGACCACCGGAATGCCCGAAATATCGTGGGCGTTCTTGATCTCCAGCGCCTGGGCCAGGGTCGCCTCCGGCGCGATGGTCACCGGATTGACGATCATGCCGGATTCAAACTTCTTGACCTTGACGACCTCGGCCGCCTGGTCTTGGGGCGACATGTTCTTGTGAATGACGCCGAGGCCGCCGGCCTGGGCCATGGCGATGGCGAGCTTGCTTTCGGTGACCGTGTCCATGGCCGCCGACAACAGCGGGATGCCGAGCCGGATGGTGCGGGTGAGCCGGGTCGAGGTATCGGTATCGGCAGGCAAAACGTCCGACTTGGCGGGCACCAAGAGAACGTCGTCGAAGGTCAGGGCTTCGGGGAAGGTCATGCCGCCTCGCAATCTTTCCGATAGACCGAGTTGGCGCGCCATCATACAGACAAACGTTGGAAAGCCAAGCGGGATCGGCGTTGGCAGCGCCTTCATCCTTCGAGACGCTTCGCTCCTCAGGATGAGGGGAAAGGGCAATAAAGCACATCGCCTCATGCCTTAAGAGCCCGCGCCAGCGGGTGTCTCGAAGGATGAGCGGGCCGAAGGGCGCCCTTCAACGGCCCCGGCGCCCCGGCGCCGGCGGCCCGGGGGCAGGGGGGTGTCCCGTTGCGTATGGCGTCATGCGGCCGGAGCAAGGAATTATTGGCAAAGATTGCCAATTCTTGGTATCCTTCCGTGTCGGCCGTTGAAAACACTAAAGGAGAGTCGAGCATGGCGACCATGAATGTTTCCCTTCCAGTCCCCTTAAGGGAATGGGTCGAAACCCAGGTCGGCAGCGGAGAATACGCCAACGCCAGCGATTACGTCCGCGATCTGATTCGCCAGGACCAAAGGCAACGGGAATTATTGAAACTGGCCCTGGCCGAAGCCGAGGAAAGCGGCGTCAGCGGACGAAAGGTCACCGATATCATCGCCGCCGCCAAGACCCGCCTGAGCGGTGCCTGAGTATCGGCTTTCCGGCAAGGCGGACGAGGATCTGGGCGAAATTTACGTTTTCTCGTACCAACGTTTCGGAGAAGCCAAGGCCGACGCCTATCTGCTTGCCCTGGAAGAACGGTTCTCCATCCTGGCGGACCAACCGTCGCTGGGCCGCCCAATCGACCATATCCGGGAAGGATATCTGCGCTGGGATCACGAAAGCCATTCGATCTTCTATAAGACAACAGAGGACGTCATCATCATCATGCGTGTTTTGCACGGCATGCGGGACGTGCGGCCATTACTGAGAGAAGGGTGATTGGCAGGACAGCGGTGCATGATGCTGTTTTCCCCCCGGGCTTTCCTTACCCTTTAAACCCCATCGCCACCACGTAAGTTTCCGCCGACTCTTTCCGGGAAGACGGCGGCTTGGCGTGCTTGACGGTGTTGAAGCGTTTTTTCATCGCCGCCAGCAGGTCTTTTTCGGCGCCGCCTTTGAATGCCTTCGCGACAAAGGCGCCGCCCGGCCTGAGCACGGTGCAAGCGAAATCGAAGGCGGCCTCCAGAAGTATCGTCACCCTGAGATGATCGGTGGCGGCGTGGCCGGTGGCGGCGTCGGCCATGTCCGACAGCACCACGTCGGCGGGACCGCCGAGGGCGTCGGCGAGGATCCGTGGCGCCGCCGGGGCCATGAAATCGTGGCAAATCAACGTCGCCCCCGGGACCGGGTCCGTCTCCTGGATATCGAGGCCGACGACCCGGCCTTTTTTTCCCTTGGCCTGGCCGGCGGCGTTGACCCGGTCGGTGGCGACCACCGTCCAGCCGCCCGGCGCCGCGCCGAGATCGACGACGCTCAACCCCGGTTTCAGGAAACGGAAGCGGTCGTCAAGCTCGATCAGCTTGAAGGCGGCGCGCGATCTGAGGCCCCGGTCGCGGGCCTCGGCCACGTAAGGGTCCTTTAACTGGCGTTTGAGCCAGCGGGTCGATGACGATTTCCGTCCCCTGGCCGTCCGCAGCCGTTGGGCGTGGCCCCGTCCGGACCCGCCCTTTGTTCCGCCCCGGGGTCTTTGGGTCATGGAATAAGGGCGCCGTCGGCGGCCATCATGCTCATCAGCAGCCCCTCGCGGATGCCGCGGTCGGCGGCGGTCAGGTTCGTAGCGGGCCAGCGCCGGCAGATCGCCGTCAGGATGGCGCACCCCATGACCATCAGGTCGGCCCGTTCGGGGCCGATGCAGGGGTATTGCCGGCGGGCCTTGCAATCGAGGCTGGCGAGCTTGGCCGAGATGGCGTGGATGCTTTCCGTGCGGATGGAAAGGCCGTCCACCCGCGATCGGTCGTATTTTTGCAGGTCCAGGTAAATAGCGCCCAGGGTCGTCACCGTTCCCGACGTGCCGAGCACGTGCACGTGGCCGGATTCGATCTGGCCGGCGATCCGGTGGCGTTCCTCGAAGGGGGCGAGGGCCTGGTCCACGCGCTCGACGATGGTTGCGAAAACCCCGGGCGCCAGCAATCCCTCGCCGAACTCCTCGGCCAGGCCGACGACGCCGAAGGGAAGCGACAGGGTGTCCAAAAGCCGGGGCGGATCGTTGGCGTTGGCTTTGATCCACATCAACTCGGTCGAGCCGCCGCCGATGTCGAACATCAAAACGTTGGAATGCCCGGTGGCCAAAAGCGGCGCGCAGCCGGCCAGGGTCAGTTCCGCCTCCAGGGCGGGGGAAATGACCTCCAGCGCCAGGCCGGTTTCCCGGTTGACGCGTTGCAGGAATTCCTTGCCGTTGGCGGCCTGGCGGCAGGCTTCGGTGGCGACGGAGCGGGTTTGCTTGACGCCGCGGTCCCGGATCTTGCCGGCGCAGGTTTTCAAGACGTCGAGGGTGCGCTCGATGGCGTTATCAGCGAGTTCGCCACTCGCCCCTAGGCCTTCGCCCAGCCTGACGATGCGCGAATACCCGTCGATCACGCGAAGGCCGCCGGGGGCCGGGCACGCCACCAGCATGCGGCAATTATTGGTGCCGAGGTCAATGGCCGCATAGGCCGGCGCCGGGGCGCGTCTGGACGGCGCCTGTCGGCGCGTACGCGTGGCCGTTTCCGAGCCCTTATCGGAACCCTTTGGCACGTGGATGGCCTCCCTTCTTTGGTCCCTGTCCGGGCTAACGCCCGTCCACGCCTCTTTTTATAAGTCCCTGTCGGCGCTTGCGCGCCTCCACGCCTCTTGTGTTTTTTTTTTTATTCGCCGCTGTCTTTTGCCCCATCTTAGAACGCCCATGGGGCGGGTATAAAGGGGCAGTTTCCCCGGTGGGCAAAATGACCTAGATTCCAATTGGCGTAAACGCCGATGCCGTTGGGGCGTAGTTTAACGGTAGAACGAGCGGCTCTGACCCGCTTAGTCCTGGTTCGAATCCAGGCGCCCCAGCCAATAAAGAGCCCCCGAATAGGGGGTTTTTTATTGGCTGGCCGGGTCCATGGACTCCGGGACCGCGTTCGACACCAAGGCGCTTTCAAAGCGCCGAAGGTGCAACGGAGCAGGACGTTAGCCCGGCGAACGTAAATCCAGGCGCCCCAGCCAAAACCGTCAAACTTAGGTAATTCGGCTATTCGGCCGGGACCGTCTTGCGGCGCATGACATAAACATAAAGCGCGCCGACGATCATCAGGTTGATGGCCCCGACGATCGCCGCGTTGGCGTAGGGAAGCACATAAGACCCGCTCAAGTCGAAGAACAGCCCGCCCTGGTATCCGCCGATGCCCATGCCGACCCACGCCAGGAAGAAAACGACCCCCGTCGCGACGCCGCGCATGTGTATGGGCGTCAGCTCGCGGACGCAGATCGTCAGCCCGGTCATCACGCCGCCCAAGAAGAAGCCGAAAACGACGGCCAGGATGTAAAAGTCGGCGATGGAGTGCATCTGGGTGAACCAGAAAATCAGCACCGTCTGGCCGAAAGAGGCCAGCCACCAGGCGCGGATGCCGCCGATATGATCGGCGAGTTTTCCAATGAAGATGCGTCCGAAAAACCCGGAAACGTAAATCAACAGGATCACGGCGGCGGCCTCTTCGGCGCCGAGGCCTGCGTCCTGGGCGATGGCCACGGCGTGGACCATGGCCGTCCCCATGCAGACGCAACAGAAAACCGACGCCACCCCGACCCAGGACACCGCCAGCTTCGGCGGCACGGGATAGGCCTCGTCGTGGTCGGCCGGGCTGGCGGCGCGCGAGGCGGTTCTGGCTTCCTCGAAGCCGGGCGGGTTTCTCACCAACAGCGCCAGCGGCACCATCGCCACCAAGGTGACGAGGCCAAGGGTCGTATAGGCGTCGCGCCAGCCGGAGGAAGCAATCAAATATACGGAAAGAAAGGGGACGAAACCCTGTCCCAGCGCCCGGCCGGCGGTGGCGAGACCAAGCGCCAGGCCTTTGTTGCGGTCGAACCAGTGGCCGATATTGGCGAGCAGCGGCACGTCCAGGGCCGACGAGCCGAACCCGCCCATCAGGCAATAAAACAGGTAGAACTGCCACAGCGACGACTGGGTAGAGAGCAGCAGCAGGGAAACGCCGAGGCAGATCAACCCGCCAAGCACCACCCGGCGGGTGGAATAGCGGTCCGCGAGATAGCCCATGACGATGCCGCCGATCCCCATGGCCAGCGCGCCCGCCAAATAGCCGAACGAGGTTTCACCGCGCAGCCAGCCGAATTCGGCGATAAGGGGTTTGAGGAAAGCCGAGATCGAAATCAACGCCCCGGCCCCCATGCCCATGAGGACCGATGACACCACCACCATGACCCACCCATAGCGGTGTTCGACTGTCATGGAATCTGCCTGGCCCACGGCCACCTCCCCCCTGTTTTTGATTAAATCCAATATAGAAGCCGCCGAAAGCCCGGGAAACCCCCAAAATATTACGACCCCGGAACGAAAAACGTGTTTTGATTCAGACTCTTTTAACCGTTTTCCCTGAAACTGGCTGTACTCAGTGGACGGAGGATTACGGAACAAATGATCATCAGGAAATACATGCCCCGAAGGGCGACGCCTGAAGAAGCGCGCCGGTATTTTCTTCAATACCACTCAAACGCGCCCGATGCCCTGTTCGGCACGGCCATGGAAAAAGAGCTGTATCTGAACGCCGAAACCCCCGGCTGGCTGGAAAAGGCCCCGCCGGAGCAGCGCCTCGAGGACGTGGCCTAAAGAATCATCACCTTGCAAAGTTCCCCTTAAGCCCCCGGCCCGGCCCGCCGGCGCGCCTTTTTTGGCGCTGGTTTCCGGGCCTTTTGGGGTGCGGGGTTGCGGCGCCCGGGGGCAATGCTAGACTTCCGCCATGGTCCGCACGATCGCTAAGTTCCATATCGGCATGCCGGTTCGTCACCGCATCTATGGGTTCCGCGGCATCGTTTTCGACGTCGATCCGGAGTTCGACAACACCGAGGAATGGTACGAGAGCATTCCCGAGGACGTGCGCCCCCGGAAGAACCAGCCGTTTTATCACCTGTTCGCCGAAACGCCTGAAAAGGCGCCTTACATCGCCTATGTCTCGGAACAGAACCTGGAAGCCGACGAAAACCCCGACCCCATTCACCATCCGGCCATTGACGAATTTTTCGATGTCGGCGATGACGGCGGCTTCGTCGCCCGCGGCAAGCTCAACTGATTTCCGCCGGTTTCCCCGGAACGCCTTGAACAAACAGGCCTAAATTCCCTACCTTGGGGGGTGCGCGTGTGCTAGAAGCGCCCCAAACCCCTGAAAGACGGGCGGCCCCATGAAGATCGTTGTGCAGAATTTCAAGACAGGCGACGTCTCGGTTGCCGACGCGCCGCCGCCGGCGGTGCCCGAAAACGGCATTCTGGTGAGGACGTCGGCGTCGCTGATCTCGGCCGGCACCGACCGCGCCGTCGTCGGGCTGGCGAAGAAGGGCTATGTAGGGAAGGCGCTGGCCCGGCCCGACCTGGTGCGCCGGGTCATGAAGAAGGTCAAGAACGACGGGCTCGCGTCGGCCTTCAAGGCGGTGCAGAACGTCATCGCCGAGCCCAAGACCCTCGGCTATTCGCTGGTCGGCGAGGTCGTGGGCGTCGGCAAGCGCGTCGAGGGCGTAAGCGTGGGCGACCGGGTCGCCTGCGCCGGGGCCGGCCACGCCAATCACGCCGAGATCACCGCCATTCCCGGCAACCTGTTCGTAACCGTGCCCGAAGGCGTGGCCGACGAGGATGCGGCCTATGTGACGCTCGGCGCCATCGCCATGCACGGGCTCAGGCAGGCCGATCAGCAACTGGGCGCCACGGTGATGGTTGTCGGGCTCGGCCTGGTCGGTCAGATCATGTTGCAGCTTTGCCGCGCCGCCGGGCTCAAGGTGATCGGCCTCGACCTGGACGAAGCGAAGCTCGACCTGGCCCGGAAGATGGGCGCCACGGCCGCCGCCAAACCCGGCGATCCGGGACTGGCCACCGACATCGCCGCCGCCACCGACGGCTTCGGCGTCGATGCGGTCCTGTTGTGCGCCGGGTCCAAGGATTCGGGAGCACCCTTTGAAACCGTCGCCGAGCATTGCCGCGACCGGGCCCGGGTGGTGGTCGTCGGCGATGTCAAGATGGACATCTCGCGCGACGTTTATTTCAAGAAGGAACTGGAAATTCTGCAATCCCGGTCTTACGGGCCAGGGCGCTACGACCCGGATTACGAGGAAAAGGGACACGATTATCCCATCGGCTACGTGCGCTGGACGGAACGGCGCAACATGCGCGCCTTTCTGGACATGGTAGCCTCGGGCGCGCTGGACATGCAGGCGTTGACCACCCACCGTTTCCCCGTCGACAAGGCGACCGAGGCCTATGACCTGGTCAGCGGCGGGAAAAAGGATTTTACCGTCGGCATCGTGCTCACTTACGGGGGCGAGGACCGACCCCCCCCGGCCCCGGCGAAAGCGGCGGCCAGGAAAAAGGTGGCCGGCAAGGTCGGCCTTGGCGTCATTGGCGCCGGCAACTTCGCCAAGCTGGTGCTGCTGCCGGCGATCATGGACACCAAAGGCTTCGATCTCAGGGGCGTGATTTCGGCCCGCGGGCTGTCGGCGGAAGCCATGAAGGGCAAGCTGGGCGCCGGCTATTCCGCCACCGACGCGGGGCGCATTTTCGAGGACGCCGACGTGGATGCCGTGGTCATCGCCACCCGCCACGATTCCCACGGCCGCTATGTGATCGAGGCGCTAAAGCGGGGCAAGCACGTGTTCGTGGAAAAGCCGCTGAGCTTGGACCGCGGCGAACTGGACGAAATCCGGGCCGCCGCAGAAGAGAGCCCCGGCGTCCTGATGGTCGGGTTCAACCGCCGTTTCAGCCCGTTTATCGGGGCCATCGCCGATCATTTCCGGGACCGGCGGGAACCCCTGGCCATGGTCTACCGGGTCAACGCCGGGCGCATTCCGCTGGATGGCGACGCCGCCTGGGTCCATGACCCGGACGTCGGCGGCGGCCGCATCATCGGCGAGGCCTGTCATTTCATCGACACCATGCAGGCGGTCACCGGCGCCAGGCCGGTCGACCTCCAGGCCAGCGGGCTGAACCCGGGGCGTTCGGGGCTTGCCGCCGACGACGTGGTGACCATGACCATCGGTTTCGACGACGGCTCCATGGGCACCGTGCATTATTTCTCCAACGGCGATAACGGCTTCCCCAAGGAACGCTTCGAGGTCTTCGGCCAGGAGAAAATCGCCGTCATCGACGACTGGCGGACCCTGGAACTGGCCGCCGGCGGCAAGACCCGGCGCAAAAAGTCCCAGACCATGCAGAAGGGATACGCCGAGGAAGCGAAGGCGTTTCTGGAGGCCTGTAAGACCGGTGAGGCGCCGGTGGCGGCTGACTCCCTTATCGACACCACCCTGGTGACGCTGCTGGCGGTGGACGACCTGCACGGGGCCAAGGGCGTGATGCCTGAGCTCGGCGATTAAGCCCGTTTAAAACGAGCCCGCACTTCGTTCCACAATTCCTTCGGCGGGGCTTGTTCCAAGGCGTGGCAAAGGCTGATGATCCCGTAAAGCGCGGCGAAAGCGATAAAGCCGGAAAGAAAATTCACCCGGGGAATGACCAGAAGGCCCGGCAGGGCGCTGAACGCCAGGGCGCCCCAGAAGGCGGCCTCGAGCGCCCGTCCCTTGGGAAACAAGCAGGCGGCAACGAGGCCGACGTTGGCGTAGACGAGCAGATAGACGGCGATCGCCCCCAGCTTGGCGGAAAACAATTTAAGGACATAGACCGGATTGGAAACCAGGACGCGGAAGATTTCCCGGCGCAAAATAGTTTCGTATTCCCTCGTGGCATACTGGGTTCCCGGTACCAGTTGCTGGGCTTTTTTGATGCTGACATTGTCGTCGTATTTGATCCCCAGATCGTTTTCAATGTAACCCAATCCAATGTAAACGTTATGCCAGAAGTGGTGGCGGGCTTCGGGGGCTTCATAATTCGGGACGTTTTGGCCTAGGTAAGCGTTGCTGTCCGCCACCAGCCGGGCGAATGGAACATTCACCGCTATCAAGCCCAAAACCAACGAGACAACGGCGATGGCCTTTCGGTTCCAGGCCGCCGATAAGCCGGTGGCAAGAATGACAAGAATGAAAATTCCGATCGCCGTCGCGGAATGGCTGCGAATGAGGTTGGCCACGGCGATGGCGGCACCGGCGGCGAAGCAGAAGGCGAAAAAAGCGGAATCAACCCGGCCCCGCCGGTAGAAGACCAACGCCCAAGGCACCAGGGCCACGGCCATCGTCATGGCGGCCAGGTAAACGTCCTCAAATCTGAGAAGCATGGCCGCCAACAACAACCAACCGGCAAAAGCCACGAGTCGGCTGCGAAAAGCCGTCAGCAGGCGTAGGATGGCAGGCAGGCTAACGGCAAAGGAAAGGAAAATGAGCCCGTAATAAAAAACGTTAATGGCGGTTTCCAACTCAAGGCCCAAGAGGTTCCGCAGATAGATGATGAAAAAATAGCTTCCGTAATCATCCGTGGTGATTGCGGAAAGACTCTGGCCACATTTGAGGACGAAATAAGTGCCGGATTCTTGATATCCCTCATCCAGGCACCGCAAGGACAAAAGGCGGGTTTCCATGATGATCATGGTTTTAGCACCTTAAAAAAACCCGGAAATTTTCGCTTTCCGGGAAGGAACTTACAGCAGATTATCTATTCCCCGCAAACCTCATCGATCAGCCGGCGGATGAAGTCCTCGCCCTTGGCGATCTGGTCCAGGGTAATGAACCCGTTGGGCTTGTGGGCCTGGGCGATGGCGCCGGGGCCGCACACCACGGTCGGGATTCCGGCGGTGCTCTGGAACAG
>CAZVFL010000044.1:0-20245 GCA_964626025.1 uncultured Thalassospiraceae bacterium
GCAACACTAAAATCCCTTATACTTGTTCATAGGGGATAATTACGAGCGGACATTCATTAAAATTATGTAGTTTTAATGGCTAAGTGGAGCAAATTGGATGCCGTGCCAAGCTTAACCATGTCCATGTTGCGGCCAAACCATCGAGCAAGGCGTACTTAGGATGACCAAGAAATTGTTAGAAAGGCCTTCCTAACACCTTCAAACTGAATAAATCTCGACATAGAAGGATGACTGAGATAATTCAATTTCCCTGTCGGGGTGTTGAGGTTACTATTGCCGCGAATTTGGAAGTTTTCGCGAAAATATAGGTGAGATCTATCCTGGCACGGCACAATGGATCAAAGTGTAACCGCCCACTTCATCTACAATTTGGCTAATGCCGCGATCCGCCCTTGGCCGTTTCCGCACTTGTATTATGAGAATGTATTTCCTGATGAATTTTATTTACGGTTGCAAGATACCATGCCTGAATTTCAGGCCTTCGACCAGATTGCGAAAGTGCGCCCTGTTGAATCAAGTGACGGGTCGGTTCCTTACAAGGACAGATTCGTCATTTCATTGAATGGCGATGTGCCCCACCTCCCACCGCCTTGGAAAACCGTCCAGAACATTTTTAAGAGCCAAAATATCAGCAAGGCGCTGTTGGGAAAATTTGGGCCGTATCTTACGAAACGACTGGTGGAAGGAGAACAAATCGTTCCCGATGCGTTGTTAATAAGGGACCGGCGCAACTATTCCCTCGGACCGCATACGGATCAGCCCCTACGCCTGGTCATTTTAATCATATATCTGCCATTAACTGATGCCGAGCCGCATCTGGGAACCAGCTTATATGTCCCGAAGGAGGATGGATTTACCTGTGCCGGCGGGCCGCACTACCTCCACGACAGCTTCCACGAGGTCTACCGGGCGCCCTACAAACCCAACTCTGCACTCTGTTTCCTTAAAACCAACAATTCATTTCACGGAGTGGAGCCGGTGGCGGAAGGCGAAGAGCGTAACTTGTTTCATTTCTTCTACAAAAAAATATCTACAAAAAAATAGATGACTGACTTTAATCTCGAAGAATACGAAAAGTTGGAACCCATGGTCGAACTGGACGGGGTGAAATACTCCGTCCCGACTCAGCATTGCCTATGGCGGGTGCAAAGTCTTCATGTAAAAGAACCCGACACGTTGGAATGGATCGCAAAATTTGAGACAGATGATGTCCTTATAGACATCGGAGCAAATGTCGGGATGTACGCGCTGTGGGCAGCGGTCAAACATGGCGTACGGGTATTCGCCTTCGAACCTGAAAGCCAGAATTACGCTCTTCTGTGCAAGAACATTGTCTTCAATGGCATGCAGGATTTGGTCACCGCTTACTGTTTGGCGATTAGCGACGATGGCGGTGATCGCGGCGGCGTGAATTTCAGCGATTTGTACTTGAGCAAATTTATGCTTGGTGGGTCATGCCATAGTTTTGGTGAGGAGGTCGACTTCCACCTCAAACCGCGGCCCTCGGCGTTTAGGCAGGGATGCCTTTCGATCTCCCTCGATCAATTTATGGAGGAAGGGGGTCTCAAAACTGGAACCTCGCCGATACATATAAAAATCGACGTTGACGGTATCGAACACAAGGTCATATTGAGCGCCATGCAAACCCTTGAAAATCCATGCGTGCGATCCGTTTTAATCGAACTCAACACACACCTTTCTCAGCATAACGAGATCATCTCCGTTATGGAGGGCTTCGAGTTCATCACGACAATTCATCCCCAGGCGATACGCACCGAGGGCGCATTTAAAGGGATCGGCAACCATATTTTCATTCGCAAAACCTAAATGATCAATTTTATACGGTTCTTCGTAGCTATGATGGCGTTGATCCGGCAAACGTCCGCTATTGGCTATGAGCGGACCTTCTGCCAAGTCGTGATTTAGGTCCGCTTATGACCCGAAAGCGGACATCAACTTGCGTTCGGAAAGACCTCGTTACTCATACTTGATAACTTCGACGGGGCATGACTCGGCGGCCTCTTTGATCTTGTCCTCGAAGCGCGACAAGTCCGCGCCCTCTATAACGGTATTTGCATCATCGACAACCTTAAAGACCTCTGGACATATGCCTTCCGCAACACCACAGGCGATACAGCCTTCTTCGATCCAGACACGTTTTATAGCCATTGCTCTCAGTCTCTCCTTCGTGTTGATCCACTTTGTCCCGACATTCCCCAAATGCCCCCTCAAACGGGGCCCGATGATAGCCGAGGATGACGCCTCGGTGAAGCTGGAACGAGTTCTGGTTGGTATGGAATAGGGTTCGGATAAGGGGCGGAAACCCGAGAGGGGTGTTTTTGACAACCAAAGACCGGGCCGAAGGGCTACAGTTCACTTCCGTGGCCGAATGACCCCTATCACGCGCCGGATGAGGAGCCCATCCATGCCATCCAACCCGCGTCTTCTGAGTCTGAGCACCGCCGTTCCGGACCACATCCTTGTTCAAGACGATGTTAAGGCCTGGGCGGCGCGGCTTTTCGATGGCCGGAGTAAAGATATCCAACGGCTGTTGCCGGCTTTTGACAATGCCGGCATCAAAACCCGGTATTCATGCTTGCCCCTGGAATGGCACGAAAACGGCCACCGCTGGAGGGACAAAAACCGGCTCTATCAGGAGCACGCGGTTGAGCTGTTGACCCGGGCGGCGACGGAATGCCTTGCAAAGGCGGGCCTGGGACCGGAATCGGTCGATGCGGTGGTTTTGGTATCGACCACCGGTTTTGCCACACCAAGCCTCGATGCGTTGATCATGCAGCGTCTCGGCCTCCGTGAAAACGTGGTCCGCCTTCCGGTGTTCGGACTGGGGTGTGTCGGCGGTGTTCTGGGCTTGGCCCGGGCAGCGGAAATGGCCCGTGCGGAACCCGGGCGGCGGGTGTTGTTGCTGGTGGTCGAGCTTTGCGGGCTCACGTTCCGCTCTGCAGACATCTCGAAAAGCAACGTCATCGCCACGGTCTTGTTCGGTGATGGCGCCGCCGCCGCGCTGGTGGCGCCCACCGGAGACGGGCCTGAAATTTCCCGGCCGGGCGAACATACTTGGCCCGATTCGCTCGATGTGATGGGCTGGAATATCGAAGATGACGGGTTCGGCGTGTTGTTTTCCGAAGACATCCCCGCCTTGGTCCTCAGGGAACTTCCGGCGGTTGTCGATGCCTACCTCAAGGCCAACGAATTGACTCTCGATGACTTCGACGGATTCATCTGCCATCCCGGAGGCGCCAAGGTGGTCACGGCGCTTGAGCGGGTCTTCAAAACCGAGACAAGCGGCCTTCACCATACGCGGCAAGTGCTCAGGGATTTCGGCAACATGTCGTCGGCGACGGTGATGTTCGTCCTCGACCGGTTCATCGCCGACGGGCGGCCAGGACGCTACCTGATGTCGGCCCTGGGCCCGGGATTCACAGCCGGTTTCCTGACCGTGGAGATCCCGTGAGCGCTGTTTGGATCGTGGTCGGGCTGGTCGTTCTGCAACGGTTGAGCGAGATGTTTTATGCCCGGCGCAATACCCGGCGCCTCCTTGCCCAAGGCGCCGAGGAGGCCGGCGCCGGGCATTATCCGCTCATGGTCGGCCTGCACGTCGCATGGCTGGTGTCCATACTGCTCCACGTCCCGCCCGAGGCGCCGGTCAGTTGGCCCTTGTTGGCGGTGTTTTTGTTCCTGCAAGCGCTACGGGCTTGGGTTTTGATCAGCCTCGGACGTTTCTGGACCACCCGCATTATTACCCTCCCCGGAACGCCTTTGGTGCTGGACGGACCCTACCGCTACGTCCGCCACCCCAATTACATGATCGTCGCCGCCGAGATCGCGGTTCTGCCGCTGATCTTCGGCGCCTGGGAAATCGCCCTTATTTATTCCGTTTTCAACCTGGGGCTCATGGGCTACCGCATCCGGATCGAAAACCTGACATTGGAGGAAAGACGGGCCCCTGAGCGCCGGTAAAGAGCCCGGAATTTCCGGTCCAAGACCGTCCGCTTCGGGTCATAAGCGGACACCGCCACCGAACCCGGTCAGTCGAAATCGCCCGCCAGCGCGCCGCGCACGTCCTCGGGCAGGACCGCCATGTGGCTGTATTTCCCGTGACCGATGCCAAGGGTCACCTCGGTCCCGGGTTGGCGGAATTTTTCCACCTGTTCATCGGTAAAGGGGAAATGCAGGAACTGCACCGATGACGCCTTGCCGTCGGCGGTGGTCCGGTCGATGTCTTTTTCGGCCTCGGCGGTGATGGTCTCGCCCGAGAAGCCGAGGGTTACCGTTTCCTCGACGCCGCCGAGGCCGGCCAGAAACTTTTCCCGGCGGCCCGGCTCGTCGATCTCGAACATCAGCGTCGCCACCAGTTCCCGGCCGTTGGGAACCAACGGGTTATAGGCCGCGAGCTCGCCCAGGATCTGGTCCTCGCCGCCGCGCTCGATGTAAAGCATCTCGTGGATCTGGTGCAGCATGGTGTCCAGGGATTCGAAATAAAAAGTGGCGTCGGGGCCGACCCCGACCCGGCGGTTTTTCTTCAGTTCGCTCACCTGGCGCTTTCGCTCGTCGCGGACCTTTTCATAGTCGTCAAAGCCTAAGATGTCGGCGCGAGTGATTTCATGTCTGGGCGTCATAGGGGGGGTCCTTAGGCGTCTAAAGCCCGTAGGCGAGGGCGATGAGTTCGATGGGGTGCTGATGGGCGCTGATCTTTAAAGCATCGGGCGGGGCGCCGCCCGACAGGCGCTCCATCCCTTGCAGGATATGGTCGCGGGCCAGCGGGCATTCGGAAACCACATGGCCGGGGTTTTGTTTTTGCACGTCCCGGGCCACCGGCTTGCCCATTTTCAGCGCCACCTCGAAATTTTCCTTCATCACCCCCCATGAGCCGCCGTGCCCCGAGCAACGCTCGATGACGCTGATCTCGGTTTCCGGAAGCAAGCGCAGCATCTGGGCCGCCTTCTGGCCCATGTTCTGGGCCCGGGCATGACACGCCATATGAACTGAGACGCCGCCCGCCAGCGGCTTGAGGCCTGAGGCCATGCCCTCGTTTTTGGCGATGTCCACCAGGTATTCGCTGATGTCGGAGGTGGCGGCGCTCAGTTTTTTTACCGCGTCGTCTTCGGGTTCGATCAACGGCCATTCGAATTTCAGCATCAACGCACATGACGGCACCAGGGCGATCACGCCGTAGCCCTCGTCGATCCAGTGGCCGAGCGCCAGGGCGGTTTCCCGGGCGCTCATCGCCACCGCTTCGATGTCGCCTTGCTCCAACTGCGGCATGCCGCAGCACCGGGGATAGGCGATTGCCGTCTCGACGCCGTTCTTGGCCAGCACCTTCCTGGTCGCTTCTCCGATATCCGGGTTGTTGTAGTTGCCGAAGCAGGTGGCGTAGAGCACCGCCTTCCGGCCATAGGCAGGGGCGCTGGGGTTGGGTTGATAATTTTCGTCCCCGTCCCGGTCGGTCAGCGGCCTGGGCGCAAACCGGGGCAGGGCCGCGTCCCGGTGGACGCCGGCAAGCGTCTCCATCACCGGGCGGGTCAAGCGGTTGGAGCGCCGGCACGCCCAGTTGGCGAGGCCGGAGACCGAACAGCCGATCCTGCCGTTGCGGTCGGTCCGGGTCAGTTGCCGGGCAGCGAAGGGAACTTTCCCCTGTTTCGCCTCCATGGCCCGGTAACGCAGCATCAGGTGCGGGAAATCCAGGTTGAATTCGTGCGGCGGCACGTAAGGGCATTTGGTCATGAAGCACATGTCGCAAAGGGTGCAGGCATCGGCGACGGGCTTGAAACCGCTGCTGTCGACGCTGTCCAGTTCGCCGGTTTTAGAGCCGTCGATGAGGTCGAACAAACGCGGGAAGCTGTCGCACAGGTTGAAGCACCGCCGGCAGCCATGGCAGATGTCGAAGACGCGCCTCAGTTCCCGGTCCAGCTTTTCCGGGTCATAAAAATCCTCATCCCGCCACGGGATCGGATGGCGCTGGGGGGCTTCGAGGCTGCCTTCGCTCATTTTCGGAAAACCAATTTAAATAAAAAAACAGGGGGAGCCGGTGACGGCCCCCCCTAGAGCACTATCCGAAGGACCGTTATCCGAGTTCGTCGAGCGCTTTTTGGAAGCGGCCGGCGTGGGACTTTTCGGCCTTGGCCAGGGTCTCGAACCAATCGGCGATTTCGTCGAAGCCCTCGTCACGGGCGGATTTCGCCATGCCCGGATACATGTCGGTGTATTCGTGGGTTTCGCCGGCGACGGCGGCCTTCAAATTGTCGCCGGTGGGGCCGATGGGAAGGTCGGTGGCCGGATCGCCGACCTCTTCCAGATACCCGAGATGGCCGTGGGCGTGGCCGGTTTCGCCTTCCGCCGTCGAGCGGAAAACGGCGGCGACGTCGTTGTAGCCCTCGACGTCCGCTTTCTGGGCAAAATACAGATAACGCCGGTTCGCCTGGGATTCGCCGGCAAACGCGTCCTTCAGATTTTGTTCGGTTTTGGATCCTTTTAGATCAGCCATGTTTATCTCCGTTCACTTCGACCGGCAATTGGTTACGAAGGACCGCCCGCCGCCGGCGCGGGCGCTCAATTCCCTACAAGGTGGCTTACTATGAAGCCCTGGGCTTGCCGAGTCAACTATTTTTTAATAGTTCTAAACTATTGTATAATCTATTGATCTTGCAGACGGATAACGATGTCCACGCGCTTCACCGTGTGACCCGCCGGGGGGTCGGGCAAGCGGGCGACGACCACGTCTTCGCCGGGAATGTCTTCCAGCCGGTTGGAGCCTTCGAAGAAGAAGTGGTGGTGGTCGGCGATGTTGGTATCGAAATAAGACCGCTGTGAATCGACCACGATCTCCCGCAAGAGGCCGGCGTTGGTGAATTGATGCAACGTGTTATAGACGGTGGCCAGCGACACCCGGATGGACGCGGCCTGGGCCTCGGCATGAAGAATTTCGGCGGTCACGTGCCTGTTTTCGCCCTCGAACAACAGTTTGGCCAAGGCCAGCCGCTGACGGGTGGGGCGAAGCCCGGCCCGGCGCAGGCGGTCGATAACCTGGGTGTAGGGCCTTGGGTTATCGGTATTTTCCATATTAGCCATTTCCATTTTACTTATATGGCTATTCAAGACGGCATTTCCAGTTAAAACAACCCGTCTATATCCTTCAATACCATATAACGATAATTTGAATAAAAACAATCTATTTCGGGGCCTTTATAAGACCACAAGATTTTTAGGGGAAGGGGGCCGTTTTATAGAGAAAGAGGGCCCGGGCCCGGCGGGTTTCAGCCGTTGTTTTTCGGTGGCTGCGGCATGCCGATGATGTTGTATCCGGAATCCACGTGGTGGATCTCGCCGGTGACGCTTCTAGACAAATCAGACAGCAGGTAAAGGGCGGCGCCGCCGATGTCATCCAGTTCAGCGTTGCGGCCCAAGGGCGAGTGTTCCTCGCTCCATTTGTAGATATGCCGGGCGCCGGCGATGGCGCTTCCGGCCAGCGTCCGCATGGGACCGGCGGATATGGCGTTGACCCGAATGCCCCGGGGGCCTAAGTCAACCGCCAGATATTTGATACTGGCCTCCAGCGCCGCCTTGGCCACCCCCATGACGTTGTAATTGGGCATCACCCGTTCGGCGCCGGAAAACGTCAGCGTCAGCAGGCTGCCGCCTTCGGTCATCAGGGGAACGGCCCGTTGCGCCAAGGCGGTGAACGAGTAACACGATATATTCAGGGTTTGCTGGAAATTTTCCCGGGTGGTATCCAGATAGTGTCCCTTGAGCTCGTCCTTGTCGGAGTACGCGATCGCGTGAACGACGAAATCCAGGCTGCCCCAATCCTGCTTTATGGTGGAGAATACCTTGTCCATGGCGGGCTCGTCCGCCACGTCGCAGGGAAGCACGACGGAAGACCCGATACTTTTCGCCAGGGGTTTGACCCTTTTTCCGAGCGCCTCGCCCTGAAAGGTGAAGGCCATTTCGGCGCCGTGGCGGGCGAGCACGCTGGCAATGCCCCAGGCGATGGAGCGTTCGTTGGCGACGCCCATGACCAGGCCCCGTTTCCCCGCCATCAGGGCGTGGCTCGCCGTCATGTTCAGATCGCTGGGTTGGGTTTTGTCTGATCCCGACACGTTTCAGCCTTCAACCCGCTTGAACGCCAGCGACGCGTTGGTGCCGCCGAAGCCGAAGCTGTTGGACAGCACCGCGTTTAGCTGCACGCCGTCCTGGCGCTCAAGCACCAGGGGCATGTCGCCGACCGCCGGGTCGGGTTCGTCGACGTTGGCGGAGGCCGAGATGAAGTCGTTTTCCATCATCAACAGGCAATAGATCGATTCCTGGACCCCGGTGGCGCCCTGGGAATGCCCGGTCAGCGACTTGGTCGACGAGAAGTAAGGAATGCGGTTGCGGTCTTTGAACGTCTCCTGGATGGCCTCCAGCTCCTTGGTATCGCCGATGGGCGTGGACGTGCCGTGGGTGTTGATGTAATCGACCGGCACGTCCAGGGTATCCATGGCCATTTTCATGCAGCGCACCGCGCCTTCGCCGGAAGGCTGGACCATGTCGTGGCCGTCGGAGGTGGCGCCGTAGCCCGCCAGTTCGGCGTAGATCTTGGCGCCCCGGGCCTTGGCGTGTTCCAGTTCCTCCAACACCACAACGCCGCCGCCGCCGGCAATAACGAAACCGTCCCTGTTCACGTCAAAGGCGCGGGACGCCTTCTCCGGCGTGTCGTTGTAGCCGGAACTGAGCGCCGGCATGGCGTCGAACAACACCGACAGGCTCCAGTGCAGTTCCTCGCCGCCGCCGGCGAAAACGATGTCGTTCTTGCCCCATTGGATCATTTCGGCGCCGTTGCCGATGCAGTGCGCGCTGGTCGAGCACGCGGAGGAGATGGAATAGCTGGCGCCCTTGATCTTGAAGGGGGTGGCGAGGGTTGCCGAATTGGTTGACGACATGGTCCGGGGCACCATGAAGGGGCCGACCTTCTTGGGGTTGCCCTTGCGCGCGATGTCGGCGGCCTTGACCTGGTTGCTGGTCGAGGGTCCGCCGGAACCCATGATCAGGGCCGTGCGTTCGTTCGAAATTTCGGTTTCCGTCAGGCCGGCGTCTTCAATGGCCTGTTCCATGGCAATGTAGTTATAAGCCGCGCCGTCGCCCATGAAGCGCTTCCAGCGGCGGTCGATGGCGGCATCCAGGTCAATATCCGGCTTCCCGTGAACATGGCTGCGAAAGCCCATGTCCCGGTATTCCTCGGAGAAGGTAATGCCGGATTTACCGTCGCGGAGAGACTCCAGCACCTCGTCCTTGTTGTTTCCGATGCACGAAACAATGCCGATGCCGGTGATGACGACGCGTTTCACGGAAGTCCCGTTGCCCATGGTCAGCTCTCGGCGGCGGCCTCGTCGCCGGTAAACAGCGCCACCTTGAGGCCCTCGGCGGCGTAGGCGACTTGGCCGTCAACTTTCATGACGCCGTCGGCGATGGCGAGGGTGATCCCCCGGTTCATGACACGTTTGATGTCAACCAGATACGACACCAGCTTGGCGCCCGGGTTGACCTGTTCGGTGAACTTGACCTTTCCCACGCCGAGCGCGCGGCCGGCGCCGGGCGATCCCATCCAGCCCAGGAAAAAGCCGACCAGTTGCCACAGCGCATCGAGGCCCAAACAGCCGGGCATGACCGGGTCGCCTTCGAAATGGCAGTTGAAAAACCACAAGTCCGGCTTGACGTCCAGTTCGGCCACGATCTGGCCATGGCCATGCCGGCCGCCGGTGGCGTTGATGGTGGTAATACGGTCGAACATCAACATCGGCGGCAACGGCAACTGGGCGTTGCCGGGACCGAACAATTTGCCGTGCCCGCAGGCCAGCAAATCCTCGTAGGAGTAACTGTTTTTCTTTTTCGTCAAGGGCTTGTTGACCTTTTTTGCCAATGTCCGCCTTTAGGCACACGACCATTCTTCACCGCAATCGCCTGTTGCGGTCGATGGCGAATTATACATCCCACAAAGGGGACCGGGTATAACAAAAAAGGCGGCCCTTAGGGCCGCCTTTTCCGCCAATACCGGAAAAACGAGCCGTTAACGGGCCGCCCGCTTATGGGACGCGGATCCTGAGATTTCCTCGCCGGTATTTTGATCGACCACCTTCATGGAAAGCTTGACCTTGCCCCGGTCGTCGACCCCGATCAGCTTGACCTTCACTTCGTCGCCGACGTTGACCACATCGGTGGTCTGGCCGACCCTTTCGGGCGCCAGTTCCGAGATATGAACCAGGCCGTCCTTGGCGCCCATGAAGTTGACGAAAGCGCCGAAATCCATCGTCTTCACCACCTTGCCGGTATAAATGCGGCCGACTTCCGGCTCGGCGGTGATTCTCTGGATCCACTCGATGGCGGCTTGAGTCGCTTTCTGGTCGACGGCGGCGACCTTCACGGTGCCGTCGTCGTCGAGGTCGATCTTGGTGCCCGTGACCTCCTGGATTTCCCGGATTATCTTGCCGCCCGGTCCGATGACCTCGCGGATTTTATCCTTGTTGATCTTGATCATGCTGATCCTGGGCGCGTTTTCGCTGATGTCGTCGCGGGCCGCTTTTAGCGCGCCCGCCATTTCGCCGAGGATATGGAGCCTGCCTTCCCGGGCCTGTTCGAGGGCGATTTTCATGATTTCCTCGGTGATCGAGGTAATCTTGATGTCCATCTGCAGGGATGTGATTCCGTCCTCGGTGCCGGCGACCTTGAAATCCATATCGCCCAGATGATCCTCGTCGCCGAGGATATCGGTGAGCACGGCGTAGTCGTCTCCTTCTTTGATAAGGCCCATGGCGATGCCGGCAACCGGTTTCTTCAAGGGAACGCCCGCGTCCATCAACGAAAGCGACGCCCCGCAGACAGTCGCCATGGATGACGACCCGTTGGATTCGGTGATCTCGGAGACCACGCGGATGGTGTAGGGGAAGTCTTCCTTGGTCGGCAGAAGCGGACGGATCGCCCGCCACGCCAGTTTCCCGTGCCCGACTTCGCGGCGGCTGGTAAAACCAAAGCGCCCGGCCTCGCCCACCGAATAGGGCGGGAAGTTGTAGTGCAACATGAAGTGTTCGCGGTAATCGGCGGCCAGGCCGTCGACAATCTGCTCGTCCTGCCCGGTGCCCAGCGTCGTCACCACGATCGCCTGGGTTTCGCCGCGGGTGAACAGCGCCGAGCCGTGGGTCCGGGACAGCGAGCCGACCTCGACGGCGATCGGCCGGACGGTCTTGGTGTCGCGGCCGTCGATGCGTTGGCCGGTTTTCAAAATATCCTTACGCACGATGTCCTTTTCCAGATCCTTGAAAATATCGCCGAGAACGGCGGAGACGAATTCATCGTCGAGGCCGTCATCGGCCGTCAATTCATCACGGACGCGGTCCTTTACCGCGCTCAGTTTCTCGTGGCGGGCGGTTTTTTCGGTTTCCTTGTAAGCCGCCCGCATATCGGCCTCGGCGGCTGATTTCACCTTTTCGGCCAATTCATCCTTGCCTTCCGGCGCCGGCGGGATTTCCCGGGGTTCCTTGGCGCTGGCTTCGGCCAATTCGATGATCGCATCGATGACCTTCTGGCATTCCTTGTGGCCGAACATCACCGCGCCCAGCATCACCTCCTCGGTCAGTTGGGACGCTTCGGATTCAACCATCAGCACGCCGTCGCGGGTGCCGGCGACGATCAAGTCCAGGTCCGACGACGGCATGTCGTCCAGCGGCGGGTTGAGCACGTATTCACCATTGATGTATCCGACGCGCGCCCCGGCGATGGGGCCCATGAACGGCAGCCCCGAAATGGTCAGCGCCGCCGAGGTGCCGACCATGGCGACGATGTCGGGATCGTTTTCCAGATCATGCGTCAACACGGTGCAGATGACCTGGGTTTCGTTGGAAAACCCCTTGGCGAACAACGGCCGGATCGGCCGGTCGATGAGGCGCGAGGTCAGGACTTCCTTTTCCGCCGGGCGGCCTTCGCGCTTGAAAAAGCCGCCCGGGATTTTCCCGGCGGCAAAGGCCTTTTCCTGGTAGTGAACCGCGAGCGGGAAAAAATCTATTCCCTCCCTCGGCACATGTTCGCCGACCACGGTGCACAGCACCTTGGTTTCGCCGTATGTCGCCATGACGGCGCCATCGGCCTGACGGGCGACTTTTCCGGTTTCGAGGGTCAGTTTCCGGCCGCCCCAGTCGATTTCTTTTTTGTGTTCTTGAAACATCATTTTCATTCCTTACCTACGGACATCAAGCTCTCTCATCCACCCAACGGACATAAAGTTCTCTCATCCTACATACATACAAATCTTTCAGGCCCCCCGGCTTCCACGCCGGGCCGGGCCCTTGTCTCATGGCAGCGCCTTGATAAGGGCTGCATCGTCATCACCGGCGCAAATTAAGGCGGCCGACCAGGTCTTCGTACCGCTTGACCTCTTTCGTTTTCACATAATCAAGCAGGCGTCGGCGCTGACCCACCATCATCAGCAGGCCACGGCGCGAGTGAAAGTCTTTCTTGTGGTTTTTCAGGTGTTCGGTGAGGTTGGTAATGCGTTCCGAAAGGATGGCCACCTGCACCTCAGGCGAACCGGTATCGTCTTTCTTGACGGCGAACTCTTTGATGAGTTCCTGCTTCCGCTCTGCGGTTATCGACATCGTTATCTCCGAACTTATAAATTCATGACGCGGAAGGGACGGATTTCCCCTCCTTTTATTTTTGCCAACGCCACCAGCCTATCCTCGGCCATGGCGCGAACGACGCCGCCTTGGCTTATGTTCTTGAGGGGAGACCGGTTGGCCACCGGAAGCACCGGAATGGCCTGACCTCGGCTTATCCTCCGGGCTTCTGTTTCCGTCAGGGCCAGTGCCGGGATGTCGTCCAGCACGGTCTCAATAGGCAACAGGTGCTCGGAAAGCGCCGCACTATGCTCCAGCGATTCCAGTTTATCCAGCGAAATCGCCTGGTTTTCGTGAAACGGGCCGACCGCCACCCTTCTCAGCCGGGAAATGTGCCCGACGGTGCCCAGCGCCACCGCCAGGTCACGGGCGAGGCTGCGCATGTAGGCACCCTTTCCCGAGACCACTTCGAATTCGGCGTGATCGCCGTCCGGCCGGCTTAAAAGTTTTAAATCCTCGATGTGAACGGTCCTTGGCGGCAGGTCGGGGGCTTTGTCGGCGCGGGCCAGCGCGTAGGCCCGTTTGCCGCCAACCTTGACCGCCGAAAAGACGGGCGGCACCTGTTCGATATCGCCGGTAAAGGTGGAAAGAACACCAAGGATTTGTTTTTCCGCCGGCCGGACGTCGCTGACCTGGGTGATTTCGCCCTCGGCGTCGTCGGTGTTTCTGGCTTCGCCCCAACGGACCGTGAACCGGTATTCCTTGGCGCCGTCCATCAAATAGGAAACGGTCTTCGTCGCCTCGCCGAGGGCCATGGGCAGAACCCCCGTCGCCAGGGGGTCGAGAGTACCGCCGTGGCCGACCTTTTGGGCCCCCGTAAACCGGCGCACCCGGCTGACAACGGCGTTTGAGCTCAAGCCCCCGGGTTTGTCGATGATGATCCAGCCGTGAATCGGCTTGCCCTGGCGCTTACGCCCCATCGTTTTCGCCTCCGTTTTCGTTTTCCATGTTGTCCCCCTGGTCTTCCCCGGGGCCGAGGTCGCGGGCGACGTCCGGATCTTTCAACAGGTCATCGATGCGGTCGGCTTCGTCGAAGGACCGGTCAGCGACGAAATTAAGGCTAGGCAGGTATTTCAGCTTGACGGACTTGGCGATCCGCCGGCGGACGAAAGGCGCCGCCCGGTTAAGGGCTTCGACCACCTCTTCGGTGTCGGCGCCGCCGCCCAAGGGCATGACGAAAGCCGTGGCGTTGCGAAGATCCGGCGAGATGCGGACTTCGGTGACGGTGACGCTGGCACCGCTAAGCCCCGGGTCACGGATGTCACCGCGTTCCAGCATCCACGCCATGGCATGACGCAGTTCCTCGCCCACCCGGAGTTGGCGTTGGCTGGGGGCTTTGGATTGCCCTTTGTTCATGCGGATCCTTTGTTGGTTTGAAGAGGGCGGCGGCAGATAAGCGGCGATACAGAGGATTCACGGCGCTTAGAGTTCGCGGGCGATTTCCTCGATTTCAAAACATTCGATCCGGTCGTTCTGCTGAATGTCCTGGTAATTGGCAAAAGCCATTCCGCATTCCGTGCCTTCCTTGACTTCCTTGGCGTCGTCCTTGAAACGCTTCAACTGGCTCAGTTCGCCTTCGTGGACAACCACATCGTCCCTGATCAGCCGGACCTTGGCGCCCCGCTTGACTTGGCCTTCCGTCACCATGCAACCGGCGATCTTGCCAATCTTGGAAACATTGAACACCTCGCGGATTTCGGCATAACCCAGGAGATTTTCCTTCAACGTCGGCGGCAGCATCCCGGAAAGCGCTTGTTTCAGATCGTCGATGAGGGTGTAGATGACCGAATAGTACCGGATTTCTACGCTTTCCTTGCTGGCCATTTCGCGGGCCTGGGGGTTGGCGCGGACGTTGAAGCCGATGATCAAGGCACCCGACGCCTTGGCCAGGGTGATATCGGATTCGTTGATGCCGCCGACGGCCGAGTGCAGAGACTGCACCTTGACCTCTTCGGTGGCCAGCTTGTCCAGCGCGCCGGCGATGGCCTCGACCGAACCATGAACATCGGCCTTGATGATCACCGGCAATAACTGGAGCTCGCCTGTTTCCTTGGCCTTTTCAAACATCTGTTCAAGGGTCCCGCGGGCCCCGGCGGCGGCTTTTTCGTCACGGATTCGGCGTTGGCGGAAGTCAACGATCTCGCGGGCCCGGGCTTCGTTTTCGACGGCGGCGACTTCATCGCCGGCGGCCGGCGTGCCGTTGAGCCCGAGAACTTCAACGGGAACCGCCGGGCCGGCTTCGTCAAGGCTTTCGCCATAAGAGTCGACCAGGGCACGGGCGCGGCCCCATTCCGAACCGGCGACGAAAATATCGCCGACCCTCAACGTGCCCCGATGAATCAGAACCGTGGCCACCGGGCCGCGGCCTTGTTCCAACTTGGCCTCGATGATGACGCCTTCGGCCGGGCGGTCGGGATTGGCCTTGAGATCCAAAAGCTCCGCCTGCAACAGGACGGCTTCTTCAAGCTTGTCCAGGTTGGTCTTTTCGGTGGCCGACACCTCGACCGCCAGAATCTCACCGCCCATTTCCTCAACCACCAGTTCGTGCTGCAAAAGATCGTTGCGCACCTTGTTGGCGTCGGCTTCGGGTTTGTCGATCTTGTTGATGGCGACGATTATCGGCACGCCCGCGGCCTTGGCGTGGTCAATGGCCTCGACGGTCTGCGGCATGATGCCGTCGTCGGCAGCCACGCAAAGCACCACGAGATCGGTGACGCTGGCGCCGCGCGCGCGCATATCGGTAAACGCCTCATGGCCCGGCGTGTCGATGAAGCAAATCTTGGCACCCGACGACATGGTCACCTGATAAGCGCCGATGTGCTGGGTGATGCCGCCCGATTCATGCGCCGCCACGTCGGTTTTGCGAAGGGCGTCCAGAAGCGATGTTTTGCCGTGGTCAACATGCCCCATCACCGTAACGACGGGCGCCCGGGGAACCAGGGTCGTTTCCGGGTCCTCGTCGCCCTTGAGGCTGATTTCCACGTCGGCTTCGGAGACGCGCTTCAGCTTGTGGCCGAATTCCGCAACGATCAGTTCCGCCGTATCGGCGTCAATGGTCTGATTGATGGTCGCCATCACGTCCATCTTCATCAACACCCTGATAACGTCCGAGGCGCGTTCGGCCATGCGGTTGGCCAATTCCTGAACGGTGATGGTTTCCGGTATGACGACTTCGCGAATGACCTTTTGGCCTTCGGACAGGAGTTGCTGCTGTTGTTGCTTCTCCTTCTCCCGCGCGCGCTTGATGGACGCCAGGCTGCGGGTGCGTTCCTCGTCGTCGCCCAGCGCTTCGGCAATGGTCAACTTGCCTGAACGGCGGCGGGGTTCGGTCCGGCGCGACGACGGCAGGCGACGGCCTTCGCGTCCGAGGCCCCGCTTGACGCGGCCTTTCAGTGCGCCGTCGTCTTCGCTCTCCATGGCTTCCAGCTTGGCGGCGGCGGCGGCAGCGGCGGCCTTGGCCTGTTTTTCGCGGCGCTTTTCTTCCTCTTCCGATGCCTCGCGGGCTTCTTTCTCTTTAGCAAGCCTGCTTTCGTCAGCTTCCGCGGAAAATACCTCTTCCGCCCCCGGCGGCGCTTTTGCAACGTCGCCCGCCTCCGGCCCGCCACCATCGGCCTTTTTCGCGTCTTCAAGGGCCCGGGCCCGGGCCGCTTTTTCCTCCGTCGTCAGGTCGGGCGCGCCCGATGGGGGCGGCGCTTGCGGGGCGGCTTCGCCGGCAACCGCTTCGAACCCGGCCAATATCTCCTGTTCGGCGTCGAGTATGGATTCACCCTTAACTTCGGTCATATGGCCGCCGGCATCCGGCTGATAGGTACGCTTCTTGCGCACCTCTACCGTTACCATCTTGGAACGGCCGTGCGAAAAGCTCTGGCGGACCTGGCCGGTTTCCACCGTCTTTTTCAGCTCCAGCTTGCCGGGACTGGATAAGCCCAGCTTTTCGCTTTTTTTCTGTTCCTTGGTGTCGGCCATTTAATCAATAATCCCGTCTAAAGGCTTTGCAAGCGCCTTGTTCTCAATATTACCGGCCCTGCCGCGCGCCCCGTTAGCTATGGGGGCTTTGGTTCATACAGGCAAGGGCTGTTCAGCCGTCGGCCGGTTTCTCGTCCTCTTCGGCTGTTTCCGCGGCCGTTTCCCCGGCTGTTTCCCCGGGCGCCGTTTCCGATTGTGCTTCGGATTCTTCCCCTTCATCGGCGGTGTCGGCCGGTTCTTCGTCCTCAAACCAGTGGGCGCGGGCGGCCATGATAATTTCGTTGGCCTTGTCCTCGCGCAATTTTCCGGCCGCGATCTCCAGAAGCTCGTCCGTTGCCAAGTCGCCCAGGTCGTCGCGGGTTTTGACGCCGTTCTCGCCCAGCGTCACCATCAACTCGGGCGTGATGCCTTCTATTTCGGCCACATCGTCGCTGACCCCCAGTTCCTTGCGCTGCTTCGTCAATTCCTCGTCCTTGGCCGCCAGGTAGGCGAGTGCCCTTTGGCGCAATTCTTCAGCGACCTCTTTGTCGAAACCCTCGATTTCGACCAAATCTTCGATCGGGACGAAGGCCACCTCCTCGACGGAGGAAAATCCCTCGGTCGCCAGAAGATGGGCGATGATTTCGTCTACATCCAGGGCATCGATAAACATCTGCGAGCGGGTCTTGAATTCTTCGGTACGCCGTTCCGATTCCTCGGCCTCGGTGAGGATGTCGATATCCCAGCCCGACAGCTGCGAGGCCAGACGCACGTTCTGGCCGCGCCGCCCGATGGCGAGGCTGAGTTGTTCGTCGGGAACCACCACCTCGATGCGGTTGGCTTCCTCGTCCAGCACCACCTTGGTAACCTCTGCCGGGGCCAAGGCATTGACGATGAAAGCGGCGGGATCAGGCGACCATTGGATGATGTCGATCTTCTCACCCTGAAGCTCGCCGACAACGGCCTGTACCCTGGACCCCCTCATGCCGATGCAGGGGCCGACCGGATCGATGCTGGAATCATGACTGAGCACGGCAATCTTTGCCCGCGACCCGGGGTCCCTGGCCACCGCCTTGATTTCGATGATGCCGTCGTAGATTTCCGGCACCTCTTGGGCGAAAAGCTTGGCCATGAACTGCGGGTGTGTGCGTGACAGGAAAATCTGCGGGCCACGCGTTTCCTCGCGCACGTCAACGATATAGGCGCGGACCCTGTCGCCGGTATTGAAATGTTCGCGGGGAATGGATTCGTCCCGGCGCAACATTGCTTCGGCGCGGCTTAGATCGACAATGACGTTTCCGTATTCGATGCGCTTGACCAGCCCATTGACGACCTCGCTGATCCTGTCCTTGTATTCCTCAAACTGGCGGCTGCGTTCGGCCTCGCGAACCCTTTGCACGATCACCTGCTTGGCGGTCTGGGCGGCGATACGGCCAAAATCTATGGGCGGCAGGTCGTCGATCAGGAAATCACCGGATTGGGCGTCTTTTTTCTTCTTTTTTGCCTCTTTAAGTTCGATTTGGGTGACCTCGTTTTCCACCTGTTCGGCCGAATCGACGATTTCGACATAGCGCGCCAGGGAAATTTTCCCCGACGAACGGTCGATGGTGGCGCGGATATCGTGTTCGTGGCCGTATTTCGAACACCCGGCTTTCTGGATCGCCTGTTCCATGGCCTCCAGAACCTCTTCGCGCTCAATGCCCTTGTCGCGGGCGACGGTTTCCGCCACTTCAATTAATTCAGGGCGCGTCTGGGCGGCGTCTGCTCCGGTAATTTCACTCATATCCTTTTGTTTCCCTCCGCTGCCGCGATCAAATCCTCGGTTAGCAGCAATTTCGCCCGGTGGATGTCCGGATGGGGCAAGTCGACCTCTTGGCCTTCCACCAGAATTTTAACGGTTTCGCCATCAACGCCCAGGAGCTGTCCCTTGAAACGGCGGCGGCCATCCAAGGGCCTCAAGGTTTCGATCTTCGCCTGAAATCCCTGAAATCTTTCAAAATCACCTATTCGAACCAACGGCCGGTCGATTCCCGGCGACGATACCTCCAACGTATAAGCGCCATTGATCGGGTCCTCCACGTCAAGAAACGCTGAAATTGCGCGGCTGACAGTGGCGCAGTCGTCAACCGTTACCCTTTGGCCGTTTTTGTTTTCCACCATGACCTGCATCAAAAGCTTTTTTTTGCCGGAAATCTGCATCCGGATGATTTCGAATCCGAGATCGCCGATCACGGGCTCGATCAGGCGTTGAATGTGGTTGAAAAGCTCCATCCGTTGCCCCTGTTTTGTGTTAACGCCGTTCGAGGTTGGCCCGGGAAAACCGGCCCCGACTCAACCCCTCAAAAAAATAAAAGGCGGGCCACCGGCCCACCCATCAATCCCATCTGTATTTTCGGACTTAACGAGTACGTTCACCATCGAACGCAAGGCGTATATATACCTGTGATCTCCTGATTTCAATGGTTTTCGGCGTTTCTTGCCCCGCCTTCCGGCATCCGGGGGCGACGGGAAAACCGAAGATAAACGGGGCGGTCGCCTTGTTTTTTGGCCTTTCTTTCGTAGCGCGTCTCGATCCAGTCCGCGGGCGGTTCGTGCCAATCTTTTTTCGAGCGCGCCTCCCAGCGAAACGCCGGATGGCGGGTCATCAGCTCCAGCGTGTCCGAGACGTATCCCCCATGGTCGCTGGCCAGCCTGAGTTCGGCGCCGTCCGTTAATGCCCGGGCCAAGGCGTCGAGGGTTTCATCAGAGATAAAACGCCGCCGGTGGTGCCGTTTCTTGGGCCAGGGGTCGGAAAAAAGCACGAAGACCCTGCCGATGGAAGCATCGGGCAGAGAGGGGATCAGCTTCCTCGCGTCGTCATCAAAAATGCGGATATTGGTGAGGCCGTTTTTTTCAATTCGGCTCAACAGGCTGGCAACGCCGTTGATGAAGGGCTCGCAGCCGATAAAGCCGATGTCGGGGTGGGCCTTGGCCAGCTCGGCCAGGTGTTCACCGGCGCCGAAACCGACTTCGAGCCAGATGTCGGTCACGGGATCGGGAAAGGCCGCCTGAAGGTCCAGGCTTCTCCCCTCCGGTGGGGGGGACAGCCTAAGCCCGGGTAACAGGCTTCCGATCAGGGCCTGGCGGCCGGGACGCAATTTATGGCCACGGCGGCGGCCGTAAAAACGAAGCGGGGTTTCGGGCTTCGGGTCGGTCAAGTGGCTCCAAAGGCCGATTTCAGGTCATCAACCAGGTCCGTGCGCTCCCAGGAGAACCCGCCATCCGCATCAGGCGGCCGGCCAAAGTGGCCGTAGGCGGCGGTGCGGGCGTATATGGGCCGGCTGAGCCCTAAGTGTTCCCGGATGCCGCGCGGCGACAAATCGACCATTTCCTGCATGACCTTCGACAGTTTTTCCTCGTCGACCTCTCCTGTTTCGTGGGTGTTGACATAAAGCGACAGCGGCTTGGAAACGCCGATGGCGTAAGCGACCTGGATGGTGCACGCCCGGGCCAGACCGGCGGCGACCACGTTCTTGGCAAGATAACGCGCCGCATAGGCCGCCGAGCGGTCGACCTTGGTCGGGTCCTTGCCGGAAAAGGCGCCGCCGCCGTGCGGGCAGGCGCCGCCGTAGGTGTCGACGACGATCTTGCGACCGGTCAGG
>CAZVFL010000045.1:0-19686 GCA_964626025.1 uncultured Thalassospiraceae bacterium
TTACGTCTGTGGCGCGATGACGCTGGAAAAAGCCCCGCACCTCAAGGACGAACACCTGAAGATTTTCGATTGCGCCAACCCCTGTGGGCGGATCGGCAAGAGGTTCCTTTCCGTGGAAAGCCACATCCGCATGATGGCCGCCAGCCAGCCTTTCATTTCCGGCGCAATTTCCAAGACCATCAACATGCCCCATGCCGCCACCGTCGAGGACTGCAAGGAAGCCTACATGCTGTCCTGGCGCTTGGGGCTAAAGGCCAACGCCCTTTACCGGGACGGGTCGAAACTGTCGCAACCGTTGACGGCGGCGCTTGTGGACGACGACCTGGACGAAAGCGCCGAAGACGCCATCGCCGAGATCAGCGAGGCCCCGATAGCGGTAAGGGCGCAGATCGTCGCCGAACGGGTGGTCGAGCGGATCATCCGCCAGGCCGAGCGCCGACGCCCGTCCGACCGCCGCACCGGCTATACCCAGAAGGCGACCGTCGGCGGCCATAAGGTCTACGTGCGCACCGGCGAGTACGAGGACGGCAAGTTGGCCGAGATTTTCATCGACATGCACAAGGAAGGCGCCGCCTTCCGCTCGTTGATGAACAATTTCGCCATCGCCATTTCCATCGCGCTGCAATACGGCGTGCCGCTTGAGGAATACGTCGATTCCTTCACCTTCACCCGCTTCGAGCCGTCCGGGCCGGTCACCGGCAACGACACCATCAAGATGGCGACTTCGATCCTGGATTACATTTTCCGCGAACTGGCCGTCAGCTACCTCGGCCGCAACGACCTGGCCCATGTCGAGCCCGATGACCTGGAGCCGGACAGCATCGGCGCCGGCGAGGGCGAAGGCGCGCTCCCGGTCAAGAGCGTCGCCAGCCAGGGCTATGTGCGCGGCCATTTGCTGGTCATCAGGGGGGCCAAGGACGATGGCCATGCCGCCGTCGCCGTCGCTACCGATGGCGGTGGAGGAGGCTCGACCGTGGGCGCCCAGCAGGTCGCCGTATCGGAGCACGTCCCATCGGTCAGTGTTTCCGGCGGCGTCATCAAAAGCACGGATTCCCGGTTGGGCAAGGTCCGGGAAGCCAAGATGCGGGGCTACGAGGGCGACCCCTGTGGCGAGTGCGGAAATTTCACCCTTGTCCGCAATGGCACCTGCATGAAGTGCCATACCTGCGGTTCGACGAGCGGATGTTCTTAGATGTTCGGAGTTTTCAGTGAGATCCTCCCTGGGAAACTCGGGGCGCGTGCCGGGGGCTCTCCCTGGTGCGCGCCCCACTCTTTTTCCAAGGTGAGGAGATTATAAAAAACGCCCCAATAAAATCTCGACATTGCCGGGGCCTGTTCCCACCTAAAAACCTTACAACAGCCTGAAGCCTTGCCTTCCTCTTGTGGGTTTCGCCTTGAGGCTCCGGTTAAGGAGTGTTTGAATAACCCGCCTTTTCCCCGGCGGGTGGTTTTTTTCGCGTCGAAAAGGTTGTTCAGGCCCAGCCAATGCCCAAGAAGAAGAAAAAGACAACCTGTTACGTGGTCGACGACGATCCCATCGCCATCGAAACCATGGGCGCGTTGTTGAAGAGTGCGGGGTATTCGGTGAAAACGAGCACCGAAAGCGCCGGAGTCATCGATGACATCGCCAGAATAAAACCGGACTGCGTGATCAGCGATTTGATGATGCCGGGCGTCGATGGCCTGCGGTTGTGCATGAACGTCCGCGGACACAAGGATCTAAAGCACACAAAGTTCATCGTCGTTTCCGCCAAGGCCTATGAATTCGATCAGAAGCGGTCTTTCGAATTAGGCGCTCACGGCTATGTCCGAAAGCCGATCAATCCCGAAACCTTCGTTGACCGGATCAGCCGGATTCTGAACGATCACATCGACATGCGGTTCTGGGGCGTGCGCGGCACGTTGCCGGTGTCGGGGGAAAAGCACCTCAAATACGGCGGCAATACGTCATGCGTGTCCCTGGAATTCCCGCGTGAGCAGTTTTTCATCTTCGACGGCGGCAGCGGCATCAAGATTCTGGGCGACTGGCTGGTGGCCCAGCAAAGAAAAGGGATCAATGGCAAGATTTTCCTCTCGCACCCCCATTGGGACCACATCAACGCCTTCCCCTTTTTCCTGCCGCTTTTCAAACAGGGAAACGAATTCGAGGTTCTGGGCGCCAACCAGGGCGACATCACCATGCGCGAGCTGATTCAGGCGCAGATGGATGGAGTCTACTTCCCGATCACCTTTGCCCAGTTCTCGTCCCGGGTCTATTTCCACGACCTGGAGGAGGAAAGCCTCATCGTTGACGGAATCGAGGTCAAAACGAAACTGTTGAGCCATCCGGGCAAGTGCCTGGGGTACAGGATCAATTATAACGGCCGCTCGGTCTGCTACATCACCGACAACGAGATGTTTATCGAAACCAGCAATTTTTACGACCCCCATTATGAAAAGCGGCTCGCCAGCTTCGTCAAGGGCGCCGACGCGCTGATTACCGACTGCACCTACACGGACGAGGAATACCTGGCCAAGGAAGGCTGGGGACATTCGTGCATCAGCAAGGTGGTCAACTTGGCCGACACCGCGGAGGTAAAGACCCTTTATCTGTTCCATCACGACCCCGACCAATCGGACGACGACATCGACGGGAAACTCGAAACCGCCAAGGCAATGTTGAAAAGCCGCAAGTCCAAAACCAAGTGCCTGGCGCCCAAGGAAGGCGATGCCTTCCGGGTCTGATCGCCGATGACCGGAATCATAGACGCCCGTCTCAGTGAACTCGGCATCGAACTGCCGGACGCCCCCGCCCCCGCCGCCAATTACGTCCCCTTCGTGGTTTCGGGAAACCTTGTCTTCATTGCCGGCCAGGTGACGGTGTGGAACGGCGAGCTCAAGTATATCGGCAAGGTGGGCGCCGATTTCGACGTCGACGAAGGTTACCAGGCGGCCCGGCTGTGCGGTCTCAACCTGATCGTCCAGGCCCGCGAGGCCGCCGGCGGCGATTTGGACCGGATAAAAAGGGTGGTGAAGCTGGGCGGCTTTGTCAACGCCACGCCCGACTTCACCGACCACCCCAAGGTCCTCAACGGGGCGTCGGATTTGATGGCCGACGTCTTCGGCGAGGACGGGAAACACGCGCGCTTCGCCGTCGGCACTGTCTCGTTACCGCTCGGCGTCGCGGTCGAGGTGGATGGGATTTTCGAGCTGGGGTAGCAATAGCATGCCGGACGGACGCGAACCGACGACAGTTAGCGTGCTGGGCTCAATCAGCGAGGTTCAGGCCACCGAGTGGGACGCCTTGGCCGGGCCGGACAATCCGTTCCTCAGCCATGGGTTTCTCGCGGCGCTGGAGGATTCCGGCTCGGCCGGGGCCGATGCCGGCTGGCTTCCCAGGCACTTGGGCATTCGCGACGACGCTGGCCGATTGATGGCCGCCGCGCCGCTTTACCTGAAAAGCCATTCCTACGGCGAATACGTGTTCGACTGGGGCTGGGCCGAGGCCTATGAGCGGGCCGGTGGCCGGTATTACCCGAAGCTGCTGTCGGCGGTGCCGTTCACGCCGGTGACCGGGCCCAGGCTCCTGGTGCGGGACGACCTGCCGGAGGCTTTCAGGGGCGAACTCGCCGACACGCTGGCGGTGGGCATGGTGCAATTGGGCGAACGGCTGGGCGTGTCGTCGCTGCACGTCACCTTCCCGACCGAGGCCGAATGGCAACGGTTGGGCAAACGGGGGCTGCTGCTCCGCACCGCCCAGCAGTTCCACTGGCAAAACCGGGGTTATGGCTGTTTCGACGATTTCCTGGGCGATCTCACGTCGCGCAAGCGCAAGGCGATCAAAAAAGAACGGAACGCCGTCGCCAGGCACGGGCTCGACATCCGCGCGCTCACCGGCAACGACATCACCGAGAGCCACTGGGACGCTTTTTTCGGTTTCTACCTCGACACGTCGGACAAGAAATGGGGGTCCAGTTACCTGAACCGTGAATTTTTCTCGTTGTTGGGGGAACGCTGCGGCCCGAGCATCGTTCTGGTGTTCGTCGAGGACGCCGGACGGCCGGTGGCAGGCGCCCTTAATATGGTCGGCGGCGACACCCTTTACGGCCGCAACTGGGGATGCCGGGCCGATTACAAGTTCCTGCATTTCGAGGCCTGCTACTACCAGGCCATCGACTACGCCATCGAGCATGGCCTCAAATGGGTGGAGGCCGGCGCCCAGGGTCCACACAAGGTGCAGCGGGGCTATCTTCCCAGGCGCACCTATTCGGCCCATTGGATCGCCGATCCGGGGCTCAGGGCCGCCGTCGAGCGGTTCCTGGCCGACGAGCGCCGGGCCATCGAACGCGAAATGCAGGTGTGGTTGGCACAATCCCCTTTCCGGCGGCCCGACGATGAAAAAAGCCCCAAAAAGGGTGAAAAATAAGACCGGGCGGGAGTCACTCTCCGTTAACGATTGGCGGATACACTTTCGGCGTTCATTTAGGGACGTTAAGAGTTGTGATCAGCCCTTTCAAAAACCCCTTTGCCGGCCACCCGCTTTTGTCGATGGGCGTGGCCGTGTTCCTGGCGGCGGCGTCGCCGGCGGCCGCCGGCCCGGCTGTGACCCCGGCGCCTGGCCAGGTCATGGGGCCCGGGGCCTATCTGATTTTGATCAAAGCCAGCCGTTGCGCCCGGCTGCTTCCCCAGGGCGGCCGCGAGGTCATCGTCAACGATTGTTCCCAGTGCCGGATCGTCAACATCACCCGCAAGAGACCGGGAATCCCGGCCCCGGTTTCGCGCAGCTTCAACGTGCAGCCGAAATCCACCCTCCAGGTGCCGTTCCGGGGACCCGGGCGGTCGAGGATCACGTCGGTGCTGCCTTGCCGGGGCGAGATCGGCGCCGCCATAAACCTGGTCAATCCGGGGCCGCAAAAGAAAACCACCAAAGTTTGCGTCAGCCTCGAACAGGCCAAAGCCGGCGGCATCGTTTTGGTCAACAAATGCAGGGCCTGCAAGGCGGTGCTTGTCGAACGGCAGAACAGACTGGGGGGAAAGGCGCAGCGCCAGGCCTATAAGATGGCGCCCCAGTCCGTGCAAGCGGTGTCATCCAAGGGCGCCGCCCGGGTCGGCCTTCTGGCCGAGGTCAACTGCCCTCAATAGCCCATCTTTTCAGCGCCGTTTCCAGGTCCACCTCGCTGACCGGCGGGCGCGGTTGGGGCGGCTGGCCGTCCACGTAGGCCGGGAACAGGACGCCGGTGAACGGGCCCTCATCCCTGACCAACTTCCTCGCTTTGACGTGGGGGTCTTCAGAAACCTCCGCGTAATCCAAAACCGCGTGGTAGCAGCAGTCCACGTCCTTCAGCTTGGCTTCCCAGTGATCCAGCGGCTGGGCGGCGATCACCTCGGCGACTTCCGCGATCAATCCGGTCTGCGGCAGGGGTTCCAACTGACGGTCCGTCCATTCGGGCCGGCCCATGGCCTCGCAAAAGTTGGCCCAGAAATGCGCCTCCAGCGCGCCCAGGGTCAGGAACCGGCCGTCCTTGGTGGTGTAAACCTGATAGCACGCCGCGCCGCCGTTGAGCAGGTTTTCGCCGCGCCCCAACTGGGCGCCTCTTTCTTTCGCCGCCGTCAGGCCCCAGGCCTGCCAGGCCAGCATGGTTTCCGAAAGGCTGACGTCCAGATAGGCGCCATGGCCGGTTCTGGCGCGGGCCACCAAGGCGCCCAGAATGCTCGTCGCCGCCTGCAAGGCGCTGGCGCAATCGGCCGTCGGCGGCCACGCCATGACCGGTTTTTCCGGTACCCCCGATGCGCTGAAAGCCCCGGTGGAGGCAATGTAATTGATGTCGTGTCCGGCCCTGAGCCGGTTGGGCCCGGTCTGCCCATAGCCGGACAGCGCGCAATGGACGAGGCCCGGGTTCAAGGCGGCCAGCCGTTCGCGGCCAAAACCGAGCCTTTCCAGAACCCCCGGCCGGTAGGATTCCAACAAAACGTCGGCGGCCCCGACAAGCGCCTCGAACGCCCGTTTGCCGGCCTCGGATTTGAGGTCAATGGCAAGTACGGCTTTGCCGGCGTTGACGGCGTCGTAATAGGGGCTGCGGCCGTCCTCGGGCCCGGGTTGGAAGGTCGCCGGATCCAGGCGGCGTAGAGGATCGCCCGCCGGCGGCTCTATTTTAAGAACATCCGCGCCCAGGTCGGCAAGTATCTGGGTGGCGAAGGGACCGGGAAGAAACTGGCTCAGGTCAAGGACGCGAACGCCGTCCAGGAAGTCCCTCAGCATCGCATTAGCGGTTGATGAGCGCCGGAACCTTGCCTTTTCGGCGTTTGACCGGGAGCTTCGTTCCCTTGGGGTCGGAATAATCGAAGGAGAACTTGTTCTTCTTGACCTTGACCACGACGACACCGCCCTTGGCGAGCTTGCCGAACAACAGTTCCTCGGCGAGCGGCTTCTTGATGTTCTCCTGGATCACGCGGGCCAGCGGCCGGGCCCCGAATTTCTGGTCGTAGCCCTTCTTGGCCAGCCATTTGCGGGCCGAGTCGGTCAACTCGATCAGCACGTTGCGGTCTTCGAGCTGCACCTCCAGTTCCATGACGAACTTGTCGACCACCTTGGCCACCACTTCCGGCGACAGGGACTTGAACTGGATGGTCGCGTCCAGGCGGTTGCGGAATTCGGGCGTGAACATCTTTTCGATGGCTTCCAGGTCGTCACCGATGCGTTCTTCCCGCTCGAAGCCGATGGCCGGCTTGGCCAGGTCGGCGGAGCCGGCGTTGGTGGTCATGATCAGGACCACGTTGCGAAAATCGATGCTCTTGCCGTTGTGGTCCGTCAGCTTGCCGTGATCCATGATCTGCAACAAGATGTTGAACAGGTCCGGGTGCGCCTTTTCGATTTCGTCCAGCAGCAGCACCGAATGAGGCTGATGGTCGATGGCGTCGGTCAGCAGCCCGCCCTGGTCGAAACCCACGTAACCCGGTGGCGCCCCGATCAACCGCGACACGGAATGCCGTTCCATGTATTCGGACATGTCGAAGCGCACCAGTTCGATGCCCATGATCAGCGCCAATTGCTTGGCCACCTCGGTCTTGCCGACGCCGGTGGGACCGCAGAACAGGTACGAGCCGATCGGCTTCTCGGGTTCGCGCAAGCCGGCGCGCGCCAGTTTTATGGCGCTGGAAAGCGCGTCGATAGCCTGGTCCTGGCCGAAAACCATGGTCTTGAGGTCGCGCGGCAACGTTTTCAGCGCCTTGCGGTCGTCCACGGACACGCTTTTCGGCGGGATGCGGGCGATCTTGGCGACTATCCCTTCGACGTCCTTGACGGTAACGGTCTTGCGCCGCTTTTCCTTCGGAACAAGCATCCTGGACGCGCCGACCTCGTCAATCACGTCAAGCGCCTTGTCCGGCAGCTTGCGGTCGTTGATGTAGCGGGCTGACAATTCCACGGCCGAACGAAGCGCCTCGGCGGTGTAGCGGACCATATGGTGCTTTTCGAAATAGGGCTTGAGGCCGCGCAGAATCTTGACCGTGTCCTCGATGCTGGGCTCGTAGATGTCGATCTTCTGGAAGCGGCGCGCCAACGCCCGGTCCTTTTCGAAGTAACTGCGGTATTCCTTGTACGTCGTCGATCCCATGCAGCGGAGATGCCCGCTGGCCAGCGCGGGCTTAAGAATATTGGACGCATCCATGGACCCGCCCGAGGTGGCGCCGGCGCCGATAACGGTATGGATTTCATCAATAAACAAAATCGACCCTTCGATGTTTTCCAATTCCGTCATCACGCCTTTCAGCCGTTCCTCGAAATCGCCGCGGTAACGCGTGCCGGCCAGAAGCGCCCCCATGTCGAGGGCGTAAATAACCGCGTCGTTCAGCACTTCGGGCACTTCGCCATCGACGATCCGCTTCGCCAGCCCCTCGGCAATCGCCGTCTTGCCAACGCCGGAATCGCCCACGTATAGCGGGTTATTCTTGTTGCGGCGGCAGAGGATCTGGATGGTCCTCTCGATCTCGTCCTGACGGCCGATCAACGGGTCTATGAGGCCTTCCTGGGCCTTGCGGTTGAGGTTGACGCAATAGGCCTCCAGCGCCGTTTCGCCCTTTTCCGCCATTTTTTCCTCGGTCGCGTCCTCATCGGTGCCTTGAACGGTCTTGGGGCTCGATTCGCCCGGCACCTTGGCAATGCCGTGAGAGATGTAATTGACCGCATCCAGCCGCGTCATGTCGTGAATCTGAAGGAAATAGATGGCGTGGGATTCGCGCTCCGAGAACAGCGCCACAAGCACGTTGGCCCCGGTGACTTCCTCGCGGCCGGACGATTGCACGTGGATCACGGCGCGTTGCACCACCCGTTGGAACCCGGCCGTCGGTTTCGGCTCGTTGCCGCGGGACTGCCCGATGTCAGCAAGCTCGTGGTCGATGAAATCCGTCAGGTCTTGGTGAAGCTGCTCCAGGTCGACGCCACAGGCGCGCAGCACGGCAACCGAATCCTGGTCTTCGGTCATGGACAACAAAAGGTGTTCCAGCGTCGCGTATTCGTGGCGGCGCTCGGTTGCCAAGGACAAAGCCCGGTGAAGAGTCTGTTCCAGATTGCGTGAAAGCATGGTGTTGTCTCCGTCTGCCTATTTTTGCTTGGCCCTATCCGCCGTCGCCGTCGCCGTTACCGTCATTGCCGTCATCGTCCTTTTCAATCGTGCATTGCAGTGGATGCTGGTGCTGCCGGGCAAAGTCCATGACCTGGCTGACCTTGGTTTCGGCAACATCGTAGGTGAAGACGCCACAGATACCGACGCCCTTTTGGTGCACGTGAAGCATGATCCGGGTCGCATCCTCGTTCCGCTTCTGGAAATACTGTTCCAGAACGTGAACCACGAACTCCATCGGCGTGTAGTCGTCATTCAGCATCAAGACCTTGTACATGGCGGGCTTTTTGGTCTTGGCCCTGGACTTGACGGCAACGCCAGTCACCGGACCGTCATCGTCAATGTCGACGGGCGGCTTGGCGGGTTCGTTCGGGTTGCTCATCTTTCCTGGTCTCTCTCTGGCCTTCTTTTTCGGTCCCAATGCCCAGGACCGGAAGGGGCGAATTCATATTCTATAATATATTGGTCCGTTTTTCCGAGTAGAAGCCTCCCAAGGGGGAATTTTGTCAAAAACTTCTTCAAAAATCAGTGCTGGAATACACAGAACGCCCCCCGGACACCCCTCCCGGGCCGCCGCTAAACTTTTGATTTAATTTGGTTAACCATAATTTCGGCTTTGGTTAACCATAATGTCGGCAAGGCGACCGGTCAGTTTCCCGGCATATCCAATGTTTCGGGGTGAAACAGTTCATCCACCTCGAGCGGCCTCGCCAAAAGGTGCTGCTCAAGGGAATAGCGGCAAACGGCCTCCAATTCCTTTCGGTTTTCGGCGACCCCATAAGGCCACACCCCGGCCCCCATCAGGTCCCGGGTCTGCTCCCACTCGGCGGCGAACCAGGGCAACGATATCCGGTTGGCCGAAGCCCTGGCCGTTTCCTCAAGTTCCCGAATTGCCATGTCGCGCGCCTCGATGAAGGCCCGGGTGAGCCCGGCGGCAAGTCCTTCGTGTTCGCGGGCAAGCGTCCGCCTGACGCCGATGACATGCATGATGGGAAACATGCCCGTCTTTTTAAAATAAGCCCGTTCCTCCGCCGCCGGGTCGGCGAACAGCCGCTGGACGGTCCCGTCGCCGGCGGAGAACGCGTCAGGCGGCACCGGCGCCATAACCGCGTCCAATTCGCCGGCCAGCAAAAGATCGTTGAGGCAGCGGCCTTCGGGAATCGGCTCGACATCCATGCTTTCCGGAAGCTCGAGAGACAGCCTGTCGGCGCGGCCCGGTTTGTTGGTGCCGCCGGTCCTATACCTGAGCTTGCCGAGGTCGACGCCGTATTCGTCCTGCAACAGGCCGCGGGCCCAGAGCGCCATGGTCATCTGGTATTCGGGCACGCCGACGAGGCAGCCTTCCAGGTCCTTAGGGCTATTAATCCCCCGGTCGCTACGCACGTAAATCCCGCCGTGGCGGAACGCCCTGGAAACGAAGACGGGAATGGCCTGATAGGGGCACTCGTCCCTCGATACCTGGATCAGGTAGCTGGAAAACGACAATTCGGAGACGTCGAACGGGGCCTCGGCGACGGCCAGGGGGAACAGTTTCTCCGGCGGCAATACGGTGGCGTCTATGCGCCAGCCGGGAACCGCGGCCCGGCCGTCAAGAACGCCCCGGGTCCGGTCGTAATCCCAACAGGAAAGGGTCAGGCTGAGATCGGTCATGGCGCCTTATATTCGCCCGCGGAGGGCAAATTGTCATTGAATATGCCGCTATCCGGGCAAAAAAAGCGCCCGGCAGCGGGGGGCCGCCGGGCGCAAAACGATGCTGCCTTTACGGGGTTGGGAGGTTTAGGCAGCGATCGGCTTGGTGAACTTTTCGATGGTCGCGTTGACCTGCTTGGCAATCGGCTGGCTTGCTTCCTCGGCCAGCTTCACCGACAGGTCGGTGATCTTGCGGCTGTCCTGGACGGCCTTGTCATAGCCGACGCGGGCAAGCGCCGCCTGGGCGGCCATTACTTCCTTGGCCGTCTTGCAACCGAGGATTTTCTGGGTCGCGGTGAAGCTCTCTTCCAGGGAGGCCTGGGCAAGACCGAAAAGCGCCTTGTTGATGTCCTGAACGCCCTTGACGAAGATGGCGTTCGATTTCATCACCGCGTCAACGCTGTCCTTGCCGTAGCTGACCACGTCCTCGTAGCCCTTGAAGGCATCGGCGCCGGCATTGATGGCGGTGGCGACGTGTTCCTGGCTCATGGAGATGGCTTTCTCAACGCCCTCGGAGGCCGCCTCGGCGCCGGCCTTGAAGACGGTCTCAAGGGTTTCCTGTCCGGCGGCGAAAGCCTGCTCGACGGGCTCGTCCGTTTTTTCGGTGGTTTTCTTGTTTGCTGTGCTCATCTGATCGCTCCTAAAGTTTCAAGTCGTTGGATTCGGTTTATTCAAAGTCCCGATGGGTGCCCGGGGTGAATTCTTTGGTGAATTCTTTTGCTGCATTGCAGCATAACGCTATTTATATAGCCCCCGACACCTCCGTGTCAACGTTTTTTTTGTGCACTGCAACATAATTTCTAACATATAACACATTGTTAAATATATGTTTTATTTTTAAGTCAGGCGGATTCCAATTTTATTTTGCAAGCGCGTAAAAATTCCGTCGGCGCTGACGCCCTCCGCCCCCCCCCCGTCGCCCCATGTCGGACCCGTGGGCACAACCTTCAATCCATTAACTGTTTTTTATTGAGAAGCGTTTAGAAGCATTTGATTCGCCAGTGAAAAATCTTGGGACGGGCTGGGTTCATTGGTATGATCAAGGTCCAATACTGGCGGACCGGTTTAGGGGGTCTACGTTGACGGCGCAATTGCGAAATCCGGAAAAAGCAGGGCTTAAACCCCGGCGGGTCTTCCCGTTCGGCTTTCGGTTTCTGGCGCCAATGGCCGTCGCCGCCCTCATCGCCTTCGCCCCGACGCCCGCCTTCGCCAAGTACGCCTCGCTGGTCATGGACGCCGAAACCGGCCGTGTGATCCATCAGATCAACGCCGACACCCGCAACTATCCGGCCTCGCTGACCAAGATGATGACCATGTATTTGGTCTTCGATGCGCTGGAGTCGAGGCTTTGGACGCTTCGCACCCCTGTTCGCATATCAGCCCACGCCGCCCGTCAGCCCTCGTCGCGGCTGGGCTTGCGCCGTGGCCAGCGGATCACCGTCGAGGAAGCCATCCTGGCGATGGTCACCAGGTCGGCCAATGACGTCGCCACCGCCATCGCCGAAAATTTGAGCGGCTCGGAACGCGCCTTTGCCCTCAAGATGACCGCCACGGCCCGCAAGCTGGGCATGAACCGGACGACCTTTCGCAATGCTTCCGGGCTGCCCCATCGCGGCCAAATGAGCACGGCCAGGGACATGGGGATTCTGGCCCGCGCCTTGATCCGCGATTTCCCCGCTTATTACCGTTATTTTTCCACCGACCGGTTCGCTTTTGGGGGCGTCACCCACCGCAACCACAACAAGCTGCTCAAGACCTATAGCGGCGTTGATGGAATAAAGACCGGTTATATCCGCGCTTCCGGGTTCAACCTGGTCGCCTCGGCCCAGCGAAACGGCCAGCGGGTGATCGGCGTTATCTTCGGCGGCAATTCGCCGAATTCCCGGAACGCCCTGATGACCCGGCTGTTGAACCTGGGCTTCAAGGCGCTCGGCAACGGCTCTCGGCCGCTGACCGCTTCGCTCCGGGGGGAGCCGCCGGCGGTAAAAGCAAAGACGGGGGCAAAGGCGCGGACGAAGGCGCCGGCCAAGGCCAGCGCAACCCGCCGACTGGCGCCGGTTCCCAAAAACCGCCGCTGGGGCGTGCAGGTCGGCGCCTATGCCCGGTATAACCAGGCCTACGAGGCGGCCCGCCGGGCCATCGAGATCGCGCCCTCGCTGTTGAGCGACGGCACCATCAAGGTCGTGCCGCTCAGGAAAAGAAGGGGCCGGGTCCTTCACCGGGCCCGCATCAAGGGAATCAGCAAACAACAGGCCTACCAGGCCTGCCGCTTCCTGAAAAAACGCAAGACGAACTGCATGGAGATCAGGATGCGCGACGGCTATCGCGTTGCCGCCAACAACTGACAACCGGGCGGTAGGCGGCCGTCAGCCATCCGAGGCGGATGGATCAACCTTTCCAACAGACCGACCATGACGTCCTGATCGTCGTCGATGTGCAGAACGATTTCTGCCCCGGCGGCGCGCTTCAGGTGCCCGGCGGCGACCAGGTCGTCCCCATCGCCAACCGCCTCGGCGGGGTTTTCGCCAACGTCGTCCTGACCCAGGACTGGCACCCGGAAGGGCACCTCTCGTTCGCTTCGTCCCATGAAGATAAGGCGCCCTATGACGTCATCGACATGCCCTATGGCCCGCAGGTGCTGTGGCCCGACCATTGCGTTCAAGGGACGCCGGGCGCCGATTTTCATGCCGAGCTTGACATTCCCCACGCCGCCGAGGTCATCCGGAAGGGGTTCCGCGCCGAAATCGATTCGTATTCCGCCTTCCTGGAAAACGACCACAAGACGCCGACCGGGCTTTCCGAATATCTCCGCCGGCGTAATCTTTCCCGTGTTTTCCTGTGCGGGCTGGCCACCGATTTCTGTGTCCACTATTCGGCCCTGGACGCCCGCCGGGAAGGCTTCGAAACGGTGGTGATCGAGGACGCCTGCCGCGCCATTGACCTGGACGGTTCGCTCGACGCCGCCATCGCCGCCATGAACGGAGCAGGGGTCGTTATGACGCCGTCTTCGGCGATTCTCGGTTGAGATTAGCCAGACGCCGGAAAAGCGACGCCGCTGGCCTCCAACTGTGCCTGCAATTGGTCTTTTAGCTTCACCAGCCCGTCGGCGGTCGCCGATTCGCAGCGGGCGACGAGAACGGCCTGCGTGTTGGACGCCCGGAGCAGCCACCAGCCGTCCTCGGTTTCGACGCGCACGCCGTCAATGTCGTGAACGGTCAGGCCCTTTTCTCGCCCGAGGCGCGCCCGCACCTCGTCGACGACGGCGAACTTGCGGTCCTCGGGGCAATCGAAGCGCAGCTCCGGCGTGTTCACCATGGCAGGCAACTGATCCAATACCGCCGCCAGGGTGTCCCCCGACCGGCCCAAGGCCGTCAGCAGCCTGACGGCGGCGTATAGGGCGTCGTCGTAGCCGTAATAGCGGTCCTTGAAAAAAATATGGGCGCTCATCTCGCCGGCCAGCGGCGCGCCGGTTTCCGCCATCTTGTTCTTGATGTGCGAATGGCCGGCCTTCCACATCAGCGGTTTTCCCCCTAACCGGGTGATCTCGTCGAAGACCACGCGGCTCGATTTGACGTCGGCGATGACCGTGGCGCCCGGGTTTTCCGCCAGCACGTCCCGGGCCAGGATGGCCAGGAGCTGATCGCCCCACAGCACCCTGCCCCGGCCGTCGATGACGCCGATGCGGTCGCCGTCGCCGTCGAAGGCAATGCCAAGATCGCAGCCCTCCGACGCCACCGCGCGCTTAAGCTGCTCCAGGTTGCTTTCGACCGTCGGGTCGGGGTGATGGGCGGGAAAGGTGCCGTCGATGTCGTCGTTCAAAAGGACATGGGTGCCCGGAAGCCCGCCGGTAAGTTTCCTGAGGGCCTCGCCGGCGGCGCCGTTGCCGGCGTCCCAGGCGACGTTCAGGGCCGTATCTCCGGGTTCATAATCCTCCAGCAGCCGGGCCACGTAATCGTCCATAAGGGACTTTTCGGTGACCGCGCCCTCGCCTTCGGCAAAGTCGCCTTGGGCGGCCCTTTCGCCCAGCAACCGGATGTCGTCGGCGAAAAAGGGCTGGCCCGACAACACCAGTTTTATGCCATTGTAATCGGGCGGATTGTGCGACCCCGTAACCATCAAGCCGGCATCGGCGGGAAGCGTTGCCTGGGCGTAATAAAGCATCGGCGTCGGCCCCAACCCGACGCGGATGACATCGGCGCCGGATGCCGCCAGCCCTTCGACCAGGGCCGCTTCCAGTTCCGGCGACGTGAGCCGGCCGTCATAGCCGACGGCGGTGGTCTGAAAGCCCCTTTCCCGCATGACCGTGGCGAAGGCGCGGCCGATGACGCGGGCGTCCTCGGGCCCGAGGGTATCGGGAACGATGCCCCGGATATCGTATTCGCGGAGAATGGTGGGATCGAGCCGGCGGCCTTCGGGCATGAGGGCTCCCCCTTACCGACCCGTCATTTGGAAACGGCCGAAACCCGGCCGACACAGGTGTATTGGAAGCCGGCCTCGGCCATTTCATCCGGGTTGTAGATATTGCGCAAGTCCACCATCACCGGCGCCTTCATGGAGGACTTTATGCGCTCCAGGTCGAGCGCCCGGAACTCGTTCCATTCGGTAACGATGGTCAGCGCATCGGCGCCGGCAACCGCATCATAGGCGTCTTCGCACCACTCAACGCCGGTGAGCAGTTCCTCGGCCTCTTTCATGCCCTCGGGATCGAAGACACGGACGTTGGCGCCCCCTTTCTTCAGTCCGGCGATGATGTTCAGGCTCGGGGCTTCACGCATGTCGTCGGTGTTGGGCTTGAACGTCAGCCCGAGGACGGCGATGGTTTTATTCTTGAGCGTGCCCCCGCAGGCGGTGACGATTTTTTCCACCATCCGTTCCTTGCGGGCGTCGTTGACGGCGGTGACGGCCTCGACGATGCGCAGCGGATGGCCGACGTCGGCAGCGGTGCGCGCCAGGGCCACCGTGTCCTTCGGGAAACACGACCCGCCGTAACCGGGCCCCGCATGCAGGAACTTGGAACCGATGCGCCCGTCCAGGCCGATGCCCTTGGCCACGCCCTGGACGTCGGCGTCGACGGCTTCGCAAAGATCGGCGATTTCGTTAATGAAGGAAATCTTGGTCGCCAGGAACGCGTTGGCGGCGTATTTGATCATTTCCGCGGTCGGACGCGTGGTGAACAGGATCGGCGTCTCGATCAAATAGAGCGGCCGGTATAGATGATTCATGACGTCCCGGGCGCGTTCGCTCGACGTTCCGATGACCACCCGGTCGGGGCGCATGAAATCGCCGATGGCCGAGCCCTCGCGCAGGAACTCGGGGTTAGAGACGACGTCGAAATCGGCCTCTCGGTTGGCGTCCCGGATAATTTTTTCGATCTCGCGGCCGGTCCCTACCGGAACAGTGGATTTGGTCACCACCACCGTATAGCCGGTAAGCGCAGCGGCAATTTCCTTAACCGCCGCATGGACATGGGCAAGATCGGCGTTTCCGTTGCCTTCGCTGCCGGGCGTTCCGACGGCGATAAAGACCGCGTCGGCGGCCTTGACGGCGCTTTTGATATCGGTGGTGAAGGTGAGCCGGCCGGCCTTGACGTTGTTGGCGACCAGTTCCTCGAGGCCCGGCTCGAATATGGGTATGTCGCCCGCCTTCAGCTTTTTGATCTTGGCCTTGTCCTGGTCGACACAGGTAACGTCATGGCCGAATTCGGAAAAGCACGTTCCCGATACCAGTCCTACATAGCCGGTGCCGATCATGGCGATTTGCATGGCGTTCCCTCTACCGGGCCCTTGTCCTAAACATAGGCCTTCAGGATATCACGGACGTCGCCGCCGAGATCGCTGCGCTCGGCAGCGAAGGCGATATTGGCTTCGACGAAACCCATTTTTGTCCCGCAGTCGAACCGCCGTCCATCGATTCGAATCCCGTGAAACGGGACCGTGTCCAACGTTGCCTGAAGCGCATCGGTCAGCTGAATTTCCCCGCCCGCGCCCTCGGCCTTTTTGTCCAGGTGCTCGAAGACCTCCGGCTGCAGGATATAGCGCCCGATGATCGCCAGCCTGGAGGGCGCGTCGGCGGGCGCGGGCTTTTCCACCAGCCCCCGGACGCGGGCCAGGCGGCCATCATCGGATTCTACGTCCAGGATACCGTAGCGGCTTGTCAGTTCGTCGGCCACCTCCTCGACGGCGGCGAGGTTGCCGCCGGTTTCCCGGTAGGCCTCCATCATCTGGGCAAGGCATCCCGGCCTGGCCAGCATCAAATCGTCGGGCAACATCACCGCGAAAGGCCCGCCGGCGACGGCTTCCTTCGCGCACCAGACGGCATGGCCCAAGCCTAAGGGCGCGTCCTGTTGGGTGAAGGTGATCTTGCCCGGTTTGGGAAAATCGTCGCGGATGGATTTCAACTCGGTCTTCTTGCCACGGGCTTCGAGGGCCGATTCCAAGTCCCGGGCCTCTTGGAAATGCTCCTCGATCAGGCTGCCCCCGGGCGCCGTGACCATGACCAGTTCCTCGATGCCGGCCTCCAGCGCTTCTTCGACCGCGTATTGGATCAACGGCTTGTCCACAACCGGCAGCATTTCCTTGGCCAATACCTTGGTCGCCGGCAGGAACCGGGTCCCCAGACCAGCAACCGGAAACACGGCCTTCGTGACAGCCTTGACCATGATACGCACCCGAAAAAGCCATTGATGGCGGCGGCGTTGACCTTGCCCGCGCCTTTATGGGCGCATTGGGCGCGGCCTTTTTGCCATAGGCTCGGCCCCCGGGCAAGGACGACAGGCCAAGGGGGCAGATTAAGGACGACAAGCAAGGCGGGACACAAGGCGGGGGATCAATCTCCCAGCAGCACGTCCTTGGCCCTGTTGATTTGCGCCGCCAGATACGTGGACCCGCCGTGGTCGGGATGCAGGCCTCCAATCAGGCGGTGATGGGCGTCCTTGATGTCCTCCACGCCGGCTCCTTCCTCGAGGCCGAGAATCTCCAGCGCCTTGGCCCGGGTCATGGGGCCGCCATCGGTGCCGCCATCGGTGCCGCCGGGGGCTTCTTCCTGGGCGCTCTCACGCCAATCCGGGTGGATTCGATTCAGATAGGCCTCCAGCACCTGCGCCGAGGGCTGGTCCTCGACCCAGCAGGTTTTCAGAAGGTCCACCAGTTCGTCCAGGGTGAGGCTATCGAGCATCCGCCCGGCATAATCGCCTTCCAGGACTTCGCCGGTCATGTTGCCGCTGTCGTGGTCCAGGGCCATGCGCAGGAACCGGGTTTCCACGTCCGAGGTCTGTCCCGGAGCGCCGCCACCGCCGGCGGCCATGCGGGAAAAGTTCTTGTACACCCGGTGTACCTGGCGCGCCCGAAAGAACCACGGCAGCAGCGCCGGCAAGGCGAAAAACGCCCACGCCAGCCGCCCGGTGAAAATGAAAAACACCGCGACCGCCCCGATAACCCCGAAAAGCAGCCACTTCAGCATCTTGATGATGGCCCGGGGGTCGGCGGTGGTGAACCATCTCCCGGCCAGCAGCAGGCCGGCCAGCAGCGCCACGCCGAGGATCAGATACGGAAACATGCGCCTAGCCGCCCTTGACCTGATGGGAAATCTTGAGGATTTGGCCGCCGCGTTTCCTGGCCATGTCCTCCAACGCCCGGGGCCCGCCCGCGGCGAACACCGCTACTGCCCCTAACAGATCCTTCAGCATCTGGGCGGAAGAGGAATCGAACTGGCAATAGGCGCCGCCCGTCAGCTTGGCGATCTGCTTGAAGGCGAAAGCCGCGACCGGGTCCGAGCCTTCGTGGAACATGAAGGCGGGCACGCCCAACAGCCCCAATTCCCCCGCCGTTGTCCCGACATGGTCGATGTCTTCCTCGAAACAATCGCCGACGAAGACCAGGGCGTTGATTTTTTGTCTCTGGGTTTCGTTGACGGCATGGGCCAGCACCTTGCCGATCTGGGTTTGCCCGGCCAGGCAGAGGACGGCGGTCATCTGTCCCAGAAGCGCCTTCTCGTCGGCGGTCCATTGGCTGGCCTTGAATTCGCCGAACCCCCGGTAAAAAGCGAGCTGAATATCAAGTCCGCCGAGAGCCTGGGTGGCCTCGAACATCTCGCCCTGGATACGGGCCGCCATATCCCAGGTGGGCTTGCGGCTGGCGGTGGCGTCCATGGCGAACATAAGCCGCCCGCGTCCGCCCGGTTTTATGCCGGCGGACATCAGCCTCGCCTTTTCCAGGAACGCGTTCACGTTCGCCTGGGCCGCCTTCTCGCTGGGAACTTTGCCCTCGCCCTTGGCCATGACCAAGTCTACTCCGTCTCAGGATTCGGCAACAGCCTGGGGCTTAATTGATATGAATGACGCGGCCGGGGAAAAAAGCGTTGTAGACGAAGGCGAAGGTCACGTCATAGACCACGTCCTCGGTCCTGGAGCCCGTCCGGCGCTGGACCACCACGTTGCCGACGTCGCGGCCTTGGGTGATGTCCGGGGTATCGAGGGCCGAGTTCTGGCCGGCCACCCAGCTCAGCATCAAGTCGCCCTTTTTGATTGTCCCCTTGGTTCTGAGCAAGGGCAGGCTCCAGGCTTCGCCGCCAACGACGATCACCCGGACCATCGGATTGATGCCCTTAGGCAGATCGCCCCGGAACAGGAACGGAGTGGGCGAGGAATCGTAGCCCGCATAGGGATTGGCGCCGTAGTTGCGCATGCCCTGGTTGTTGGGAACAAGGACGTCGCCCGAGGGCGCGCGTTTTTTGAAATTGGCAAAGGATTCAAGGCGCGCCGGAATGGTTTTCAGGCGCTTGCCGGTCATTTCGCCGACGATGCCCTCGCCCAGGAATTGCTGCCACCAGCTTTCGGTCTGGCGGTCGTACATCACCATGTCCGAGTGGCGGAGCTTCCCCGTCGTCCCGAAATCGAGAATCTTGCCGTCGAGGCGGCGGTCGAAGGCGATGGCGGAATTGCAGAGCGGGCAATAGGTGATGGTGACCGGCACGCCCGCCAGTTCGTCGTTGACGATTTCGTGCCAGGTCAGGATACGCAACGGATACGCCCGCGCATGGCCGTTGATGACAAGGCCGATGACCGGCTCCGTATCGGCGAGGTTCTTGACCTTGGAAACGGGGGCGAAACGGGGCTTGTCGATGGACGGGATGCCGTCCTTCGGCGGCCCGCCGGAAATGATTTCGTCCAGGTCAATGGAGGTCTTGGCAAAATTCGTCTTCGGCCATTCCAGTTTCCAGGAAAGCTGCGTCAGCGGATTTGCCTCGGCCCGGGGCATCACCATAAGCCCCAATACCAACCACAAAGCGACGCCGAGCTTGAGGGCGGCATGTCGTAATCCATAATTAAAAATCATCGCCCAAGCTTGACTGTCTCCATGCCCAGGGACAAGTCTCTGGCGATCACATGATGGTGAGGTTGGGG
>CAZVFL010000046.1:0-18822 GCA_964626025.1 uncultured Thalassospiraceae bacterium
TGGCCATTCATCTGGGACGCCCGTTACCGGACGCCTCGCGCGACCTACCCGGGCGTCGGCGCGGAAACCCGCCTGCTGGACCTCAATTGCTTGGGGGCCAGCGTGTCGCCCCTATTTGGTCTTGCTCCCGGTGGGGTTTACCCTGCCACCCCCGTTACCGGGGGCGCGGTGCGCTCTTACCGCACCCTTTCACCCTTGCCGCGGGCCGGAGCCCGTTAGGCGGTTTGCTTTCTGTGGCACTTTCCCTGGGGTTGCCCCCGCCGGCCGTTAACCGGCACCGTGTTTCCGTGGAGCCCGGACTTTCCTCCCCTTGCGGGTTTCCCCATTGCAAGAGGCAGCCATCCGGCCGTCTGGCAGGCTTAAATTAATCCTGCGGGCGGCGAGGTCAAGGGCGGCGCGCTCACCGGCACAGATCGAGAACCGCCCGCAAGCGCCCAGCGGTTTCCGGATCGGCGCTTCCATCAATGGTTTCGGGGCGGAAATGCCGCTGAAAGGCGGTCACGGCCGCGGCCTCGTCGGCGGTGCCATAGCCGTAGTCCCGAAGCCAGCCCTGGACCTCGTCGGGCTCCGCATCCAGGGGCCGGGCGTCGGTGGGCCAAAGCCCGATCCCCGCCGCCGCCAGCCTGGGCCAGTCGAACAATTCGCCGGGGTCGGTCTTGCGCCCCGGCGCCACGTCGGAATGGCCGACGACGTTGCGGGCTTCGATCGGATGACGGGCGAGGATTTCCTTGGCCAGGGATTCCAGCGCCGCCATCTGGGGACCAAGGAAATCGCGATAGCCGAATTCGTGGCCGGGGTTGACCAGCTCAATGCCGACGGACCGGCCGTTGACGTCCATGCTGCCGCGCCAGAACGCCACCCCAGCGTGCCAGGCGCGGCTCTCCTCGGCGACCAGGTCCGTCACCCGGCCATCCTCGTCTATCATGTAATGGGCGCTGACCTTGAATTCCGGGTCGCACATTTTGTCCAGCGCCGCAGCGGCGCTTTCCATGCCGGTGTAATGCAGGACCAGCATATCGACCGGCGTTTCCGGCGGGCGGGCGTCGAAATTGGGGGATGGGGGGGAGATCGCTTTGGCCGTCACTTGAGGCCCCGTTCCTTTTCGATCCGGTCATAGGCGGCGTTGATGGCAGCCATTTTCTCGTTGGCCACGTCGATGAATTCCTGGGGCATGCCCTGGGCGATGAGGGTGTCGGGATGGTTTTCGCGGATCAGGTCGCGGTAGGTCTTTTTGATGGCCTCGTCGGACGCCTTGCGATCCAGGCCAAGAACCTGATAGGGGTCGGCCTCGTCAACGTCCCCGGGGGCGCCCCCGGGAACGTCCATGTGGATGCCTTTCAGGCGTTCGAACTGAGCCTCGGTGAAGCCGAAGATCAACGCCGTCTTGCGCAGGAATTTCAACTCCTCGGGATGGACGTATCCGTCGGCGCGGGCGATGTGGAAAAGCCCGCCAAGGAGCTCCTCCATCACCGCCGGCTGGTCGGCAAACATCATCGCAATCTGTTCGGCGTAGGGCTCGAAGCCCTTGGCGTCCTTTTTGGCCTCATTGAACAGGACGCCGACGTTTTTCACCTCGTCCGGCGGGATGTCGAACAGTTCCTTGAAGGCGCTGATTTCATCGCGGGTGACCTGGCCGTCGGCCTTGGCCATTTTGGCCGAGAGCACGATCACCGCGGTGGTGAAGGCGACCTGGCGGGTGGTGTTGTCATCGATGCGCCCGGCGTCTTCGGACTTCATTTTGTCATAGGCGTGCCCGGCGACGGTGCCCAGGATCGCGCCTAAGGGCCCACCCATGGCAAAACCGGCAACCCCGCCGATGACTTTGCCCCAGATGCTCATTGTCGTTTTAGGGTTCCTGGAACCCGATGCGTCCCGCCATCGGCAGCTTCACCGCCAGGTCCATGGGATCGACGCCGAAGGTCAGGCCCAGGATATTGATTTCGAGCCCCTCCTCGGCGCCGGCCAGAACGCCCAGAAGCCCGAACAACGACACCTGATAGCCGGTGCCGCTGGGGCTGCCGGCAAACAGCCCGCCCTCCGGGAGATAATCCTTGCCGATGGCGGTCGGCGGCAAATCCAGGTTGAGCTCGGGCACGGCCCGGCCGATATAGGCGGTAAAGGTGTTGGAGTTGGGACCGGGCCAAAGGGTGTAATCGTTGGCGTGGGGGTATTTCCGGGCGGCGGCATCGATGCGCTTGATGATGGCGTCCACTTCTTCTCCACGAATATCGGCAATGATCTTGGGGGCGGATCCGAACCAGCGGCGGTCGGGGGCCGTTTCATGGATGACCAGCGCCGAGCCGCCACCATGGTGGACGTACCAGCCGATGACCTCGTAAACCGTGTAGGCGGTTGCGGCGGTCGGTTTGACGGCGATCCAGGAATGCACGCCGAAATATCCCCGCCAACTGTAGGCCCGGGCGACATAGACCTGAACCACGGCTTCATGGGTCAACCCCGGGTCAGGCGCGATGCCAACAGGCTCGCGGCTTGCCGTCCGCCAATCCGCCTTCACCGTGTGTCTCCCTGTACCAATAACGGCGCCGACAACAAGCATCAGAAGGGGCACCATCAGCCATATTCGAATTCTTTTCCGTGGCTTCGGCTTTGTCATGGGCTAATCCCTATTGCCTCGTCCCCGGCAACATCAACGGCAACAGCAGACTGTAATTGGGAAACTGCAGCTTGGCAAAACAAAGGCGTTTACGTCCTCAACAATAACGAGAATTATGGTCAGGTGATGACCGATTCCGTGGACACCATTATCATTGGCGCCGGCGTTACCGGCTTGGCGGTGGCGCGGCGGATGGCCATGGCGGGACAAGAGGTCATCTTGCTGGAATCCGCCGACGCCATCGGCACCGGCATCAGCTCGCGCAATTCGGAAGTCATTCATGCCGGCATCTATTACCCGGAAGGAAGCCTCAAGGCGCGGCTGTGCGTCCCCGGCAGGGACGCCCTTTATGGATTCCTGGAATCCCACGGCATTCCTTTCCGGCGCGTCGGCAAGCTGATCGTCGCCACCGCCGAGGACGAACTGGCGGCGTTGGATGATCTCCGGGCCAAGGCCGAGGCCAACGGCGTTGATGACCTTCAGCCACTGGACGCAGCCCAGGCCCGCGATCTGGAACCGGCGGTCGAATGCTCGGGCGCATTGTTGTCGCCTTCGACCGGCATATTCGATACCCACGGCTATATGCTGGCGCTGCAAGGGGATGCCGAAGACGCGGGTGCGGTGGTGGCGTTTTCGAGCCCGTTCGAAAGCGGAAGCCTCGCCCAAGGCGGGATTCAAGTCCTGACGGGCGGCGCCGAGCCGATGGAGATCCGTTGCCGCAATCTGATCAATGCCGCCGGGCTACAGGCGCAGGACGTAGCCGCCGCCATCGAGGGCTTCCCCGAGGTGGCTATTCCAACCCTTTATTACGCCAAGGGAAACTATTTCACCTTGGCGGGGAAAAGCCCCTTCGAGCATATGATTTATCCGGTGCCCGCCCAGGCGGGGCTGGGCATCCATTCATCCGTCGATTTGGCCGGGCAGGCCAAGTTCGGCCCCGACGTGGAATGGGTGGATACGCCCGACTACGACGTTGATCCAGGACGGGCCGGGGGTTTTTATGAAGCCATCCGCCGCTACTGGCCGGACCTTAAGGACGGCGCGTTGCAGCCCGGTTACGCCGGCGTCCGCCCGAAGCTGGTGCCGGAGGGCGAACCGCGCGGGGACTGGGCCATCCACGGCCCTGAAACCCACGGCGTCGAGGGCCTGGTCAACCTTTTCGGTATCGAATCGCCGGGCCTGACGTCGTCGCTGGCGATTGCCGACCACGTCGCCGGTCTTTACGGGTTTGGGGAAAGCGGCGGGTAGGCTCTCTCGGGCAGCGGCCCGGAACTAGAATTTCTTTTGGGCGACGGCAATTCGGAACTTTCTCAGTTCCTCTTCCTTACCCTTGCTTACCTCCTCTTCGCCGAAATCGAACTCGACGCCGATGCCTTCGACGAATTTGCGGACGACCCGGCCCGGGATGGTTCCGTGCCCTTCCATGTGAAACTCGACAAAAGAATCGTTCTCGAAATTCCCGCTAACACTCAGCCCGGCGCCGCTGTCCGAGATGTCCTTGACGGTGACCTCTCTTTCCACGCCGTCCTCACCCTTGATGGTGGCGCGGAAGTTTTCGGGAAGCGGCACACGTTCGTGACGGCGCTTCTCAGTGGCTTTGTCCTTGTCTTCCTCGTCAGCCATTTTTTTTACCCTTTTACGGGGGCGCCGATGACGCGCTCGAAGCGCTCGGCATAACAGGGCCACACATCCGGGTTGACCAGACGCGGCGGTTTCCGGCCCTCGAAGATGGTCAGCCACTGCCGGGCAGCAGCTTCGGCCATATTATACATGCAATCTTCGGTGATGCCCGCGATGTGGGGGCTAACGATGACGTTATCGAAGCCCAGCAGCGGATGGTCCCAGGCCGGCGGTTCTTCGGCAAAGACATCAAGCCCGGCGCCGGCAATGCGGCCATCGGCGATCACCGCCGCCAGCGCCGTTTCGTCGTGGATGCCGCCCCGGGCGGTGGTGATGAAATAAGCCGTCGGCTTCATCAATCCATACTCCCTGGCCCCGATAAAGCCGCGGGTTTCATCGGTCAACGGACAGTTGACGGAAACGAAATCCGCATCACTAAAGACATCGTCGAAACCGACGGAGACGGCGCCTCTCTTTTCGAAGTCCTCGGCCGGGATATAAGGATCATGGGCGATGACCCGCATGCCGAACATCTGGCCGGCGAGCGCCGAAACCCGGCGGCCGATGTTGCCGAGCCCGATAATGCCGAGGGTGCGCCCGGTCAGTTCCCGGCCCTTGTAGTCCATCCGGGTCCAGCCCTCCTTGTCCCGCCGCATGCGGCGGTCCGACTGGATGATCTGCTTGGTGAGCGCCAGCATCATGCCGAGGACGTGCTGGGTCACCGATTCCGAATTGGTGCCGGCTTGATTGACCACCAGGATGCCGGCTTCGTTGCAGGCCTCCAGGTCGATCATGTCGTATCCGGCGCCGGTGACGGAAACCGCCAGCAGGTTGGGGCAACGTTCGATCAACGGACGGCCGGGCAGGAACGGCGGCTGGATTTCGTTGCTCGCCAACAACTGATAGCCATGCGCCTTTTCCAGCGCCGCCCAGTTGGCATCGGGCTCATCGTCGAAGTTGAGCCGCTTGAGGTCGATGCCCTGCTCGGCCTCGAGAATCCCCTCCGCCACCGGGTCCATCCATTTGTCGAAATAGACCAGATTTTTCGGTTTTGCCGTCATTTGCGCCTGCATTCAAATCCTTGCCGATAATTCCGGAATTGGTTGTAGCCGTGGCCGGAGGGCCGGACAATAGTTCATAAGCCCTGCTTAGCCTTATATAAGGGCATTAAAGGGGAACGAGTGTAATGACCGGCACTAAAAACGGCAAAGCCTGGCAAATCTGGATCGACCGGGGGGGGACGTTTACGGACCTGGTGGCGCGCCGGCCGGACGGAAAGCTGGTCACCCACAAACTGCTTTCGGAAAATCCGGATCGCTACGAAGACGCCGCGTTGCAAGGCATCCGCGAGCTCTTGGGCCTTAAGGCGAACGACCCCATCCCCGCCGCCGCTATTGGCGTCGTCAGGATGGGGACCACGGTGGCCACCAACGCCCTTCTGGAGCGCACCGGCGACCGCACGGTCCTGACCGTCACCAAGGGCTTCGCCGACGCGCTCAGGATCGGCTATCAGAACCGCCCAAAATTGTTCGAGCGCCATATCCGGTTGCCCGAGATGCTTTACGAACGGGCGATCGAAATAGACGAGCGCATGGACGCCGCCGGCAACGTGATAAAGGCGCCGGACCCGGTGGACGCGCGCGCGCAGCTCCGGGCCGCCTTTGATGACGGCATCCGCTCGGTCGCCATCCTTTTCATGCACGGCTACCGCTACCCGGCGCACGAAAGCCAAATCGCCAAGATCGCCCGCGAGGTGGGCTTCACCCAGGTTTCCGTTTCTCACCGGGTCAGCCCGTTGATGAAGCTGGTGTCCCGCGGCGACACCACGGTGGTCGACGCCTATCTGTCTCCGCTGCTGCGCCGCTACGTGGACCGCATCGCCCGCGACCTTGAGGCCGAAAACGGGAGCATCCGGCTTCAATTCATGCAGTCCAACGGCGGGCTCACCGACGCCAAGCTGTTCCAGGGCAAGGACAGCATCCTGTCGGGCCCGGCGGGGGGCGTCGTCGGCATGGTCCGGACGGCGGCCATGGGCGGTTTTGAAAAAGTCATCGGTTTCGACATGGGCGGCACGTCCACCGATGTTTCGCATTTCGACGGCGAATACGAGCGCGCCTTCGAAACCATGGTTGCCGGCGTACGCATGCGCGCCCCGATGATGCGCATACACACGGTGGCGGCGGGCGGCGGTTCGATCTTGCGCTTCGACGGCCAGCGTTTCCGCGTCGGCCCGCAATCGGCGGGCGCCGACCCCGGGCCGGCCAGCTATCGCCGGGGCGGGCCGCTGACGGTCACCGATTGCAACGTCATGCTGGGCAGAATCCAGGCCAAGCATTTTCCCCGGGTGTTCGGCCCTATGGCGGACCAGTTTCTCGACGAAAAAGTGGTCCGGGACCGGTTTAAGGTTCTGGTGGGCGAGATCGCCCAGGAGCCGGGAAAGGGTTCCGGGAAAGCGAAACCCGGGAAACCGCCGAAACCCGAAAAGGTCGCCGAGGGATTCCTGAAGATCGCGGTCGAGAACATGGCGAATGCCATCAAGCGGATTTCCGTACAGCGGGGCTACGACGTCACCGAATACACGCTCAACTGTTTCGGCGGCGCCGGCGGCCAGCATGCGTGCATGGTCGCCGACGCGCTTGGCATGAGTCGCGTTTTCATTCACCCCTTGGCCGGGGTGCTGAGCGCCTATGGCATGGGATTGGCCGATGTCCGCGCGATCCGTGAATACGCCGTCGAGGCGCCGCTCGAAGACGGCACCGTCGGTAAATTGTCCAAAAAGCTGGACGAGATGGAAGCCGCGGCACGCCGGGAAATTGCCGATCAGGGAATCGCCGCAAAGCACACCGAAGCCGCGAGGAAGGCGCACCTCCGTTATGAGGGCTCCGATAGGGCGCTGACCGTTCCCTTGGGCGAGGAACGGGCCATGATCGAGGCCTTCGAGGCCCTGCACAAGAAGCGCTTCGGCTTTGCCGCGCCCGAGCGGGCTTATATGGTCGAGGCGGTTTCGGTCGAGGCCATCGGCAAATCGGAAACCGTGACCGACTCGGAAATCCAGGAAATTTCCGGCACCGCCGGCCTAGGTCCGGGCGAGGTCGTCAGCATGTATGCCGACGGCAAATGGCGGGACACCACCCTTTACGACCGGGACGCCCTGCTGCCGGGCGATCGCATAGACGGGCCCGCCATCATCATCGAGGCCAATGCGACAACCATCGTCGAGCCCGGCTGGCGGGCGGAACTGACGGGACTGGGTCATCTGGTTTTGAACCGCGCCAAACCCAGGCCCAAGGGCCGGGCGGTGGGGACCAGCGCCGATCCGGTGATGCTGGAAATTTTCAACAACCTGTTCATGTCCATTGCCGAACAGATGGGGGCGACGCTGGCCAATACGTCATTCTCGGTCAATATCAAGGAACGGCTGGATTTCTCCTGCGCCATCTTCGACCGTTCGGGCGGCCTCATCGCCAACGCTCCGCATATGCCCGTGCATCTTGGCTCCATGGGCGAAAGCATCCTGACGGTCATCAAGGAAAACAAGGCCCGCATGAAGCCCGGAGACGTCTACGCGCTGAATGCGCCCTACAACGGCGGCACCCACCTGCCCGACATCACCGTGATTACCCCGGTGTTCGACACCGCCGGCAAGGAGTTGTTGTTTTACGTGGGCTCCCGGGGCCACCACGCCGACGTCGGCGGCATCACCCCCGGTTCCATGCCCCCCGAAAGCACCACCGTCGACGAAGAAGGGGTGCTGATAGACAATTTCGTCCTCGTCCGGGAAGGCCGTCTTCGTGAAAAGGAAATGCTGGCGCTGCTGACCGATGGCCCCTATCCGGCCCGCAATCCGCGCCAGAACATGGCCGATCTGGAGGCTCAGATCGCGGCCAACGAAAAGGGCGCCCAGGAATTGAGAAAGATGGTTGGCCATTTCGGCCTGGACGTGGTTTGGGCCTATATGGGGCACGTCCAGGACAACGCCGAAGAATCGGTCAGGCGCGTCCTCGACGTCCTCAACAACGGCTCGTTCGCCTGCAAGATGGACAACGGCGCCCAGATCAAGGTGAAGATTTCCATCCAGGCCAAGGCGCGGCGCGCCAAGATCGACTTCACCGGCACCTCTGAGCAGACCCAAAACAACTTCAACGCGCCGGCCGCCGTCTGCCGGGCGGCTGTGCTTTACGTTTTCCGGACGCTGGTCGAAGACGACATCCCGCTCAACGGGGGCTGCCTGAAACCTTTGGATATTGTCATTCCCAAGGGGTCCATGTTGAACCCGCGCTACCCGGCGGCGGTCGTTGCCGGCAACGTGGAAACGTCGCAGTGCGTGACCGATACGCTTTACGGCGCTTTGGGCGTACTGGCCGCCGCCCAGGGCACCATGAACAATTTCACCTTCGGCAACGAAACCTATCAATATTATGAAACCATCTGCGGGGGCTCAGGCGCCGGCGCCGATTTCGACGGCACCGATGCGGTCCATACCCATATGACCAATTCCCGCCTGACCGACCCGGAGGTGCTGGAATGGCGTTTCCCTGTTTTGCTGGAAAGTTTTTCGATCCGCCGGGGCTCGGGCGGCCTGGGCCGTCACCGTGGCGGCGATGGGGTGGTTCGGCGAATCCGCTTTCTGGAGCCAATGACGGCGGCGATATTATCGGACCACCGACGGGTGCCGCCGCATGGCCTGGAAGGGGGCGAGCCGGGCGCCCGGGGCGTGAACAGGGTCGAGCGCGCCGGGGGCGTTATCGAGGAACTTGGACCGACCGGCAGCGTCTTCATGAATGCGGGCGACGTTTTCATCATCGAGACGCCTGGCGGGGGTGGGTTCGGCAAAAAATGAGTCGGGGGTGGGTTCGGCAAAAAATGAGTCGGGGGTGGGTTCGGCAAAAAATGAGTCGGGGGTGGGTTCGGGAGTGCCGAATCGGGGCAAATTTTTGATCTCCAGCCACCATATTTTGTGGTTTTTAAACGAAAAAATCCTTTCATATAGTAGGCCAACGAGCCTGAAATTCCGCCGATTTTGCCAAAAAGCCCTTGTTTTCTGCTACTTTTTAACCCTCGCCGTTTGACCCCTGAATCCGATGCCGTTAGACTCCCTTGATTCAGGGTTTTTGAGGGGTCGAATCCCGGGTTGTGAAGTGACGGGTTCAAGGGTAATGCGGATTACTTTGGTGATGGCGGCCGGGGCCATTGGTCTCTGGGCCGCAAGCCCCGTTTTTGCCGCCTCCCTGGAAAAAGAGCTTGCCGGTCTAATGCTCGACCATCCGAATATCCGCGCCGCCTACAAGACCGTTGAGTCGCTCCGTCAGGGAATCGAAAGAGCAAAGTCGGATTACTATCCTCAAATCAGCGCCACCGCCGACGTCGGAGCGGAATTCATCGATAGCCCGGCGGAGCGCAACCAGGGCGACGGCCAGTTGGGTGAGATTTCCTCCCGGACGCCGCAAAGCGGCAACGTCACGTTTACGCAAAACCTTTTCAACGGATTCCTGACCACGTCTCAGGTGCGCACGGCGCGGCTGAACAGGGAACTGGGCCAAATGACGCTGGAAGGGACGCTTCAGAATACCGTGTTCGAAGGCACCACCGCCTATGTCAACGTATTAAGACAGAAGCGCCTGATCGAGCTGGCACTGGAGAACGAGGCGACCATCCAGCGACAACTCAACCTGGAGGACGAACGGGTCCAACGCGGCTCCGGCATCGCCGAGACCGTGCTGCAGGCTAAATCCCGCCTGCAGGTCGCCAAGGAACGCCGGGTGACTTTCGAGGGCGGGTTGAAAGACGCGATCAGCCGATTTACCCAGACCTTTAACCACTTGCCCGACGTCAATGCGATGACGGACCCGGTGCCGCCGGTGGAAATGGTCCCCAGCGACCTGGAAAGGGCCATCGATAACGCCATCATCGGCAACCCGGCACTCGGCAATACAAGCGTATCCATTGAAATTGCGCGGGAAACCAAGAGATCGGCCAAGGCCGAGTTTTATCCGGTTTTTGATCTTGAAGGCCAATGGAATTTCGAAAAACACGCCGGCGCGGTGATCGGCGTCAGGCGCGATTATTCCGTGACACTACGGGCCACGTGGGATCTGTTCACCGGCTTTTCCACTCGCAGCCTTTTGTCCCAGGCGTCCTTCAACGTCGGCGCCAGCAAGGATATCCATGACTTCACGTCACGCAAGGTGATCGAACAGACCCGGCTGGCCTGGCAGGCGCTGCTGACGGCCAGGAAACGCCTGGAGCTTTTGGAGAACGCCATCAACATCGCGTCCGAGTCGTTTGAGTTGAGCAAAAAGGCGCTCGAGAAGGGCGCGGTAATTGAAATCAACGTGTTGGACGCGGAAAACAGGCTCAACGAAGCCCAGATCAATTTCACGTCCGCGTCCTATGACGAACGGCTTGCCGTTTACCAGCTTCTTCTGGCCATGGGTCTTCTCAACCCGGTGGGCCTGAACCTTTACTGATTTTTCCGGGCCTCAATCGACGGCGATTTTGATGGCGACGTTCTTTGTTTGGATGTAATTCAACAACGCCTCTTGCCCCTTTTCGCGGCCAAAACCGGATTTCTTCATGCCGCCGAAAGGCGTTTCGATGCCCCCGGCATGCCATTCATTGACGAAGATTTGACCCGCGACCAGCCTTTCCGCGGTCCAGTGCGCGCGGTCCAGATCCTTCGTGAAGACGCCCGCGGTCAGGCCGTATTCGGTGCCGTTGGCGATTTCAACCGCTTCTTCGGGGTCCTTGAAGGGAATCACCGACAATACCGGCCCGAAAATCTCTTCCTGGGCGATGGTCATGTCGGGGGTGACGCCGGTAAATAACGTCGCCGGCATAAAGTGTCCGGCACGGTCCTCCAGACGGCGGCCGCCGATGACCGCTTCGGCCCCCGCCTGCACGCCGGATAAACAGTAGTTTTCAACCCGGTCAAGCTGGCCCTCCGACATCAGCGGCGTGATGTCGCTGTCGTCAATGCCGGCCCCGACGGTCAGGTCCTTGGCCATGTCGGTGATGCTGCCGACGATTTCGTCATGAACGGATTCATGGACGATCAGCCGCGACATGGCCGAACACACCTGGCCCGAATGGCGGAAAATGCCGCCATTGGCGCTGTCTACCACCTGTTTGACATCGGCGTCGGGAAAGACGATGCCGCCGCCCTTGCCGCCCAGTTCCATGACCGTCGGCACCACCCGTTCGGCCGCCGCCTGCATGATGCTTTGGCCCGTTTTCACCGAACCGGTAAAGACCAGGTGGTCCACACCCGGGTGCTGGACCAGCGCCGCACCGGCAACGGGGCCATACCCGCAGATGATGTTGACCGAGCCTTGGGGCACATCTGCCCGTTCGCAGGCTTCGCCAATCAAACAAACGGCCAACGGGGCCAATTCAGGAGACTTGACGACGACGCTGTTGCACGTCGCCATCGCCGTGGCCAGCGAACGGGACGTCAACCCGGCCGGGAAGTTCCAGGGAACGACCTGCCCGGAAACCCCGTAAGGCGACGGAATGGTGTAGTTCACGTAGCCGGGGCCGAGGGGGATGGACCGGCCTTCGATCTTGTCCGACATGCCGCCGTAATATTCGAAATAGCGGGCCGCCACGTTGGCCTCGCCCTTGGCGACCTTCAACGGCTTGCCGCTGTCGAGGCAAAGAAGCTCCACGATTTCGTCGGACATGGCCCTGATTTCGGCGGCGACCCGGAACATCATCTGTTGGCGTTCCGCCGGTTTCATGTCGACAAGCCGGCGCGAATCAAAACATTGCCTGGCTGCCCGAACGGCGGCGTCAACGTCTTCTTCGACGGCCTCGGCAATTTCCGCCAACATCTCGCCGGTGGCCGGATTTTCGACCGGAATGCGGCCGCCCTTGGCGCCATCGACCCATTTACCGTCAATAAAGTTCTGCCAATAGGGTTTTACGGTTCTAGTCATGGTCGTTCCCGTTCTAGATTTTTGTTTTTTCGGTCTTGTCGTCGCCCGGTGCCGGTTTTTCATTTTCGGGCCACTTGCGCCGGATGATGATATCGCCGTTTTCCAGAATCTCCGGCGCCTCGTATTGAGGGATCGCCTGCAGCATCAATTCAAAAGCCTTGAGGATCGTGTGGGTGGCGTCTTCGAGCATTTCTCCTGGCGATTCTTGTTCCGGTTTTTGCGGCTCATCGGCCCGTAAGGGACCGCCCAAGGGAACACCAAGGACCATCAAGCACATCAAAAGCCCCATGAGGAATGCCAAGCGCATGGGTTCTCCTTGCCTAAACTCAAACAAATGACGTCCCATCAGTATCCACCACGGAAAGGCATAGGGCAACCGGACGGGGCTTGGGGCCTGAAAAGCTTTTTAAACCCTCGCCACCGGGGCCTTGCCGTATTGGATATTGGGTGTGAGGTGGGGCGGGGGCGCCTAAAGCCGCAGGGGCGCCCGCCGGATGGGTTTATTCGCCGCCGGGAAAGGCCATGGCGCTCAAGGCCTTTTCGACCCGGGACGAAAGGTTCGACATCAACAAAACCATGTGCCTTGAAATCTCGACGCCATCTTCCGTCGCCAGGGTGGTGTGCCCGCCGCCGGCAAAAAAACGGGGGATCATAATCTCGGGAAACCCGGACGCCTGCACCAACAGGTGCCCTTTCCTCTGGATGAATGTCGCCTGCCTGAGGGGATAACTCGCCGGCAGAATGGCCGTGGTCCCCCTGCTCGGCGCGATGACGGTAAGGTCGGCTGCGCTCGTGGAATCCAAGTTCATGGGGCCGAAGTGAGAATTTAAATTGATGCTTTTCTTCGACATTTTTGCTTCTGCCTCAACGTCCAATTCACTGTTTTGGGCCTTGGTCTTTCCCACCACGGCTTGTTTGGTGATTAAATTTTTAGTTGAGGGCTGTAACGCTCGAATGAACGAGGTTTGAATATGATGTGAATAGATGTAAAAATTGGTTACAATTGTAGGCAGACCATTAAAAAAATTTGAAAACCGGCCCTTTTGGGGGAGTTTTCCATCAATGAATAAGCACCTGCTGATTGTCGAGGACGACGAATTGGTCCAGTCCTTGTTGGCGGCCTATATGCAGAACGAGGACTTCAAGGTCAGCCTCGCCAGCACGGGCAAGGAAATGCTCGCCTGCATCGATTCCGAGCCGGTCGACCTGGTGTTGCTTGACCTTGGGCTTCCCGACGAGGACGGCCTGGTGCTTGCCCGGCAGATTCGCGCCCGGTCGTCCCTGCCGATCATCGTGCTGACGGCCAGGAAAGATCAAAAAGACCGGCTGGCGGCATTGGAGATCGGCGCCGACGACTATCTGACCAAACCCTTTGACCCCGAGGAATTGGTCTTGAGGGTCCGCAACATGTTGAGCCGGAGCGAAAAGGGCGATGCCGGGAAAGCGCTCAGGGACCGGCCAGAGGTTTTCAAGTTCGAGGGCTGGAGCCTGGATGCCGGCGGTCACAGCCTTACCGGCCCGGACGATAAAAAGGTGCCTTTGACCCGGGCCGAGTTCAACCTGCTGGCCGCCCTGGCCAGGGCGCCGAACAGGGTGTTAAGCCGCGATTACCTGCTCGATGCCGTCAGCCAGGACGCCGACGCGCCGTCTGACCGGTTGATCGATGTCCTGGTCAGCCGGGTCCGGAAAAAAATCGAGAAAGACCCGAAAAAACCCGAAATCATCACCACCGTCATCGGCTGCGGCTATAAATTCAGCGCGCGGGTGTCATAGGCCCGGCCGCTGTTCCGGAAGGGGGTTTCATGCTGAAGCTTTTAGGCCGCTCGTCATCCATCAATGTGCAAAAGGTGATGTGGTTTACGGCGGAACTGGGCCTTGAGGTCAACCGGGTCGACGTCGGCGGGAAGTTCGGCGGCAACGACACGCCTGAATACCTGGCAAAAAACCCCAACGGCCTGGTCCCGACCCTGGAGGACGGCGATTTCGCGGTTTGGGAATCCAACACCATCGTTCGCTATTTGGCTGAAAACTACGGTCAAGCCCCCTGGTTTCCGGCCGACACCCAAGGCCGGGCGGTTGCCAACCAATGGATGGATTGGTACCTGACCCGCCTGCACCCGCCGATGACGGTGATCTTCTATACCCTGGTCCGCACCGCGCCCGAAGACCGCGATCAAGACGCCTTTGACCAGGCGGTTGAAAAAGCAACGGAGCTTTGGGTCCTTCTCGACCGGCATCTGGGAAATTCCGACTACCTGACCGGCGGCGAGCCGACCATGGGCGACATTCCCGCCGGCTGTTCGGTCAACCGCTGGTACACCATGGACGTGAAACGCCCGGCGCTCACGAACCTTGAGGCCTGGCACGAGAGGCTGAAGGCCCGGCCCGCCTACCGGGAACATGTTATGGTGCCCCTGGTATGAACGACGCCGCCATATACCAGGGCTACGATCAGGCCGAATTGGACGCCCAGTACGACAACCGGTCCCGGGTGCCCGAACACGTTGACATCCATGCCGCCTATCAGGCCGACGGCGAAGCGGTTTTGTCCGAATTCGATATTCGCCTTGACGTTGCCTATGGCCCCAGCGGCGAGGAAACGCTCGATATCTATTTACCCGAAAACACCGGGGGCGCGCCCATCAACGTTTTCCTGCACGGCGGCTACTGGTTCAGCCGCCACAAGAACGATTTCCGGTTCCTGGCCCGGGGCCTGGTCCCGGCCGGGGCCATTCTGGTGATCGTCAATTACGCCCTGGTGCCACAGGTCAACCTGGACGAACTGGTGCGCCAATGCCGTGCCGCCGTCGCCTGGACCTTCGAGAACATCGAAACCTTCGGCGGCAATCCGGACCGGATCTTCGTTTCCGGGCATTCCGCCGGCGGCCATTTGACGGTGATGATGATGGCCACCGACTGGCCGGTGTTCGGAGAAGGCCTCCCCGCCGGCCTGGTCAAGGGGGGATGCGCCATCAGCGGTATCTATGACCTGGAGCCGATCCGGCTTGGTTTTATGCAGGAAACGCTCGGCTTCACGCCGGAACAGGTGGCAAGGAATTCCCCCTTAACGCTCAAACCGGCCACGGACGCGCCGCTGATCGTCGCCGTCGGCGGCGGCGAAAGCGAGGAATTCCTCCGCCAGAGCGAGACCTTCGCCGATGCCTGGAAAAACAAAGGCGTCCCTTGCGAAACGGTTATCAGGGCGGGTCTCAATCATTTCACCATCCTCGGCGAATTCGCCGACCCCGAAGGCGACTTGACGCGGACAACGCTGAAGCAGATGGGGCTTGGCTGATTTGGCCCTGACCTTCGATCTGTTCTGGTCCTTCCGCAGCCCTTATTGCTATCTGGCGCTGGACCGCATCCTGGCCATTGAGCGGGACCATGACGTCGAGGTCCGGGTGCGGCCCATCTATCCCATCGCCATCCGCAAGCCGGATTTTTTCAAGAATACCAATCCCCTTTACCGGCCCTATCACACGCTGGATTCAAAGCGCGTCGCCGAAAGCTTAGGTCTTCCCTTCCGTCGGCCCCTGCCCGATCCCATCCAGATGAATATGGAAACCAGCGCCATAGACCCGGAACAGCCTTATATCTTTAGACTGACCAGGTTTGGCATGGCGGCGGTGACGGCGGGAAAGGGGCTTCAGTTCCTGGACCACGTTTCCCGCATCATCTGGGACGGCACCGTTGACGGCTGGGACCAGGGCACGCATCTGGCCGACGCCATGACCCGGGCCGGGCTGGACGCGGAAAAGCTGGAGCGCGAGGTCGCCGCCGATCCGGATAAATTCGACGCCGCCCTCGAAGAAAACCAACAGGCCCATGAGGCGGCGGGGCATTGGGGCGTGCCGTTGATGGTGTTCGAGGGTGAACCCTTCTACGGCCAGGACCGGGTTGATCTTTTGCTATGGCGGATGAAGCAAAAGGGGCTTTAGCCGCCAACCTTTTCCGCAAGCCCGGCATTGAAACGGTCCCAATCGACGATAAAGCGCTGGTGCCGGCCCTCGGAGATAATTTCCACCTCGTCGCGGACGGCGACCTTGAAGCTCACCTTGCGGTCATCCACCTCGACCACCTCGACCTCGGCCGTGACCTCCATGCCCGCCGGCGTCGCCGCCCGGTGATCGACGTCGATATGGATGCCGACGCTGCCCTCGCCCAAGTCCAGGTAGGGCTTCAGCGCATCCAGGCACGCCCACTCGATGAACCCGACCATGAACCCGGTGGCGAACACCTTGGGCATGGCGGTGAAGTCGGGCGACTCGGGGTAGAGATAAGGCACCGTCTTGTCCTCGGTAACGGTGATGGAGAAGCTATGGGTGAGGCCGGGGGCCAGGGTGTCTTTCATGGGTTTTCTCCAAATTTATTCCGAAGCACCTTGGCCCGGGTCATGGTGGGGCATCAGGTAGACCAGGACGTTGGCGATCAGCATGGACGCCGCCAACAGGTAAAACACCACGCCGAGCCCCCAACGGTCGGCGATCATGCCGCCGACGATCACCATGACCGCGGTAAACAGCGCCTGCACCCCGAACATCATGCTGGTGGCGCTGGCGGCGACTTTCGCCGGCGCCAGGTCCATCATCCAGCTATGGATCACCGGCCGGGCGGCATACATGACGAATCCCAGCACCGAGACGCCGGCGATGAAAAGAATATCGTTGTCGATGATGGTCAACGCCACGATCAAAACCGTCGACGCCGACAGCCCGGCCAGCACCACCGGCCGCCGCCCGGCCCGGTCCGACCAGGCGCCGGCGATGGGCGACGCGACGATGCCGCCCACCTGCAACGCCATCACCGTCACCCCCATCATAAACGGCCCCATGCCGGCCACGTCGGCCAGATAAAGCGGCAGGAACACCATAAGTCCCATCTGCGCCATGGTCCTGAACCCGGCCAGCAGCGACAGGTGCACGATGAGCCGGTCACCAAGCAGTCCCTTCACGCCTTGCCAATATTCGGCCAAACCCAACCCCAAACCGGCGGCGTCCCGGCGTTGGCCCTGGCTGTCCCTGGGGCGGTCCTTGGCCGTGAGCGCGAAGGCAATCCACGCCGCCAGCGCGAACACCGGCAGCGCGTTGACCGACGCCGTCCCGCGCCAGCTCAGCCACACCAGCAACGCGCCGGCGGCCAGCGGCGCCACGGCGTCGCCGACGTTGGCGCCGAGCGCATGGATGGAAAGCGCGTAGCCGCGCTGATTCGGGAAATGCTCCGACAGGAACGAGATCGCCGGCGGGTGCCACAGGTTGTTGGTGACGCCGATCAGCACCACCATGGGGAACAGCCACGACACGCTTTCCGCCCCCCCGCACCCCAACAGCGCCCCGGCGCCGACGGCCAGGGACGACACCTGATAGACGACCCGCCGCCCGGTGACGTCGACCACAAGGCCGCTGGCGAAATTGGCGGCGAAGGCCGAGAGGTGGAACACCGCCACCAGCATCCCGGCCTCGGCATAGGTGAGCCCCAGATCGCGGGTGATGAACGGCAACAGCAGGTAAAAGGTGGCGGCGATCCAATGGGTGCCGCCGTGGCCGGAGGCGACCAGAAAGACGGTCCCCTGGCCTTTCCATTCCAGGCCGGTCAGGCGTTCGATGGCGGCGATCAAGGGGGACTCCTTTCGGGGGCGGGCTTTGAATCTAATGTCCCTTCAAGGGTTTAACAAGCTCCCGGCAACCCATATAATGCGCCGCCCAAAGGCAAGAGCAGAGAGCCCATGGATACGGTCACCGACCAGCTAATCGTCGAAAACAAGGACGGCGTCGGCCGCATCACCTTCGACAACCCCAAACGGCTGAACGCGTTGACCTATGAAATGTGGTCGGGGCTGCCGGTGGTGCTGTCAGACTTCGGCGGCGACGACGCGGTCCGGGTGATCGTGCTGGCCGGCGCCGGGGGCAAGGCGTTTTCCGCCGGCGCCGATATTTCCCAGTTCGAGAAGAACCGTTCCTCGGACGACGCCATCGCCCGATACAACGAGGCCGTCTACGCCGCCACCCAGGCCCTGGTCGACACCAAAAAGCCGATGATCGCCCAGATCGACGGCTATTGCATCGGCGGCGGGCTCGGCGTCGCCATGTGCTGCGACTTGCGCATCGCCGACACCGACTCCCGCTTCGCCATTCCGGCGGCCAAGCTTGGCCTGGGCTACCGGCTGGAGGGGCTGAAGCACCTGATCGACGTGGTCGGCCCGTCGGCGGCCATGGAGATCCTGTTTACCGGCCGTCAGTTCGACGCCAAAGAGGCCCTCGCCATGGGGCTTATCAACAAGGCGCTGCCGCCGGGCGAGGTCCGGGATTTCGTCGGCGAATACGCGGAAACCATCGCCCAGAACGCGCCCCTGACGGTGTTGGCGGCCAAGACCGTGGTCCGCGAATACATGAAGAACCCCGGCGACCGCGACCTGGCGCTGTGCCAGAAGGTTGTGGACGATTGTTTCGCCTCCGACGACTACGCCGAAGGCCGCGAGGCGTTCATGGAAAAACGCAAGGCTGTTTTTAAGGGCAAGTAGCTGAGGGCTCTTTAATAAAAGCTGCCCCACCAGATCGCCGCCAAAACCGTATTAACCCGTTGATTTTATGGTTTTTTCGTTGGTTTTCCGGGCGGGAAAACACCCGGAAAAGTCGTCATAAGTCGTCATTTCCGATT
>CAZVFL010000047.1:0-4433 GCA_964626025.1 uncultured Thalassospiraceae bacterium
GTAAGGTCCGCTAAGAGGCGGGGAGGACCGAAGGTCCGACAGGGAAACAACATGAACCGGTAAGCGGACGTGGGTTAAATTAACCCCCTACTCAAACTCACCCTGAAAAGGTCGTGTTTCAACCCTATCGCTTGGGGTTGAAGGTTTGGTGTCGGTTTATGACCTAATGTGACGGGGGAAAGAGCCGCTAGGGCTTGGTTTTAGCTGTCTTCGCCCTTATAGACGCAGCCGGCGGTGCAGGTTTCCCAGAGCTTGACCCGGACGAGGCCCGGCAGGTTGGGTTTCAGGCGGTCCCAGACCCACCGCACAATGACTTCGCTGGTCGGGTTTTCCAGGCCCTCGATGTCGTTGAGGTAACGGTGGTCGAGCAGGGCCAGGACCGGCTCGCAAGCCGCCTCGATGTCGGCGAAGTCCATGACCCAGCCGGTTTCATCATCCACCGGGCCCGATACCGAAACCAAGACGCGGAATGAATGGCCGTGGAGCCGGCGGCACTTGTGGTCTTCGGGCAGATTGGGCAGCAGGTGCGCGGCCTCGAAGGTGAACTCGTTGAATATTTTCAAAGGCGTCCTCTCCTTACGGAATGCCGAGGACTTTATGGGTTTGCAGGCTCAGCCGCCAGCCGGGATGACGGAGGCAGTATTCCCTGGCCTGGCGGGTGTTTTCGGCCAACGCCTCGCCGTCCATGGGCTGCAACAGGAAGTGGCTGAAATCGAGCCCCTCGAACATTTCCGGCTCGGCCCCGGGCTGCGGGTAGACCAGCTTCAGTTCGTCGCCAACTTTCTGCGCCAGTCCGGCCCCGGCCTTGGGGCTGACGCAGACCCAGTCCAAGCCGGGGGGGGCGGAAAGGGTGCCGTTGGTTTCCACCGCCACCTCGAAGCCGAGACCGTGGAGGGCCTCGATCAGGGGTTCGTCCAACTGCAACAGCGGCTCGCCGCCGGTGCAGACGACGAAGGGTCGGGTTCCGCCGTTACCCTTCCAGGCGTGCGCCACCGCCCGGGCAAGATCGCCAGGCGTCCCGAAGACGCCGCCGCCGGGGCCGTCGGTGCCGACGAAGTCGGTATCGCAGAAACGGCACTGGGCGCTTTGGCGGTCGTCTTCCCGCCCCGACCACAGGTTGCAGCCGGCGAAACGGCAAAACACCGCCGGGCGGCCGGTGTTGCGGCCTTCGCCCTGCAGGGTCAGATAAATTTCCTTTACCGAATAGGCCATGTCGTTTTTTAAACCCGCTAGGCCCGGCCCGCAACGCCCCCGGTTATCAAGGAGGCGCTTTTCCTTGACAACCGGCGGTCAAGGGCTTATGTTCTTCTTTCGTTCTTGGCGATGAATTCCGCTCTTTGACATGGTGAATAGGTGAACACTCCCCGCCGCGGCCCACCGTGAATGCCGGCCCCGGATATATGCCCGGTGTTCGGCGCGCCGGTATGGCCCGGACTGGAATGCTTTGTTTTCAAGATGTTGGCGCGAAAATGTGGACATTTAAGGACATTTGCGTACATTCCTATGGGGAAAAGATGGATTCTTACAGCCAATTCAACGGGGTAAGCCGATCCGGCGGAACCGGTTTCCGCCCGGGGGCCGCCCCCCTTCATGCCGCCCCCCTTCATGCCGCGTAGTCGGTGGGGTCGGGGACGCCGGCCTCGGCGAAACCTTTCTTGCGCAACAAGCACGCATCGCAGCGCCCACAGTGGCGAAACCCGTTTTCCCCGGGGCCCCCTGAAACCGGCCCCCCGGAAACCGGCGGATCATAGCAGCTCAGCGTCCGGGCGTAATCGACGCCGAGGCCCAAGCCCCGGGTGACGATCTCGGCCTTGCTCATGTCGATCAGCGGCGCATGGATGGTGATTTTCGGCCCGGCCCCCCCGGCTCCATCGGCGGCCTCGACGCCGGCCTTGGTCGCCAGGTTGGCCAGGGTCTCGAAGGCGGCGACGTATTCGGGCCGGCAATCGGGATAGCCCGAGTAATCCAGCGCGTTGACGCCGATGAAGATATCGCGGGCGCCGAGCGTCTCCGCCCTGGCCAGGGCCAGGGCCAGGAAAACCGTGTTGCGGGCCGGAACGTACGTCACCGGGATGCCGGCGGCCATGTCGGCGTCGCTTCGGCCCTTGGGGATGTCCGCGTCGCCGGTCAGCGCCGAGCCGCCGAACCGGGCCAGGTCGATGTCCACGACGTCGTGGCCAGCGGCGCCCCCGGCCCGGGCAATGCCCTCGGCGGCGGCGATTTCGGCCTGGTGGCGTTGCCCGTAACTGAGCGTCAACGCGAAGGGATCGAACCCCTCGGCCTTGGCGATGGCGAGGCAGGTGGCGGAATCGAGCCCGCCCGACAACAGCACCACGGCCTTGGGCGCGCCGTTATTGGGTTCGGTGGCATCAAGCGTCATTCCGTGGCACTCTTACGATTGAGGGCGGCCCGATGGCCGCTGAGGAGATTATGGCCGACGATCGAAAGAAAAGCATCCGCCGGAAAACCAATGATTTGGGCTTCGACGCCGTCGGCTTCGCCTCGGCCGAGGCCGATCCCAAAGACGCCCAGGCGTTATCGCGCTTTCTTGCCCAAGGCCGGCATGGCGACATGGCCTGGATGGAAAATGCCCCCGGCTCCCCTGGCCGGCGCGGGAACCCACGCGGCGACCCCAAGGCCCTGATGCCGGACGCCCGGACCGTTATCGTGCTCGGCGCCAATTACGGGCCCCATGAAGATCCCCTGGCGGTGCTCGAACGCCGGGACCGGGGCGCCATCAGCGTCTATGCCCGGGGCCGCGATTATCACGGCGTGTTGAAGAAAAAGCTGAAACAACTGGGCCGCTGGCTCGCCCATGAACACGCCGCGGGGGTCAAGGTCTTCGTCGATACCGCGCCGGTGATGGAAAAGCCCTTAGGGACCCGCGCCGGCATCGGCTGGCAGGGCAAGCACACCAATCTGCTGAGCCGCGATTTCGGTTCCTGGCTGTTCCTGGCCGAAGTGTTCACCACCCTTGAGCTCGAGCCGGACAAGCCGGCCGCCGACCATTGCGGGGGCTGTGACAGGTGCCTCAGGGCGTGTCCGACCGGGGCGTTGCCTGAACCCTATAAGATAGAGCCCCGGCGCTGTATCTCGTACCTGACCATCGAACACCGTGGCCATATCGAGCCTGAGCTGATGGCTGAAATGGGCAACCGCATCTATGGCTGCGACGATTGCTTGAGCGTCTGTCCGTGGAACAAGTTCGCAAAGCCGACCGCCGAGGCTCAGTTCCTGCCCCGGGCCGAATTGACGGCGCCCCGGTTGGCCGAACTGGACGACGCCGGGTTCCGGGAGCTTTTCTCGGGTTCCGCGGTCAAGCGGACGGGGCGGGACCGGTTCGTTCGCAACGTGCTCATCGCCATCGGCAATGCCGACGACGAGGCGCTTTTGGCTGTCGCCCGGGGGCTTGAAGGCGACCCGTCGCCGGTGGTCGCCGGCGCCGCCCGTTGGGCCGCCGGCAGGTTGGCCGGGGCCGGGGCCGGAAAAGCGGGCAAGGCTTGAACCCATATGGGCGGAGGATTACCAGTTTTCCGGCAAATGAATCCAACCGTGAAAAAGCTCGGAAATCCCCTGATGGCGCGCGCCGCCATCGTCCTTGTGGCCGTCTTCGCCCTGGCATGTGCCCCCGTGGCGCCGGCCACCGCCGGGTCGGCGAAATGGACACCCGGACAGATGTTCAAGGACTGCCCCGAATGTCCGGAACTGGTGGTGGTGCCGGCGGGCCTTTACGTCATGGGGGTGGGCGCCAAGCGCAAGACCGAGCAACCCGCGCACCGGGTCAATATCGCCAAGCCCTTCGCCATGGGCCGGTTCGAGATCACTTTCGCCGAATGGCTGGCCTGTGCCGACGGCGGCGGTTGCCAACACCGGCCCGACGACCACCGGTGGGGACGCAAGGGCCGGCCGGTCATCAACGTCACCTATTACGACGCCAAGGAATATCTCGCCTGGATCAGCAAAAAAACGGGTCACGTCTACCGGCTGCCGACGGAGGCGGAATGGGAATACGCCGACCGCGGCGGCTCCACGACCCACTGGTGGTGGGGCGACAAGGTCGGCAGCAACCATGCCAACTGCAAGGACTGCAAAAGCAAATGGAGCGACGGCGGCACCAAACCCCACGGCTCGGCCCCCGTGGGCTCGTTCAAGGCCAATCCTTTCGGGCTTTACGATACCACCGCCAACTTGTTCGAATGGGTCGAGGACTGCTGGAACGACTCGCACCTGGGCGCGCCCAAGGGCGCCTCGGCCCGGATGCAGGGAAACTGCAATTACCGGGTCATCCGGGGCGGCTCGTTTTACTACTTCTCCAAGGTCGCCCGGTCCGCCTACCGGGCCAAGAACCCGCCCAATGTCAAAAGCTACTGGTTGGGCTTCAGGGTTTTACGGGAACTGGATTAAACAAGAGGCGCGGAGGACCGGAGGTCCGA
>CAZVFL010000047.1:4533-17662 GCA_964626025.1 uncultured Thalassospiraceae bacterium
CCGGGAAACAAAACAAGAGGCGCGGAGGACCGGAGGTCCGACCGGGAAACAAAACAAGAGGCGCGGAGGACCGGAGGTCCGACCGGGAAACAAAACTAAACGCCGGGATTATTTGTCGGCCAGCGCCCGGGCCAGGTGGCTGAGCGCCTCCTGGTGACTTTTGTTGTCGATTTGGGTGAAGTTTCTGGCGACTTCCAGGCACATGCGTTGCCGTTCCTGGGTCTCTCCGCCGCCACCATTTTCGAGACCTTCGAAGAAGTGGCCCACCGGTACGTCCAACGCTTGCGAAATCTCAAACAGCCGGCCGGCTGAAATACGGTTGATGCCCCGCTCGTACTTATGGGCCTGCTGATAGGTAACGCCGATCAATTCAGCCATCTGCTGCTGGCTCAACCCCATCATGATCCGCCGTTCGCGAATTCGTCCACCGACATAGCGGTCCGTACCCGTAGCCCTGTTGACGACCTTGTCTCCCTTGGCAGCCGCCCCCCCACCATTCGTTTGTTGCCTCACGACGCTAACCTCCTAATGCAGGCTCAATCAAAACGAGAACCCGTCTGAGTCTCCCCCGGTCACGTTATGAGAGATTACGCACCTTACATTTTCCTGACAAGGTGGTTTTTGCTCCTGCACCAAAACTCCTGCCTCGGGAAGACCGGAATCTTCCGGGCAAGCCTTTTGTTCAAGAGAAACCGGTCAGAAAAAGGCAGTTTCGGTCAAATTAGGGAATGGCCGCAAGGTCCGCCGGGCTGGATACGGGGAGCGCGCCGGCTCAGTCCTTGTCCTTGCCGGAAAGGTGGTCGATTTGCCTTTGCATCCGTTCCAGCTGGTGGCGCAGGTCATCCATTAGATCGTCGGGCGGGTCTTGCTTTTCGCCACCGGCTTTTTTGCCTTTGGCCGCCGGTTTTTTGCCGCCGCTATCGGGGCCGCCAGGGGCAAAAGGCGCGAACGTCTTCATCGCCTCTTCGAACATGGCCATGTTCTTTTTTCCCATTTCCTCGAAGTTGGAAAACGGGCTCACGCCGCCCAGGGTGTCTTGCATGTAATCGCGCATCTGTTCCTGATTGCGCGCAAAAGCCTTCATGGAATAATCGAGATAATTGGGAACGACCGATTGCAGGCTGTCGCCGTAGAAGCTGATGAGATGACGCAAAAAGCCGATGGGCAGCAGGTTTTGCCCTTTGCCTTCTTCCTCGACGATGATGTGGGTCAATACCTGGCGGGTGATGTCATCGCCGGTGTTGGCGTCAAACACCTCGAATTCCGTCCCCTCCTTGACCATGGTGGCGAGATGATCAAGCGTGACGTAACTGCTGGTCGCCGTATTGTAGAGGCGCCGGTTGGCGTATTTCTTGATCGTTATCGGAGGTGTTTCCGGGCCGTTTTCTTCGCTCATCACCAGGTGCTCGCTTCTAACGGGGGCAAGAACCTAGCGCGGAAAATGCTGCACCGCAATGAAATGTTCCCCGCCCGTACGGCTGCCGCTATAATGACGGCCCTGGGGAAGGCAGGACAAGCCCGGGGCAAAATTTGGACGGAAGATCGGAGTCAGCATGGCAAAGCCCCCGGATTTGGACGCCTTAGCCAAGCAATACCTGGATCTTTGGCAAGACCAGTTAGGCGGCGTCACCGAAAACGAGGAAGCCGCCGAGATCATGGCCCGGACCGTCGAGTTGATGAACTCGGGCGCCGCCACTTTTGCAGCAATGGCGGTGGCCGCCACCCAGGGCAGAGAGAACCGAGGCGATAATGATGCCGATGCCCCCGCTTTCAGAAGTCAATGGCCTTTTGAAACAGAGCCTGGCTCAGGCGCCGCGTCCGCTGCCGCTGCATCTTTCTCTTCAGACCATGACCTGGCTGAGTTCGCTCGCCGCCTTGAACAGCTTGAAAAACGGATCGCTGCCCTGGAGACGGGACCTAAAAAAAGCCGCCGCCGCCCTGCAAAGAAAACTCGAAAAAGTTGATACTCCCTCTTTTGCCGCCGCCGTTGACGCCGAGGCCCGCTACCGCCTTTTGACTTTTTCCGAGGGCGTCACCCGTTACCGCAGCCACCCCCGTCGCCGGCCGACCGAACCGCCTGAATTCTGGCGTGACGGAACGACGCGGGTACTGGATTACGGCGCCAGCGGCGAAGCCCGGAAAAAAGACGGGATGCCTGTCCTGGTGGTGCCGTCGCTGATCAATCGTGGCTATATCCTGGACCTGACCGAAAAGCGGAGCTTCATGAGACACTTGGCGGCGGAAGGGTTCAGGCCGTTGCTGGTCGAATGGGGGGCACCGGGCGCGGACGAAAGGAAATTCGACCTTTCGGACTATATTTGCGGACGGCTGGAATCGGCGCTCGACGAAGTCTGCCGGGCGACGGGCCGGGCGCCGGCGGTTGTCGGGTACTGCATGGGGGGCAATCTGGCCTTGGCCCTGGCGACGCGAAGGCCGGTCCAGGTCGGCGCCCTTGCCTTGCTGGCGACGCCCTGGGATTTCCATGCCGGGACAACCGGTCCCGTCCGCATGCTGAAGGCAATGGCGCCGGGGCTGGCGGCCATGATCGATCAATTGGGCGAGTTGCCGGTGGACGTCCTGCAAGCCATGTTCGCCAGCCTCGACCCGTACCTCACGCCCAACAAATTCCGCCATTTCGTCTCTCTCGACCCGAAATCGGATCAAGCCCGCAATTTCGTCGCTTTGGAGGACTGGCTCAATGACGGCGTGCCTTTGGTCGGACCCGTCGCCCGCGAATGCCTGCTCGGCTGGTACGTCGACAACACGCCCGCAAGAGGCAGATGGCTGGTCGGCGGAAGGCCGGTTGTGGGCGGGGACGTCCGGGCCCCCACCCTGGTCGTCATCCCCAAGCAGGATCACATCGTTCCCCCGGGCTCGGCGATCGCCCTGGCAGACGACATACCCGGGGCCGAGCGGAAAATCCTGGCCGCCGGGCATATCGGCATGATGGCCGGTGGCCGGGCCGAGACCATGCTCTATAAACCGCTGACAAAATGGTTGCGCCAAGCCTTAACCAAAACCAATTAACCGGAGGACGCAATGGCGTAGCTTGTATCTCGAACAGGGCAACCCTATAACCAAGGAAAGAGGCCATCAATAAAATCCCACTGGAGGAGTATCGAATTAATGTCTGAAATTGTTATCGCCGCCGCCACGCGCACGCCTGTCGGCGCCTTCTGCGGGGGCTTAAGTTCGGTTCCCGCCCATTATCTGGGCGAGGTCGTAATCGTTGAAGCGCTGATGCGCGCCGGTGTCGATCCGTCGGAGGTCTCGGAGGTCATCATGGGCCAGATTCTGGCCGCCGGCGCCGGTCAGAACCCGGCCCGCCAGGCCGCCGTCGGCGCCGGCATTCCGGTCGAAAAGACGGCCTATGGCATTAATCAGCTTTGCGGGTCGGGGCTCAGGTCGATCGCCCTGGGCTCGCAAGCCATAAAGCTCGGCGATAGCTCCATCGTCGTCGCCGGCGGCCATGAAAACATGAGCCAGGCCCCCCATTGCCTGCATCTCCGTGACGGCACCAAGTTGGGTCACACGGAACTGGTGGATACCATGATCAAGGACGGGCTTTGGGACGCCTTCAATGGTTACCACATGGGCAACACCGCCGAGAACGTCGCCCAGAAGTGGCAGTTGACCCGCGAAGAGCAGGATGCCTTCGCCGCCCACTCGCAAGCCAAGGCCGAAGAAGCCCAGAAGGCGGGCAAGTTCAAAGACGAGATCGTTCCGGTGACCATCAAGGGCCGCAAAGGCGATACCGTGGTTGATACGGATGAACACCCCAAACACGGCACCACGGCCGAGGATCTGGCCAAGCTGCGTCCGGCCTTCGACAAGGAAGGCACCGTCACCGCCGGCAACGCGTCCGGCATAAACGATGGCGGCGCCGCAGCGGTTCTTATGACCGCGGACGAAGCCGAAAAACGCAAGATTCAGCCGCTCGCCCGTATTGTGTCGTGGGCGACGGTGGGCGTCGATCCGGCGGTCATGGGCACCGGCCCCATTCCGGCCAGCCGGATGGCGCTGGAAAAAGCGGGTTGGAAAGTCGAAGACCTGGACCTGATCGAAGCCAACGAAGCCTTTGCCGCCCAGGCCTGTGCCGTCAACAAGGATCTCGGCTGGGATACCGACAAGGTCAACGTCAACGGCGGCGCCATCGCCCTTGGCCATCCCATCGGCGCTTCGGGCACGCGCATTCTGGTGACGTTGCTTTACGAGATGCAGAAAAGGGAAGCCAAGAAAGGCCTGGCGACGCTTTGCATCGGCGGCGGCATGGGGATCGCCATGTGTGTGGAACGCGATTGATCAGAGAGCGGGCCAAGGCCTTTCCTACGAGGGAGCATGAAAATGGCACGTATCGCACTCGTAACAGGCGGAACGCGTGGCATTGGCCGGGCGATTTCCGTTGCCCTCAAGGACGCCGGCCGGGCGGTTGCCGCTAATTTCGGCGGCAACGAAGAAGCCGCCAACGCCTTTAAGGACGAAATGGGAATCCCTGTTTATAAGTTCGACGTGGGCGACTTCGACGCCTGCAAGGAGGGCATTGCCAAAATAAAGGCCGACCTCGGGCCCATAGACATCCTTGTTAACAACGCTGGCATCACCCGCGACAAGCCGCTGCACAAGATGGACCTGGAACATTGGGACGCCGTGATCGACACCAATCTTTCGAGTGCCTTCAATACCTGCCGCAATGTTATCGAAGGCATGCGTGAAAGGGGCTTCGGGCGGATCATCAATATCAGCTCCATCAACGGCCTGAAGGGCGCCTTCGGCCAGGCTAACTATTCGGCCTCCAAGGCCGGGTTGATCGGCTTCACCAAGGCCGTCGCCCTGGAGACCGCGTCGAAGGGCATCACCGTCAATACCGTGGCGCCCGGCTACGTCGCCACCGAAATGGTGATGGCGGTGCCCGAGGACGTGCTGAACACCAAGATCATTCCGCAAATTCCCATCGGCCGGCTTGGTGAGCCGGAAGAGGTCGGCCGCTGCGTGGTCTTTCTGGCCTCCGACGAGGCCGGGTTCATTACCGGATCGACGCTTTCGGCCAACGGCGGCCAGTACATGACCTGAGGCGGAAAGCCCAGTCCCCGGTGCCGGGGCAAGGCCCAGGGACACTGCCAAATGCCCTGTTTCTGATATATGCTTTTAGCCACCATGTGGACCGATGTCGTAGATCTTCGGGATTTTTACGCCTCAACCCTGGGCCAAGTCGCGCGCAGGATGATCCGGCGGCGATTGCGCGAATTATGGCCCGACGTCACCGGTCAGAGCGTGCTCGGCGTCGGTTACACGACGCCTTATCTCAACAGTTTCCGGGGCGAGGCCGAGCGGGTGCTGGCGGCGATGCCGGCGGCCCAAGGCGTGCTGCACTGGCCACCGGAGGATCTCGGCTTGACGGCGCTGGTGGACGAGTTGGAACTGCCTTTTCCCGATCTCAGCATGGACCGGGTTTTGCTTGTTCATGCCCTTGAATGCGCCACAGAAACGCGGCCCCTGATGCGCGAGATCTGGCGCGTGCTGTCCGACAGCGGCCGGTTGTTGGTGGTGGTGCCCAACCGGAGCGGCATTTGGGCACGGTTCGAACGAACCCCTTTCGGCCATGGCCTTCCCCATACCCCGGGGCAACTATCGAGGGTTCTCAGGGATAACCTGTTCACCCCCATCGAATCCCACCGGGCCCTATTCGTGCCACCGGTCCATTCACGGATGATTTTGTCTTCGGCACCAGCTTGGGAACAGATCGGCCAGCGCGCCTTCAAGACCTTTTCAGGCGTCGTCATGACCGAAGCCGTGAAGCAGATTTACGCCGCCGGGACGGAACCGTCGCGCAAACGCCGGCGCCGCTATCTGCCGGTGCCGGAACAGACCCCGACGCCCAGGCGGTCCGGCGATTTCCTCTAGTCTTTTCTAAGCAGAAAAACCGCTTGTTCGCCGAACAGGTTGGCCGAAAAAAGGGCCGAACTGATGTGCCGGATGCGGCCTCGGGAATCGAGGATCTTTTGTGATTCGATGACGATCCCGAGTTCACGGCAAAGGGCGATGAAGTCGTTGATGGTGCAAAGGTGAATATTCGGCGTTTCGTACCATTGATAAGGGAGCGTGGTGCTGACCGGCATTCTTCCCAGAATTCCGAGCGACAGGCGTGCTTTCCAATGAGCAAAATTCGGAAAAGACACGATCGCCCGTTTGCTGATGCGCAGAAGATGCGTAAGCACCACCTTGGGCTGCACCATGGCCTGCAGGGTCTGGCTTAACACCACATAATCGAAGGCATTGTTTGGATAATCCTTGAGATCGGTATCCGCATCGCCCTGGATTACCGACAATCCGGCGCTGATGGAGTCTTTAACACCCTCGGTGCTGAGCTCGATGCCACGCCCATCCACATGGTGGAAATGCACGAGGTAATCCAGAAGCATGCCGTCGCCGCACCCGACGTCAAGCACCCTGGAATGCGGTTCAATCATATCGGCGATCAACTGGAGATCGACGCGGATGGACTTACGGTCCGGTACCATCACTTCTTTCCGGTAGCGGTAGCCAGGTTTTCGGCGGCGCCATCCAAAAACCCCTTCAACACCCTTTGCAGTCCAGGCTCGTCCAGAAGGAAGGCGTCGTGGCCTTTATCGGATTCGATTTCCGCAAAGCTGACGTTGGCGGCAACCGAATTGAGCGCATGGACAATGCGGCGGTTTTCTTCCGTCGGATAGAGCCAGTCCCCGGTAAACGAAATCACGCAGAAACGAACCGGGGTGTCCTTGAAGGCGTCGGCCAGGTTTCCCCCATGCTTTGCCGCCATGTCGAAGTAATCCATGGCGCGCGTGATGTATAGATACGAGTTGGCGTCGAATCGGTCGACGAATGTTATCCCCTGATGGCGGAGATAACTCTCAACCTGGAATTCGGCATCAAACCCATAGGTGATGGCATCCCGGTCCTGCAGCCGGCGGCCGAATTTGCGATGCAAAGACTGGTCTGACAGATACGTGATGTGGGCGGCCATGCGTGCCACCGCCAGCCCCTGTGTGGGCCGCTTGCCTTGATTCATATAATCACCGCCGCACCAGTCGGGATCGGCCATGATGGCCTGCCGTCCGACTTCGTGAAAAGCGATGTTCTGAGCCGTATGGTGCGCGGCGGCGGCAATGGGGATAGCCGTAAAAGTACGCTCTGGATACATGGAAGCCCATTCCAGCACCTGCATGCCGCCCATGGAGCCGCCGGTTACGGCGAATAGCTTTTCAATGCCGAGATGGTCCAACAGCAACGCCTGGCAACGAACCATGTCGGTAATGGTGATGACCGGGAATTCAAGCCCCCAAGGCTTGCCCGTTTCAGGGTTGGTCTCCTTCGGCCCATAGGTCCCCATGCAACCGCCGAGGATATTGACGCAGATGATGAAATACTGATTGGTGTCGATGGTCTTTCCCGGGCCGACGATCAGGTCCCACCAGCCTTCCTTGCCGGTGATCGGGTGCGGTTCGGCAAGGAACTGGTCGCCGGTGAGCGCATGGCAGACCAAAATGACATTTGATTTGTCCGCGTTAAGTTCTCCGTAGGTTTGATAAGAAACCGGAAAATCAGAGATTTCCACACCGCAATCCAGGCGAAGCGGCTCCTTCACACCCAGGCGCACGTGATGGCCCGGCAGGGATTGTGTGTCCGTTGCCGAGTCCGGTTTGTTTTTCGTACGACTCTTACGCGCGGTCATGATCGTTTCCGCTTAATCCGCGATTACAATACGTTGATTTCCAAGGGCCTGAGAAGGGGTTCATAGCTAGGAGTCAAGCCGCTAGGTGTCAATGTTTTCTTTGATTTTACCCAGTCTTGCCATTATCACTAGGCCCGCTTTTCCCGGCCTTGACCATTCGCCGCCCAGCCCTATGACCGATGGCCAGACGGGAGCCACGGCCGAAAACGGGCCATTTAGGAATTTGGCAGGCTGACGCCATGAAAACCGACAACGATAAACTCCAGGCGTTACGCCGGGAAATCGACGCAATCGACGATTCCATCCATGATTTAATCATGGAAAGGACCAAGATTGTCGAGAGGGTCCGGGAGGCGAAAAGCAAGGATAAAATAAAGATCAAGCCGGCCCGAGAGGCTGAAATCCTGTACCGGTTGATGGCCCGTCACACCGGCCAATTTCCGAAACAGGAATTGGCCCGCATCTGGCGTGAGTTGATCGTTGCTACGCTACGCTTCGAAGGACCGTTCTCCGTAGCTGTCTCGTCACCCGAAGAAGAGCCCGGGTTCTGGGACCTGGCCCGGGACCAGTACGGCTCTTTCACGCCAATGAAGCAGCATGTTTCTGCCCGCGGGGTTGTCGAAGCCGTCGGGAATGGAGACGCAACGGTGGGGATATTGCCCCTGCCCCGTCCCGACGATACCGAACACTGGTGGCGGCTTCTGCTTTCCGAAGCCCCGGAAACGCCTAAAATCATTGCACGCCTTCCGTTTATCTCCGGAAGCAACAGCCGCAGCACGGAAACCGAAGCCTTGGCGATCTGCAGCGTCGGCCAGAAGGAAACCGGCCGCGACCGTTCTTTCCTGGCCATCGAGGCAGAAGAGGATATCGGCTTCAAGGCCATCGAAACCATCCTTTCTCAGGCTGGATTTTCCGCCGTCTTCAACCAGGTTTGGGATGATCTCGACCGGCCCGCCGCATGGACCTATTTGGTGGAAGTCCTGGGTTTCCTCAGAAGCGATGGGCGCCAATTCAAGCGCCTGTTGGATGGTCTCGGTCAACGGGCGAAGCGGGTTATTCACCTGGGCGGTTACGCGACGCCGCTCGGCGATGCCGATCTGGCACAAGTTGAAACCCCGGACGCCGAACAAGGGATGGGATCATGAGCAACCCTGTTCCTCGTCCCGGCATCATGGACATCGACCCTTATGTGGGGGGTGAATCCTCGGTCGACGGCCAAGACCGGGCCATCAAGCTGTCAAGCAACGAGGGCGCTTTCGGCCCCAGCCCGAAAGCCGCCGCCGCATACAAAAAAGCGGCAGCCGACCTTCACCGCTATCCGGACGGGAGCTGCCAGCCGCTTCGGGAAGCGATCGGGTCGCTGAACGGACTTGATCCGGAACGGATCGTCTGCGGCGCCGGTTCGGATGAGCTCATCGGCCTTCTTTGCCAAGCCTACGCCGGACCGGGCGATGAGGTGCTGTACACAGAACACGGCTTTCTGATGTATCCGATCGCCGCCAAGGCCACGGGCGCCACCCCTATAACGGCGCCGGAGAAGAACCTGACCGCCGACGTGGATGCCCTGTTGGCCAAGGCGGGGGACTTGACGCGCCTTTTGTTCCTGGCCAACCCTAACAACCCGACGGGCACGTATCTTTCGGGCGAGGAGTTATGGCGGCTCAGAAAGGGCCTCAACGACGACGTGATCCTGGTCATCGACGCGGCCTATGCGGAATACGTCACCCGCGACGATTACACCCCCGGCATCGATCTCGTTGACGGCGGCGGCAACGTTGTCATGACACGGACCTTTTCAAAGATTTACGGGCTTGGCGGCGTTCGGCTCGGTTGGGCTTATTGCCCCGCCGATATTGCCGCCGTGTTGAACCGCCTTCGGGGGCCTTTCAACGTCAGCCGGCCGGCCATGGTGGCTGGATTAGCGGCGCTTGGCGACGGGAAATTCACCGACAAGGCCCGTGCCCATAACGAAACCTGGCTTGCCTGGACCCGCGAACAGCTTCTTGAGCTCGGCCTAGAAGTCCAGCCCAGCGCCGGTAATTTTGTGTTGGCCCGTTTCCCCGAGGAACCGGACCGAAATGCCGAAGCCGCGGATGTTTTTCTCAAAAATCGCGGCATCATTGTCCGCCGCATGGAGGCCTACGGGCTGGCCGATTGTCTGCGCATCACCATCGGCCAGGAAGACGAGATGCGCGCCGCCGTCGACGCGCTTAAAGAGTTCTTGAACCCGTGACCCCGTCAGAAAACGAACCCCTTTTCCAGCGCATGGCGCTGATCGGCGCTGGTCTGATCGGCTCGTCCCTGGCCCATGTCGCCCGCCGCGAAGGCTTGGCCGGTCATATCGCCGTCTGCGCACGCACGCAAGCGACCCTGGACAAGGTTCGGGAACTCGGCCTTGCCGACAGCGTCAGCCTTGATCCTGCCGAGGCCGTGCGCGATGCCGATCTGGTGATGTTGTGCGCGCCGCTTGGCGTTTACGCGGACATCGCCGAAACCATCGCCCCCGCTTTGAAGCCCGGCGCCATCGTCAGCGACGTGGGATCGTGCAAAGAGCCCATGTTCAAGGACGTCCAGCCGCACCTTCCCGACGGCGTCCCTATGGTCCCCGGCCACCCGGTCGCCGGCATCGAACTTACCGGCCCCGAAGCCGGGTTCGCGGAACTGTTCGAGGGGCGCTGGTGTATCCTGACCCCCGGGCCCGATACCGATGCCGACGCCGTGAAGCGGGTCACGGAGCTTTGGAAGCGTGCCGGCATGACGGTCGAAACCATGGATGCGGCCCACCACGATCAGGTTCTGGCCCTGACCTCGCACCTGCCGCATTTGATCGCTTATACCATCGTCGGCACCGCTATCGATCTTGAGGGCGAGCTGAAAAAGGAAGTCTTCAAATACTCCGCTGGCGGCTTCCGCGATTTCACGCGGATCGCCGCCTCGGACCCGGTGATGTGGCGGGACATCTTCCTCAAAAACCGTGATGCATTGCTGGAAGTCCTCGGCCGCTTCAACGAGGATCTGACGGCGCTGCAACGGGCCATCCGCAAGGGCGAGGGAGATGTGCTCGAGGACCACTTCACCCGCACCCGCGACATCCGCCGCGGCGTCATTGACGCGAAGCAGGATTAGGTTTCCCGGAATTTCGGCGGATTATTGACCGCCCCTACAGCTTCAGCCCGGCGCTGCCCGAGGCGCGGTCCCATATGGCTTCCAGATCTTCGCTGAAGATCAGTTTTTCGTCGGCCGGGGCGCTGAACCAGTCGCCCCGGGCGATTTCGCCTTCCAACTGTCCCGGCCCCCATCCGGAATAACCGAGGGCAAACAGGCTGTGGCGGGGGCCATGGCCTTCGGCAATCGCCTTCAAGACGCTCATTTCCGTGGTCAGCGCCATTTTGGAATTGACGATACGGGTTCCCGGCCCCTCGTAATCGGCGGTATGAAGGACGAACCCTGCCCTCGGTTCCACCGGGCCGCCGTAATGGAGCCGGATTTCCCCTTCGATATTGCCGGCTTCAATGTTGAAGCCTTTCATGAATTTCTCCATGGAACCGGAGCCGAAGGACTTGTTGACCACCAGACCGAGGGCGCCCTTTTTATCGTGGCTCACCATGTAGATCACGGTGCGGGCAAAGCGTGGATCGCCTATTTTGGGCGAGGCGACCAGAAGCTGCCCGGCCAGATACAGCGAATTCCGGGTTTCCGGCGAAGCGGTTTCATCCGCCTGGCCAGGCACCACCGCCAGAACAAGGAACAGAGCCACGCCCGTCAACAGAAAACGGGCCAAGCGGGGAATCATGATGAACATAATCGTCCATCATAGCAAAATCCGCCCGGCTTGCACCCCCCGGCAGGAGAGAATTGCCGAAACCGTGTCAATACCACCGGAAAACCGGCATTCTTGCCAACGGAACAGGCCCGACGAAGACCTGCCGTTCCTGAAGGCTGAGCGGAACCTTTATGCGGGCATCGCCGTTGGTGCCTGAGTTTCGCGCCAGCGCGCCGAGTACCGCACCCGCCAACGCCGCCGGCCGGGGTTTGATGACACCTGCCTCTGAAAGCCGGTCCAGCGCCTCGATGAAGCCCTCGACCCGAAACGTGAATGAGCCGATGGGCTGCATGTCCCCGTCAAGGGCAAGGGTGCCGTCGCCCAACACCTTGAGCGGCCCGTGACGGATATCGAGGCTTTGCACGTCCACGGTGCCGCCGCTGTCCCGCCAACGGGCCATGGCCTCGAACCGGGACGCTTTGTCTCCGATCGTCCCGGTGACTTCCCCCATCACCAGCGACCTGAAGCCGAGGTGCTTTGTCTTTCGGCCGAGGCCAGGCACCGGCTCCAACGGATAGGCAATATCGGATGCCTCAAGGGTCACGGCGAAATAAGCCCCCGACGGGCTGAAATCCAGCGCCGCCATCAGTGAGCCGAACTCGATGTCGAGCGTTTTTCGCTTGCCGCCGGTCATGACGGTAACCCGGTGGCGGCCCGGGGCCAGAACCCTTACCTGAGTCACCCGCCAGGGCCGGGCCTTGAAAACCAGCGCCGGGCCACGCCATGACCACGGCCGGGGCCCGTCGGTCCTGGCCATCGAGGGTTCCCGAATCACCGCCCGGATGTGAAACGGGAAGCCTTCGATCCGGACCGGCGACGCGGTGACTGTGATACCGTCTTGGCGGCGCTCATCGGCCCATTCCTGGATGCCCGTACGGAATTGTCCGGCAAGAAAAGACCAGTACCCGCCGTAGGCGACGGCCAGGACGGCAACGCCGGCCAGCCAGATCAGGCCCCGTTTAATCCGCTTCCCGGGCGGGCGGGCGGCGGCCGGGCCTGAATTATCTGTTTGCTTTTTCACTGCCATACGCTTTGTTTCCGCCAGGAGGCTTGGACGTGGAAATTCCCGAGGGCGATATCTGGGTGTTCGGCTATGGGTCGTTGATGTGGCGGCCCAATTTTCCCCACACCGAAACCCAACCGGCGCTGCTCAGGGGCTATCACCGCTCCCTTTGCATTTATTCGACCGAGTACCGGGGCACCTATCAACAACCGGGGTTGGTGCTGGGGCTTGACCGGGGCGGTTCGTGCCGGGGCCGGGCGTTCAAGGTCGCCGACAAGGATGCCCAAGACGTTATCGCCTACCTGCATGAGCGCGAATTGATCAACCGCGTCTACAACCCGAAATGGCTGCCGGTGGTGCTGTCGGCCGGCAGGGTAGAAGCCTATGCCTTCGTCGCCGACCGCAACCACGAAAGATACATCAGCCGCCTTTCCGAAACCGACGCCGTCCGGTTGATCCTTCAGGGCCGGGGCAAGATGGGCACGTGCCTGGATTACGTCCAGAACCTCGTCTGCCACCTGGATGAACTCGGTATCCCCGACGGGCCGCTTCATCGGCTGGTCAGGCTGGCCGAGGACACGTCCGGGAAAAA
>CAZVFL010000048.1:0-12702 GCA_964626025.1 uncultured Thalassospiraceae bacterium
GGGGTTTACGCTGTCAGCCCGAATCACTAAGACTTTGACAAGTTCGAACGGATGGGTGCCCGAGTGGTTGAAGGGACCGGTCTTGAAAACCGGCAGGGGTTAACGCTCCTCGTGGGTTCGAATCCCACCCCATCCGCCAATATCAAACCGGCCCTCGCGTGGAGCCGGAATTCTCGGCAACAGGCCAGCCAATGGAAATCGACATCATCTTCGATACCGTCTGCCCTTGGTGTTACATCGGCAAAAGACGGCTTGAAAAAGCCTTGGCCATGCGTTCGCATATCGAGGTCAAGCCCAATTGGCGGCCTTTCCTGCTCAACCCCGAAATGCCGCCGGAGGGCATCGACCGCACCGCCTATCTGGTCAAGAAATTCGGCAGCGAAGCCCGGGTCAGCCGCATCTACGGCGCCATCGGCGAGGCCGGCCAGTCGGTTGAGATCGACTTTGCCTTCGACCGTATCGGCCGCACCCCCAATTCCGTGGATTCCCACCGCCTTTTGCGCTTCGCCAACAAGCAGGGGTTGGTCGACGAATTTGTGGAAACGCTTTTCGTCGAGTTCTTCATCCACGGCCGGGACATCGGCGATATCGGCGTGCTCGCCGATATCGGCGCCGCCAACGGTCTCGACGCCGGCGAGCTCAAGGCCTATCTTGAATCCGACGAGGACATACGCCTGATTTACGATGAAAACGTCCGCGCCCATCGCCTCGGCATCAATGGCGTTCCGTCTTTTGCCTTCAACGATAAATTCGTCATCTCCGGCGCCCAGGAGCCGCAGGTGCTGGCCCGCATGCTGGATGCGGCCCTGGCCACAGACAACGTGGCGTGAGGGCCTGCCCCTGGGATGCGGAGAAAGATACAAACAGCCATGACCAGCGCGCTCCATCAGATGACCATGGGCTTCTCGGCCAAAGAGGACCGGTTGCTTTTGCGCGTCGGCACCACGGACAAGACGGAATACCAGTTCTGGCTGACCCGCCGTTTCGTTCGGGTGCTGTGGTCGGCCTTGATCCAGACACTTGAGAAAGAGCCGGGCCTGAAAGCGAACCTTCAGCCCAAAACCAAGAAGGCGGTCATGGCCATGGAACACCACGAAGCTGTCGGCGCTGCCGATTTCTCCCAGGGTCACGAAGAAAATTACCAAGACAAGACCGAGAAAACGGGCCCTCTCCTGATCGTCGGCGGCAAGGTGATACCGGGCCAAGGCGGCGGCGCGCAATTGCTTCTTCAGCCCAAGAACGGTGGCAAGATCAAGTTGGCGCTGAACAAGAAACTGTTGCACGCGCTGTGCAAGCTGTTGATCGAAACCTCGAAGAAAGCGGGCTGGGACCTGGACCTGGCTGTCGGCGACGCCTCGGGTCTGGTCGTGCCCGAAGACAAAACCCAGGTGCATTAGGGCCCGGCTTCGGCTCCCCCCCCGGCCTCCTCTTCCTCTGCTCCCTCCCCTTCGGCTCCGATGCGGGCAAGCTCGGCCAAAAGATAACGCACGCCTTGCAGCCGTTCCTCGGGCGCTTCCCAGGCGCGCATGAAGACAAGCTTGTGATCGGGACGGAGCTTCGCCGTTTCCTGATGGCCGGTAATCCATTCGACCAGCCCCGCTGGATTGGCGAAGTGGTCTTTGCGGAAGGCAACCACCGCGCCACCGGGCCCGGCTTCGACCTTTTCAATGCCGGCCTCGCGGCAGAGTTTCTTGAGCGCCACCGTCAGCAGCAGGTTTTCCACCTCGCCGGGCAACGGCCCGAAGCGGTCAATCATCTCGGCGGCGAAGGCGTCGATCTCGTCCCGCCCGCTAAGCCAGGCCAGGCGCCGGTAAAGTCCCATGCGAACGGTCAAATCGCCGACATAGTCTTCCGGGATCATCACCGCCATGCCGATACTGATGGCCGGGCTCCAGTCTTCATCCGTCGGCGGCCCGTCATCCAGTCCTCGGGCTTCGGCCACCGCTTCTTCCAGCATCTGCTGGTAAAGTTCGATCCCAACCTCGCGGATATGGCCCGATTGCTCAGCGCCCAAAAGGTTGCCGGCGCCCCGGATGTCGAGGTCGTAGCTGGCGAGCGAGAAGCCGGCGCCGAGGGTATCCAGGGTCTGCATGACTTCCAGTCTCTTTTCGGCGGCCTTGGACAACAGACGTCCCGGCGGCAAGGTCAGATAGGCATAGGCCCGGACCTTGGCGCGCCCGACCCGGCCACGAAGCTGGTATAGCTGGGCCAGCCCGAACATGTCGGCGCGATGAATGACGATGGTGTTGACCATCGGCAGATCGAGCCCCGATTCGATAATGTTGGTTGACACCAGCACGTCGAATTTGCCGTCGTAAAACTCCGTCATCGTGGTTTCCAGGTCGCGGGCCGGCATGCGGCCGTGGACGGCGGCGACCTTGACCTCGGGAACCAGTTCGGCCAATTCCTCCGTTACCCGGTCCAGGTCGCTGACCCTCGGGCACACCCAAAAGGTCTGCCCGCCACGGAACTTCTCGCGCAATACCGCTTCGCGAACCACCACCGGGTCATAGGGCAGAACGAAGGTCCTGACCGCCAGCCGGTCAATCGGCGGCGTCGCGATCAGGCTCATTTCGCGAAGCCCCGTCAACGCCAGTTGTAGGGTTCTGGGGATCGGCGTCGCCGTCAGGGTCAGCACGTGGACGTTGGCTTTCAGCTTTTTCAGGCGTTCCTTATGGGCGACGCCGAAATGTTGTTCTTCGTCGATCACCAACAGGCCCAGGTTCCTGAAAGAGACGTCCTTGGCCAAAAGCGCATGGGTGCCGATGACGATGTCGACGGTGCCGTCGGCCAGCCCCGCCTTGACCTCCCTGGCGCGCTTCGCCGTGACCAGGCGGGAGATTAGCTCGATGCGCACGGGATAGCCCTGGAAACGCTCCTGGAAGGTCTGGAAATGCTGCCGGCAAAGCAGCGTCGTCGGCACCACCACCACCACCTGGTGGCCGTCGAGCGCCGTGACGAAAGCGGCGCGCAATGCGACCTCGGTCTTACCGAACCCGACATCGCCGCAGATCAGCCTGTCCATGGGCCGCTCGGAGCCCAGGTCCGCCAGGGTGTCGTCAATGGCCCCGGCCTGGTCGTCTGTCTCGGCGAAGGGGAACCGGGCGGAGAATTCGTCGTAAATGGCGTCCTCGGGGATGAGGCGCGTGCCCGACCTGAGCTCCCGGGCCGCAGCCACACGGATCAGCTCTTCCGCCATGTCGCGGATGCGCTCCTTGAGCTTCGCCTTGCGGGCCTGCCAGGCAGCGCCGCCAAGCCGGTCGAGAGCCGCGCCGGCCTCTTCCGAGCCGTAGCGGGATATGACCTCGATGTTTTCCACCGGCAGGAACAGCTTGTCTCCGCCGTCGTAGATCAGCCGCAGGCAATCGTGGGGGGCGCTCGCCACCTCTATGACCTGAAGCCCGTCGAACCGTCCGATGCCGTGGTCCATATGGACGACAAGATCGCCGGGGCTGAGTTCCGATGCCTCGGCGATGAAGTTCTCGGGCCTGATGCGGGGCCTGGACGGGCGGCTCATACGGTCGCCGAGGATGTCGGGCTCGGAAATCACCGCCAGGCCGTCAGTAACAAACCCCCGCTCCAGCCCGACCACCGCAATGCCCACTGACGCCACATCCAACGCCGCCGTCTCCGACCAGGCCTTGATCGGGACCAGGCCGTCAAGGCCGTGTTCGCCCAGCACCGAGGCCAGACGGTCGCGTGAACCTTCGCTGAAAGCGGTAATGACGACTCGGCGTCCTTCGGCCTTTAGCTTCCGGACGTGCCCTGAAAGGGCATCGAAAACGTTGGCATCGGGCTGCACCCGGACGTCGGCGAAGTCATGTCCGGCGCGGCCACCCGCGTCAAGGGCGCCTGCGGCGTCCTCGGGCGGCTGAAAGGGCGAAAGCAGGCCTGTGGCGCGGCCTTTGAGCACGCCGTCCCATTCGCCTTGATCCAGATAAAGTGCTTCGGGCGGCATCGGATGATAGATCGTTCCGGATTGGCTAAGCCCGGTTTTAGGTTTGGAGTCGGCCAGGTTTCGCCGGGCCGCGTAATATTCGGCAATCAAGTCGAGCCGCGCGTCCCGGGCCTCCTCGGCCTGGTGATCGAGGACCACACGGGCCTTGGGCACATAGTCCATGAGGGTTTCAAGCTTGTCGTGAAACAGCGGCAGCCAGTGCTCCATGCCAAAGTGCCGGTGGCCGGCGCTGATGGCGGCATAAAGCGGATCGTCATCGCCGGCCTTGGCGAACAGCACCCGGTAACCCGAACGGAAGCGTGAAATCGCCTCTTCCGTGAGCAACACTTCGCTGACCGGTTTAAGCTGGGCCTTCTTTTGGCTGCCCGTGGTGCGTTGGCTTTCGGCATCGAAGGTTCTGAGGCCGTCCAGGTCATCGCCGAAAAAGTCGAGCCTGAGGGGCTCTTCGGCGCCGGCAGGAAAGATATCCATGATGCCGCCACGCATGGCATATTCGCCGGGCTCCATCACCGTGTCCGAGCGGACATAACCATGACGGCCGAGAAAGTCCGCCAAATCCGCCGGGTCCAGGTGCTGCCCCGGGGTCAATGTCATGGTCGCGTCGGCGAACACCGACCGCAGCGGCACCCTTTGCAGGACCGCCGACACGGTGGTTAACACCACCCGCGCCCGGCTTTTCTCAGGTCTTTGCAAAAGCCGCGTCAGGGTGTCGATGCGGCGGCTGACCAGTTCCGGCCGGGGCGACACCCGGTCATAGGGAAGGCAGTCCCAGGCGGGAAATTCCAGGCGCTCGATCCCCGGCGCGAAAAACGCCAGCGCGTCGGACTTGCGCGCCATGCTGACGTCGTCGCGGGCGATCAGAAGCACATCGCCCGTTTCCCCGTCCCCGCCCTGTTCGGCCCCGCCCTCCTCAACCAAGGCCGCCACCAGCAGGGCATCGAAACCCTCAGGCGCGCCGCCGATCAGGAGCCGCCCGTCCCCGGCGCAAATGCGCTTGGCCGTATCTTTCAGGGTGTCCATCAAAGGGCGTTGTTGAATTTCTTCAGCCACGCCATCAGGTCATGGTCATGGGCCGCCGGGACCGGCTCCTTGCCGGTGATCCAGTTGTAGAGGTCGTTGTCGGCTTCCTCCAGCAGCGCTTCCATCCGCGCCAACTGCTGATCGTTGAGATCGGCGATATGAACGGCGGCGAAACGGCCGAGAAGGATGTCGTTTTCCTTCATGCCGCGGTGCTGACAGCGGAACATGATTTTTTTTCGGCGCGGGTCCATGGGCGATCCGGATTTATCCACTAAGATATAAAGAACTCCAAACTCGGATGCCAGCAGCCATGCGCCCTGAAGCCCTGTTTACCCTTTTCAAGCCGGTTACGTCGCTCAAAGGCATTGGGCCGCGCCTCGCCAAGCTGGTGGAAAGGACCGCCGGACCCCACGTGGTGGACCTTTGCTGGCACCTGCCAAGCGCCATCATCGACCGCCGCTATGCGCCCCGGGTGGCCGAGGCCGAGCCCGGCGTCGTCGCCACCATGACGTTGACGGTGGACCGCCACCAAAAGCCGCCCAATAAACGGCTTCCTTACAAGGTTTATTGCTCCGACGACACCGGCACCCTTGCCTTGGTGTTCTTTCACGCCCACGAGGACTATTTGCGAAAGACGCTGCCCGAGGGCGAGATCCGCGTGGTCAGCGGAAAAGTTGAACGCTTCGGCAAGGAAATCCAGATCACCCATCCCGACCATATCGGCAAGACCGATGAACTTTCGCGCCTCAAGGCGGTGGAGCCCGTCTATCCCCTGACCACGGGCTTGACGTTGAAGGTGCTGGGCAAGGCCACCCGCGCCGCCGTTGACGGGACGCCGGCGCTTCCCGAATGGATTGACGGGGCGTATCTGGCCAAACAGGGGTGGGCAGGATGGCGGGACGCGCTTCTTGAAGCCCACGCGCCCGAGGACGAAGCGGCCCTCGACGCCATGACGCCGGCGCGCCAGCGGCTCGCCTATGACGAACTGCTGTCCAACCAGTTGGCCCTGGCGCTGGTCCGGCTGGCCATGCGCCGGATCAAGGGCCGCGCCATCGAAGGCGACGGCCGTTTCCGCGCCAAGGTCGTCGGCGCCCTGCCGTTCCGGCTGACCGAATCGCAAGAGCACGCACTTGACGATATCGCCGCCGACATGGCGGCGCCCATACGGATGCTGAGGTTGTTGCAGGGAGACGTCGGCAGCGGCAAGACGGTGGTGGCGTTATTGGCGATGATGAACGCGATCGAAACCGGCCAGCAGGCGGCATTGATGGCGCCGACGGAAATCCTCGCCCGCCAGCACCTGGCCACCATCGAACCGCTGGCCAAGGCCGCCGGGGTGGAGGTGGCGCTGCTGACCGGCCGCGAGAAGGGCAAGTCCCGGGACGCCGTTCTCGACAAGCTGGCCTCCGGCGAGGCGGCGCTGGCCGTCGGCACCCATGCATTATTTCAAGAAGGCGTGGATTTCAAGGCGCTGGCCATGGCGGTCATCGACGAACAGCACCGCTTTGGCGTCCATCAGCGCCTGATGCTGGCGGCCAAGGGACAGGCCGTGGATATCCTGGTGATGACCGCGACGCCGATCCCGCGCACCTTGATGCTGACGGCGTATGGCGACATGGATGTTTCCCGTTTGCCTGACAAACCCGCCGGGCGGTTGCCGGTGGACACCCGGGTCATGCCCATCGAACGGCTGGACGAGGTGACCGAGGCCCTTAAACGGTCCCTGGCGACGGGCGCCGGCATCTATTGGGTGTGCCCCCTGGTCGAGGAATCCGAAGTCCTCGACGTTGCCGCCGCCGAGGATCGCCATGCCCATCTGAAGGGGTTGTTCGGCGACGTGGTGGGGCTGGTGCACGGGCGCATGAAGGGAAAGGAGAAGGACGCGGCCATGGAGGCCTTCTCCTCGGGCGCCGTCAAGATCCTGGTTTCAACCACCGTTATCGAAGTCGGCGTCGACGTCCCCGATGCCACGCTCATGGTCATCGAACACGCCGAGCGCTTCGGCCTGGCGCAATTGCACCAGCTTCGCGGCCGCATCGGCCGCGCCGACAAGCCTTCCAATTGTCTTTTGCTTTACGCCTCCCCCCTGACGGCGCCAGCCAAGGCCCGGCTCGAGATCATGCGGGAAACCGACGACGGCTTCCGCATCGCCGAGGAAGACCTTAGATTGCGTGGCGCCGGGGAACTGCTGGGCACCCGGCAAAGCGGATTGCCGGAATTCCGGATGGCCGACCTAGGCGTCCACGGCGACCTGTTGGCCACCGCCCGCGACGACGCGGCCTTGATCTTGGGAAACGACCCGGAACTTGAAACCGGGCGCGGCCAGGCGCTCAGGGTGCTTTTGTATCTGTTCGAGAGAGAAGCGGCGGTCAGGAATCTCAGGTCCGGGTAATTGCTAACCCGCGGTTTTGGTTTTTTTCTTCTCGCCGGGGCGCGAGCCCTTGGGCGCCAGCACCGGGGCGCGGTCCTTTTCGCGGATGATGTCTATTTCCTCGTAGGTGTGGGCGGCGGTCAGCGGCACCTTCTGTTCTTCCAGGGGGCGGCGGTCGGGCGGCGTGATGATGCCGCCGGAAATCACCATCTTGATCGCCTCTTCCACCGACATGGAAAGGGGCATCAGGTCCTTTTTCGGCACGAACAGCAAAAACCCGGATGTCGGGTTGGGCGTCGTCGGCAGGAAGATGTTGATGCATTCCTCCTCGGTCATGTTCTGGACCTCGCCCTCGGTGCGCCCGGTGATGAAGGCGATGGCCCAGATGCCGCGGCGCGGGTATTCGACCAGCACCGCTTCGCGGAACGCCGCCGAGTGATCGGCCAGCACCGTTTCCAGAATCTGCTTGAGGGCCGAATAGATGTTCCGGATCACCGGCATGCGGGCCAGCATTCCCTCCGAATAACGGGTCCACAGCCGGCCCATGAACCCGGCCGTCAACGCCCCCACCAACGTCAGCACCAGGACCAGAATCAACAGGCCGAGCCCGGGAAGGGCGAACGGCAGATAGGTTTCCGGGTTGTATTTAACCGGCAGCAGCGGCGTTATCTTGCTGTCAACGAAACCGATGAACAACCAAGCCAGATAGAAGGTGATGAAAATCGGCGCGATGACCAGGATGCCGGCAAAGAAATAGGCGCGCATCCGCTGGCCGAACCCGAGCGTGTGCTTTTGGGCCGGCTCGTCGCCGGCATCCGTCCCGGGGTTGGTGCCGGAACTGGTCTTCGGTATTTGGTCTTCGCTATTCATGATCCAAGGATTGTCCGCTTATCCGCTCAAAAAAAACAAAAAAAGCCATCCGGCAACGGATTGTTTTCATTAGAAATTCTATGACCGCGCCGCGCCGGCGGCAAGGCGGAAAAGCCGGCCCGAGGGCCCGGCCCCCGAAGGCCTTTATTTATCGGCCATGGTGCGGACGTGGTTGACGAGAATATTCAGCAGCCCCTTGATGAACGGGTCTGCCTTGTTCAGCTTTTGCTCGAACATGACGCGGTTGACCAGAATGATGGTCGCGCCCTTGGAGGCCCTGGCGGTGGCCATCCGGGGCTTGGAATCGATCAACGCCATCTCGCCGAAAATGCCGCCCTGGCCGATCGTGCCCAGGACCGTCACCTTGCCGTCGATTTCCTTATAGATTTCCACCTCGCCCGACTGGACGATATAGGCCATGTTGCCCTCGTCCCCTTCCTTGAAGATCCGGTCCCCGGCCTGATAGGTTTGCCGTTGAAGTATCGTATCCGCCATGTAAAAGCCTTCTCTTCGTGGGTCGAGTATAATTTTTTTAATCCCCCGCCGCCATATTAACTAACGGCATACACGAAGATTAATGTCCCTTAGGATTGAAACTTCAGGGCTTTTTCGCCAGGATTTCGGAGGTTACCGGAGAAATGTCCAGGGAATATCCCGAATGGCCGGTCGTCGGCGTCGGCGTGGTGGTGTTGGGGGCTGAGGGCGTGTTGATGATCCGGCGCGGAAACCCGCCCCGCCAGGGACAATGGAGCCTGCCCGGCGGCGCCCAGAAGCTCGGCGAAACCGTTTTCGACACCGCCCGGCGGGAGACCCGGGAGGAAACCGGGCTGGACATAGACGTCCTGGGGTTGGTGGACGTTGTCGATTCAATCCAGGCCGACGACGACGGCAAGGTCCGCTATCACTTTACCCTGGTCGATGTTTTCGCCGTCGTCCGACAGGGGCCGGGCCGGCTCAGCGCCGGTGGCGATGCCCAGGAAGCGGCCTGGATGGCGCTTGAAGATATTTCCGGCCTCGACCTGTGGTCGGAAACCGAACGGATCATCAATCTTGCCCACGAAATGTTTTCCGTCCTGGAAGATGCGGGAACCTAGTTCCAAAGATGCTGGAAAAGCCTTTTCGAGCCGGTCTTGATTTTCACTTCGACCTTCATGCCCGGCATCAACGTCAACTTTTCCGGCCCGGCGCCGGCGAAATCCCGGTCCACGGTGACAATGCCCCTGTAATAGGGCTTGCCCCTGCCGTCGTTGAGGGTCGAAGAGGAAATTTCCGTCAATTTTCCGGTGATGCCGCCATATCGGGAAAAACCGGGGGCTTTCACCGTAACCGTGACCGGCTGGCCGATACCGACCCGGTCTATATCCTTGACCGCAATCCGGGCCTCAATGGCGGCATCGCCGCCAAGGGGAAGAATTTCAATAACCACCGAGCCCGGTTCGATGATCGAACCCAGGGCGTGTTTGCTGACGCTCCTGACGACGCCCTTGGCCGGCGCCTGGATTTCAAGGTGGCTCACCCGATTTTCTATTTTTTCCAAGGACTCGTTGATACCGTCCAATCTGCCGGCCACGATGCCTAAATCATCCAGGGCCTTTTCCTTGAAGCGGATTTCCAGTTCCGATGAGCGGTTTTGCGCCTCCTCAAGCGCCTCGGCGGTCAGTTTCCTGGATTCCGCCAAGTCGGCCAGGTCCCTGTGGGTCTTATCGACATCCCGCTTGGCCTCTAAATATACCTTCTTTGCCGCCTGCCCTTTTTTGTAGAGGTCTTGGCGCAATTCAAGCTCGTCTTCCAGAAGGCTGGCTTTCTTGGCCAGGGTTTTCTCCTGTTCGGCGATATTGCCCAATTTCTCCTGCATGTTGACGGCCCGCGCGCTCAGGACATTGCGGCGTTTTTCCATCGACTGCTTGAGGTTGGCGAAAATGAGCTTCTCGTTTTCCGCCTGGGGCTGATAAGCGGACGCGACGAAGGAAAAGTCGGGTTCGCCGCCGCTGCTAAGCGCCCTGAATGCCGCCGCCATTAATCCGACTTCGGCACGCCGGGTTTCCATCTGTTCCAGTTCGGCCTTGGCTTCGCCGGCATCGAAACGAATCAGAATTTGCCCCTGTTCGACGATCTCGCCTTCGCTGACCAGGATTTCAGAGATCGTCCCGCCATCGGGATGGAGAACCGTCTCGGCGTCTCCGGCCGGGATGACCTGACCGAAGACCTTGGTCGCGTCATCGATTTCAATAAATCCGGCCCAAGCCAACAGGGCCAAGAACCCCAACCCGGCCGCGGCCAGGGTTTTCCTTGCCAGGGCCGGGCCGCTTTCCTCGACCAAGGCCAGGGACTGGGCCATGACCCTGGCCTGCCGGCCGCCCGGGCGCAGGGCATTGGTCGTTCCGGGTTTTGCGGTCAAATCGCTCATAACATCCCGCGGGTTTTCTGCATCACGACCTTCGGCCGCCCGACGGAGCGGACGCTGCCGTATTCCAGCCAAATGATCTTATCGGCCATCTTCAGGTGGGATGGCCGGTGGGTAACGATGAAAACGGTGGTTTGACCCCTGAGGTTGGCCAGCGCCCTTAACAAGGCCTGATCGCCCTTGATGTCCAAGCCGTTGCCCGGTTCATCCAATAATACGATCGGCGCCCGTTTCAGGTATCCCCGCGCCAGGTTGAGCCGTTGCAACAGCCCGGGTGACGCCTGCCCGGCCCCACGGTCTCCGAGCCTTACGTCCCAGCCGCTGCGTTTCCATTCGCCGGAACCTTGTTCCAGGGCCTCGATGTCTTCCAAGGCGCCGGCCTGGCGGAGCGCCCAGCGAAGGTCGTCGTCGGTGGCGGTGGGATTGGCAAGGCGAAGGTTCTGGGCGATGGTGCCATAGAAAAACTGCGGTGTCTGGGGCACATAGGCGATCGATTGGCGCAGTTCGGCGGCGCTGATGTCGCGGATGTCCCTGTTGTCGATCTGGATGCTTCCCTCATCGGGCTGGTAAATCCCGGCCAGCAGCTTGAGCAGGGTCGACTTGCCGGCGCCGTTGCTGCCGAGGACGGCAACGACCTTCCCGCTTCTTATGTCGAAATTGACGCTTTCAAGAGCCGGCGGAGAATCCTGTTCGTAGCGGATCGACACGTTTGAAAACACGACGCTGCCTTTGACCCGGTCTTTCGAGCGGGCCAGCGGAGAGACCCCACCCACCTGCCGGATGCCCATCAAGGAATTGAGGTGATCGATGCCTGTTTCCATCTGGGTCAAGCGGGTCAGGGACGCCAGCCAGGTTTGCAGCGGCTGCAATGCCCGCCAAACCAGAATCAGGCAGGCCACCAGGGCGCCCAGGGTCATATCGCCTTCCTGGACCGGCCCAACCCCCAAGGCCACGGTGGCGAACCCGGCAACGACCATGACCACATAGGAAAGGGTCTCCAGGAGGGAAGACAGCAGCGTCGAATAAAAACCTTGAAGGGCCGCCCGGGCCGAGAGGCTGCGGTATCGTCGAAGCCAGGTGGCCTCGGCGCCGCAGTATTTGATCGCCCGCATGCCGTTCAGCGTTTCGACGGTCAGCTCATGCTTTTGTCTTGCCGAGGAGGCCGCCCGGGTGACGGTTTCACTGATTTTGGGCATGGCGGCCAATCCGATAACCCCGGTCAGGGACAGTATGACGATCGGCACTATGGCGATCGAACCGCCCAGATAGGCGATGACGGCGATGAAAACGAGAACGAAGGGAAGCTCGAACACTACCGGTGCCAGGGGGCCGGCAAAAAATTTGCGGACCGTTTCGAAATCCCTGATTTGAGATACCTGCGCGCCGATCACGGCCCGTTCGATCAAGGACGCCGGCAGATGAAGAATTTTACGGAATACCTCTATGCCGACGATATGGTCCAGCCGGGCCCCGACGAAGGAAAAAATCCTGGACCGAACGGACCTGAAGGCCATATCGCATAGAACCGCAATCCCGGCACCGACAGCCAAATAGGGCATGAGGCCGGCGGATCCGCCTGCGATCACCATGTCGTAAACCGCCATTACGAACAACGGCGCCGCCAGCGCCAACAGATTGAGAAGCAAGGTGATGCCGAACGTCTGGTATGCCAGGCCTTTAAAGCGCCCGCCGAGGCCCCGGAACCAGTCCCCCGCGTCGTCGCCGGAAAGCTCTTCGTCGGCGTCCAGAGGGCTGAAGAAGTAGGCCGTTCCGTTCCAATCCTCTCTGGGCATTTGGACGTAGCGCGAAACGGCGCTGTCGAAGGCCTCCATATGATCGGCATCCAGGCTCAACAACACCAACGCTTCGCGTCCTTCGGGCAGAAACAGTAATGGGAACATATCGGGCTTGAGGGCGCTTGGTTTCGTTTCCATGGCATCGCTTTGATAGCCGAGCGCCACCAATACATTGCGGAACGAGGTGATATCGAAGTCCTCGACGAAATGCGGAAGGGCCTCCGCCACTTTGTGGGGGTCCCCCTGCCAACCCAGGGCTTCCAGCAAAGGCAGCAACGAGGCC
>CAZVFL010000048.1:12712-16897 GCA_964626025.1 uncultured Thalassospiraceae bacterium
GAGGCCGAAAGATCCGTCGGCTCGCTAATTCCCACAAGGGCGCGGTCGCCGGGAAACCCCTCTCGCCGGTCCGTCACAGGCGGAACCGGGGTCTTCGAAAGCTCTGGCGAGCCTCCGTTCAACCGGCCGCCGTTGGCAGAAACAGCTGTCATGCCCCCTCCGGCTGCATTTGCGGCTGCTTAGGCGCGGGCGTTCCGGCACGGTCTTGGCTCAAATCATGCTCGAACAATGTGTCGTCACGGATTTCAATAATCCTGTCGGCCAGTCTCAACATCGACGGACGTTGGGTGACCATAATCAGCGTGACCCGGGCCTTCAGCCGCGACAACAAGTCTCGCAACAAGGCGTCGCCGGCGCCATCGATGAAGGAATTGGCTTCGTCGAACAAAAGGATGCGCGGCTTATCAACCAGCGCCCGGGCAATGGCGATGCGTTGCCGGGTCCCCCGTGGAAGTTTGTCGTCCACCCCCTCGCCGATGGGCGTGTCGTAGCCCTGGGGCAAACTGGCGACGACGTTGTCAAGCCCCAGAAGCTTGGCGATGTCGAGCGCATCATTGGCGCGGTCATCCCGGAACATGGTGAGGTTTTCCAAAAGCGTGCCTTTGAACACCACCGCCTCTTGGGGTAAATAGGCCACCTGATGGCGGATGTTCGTGGGATCGCACTCGCGAAGGTCATAACCGTCAACGCGGGCGGTGCCTTCCATCGGGGTAAAGACGCCCATCATCAAATACAGCAGCGTTGTCTTGCCGCTGGCGCTGGCGCCGACGATACCGACGGTCTCGCCGGCCTCAACGCTCAAATTCACGTTTTTGAAGACCGGCGGTAAATCCTCGCCATCCTTGCCCTTGCCGAAACTGAAGGTCAGGTTCTGTAAATCTATGGTGCCCTTTATGGGTGGCAGTTCCATAAGCCCGGTGGGTTTTTCCTTGGGCAGTTGGAATAATTCGCCGAGCCTTTCGCGGGCCAGCCTGGTGTCCTGGAAGCGGGTCCACAAGCCGGCGGCATTTTCCATCGGTTGAACGGCGCGCCCGGCAAGTATGATCGAGGCCAAAAGCCCGCCAACGGTCAGGCTCCCGCCGGTGACCTGGAGCGCCCCGAAACCGGCAACGCCAAAGACGGCAAGCCCGGAAAGAAACGTGCCCAGGCTCAGCGCCGAGGCCTTTTGCTTGGCGACCTGGTAGTCGGCGTCGGCGGAGGTTTCCTGCAGCCGCTCGTAACGCCTGAGCATTTGTTCTTCCATGCCCAGGCCCTTGACGGTGTGAATGCCGCTCAGGATTTCGATGATGAAGCCGAACCGCCGATCCTCTGCGAGCATCCGCACTTCCAACGTCTTCCTCAGCCGCCGCAAGGTCAAGGCGCCGCCGGCAAACAGGACGATCAAGGCCACCGGGACCAGGACCAGGGGCCCGGCCAGATAGAAAATGACGCCCAAATAAAGGACGACGAAGGGAAGATCAAAAACAGTCCCGGCCACGGGACCGGAAAAGAATTCCCGAAGCGCCGCCAAGGCATTCAAGCGCTCCAGATAGGCGCCGGCGCCGCGTTTTTCAAAATCCGTGATATTGGAGCCGAGCAACTGCTCAAGCGCGCTGCAACCTGTCCGGTGTTCGTAACGGGCCCCCATCCAACCGCCGGCATACGACCGGCCGATGCGCAACAACGCCTCCAGGACGATGGCGCAGCCAACGCCGGCAATCATCCAATTCAGGGTGACGTCATCCTTTTCGGGGATGACTCGGTCGATAACCTGCAACAGAGCCAACGGCATGGCGAGGCCCAGGATGTTGATGAACACCGTCGCCACCGCCATGTCAAAAAAACCGCTCGGCATGGCGGCAATGGCACCGGTCTCCGGTTGCCCGCCTGCTTGTTCGTCGGTCTTTCGGTTGATGATGCCCACGTTGTAACCCGTCGCGATTTGCGCTGCCCAGTCGCGAACGCCAAGACGTTGAAGCGTTCCCGCACAGGTCCCCGGCAATATCGCTAATCAATTATGCTTAACAAACAGTTAGCGGCCGGGCGGCAAAGCCTTCGGGTGCAGACGAGAAAACGGAATCAGGGCAAGGTTGCGTTCAGTTCGCCGATGATTTTTTTGGCCATTTTCAGGGCATCTTCGCGGGGCGTGCCGGCTTTCATCCGGGGGTCGTAAAGGGTCTTTAATACAATCAGATCGGAGCGGGTCAAATCGGTGCGGCGGCTGCGGTCGCTGAAGATGGATTCAGGGATCGTATTGCTGTCATTGGGCAGGCCCAAACTTTGGGTCATTTCCTCTAATAAACAATGATTTATGCGAATCAATAAACGCTCTGCATTAACGACGATGATGGCTTCTTTTATGTTCCCGGATTTGCCGTCAGCCCACATCAGGAAATAGCATCCGCCTTCGGCCGCCAGCTTTCTTAAAAGCTTCGGATTGACCTTGGCCAGATTGGGGTTCCCCATCTGGTGGCGGGGCACGAAATTGATCATTAAATTCGGTGGCTCGCCGGTTTTTTTCGAGTCTTCGGTTTTCAGGCCCGTTGCCCGGACCAGGCTGTTGAGGTGCTTTTTGATGAATTTGAGATGGGGTTTTTTAACCTGCACCTGTTTCAAACGAACGATTTCGCGCCCTTCCTTTTCGTCGAACACCTCTTCAAAGGCCCGGATCGCCAAGCGGATCGGTCCGGTCCATTTCTTGATCACCCTCGACGGCTGGATGTCTTTGAATTCGGTTTGAAAAACGATGGTGTCGAAATACCGGACCAGATCGTCTGCGCTTTGATTAGCCGTGGTTTCCGCCGCCAAAGGAGACCCCGGCCCGATCGCCGCCGATACGATTAAACCCGCTAAAAAAGAAACTATCGGCCGCATTAGCCGCTCCCGGGCTGGATCGTCCAGGATTGGAGCATGGCGTCGGCCAGCGGCCAGAATGTTTCGTATTGCTTGTTCGGCGCCGTATAGGACCAGATGTGGGCGACCGTTCCGGTCGGTCGGAGCAAAACCAGCGCCCATCTGCGGTAACGCTGGCCGGCATGGGTGAAGGCCACCACCATCTGCCGCCCGGCGAGGTTTATCTGGCCGTTCTTATAGGTCAACGGTTGCTCGCCGATGATCGAAACGTCGACGGCCTTGTTCCTTAGGGAGGCGATCATCCCCACCAACGCCTGCTGGACGGCTTGCTCCGGGGTTTTCGCCGAAGGCGGCTGCACGTTCTGAATGGCGATCACGGCCTGGAAGGCGGTCGTCCCTTCCTTGCCGCTGAAGGTGGCTATGGTGGCGGAGGTTTTCGTCGCCACCCAATCGCCGGGATACTGGATCGTGTAGCCGTATCCGGGTTCGGAAAACCGCTTGGTTTTGGCGGCCGCCTTGGGAACGGCCTTGGCGGACTGCGGGCGCGGCTCCGCAGCTGTCATCAGGTCCGCCGGGCTCGGCCGGAAATTGGCCAGTACCCACTCGAATTCCGGTTTCAATTTATCAAACAGATCCTGGGGCGCGAAAAACATGAAGACGAAGTCCGTCTTTCGGCCACGGGCGATAATCACCTTGACCCGGGTGCCGGCGCCTTCGTATTGGGCTTCGAGCCCTTCAAGGCCGGCCACCGTCGAAGGGCCTTCATTGATTTTCCGCGACCAGGGCTTCCCCTGCCCCAAATACTGCGCTTCGAGCTTAGCCACCATCTCAGACAACGTCGCCTTTGGGTTCGCGTCACCGGTCTGAATGTTGATCATGAATCCCTTGCGCGAGCGGATCGTGACCTGGACGGCCTCGCCTTTTTCCGTGAAATCGGCCCCAGGCGGGATAGCGATGGTGAATTTCCGGATCGGATGCAGGTAGGACCGGATCTGCTTTTTTTGGGATGGTTGCGGCTGGTCTTGTTGGACCGGGCCGGGGCCTTCAGGACCGGTTTGGACGAGATGGATTTCACCGGCCGATAGAATTTTCGGGGCAAGCAGAAGCCAGGCGAACAGTGCCGCCGCCAATCCCGTCACCGCCATGCGACAACCCATGGATTCCGTGGCCTCCTATGCCGTCCCATATAGTACGCAAGGGTAGCACTCATAAGCTTTTTTTCGTAAGATTCGGTTAACTTTCAATGTTGTAAAACGGGCCGTCAGGATTTCGGCCCCGTGTCGGGAGCACACACCTCAATGGCGCGCATGAAAGACGATTACCGGGAGCTGTCGGGCCGCCAGAAGGCCGCCA
>CAZVFL010000049.1:0-16737 GCA_964626025.1 uncultured Thalassospiraceae bacterium
ATGGCTAAGGAAAAGTTTGAACGGACGAAGCCGCACTGCAACGTCGGGACGATTGGTCATGTTGACCATGGCAAGACGACGTTGACGGCGGCGATCACCAAGATTTTGGCGGAGACGGGGGGTACCGAGTTCGTGGCTTTTGACGAGATCGACAAGGCGCCGGAGGAACGTGAGCGGGGCATTACCATCGCCACGGCGCACGTCGAATACATAACGGAGAACCGCCACTATGCGCACGTGGATTGCCCGGGTCATGCGGACTATGTGAAGAACATGATCACCGGGGCGGCGCAGATGGACGGCGCGATTTTGGTTGTTTCGGCGGCCGACGGCCCGATGCCGCAGACGCGCGAGCACATTCTCTTGGCGCGCCAGGTGGGTGTTCCGGCGATCGTGGTTTACCTGAACAAGGTCGACCAGGTTGACGACCCGGAGTTGCTAGAGCTTGTCGAGCTTGAGATCCGCGAGCTTTTGACGTCTTACGAATTTCCCGGCGACGATATTCCGATCATCCCGGGCTCGGCCCTGGCGGCGCTGGAAGGCGGCGACGAAGAGACGGGCAAGAATTCGGTTCTGAAGCTGATGGAGGCGGTCGACAACTACATTCCGCAGCCGGACCGTCCGAAGGACCAGCCTTATCTGATGCCGATCGAGGACGTATTTTCCATCTCGGGCCGCGGCACGGTTGTCACGGGGCGGATCGAGCGTGGCGTGGTTAAGGTTGGCGAGGAGATCGAGATCGTCGGCATCAAGGAGACGCAGAAGACGACATGCACGGGCGTCGAGATGTTCAGGAAGTTGTTGGACGAAGGCGAGGCCGGCGAGAACGTCGGCATTCTGTTGCGCGGCACCAAGCGCGAAGAGGTTGAGCGCGGCCAGGTTTTGGCGAAGCCGGGCTCGATCACGCCGCACACCAAGTTCACGTGCGAGGCCTATATCCTGACCAAGGAGGAAGGCGGGCGTCACACGCCGTTTTTCGGGAACTACCGTCCGCAGTTTTACTTCCGCACCACGGACGTGACGGGGACGGTGGAGCTGCCGAAGAACACCGAGATGGTGATGCCGGGCGACAACGTGACCATGGAGGTCGAACTGATCGCGCCGATCGCCATGGACGAAGGCCTGCGTTTCGCCATCCGCGAAGGCGGCCGCACGGTGGGCGCCGGCGTCGTCGCCAAAATCACGGAATAGCCATTTGCCGGTTGAGGCGAGGGCTGGGACGCTAAGGAGAAAAGGCCTCGAACAAAAGGATTAGGGGTATAGCTCAGTTGGTAGAGCGGCGGTCTCCAAAACCGCAGGTCGAGGGTTCAAATCCTTCTGCCCCTGCCAACCTTTGAGAAAGAAGCGAATCCAACCCCGGTTTTGAGGCATGGAAACAGGTTTATTTGACAGGCGATAATGAAGACATCACCAGCAGAATTCATTCAAGAAGTCCGCCAGGAGGCCTCCAAGGTGACTTGGCCGACCCGCAAGGAAACGGGCATCTCGACGGCGATGGTGTTTCTGTTTGTGGTTCTGGCGTCCATATTTTTTCTGATTGTCGATCAAATCCTGCAATTCGGCGTCAAATTGGTTTTCGGGCTCGGGGGCTGAACGGAATGGCTGCTCGTTGGTACGTGATCCACGTGTATTCGGGATTTGAGAAGAAGGTCGCTCAATCTATCGAGGAACAGGCCAAACAAAGCGGTATGGATGAGGAAATCCTGCAGGTTCTGGTGCCTGTGGAAGAAGTCGTGGAAATGCGCCGCGGTTCAAAGGTTCAATCCGAACGCAAGTTCTTTCCCGGATACGTGCTGGTGCATATGGAATTAACGGACGAAACCTGGCATCTGGTGAAAAATACTCCCAAGGTCACCGATTTTCTTGGTGGCAAGGGGCGCCCGACCCCGATTTCCGATCGCGAGGCCGAGCATATCATGCATCAGGTGCAAGAAGGGATCGACCGGCCCAAGCCTTCGGTCACTTTTGAGGTCGGCGAGCAGGTTCGGGTTTGTGATGGGCCCTTCAACTCGTTCAACGGCTTGGTCGAGGAAGTGGACGAGGAAAGGGCGCGGCTCAAGGTCGCGGTCTCTATTTTTGGCCGCGCGACCCCTGTCGAACTGGAATATGCGCAAGTTGCGAAACTCTGACTTTATCCGGTGTGGGAGGCCCGCCATGGCCGCACCACGCCACTCTGAATAGCAAGATTTGAGGCAATGAAATGGCGAAAAAAGTAACGGGTTTCATCAAACTGCAGGTACCGGCAGGCCAGGCCAATCCGTCGCCGCCCATTGGTCCGGCGCTCGGTCAGGCTGGTCTGAACATCATGGAGTTCTGCAAGGCCTTCAATGCGGAAACCCAGAACATAGAACCGGGAATGCCGATTCCTTGCGTGATTTCAGTTTATCAGGACCGCTCTTTCAGTTTCATCACTAAGACTCCGCCTGCCAGTTATTTTCTGAAAAAAGCGGCGCGGCTGGAAAAGGCTGCCGAGGAGCCCGGCAAGGAACCCGTAGGCATCGTGACCATGAAACAGGTCCGCGAAATTGCCGAAAAGAAGATGGTTGATCTCAACACCAAGGATATTGAAGCCGCCTGCCGGATGATTGCCGGCTCGGCCCGGTCCATGGGTATCGAGGTTCAGGAGTAAGGCCATGGGAAAATACGGAAAGCGTCTGAAGCAGGCCTACGAAAACATTGACCGCGATGCCAGCTATAAAATCCCCGACGCCGTCAAGATCATCAAGGACGCAGCGACCACCAAGTTGGACGAGACGGTCGAGGTTGCCATCAATCTTGGGGTTGATCCCAAGCATGCCGATCAAATGGTGCGTGGGACCGTGACCTTGCCCCATGGTACCGGCAAGGCCCTGAAAGTCGCCGTTTTCGCCAAGGGCGACAAAGCCAAGGAAGCCGAAGCCGCGGGCGCCGAATTTGTCGGAGCCGAAGACCTGGCGGAGAAAATCGAAAAAGGGGAAACCGGTTTCGACCGTTGTATTGCGACGCCGGACATGATGGCTGTGGTTGGCAAGCTGGGCAAAATTCTCGGACCCAAGGGGCTGATGCCCAATCCAAAGCTCGGCACCGTAACGCCGGACGTTACAAATGCCATCAAGGCGGCGAAGGCGGGGCAGATAGAATTTCGTGTGGAAAAGGAAGGCATCATCCATGCCGGTGTCGGCAAGGTGAGTTTTTCCTCGGATCATTTGACTGAAAATGTTGCCGCTTTCGTCGGCGCCATCATCAAGGCAAAGCCGAGCGGCGTTAAGGGAACGTATTTAAAGCGCGTCAGCCTGACCTCGACCATGGGGCCGGGTGTTCGGCTGGATGTCACTGGACTCAGGGGCTGACGCCTGAATGTTTGATCCCGGCAGTGCCGGGAGGAGGTTTTTGAATTGCCGCCTTGGCCACCCATGAAGGTCAAGACGGTGGAGGGAGTGCCAAGTTGGATGCTCCCGACCTGTCCGAGACAGCAGGTGCCGTCGCGTTCCTATGTGACGGTTTAAGGGGAACATCCCGCCTGCCGAGACGGTGTAAGTTCCGTTTTCAATCGTCTTTGAGGCGGTTGCGAGCGGCTTGAACTGTTGCACTGGACAGGCGAGCCGATTCCCGTAATCGGCCCGTTGGGCCCCCTCGGGGATCGTGGTGCAACGGCGGTTCGGCCCAGGTTGATCGGTCGGCCGCCAAGAACTGGAGACGATTAAGTGGACCGAGCACAAAAAGAAGACATGGTCGCTTCGCTGCATAAAACGTTCGAGGAGGCATCCATCGTCGTCGTCACCCACTATTCCGGGTTGACGGTGGCCGATATGGGCGATCTTCGCGATCGAATGCGCGAAGCGGGGGCCAGCTTCAAAGTGACCAAAAATCGGCTCACGCGTCGCGCTCTCGAAGGTACGATTTACCAACCCCTGGAGGAATACTTCACCGGTCCGACGGCCATTGCCTATTCCGAGGATCCGGTGGCGGCGGCGAAGGCGGCTGTTGATTTCTCCAAGACCAATGACAAGCTCATCGTCTTGGGCGGCGCCCTCGGTGATGAACAGCTTGATGTCGCCAGCGTCAAGGCGCTGGCCAGCTTGCCGTCGTTGGATGAATTGAGAGCGAAAACTGTTGCCATGCTCAGCACACCGGCGACCCGCATCGCCGGCGTGCTGCAGGCGCCCGCGGGTCAAGTCGCCCAGGTATTGGGCGCTCAAGGCGCAACGGGCGAGGCCGCGTGAAGCCGAAGTCCCGGTATCAACAAAGTTCAAGCCCAAGGAGTTATAAATAATGGCTAACTTAGAAAAAATCGCAGACGATCTTTCCGCCTTGACCGTCATGGAAGCCGCGGAGCTTTCCAAGATGCTTGAGGAAAAATGGGGTGTTTCCGCTACCGCGCCGGTGGTCATTGCCGCCGGGGGCGCCGCTGCTGAAGGTGGCGGAGATGCGGACGCCGAAAAGGATTCGTTCGACATCATCTTGGCTGCTGTCGGTGACAAAAAGATCAACGTCATCAAGGAAGTGCGTGCCGTTACCCAGCTTGGCCTGAAAGAGGCCAAGGAACTGGTCGAATCGGCGCCGAAGCCGATCAAGGAAGCCGTCAAGAAGGAAGAGGCCGAGGAAATAAAGAAGAAGCTGGAAGAGGTCGGCGCCACGGTCGAATTGAAATAGCGTGGTCTTGCCGGGCCAGGGGCCCGGCGCCGCGTTAAAAAAATGTTGGAGTTGCCGTTGCCGATGATCACTCCGGAAACACCGGCTTCTCCGAAACGAACAGGCATCCACCCGAATTGGCCTTGCCGCGGCCGGTAAAGTGGATGCCCTTGTCCCGCCGGGCAGCCCCAACCAGGGTCTATATGACCCCTTTGGAATTGGGACGCCCGGACAGCAAAAACGGGGCTTCTCTGCGTACGGCAGCGGTGGCTGTACGGGAGAGAGGCCAATAGATATGGAGCGTGAGGAACGGTAATGGAAAAATCCTTCACGGGCCGCAAGCGCGTGCGGAAATATTTCGGCCGTCTGGCGGCGGCTGTTGAAATGCCCAACCTGATCGAGGTCCAAAAGACCTCCTATGAGCAGTTCCTACAAAGGGAAACGGAAGCCAATCAGCGGACCGACAGCGGCCTGCAGGAGGTCTTCAAATCGGTTTTTCCGATCAAGGATTTCTCTGAGCGCGGCACCCTGGAATTCGTCGGGTACGAATTCGAACAACCGAAATATGATGTCGAGGAATGTCAGCAACGGGGAATGACCTATGCGGCGCCTTTGAAGGTGACCTTGCGGCTGGTCGTCTGGGACATAGACGAGGACACTCAATCCCGGTCCATTCGCGACGTCAAGGAACAAGACGTCTACATGGGCGATATGCCGCTCATGACCCCCAATGGCACTTTCGTCATCAACGGCACGGAACGGGTGATCGTTTCGCAAATGCACCGCTCGCCCGGCGTATTTTTCGACCACGATAAGGGCAAGACGCATTCGTCCGGAAAGTTCCTGTTCACGGCGCGCATTATTCCCTATCGCGGTTCCTGGCTTGATTTTGAATTCGACGCCAAGGACCTGGTGTTCGTCCGCATAGACCGCCGCCGTAAGCTTCCGGTAACAACCTTGTTGATGGCATTGGACAGCGAGGAAACTCAAAAGCTCCGCCAACGGCGCGCCGTCGCCGATAAACCCCTGACACCCGAAGAAGCCACAGGACTCTCTCCCGAAGACATCCTCGATTACTTCTATAAACAGTTCTATTTCAATCGGGTCAAAAAGAAGAGCTGGAAGACGGAATTCAACGGTGCCCGTATGCGTGGCGTTAAGTTAACCAGTGATCTGGTCAACGCCAAGACCAACCGCGCCGTGGTCAAGGCGGGAACTAAGTTGACGCCGCGGCTGATTCGAGAACTGGAACAGAAGGGCTTGAAAGAGCAATTGGTGGCGACGGAAGATTTGATCGGACGTTATATCGCCACCGACATTGTCAATGAAAAGACAGGCGAGATTTATGTCGAGGCCGGCGACGAAATCACCGAGGAAACGATTGAGGTTCTGGACAACGCCAAAATTGATAAAATTTCTACCCTCGCCATCGATCACGTCACCGTCGGCCCCTATATCCGCAATACCCTTGCGGTGGACAAGAACGCCACACGGGAAGAAGCATTGATCGACATTTACCGCGTTATGCGGCCGGGCGAACCGCCGACTTTGGAAACGGCGCAAGCGTTGTTCAACAGCCTGTTCTTCGATTCCGAACGTTACGACCTCTCCGCCGTTGGTCGGGTTAAGATGAACTCGCGGTTGGGTTTTCAAACCGATGATTCCGTTCGGGTGTTGCGCAAGGAAGACATCCTCGAAGTAGTTCGGACCATGGTGGAACTGAAAGACGGCCGCGGCGACATCGACGATATCGACCATCTCGGCAACCGCCGGGTCCGCTCGGTCGGGGAATTGATGGAAAACCAGTACCGGATCGGCCTTTTGCGCATGGAACGCGCCATCCGGGAACGCATGAGCTCCGTAGACATCGATACGGTAATGCCGCAGGATCTGATCAATGCCAAGCCGGCGGCGGCGGCGGTGCGCGAATTTTTCGGCTCCTCGCAGCTCAGCCAGTTCATGGATCAGACCAACCCGTTGTCTGAGATTACCCACAAACGGCGTCTTTCGGCCCTTGGCCCGGGCGGTTTGACACGCGAACGCGCCGGTTTCGAGGTCCGCGACGTGCACCCGACCCATTACGGCCGGATTTGCCCGATCGAGACTCCCGAGGGCCCGAATATCGGGCTTATCAACAGCCTCGCCACCTATGCCCGGGTCAACAAATACGGCTTTATCGAGACGCCTTACCGCAGGGTCGAAAACAGCAAAGTCGGCAAAGAAGTCGTGTATCTCTCGGCCATGGAGGAAGGAAAGTACACGATCGCTCAGGCCAACGCTGAAATCGATGAAAAGAGCGTCTTCACCCAAGATCTGATCAGTTGCCGCAAGGGCGGCGACTTCGTGATGGCGCGTCCCGGAGACATTGAATTCATTGACGTGTCGCCTAAGCAATTGGTGTCGGTGGCGACTGCGTTGATCCCGTTCCTGGAAAACGACGACGCTAACCGGGCCCTGATGGGATCCAACATGCAACGCCAGGCGGTGCCCTTGATCCAAACCGAGGCGCCGCTGGTCGGCACGGGTATGGAGTTCGCCGTCGCCCGCGATTCAGGGGTGACCATCGTTGCCAAGCGTTCCGGCATCGTCGACCAGGTCGACGCCACCCGTATCGTCATCAGCGCCACAGAGGAAAAATCCCACTCGGAAACCGGGGTTGATATTTACAACCTTCTGAAGTTTCAGCGCTCGAACCAGAACACCTATCTACACCAGCGCCCGCTGGTGAAGGTCGGCGACCGGGTCAATGCCGGCGACACCATTGGCGACGGGCCGTCCACCGACTTGGGCGACCTGGCCTTGGGACGGAACGTACTTGTCGCCTTCATGCCTTGGCAGGGCTACAACTTTGAGGATTCGATCCTGATATCCGAGCGCATCGTCCGCGACGACGTTTTTACCTCCATACATATCGAGGAATTCGAGGTCATGGCCCGGGATACCAAGCTGGGCCAGGAGGAAATTACCCGTGACATCCCGAACGTCGGCGAAGAGGCGTTAAAGAATCTTGATGAGGCCGGTATCGTTTATATCGGCGCCGAGGTCGAACCGGGAGATATACTGGTCGGCAAGGTTACGCCCAAGGGCGAGAGCCCGATGACACCCGAGGAAAAACTGCTTCGAGCCATCTTCGGCGAAAAGGCTTCAGATGTACGCGACACCTCGCTTAAGTTGCCCCCAGGGGTCAGCGGCACGGTGGTCGAGGTCCGGGTGTTTTCACGCCGCGGCGTTGACAAGGACGAGCGCGCCCTGGCGATTGAACGATCCGAGATCGAACGGCTTGCCAAGGACCGCGATGACGAACGTGCCATTCTCGAACGTAGCTTCCAGGTGCGGCTAAAGGCGCTTCTCCTTAACAAGAAAGCGGCCGGTGGGCCCGAGGGCCTGAAGTCCGGCACTAGGCTGAACGATGAAGTGTTGGACAGCTACACCCCTGGTCAATGCTCGCAAATCCTTGTCGCCAATGACAAGGTGATGAAAGATATCGAGGCCCTGAAAGGCCAGTTCGAGGCTGATATCGCCAAGCTCCAGGAGCGGTTTGAGAACAAAGTCGATAAGTTGCAGCGTGGTGACGACCTCAGCCCTGGCGTAATGAAGATGGTCAAGGTCTTCGTCGCGGTGAAGCGCAAGCTGCAGCCCGGCGACAAAATGGCCGGCCGCCATGGCAACAAGGGCGTTATTTCCAAGATCGTTCCGATTGAAGACATGCCCTACCTTGAGGACGGCACGCCCATCGATATCGTGCTTAATCCGCTGGGCGTTCCGTCACGCATGAACGTCGGCCAGATTTTGGAAACCCATTTGGGATGGGCCTGCGCCGGTCTTGGCCGGCAGATCGGAGAGCTGTTGGACGTCGGCGATTCCCCGGTCAACATCAAAAAAATCAAAGACAAGCTCAAGGATTTCTACGGGGCCGAATCCTACCGGGAGAACATATCCGGTCTCAATGAGGAGGAAATTCTTGAACTTTCCGAAAACCTCCGGGGCGGCCTGCCGATTGCTTCTCCGGTTTTTGACGGCGCGCACGAGGACGATATCGTCGAAATGCTGGAAAAGGCCGGCCTCAGCAGTTCTGGCCAGGTCACGTTGATCGACGGCCGCAGCGGCGAACAGTTCGACCGGCAGGTGACCGTGGGCTACATCTATATGTTGAAGCTCCATCATCTTGTCGACGACAAGATTCACGCCCGGTCCATCGGCCCCTACAGCTTGGTCACACAACAGCCATTGGGCGGCAAAGCGCAGTTCGGCGGCCAAAGGTTCGGCGAAATGGAGGTCTGGGCGCTGGAAGCCTACGGCGCCGCTTATACGCTTCAAGAAATGCTGACGGTCAAATCGGATGACGTTTCGGGCCGCACCAAGGTCTACGAAGCCATTGTTCGCGGCGACGACACCTTCGAGGCCGGCATTCCGGAATCATTCAACGTTTTGGTCAAGGAACTGCATTCCCTTGGCCTTAATGTGGAACTCACTTAACCGCGGCTGGCGCTAGGAGACGAATAGATGAATGAATTGACAAAGATTTTCGGTCAGGTTGGCGCCACCCAACGGTTTGACCATATCAAAATTTCAATTGCCTCGCCCGAGCGAATCAGGTCGTGGTCGTTCGGCGAGATCAAGAAGCCGGAAACCATCAACTACAGGACCTTCAAGCCGGAGAGGGATGGTCTGTTCTGCGCCCGAATCTTTGGCCCGACCAAGGATTACGAATGCCTGTGCGGCAAATACAAACGCATGAAATACAAAGGTATTACCTGCGAAAAATGTGGTGTCGAGGTAACCCTGCAAAAGGTCCGGCGCGAGCGCATGGGGCATATCGAACTGGCTTCGCCTGTTGCCCACATCTGGTTCATGAAGTCGTTGCCGTCCAGGATTGGTCTGCTGCTTGATATGACCTTAAAAAGCCTGGAACGTGTCCTTTATTTTGAAACCTACGTGGTCATCGAACCGGGCCTGACGCCCCTTGAGCTTCATCAATCTCTCAGCGAGGAAGAATACCAAACTGCGGTCGAGGAATACGGCGAGGACGCCTTCACCGTCGGCATCGGTGCCGAAGCGTTGCGTGAAATGCTGTCGGCTATCGACCTGGAGGAGGAACGAGACAACCTTCGCATTGACCTCAAGGAAACCAACTCGGAGGCCAAGCGCAAGAAGCTGGTGAAACGATTGAAGCTGGCCGAGTCCTTTATCTCTTCCGGGGCCCGGCCGGAATGGATGATCCTTGAGGTGATCCCGGTCATTCCGCCCGAGTTGCGCCCTCTGGTGCCGTTAGACGGTGGCCGCTTCGCAACCTCGGATCTGAACGATCTTTACCGCCGTGTCATTAATCGCAACAATCGCCTGAAAAGGCTAATCGAGCTGAAGGCGCCCGAAATAATCGTCCGCAATGAAAAGCGGATGCTCCAGGAATCCGTTGACGCATTGTTTGACAACGGCCGCCGCGGACGGGCCATTACTGGCGCCAACAAGCGGCCATTGAAATCGCTTTCGGACATGCTCAAGGGCAAGCAGGGCCGATTCCGCCAAAATCTGCTTGGCAAGCGCGTCGATTATTCCGGCCGCTCGGTGATCGTGGTCGGGCCGGAACTGATGCTGCATCAGTGCGGCTTACCCAAAAAGATGGCGCTGGAGCTGTTTAAGCCCTTCATCTACGCCAAGTTGGAACTTTACGGCATGGCGACTACCATCAAGGCGGCCAAGCGAATGCTGGAAAAGGAGCGCCCCGAAGTCTGGGACATTCTCGAAGAAGTCATCCGCGAACACCCGGTGCTTTTGAACCGGGCACCGACCTTGCACCGGTTGGGAATCCAGGCCTTCGAGCCATTATTGATCGAGGGCAAGGCCATTCAGCTTCATCCGCTGGTCTGCGCCGCTTTCAATGCCGACTTCGATGGCGACCAGATGGCCGTACATGTACCGTTGTCCCTGGAAGCCCAGCTGGAAGCCCGAGTCCTGATGATGTCCACCAACAACACCCTCAGCCCGGCCAACGGCAAGCCGATCATCGTTCCCAGCCAAGACATCGTGCTCGGACTTTATTATCTGACCATGGATCGTGACAAAGACACCGGCGAGGGAATGGCTTTCGTCGACGTGGGCGAAATACAGCAAGCCCTTGATGCTGGCGCGGTTTCATTGCATGCCAAAGTCCATGCCCGTTACCAGGGCGTCGACGAAGACGGAAAAGATTCGGTAATCCGTGTCGAGACGACACCGGGCCGCATGCTGCTAAGTGAAATCTTGCCCAGAAATCAGAACATTTCCTTCGATCTGATCAACCAGCTGTTGACCAAGAAAGAACTCACCAACGTCATCGACGAGGTCTACCGCCACTGCGGCCAGAAAGAGACGGTGATCTTTACCGACCACCTGATGGGCATGGGCTTTCATTACGCCTGCAAGGCCGGCATCTCGTTCGGCAAAGACGATTTGGTGATTCCTCCCGCCAAGGAAAAGCTGGTGAGCGAAACCGAAGACATGGTCAAGGAATATGAACAGCAATACCAGGACGGCCTGATCACCCAGGGCGAGAAATACAACAAGGTGATTGACGCCTGGTCCCATTGTACAGACCGGGTGGCGGACGAAATGATGAAAATCATTTCATTGGAAGAACCCGGTAAGCCGGTGAACTCGGTCTATATGATGGCCCATTCCGGTGCCCGGGGATCGGCCGCGCAGATGAAGCAGTTGGCCGGTATGCGGGGCCTGATGGCCAAACCTTCCGGCGAAATCATCGAAACGCCGATCATTTCGAATTTCAAAGAAGGGCTTTCGGTGCTGGAATACTTCAACTCCACCCACGGCGCCCGCAAGGGCTTGGCCGATACGGCGTTGAAAACGGCCAACTCCGGTTATCTGACCCGGCGCTTGGTCGACGTCGCCCAAGACTGCATCATTGTTGAAGAAGACTGCAAAACCAAGTTGGGAATCGAGGTTCGCGCGGTGGTCGAAGGCGGCGAAATCGCTTCTCCTCTTGGTGACCGGGTTCTCGGCCGCTGCGCGGCCGCAGATGTTAAAGATCCTTCGTCAGGCAAGACGTTGGTTAAATCCGGCACCATGATCGAAGAAGAGGCCGCTGCCGCTATCGAAACCGCCGATGTCGAAACCGTTCGTATCCGTAGCGTTCTGACCTGTGAACTTAAAGAAGGGGTTTGCGCCAAATGTTATGGACGGGACTTGGCCCGCGGCACGCCGGTTAACCTTGGCGAGGCCGTCGGCGTCATCGCTGCCCAGTCCATCGGCGAACCCGGCACGCAGTTGACGATGCGGACCTTCCACATTGGCGGCGCCGTACAACGCGGGGCAGAGCAATCCCGGGTCGAAGCCAACCTCGATGCCAAAGTGCAGCTAAAGAACTGCTCGACCGTCAAAAACAGCCAGGGCGTTCACATCATTATGTCCCGAAACGCTGAGGTGTCGCTTGCCGACCAAAAAGGCCGCGACCGGGCGCGCTACCGCCTTCCCTATGGGGCCCGGCTTCTGGTCAAGGACAAGGCCAAGGTCAACCGCGGAGATAAGGTCGCTGAATGGGATCCTTACACCCTTCCCATCATCACGGAAAAAGAAGGTATCGTAAATTACATGGACTTGATGGAAGGCGTGTCCATGATGGAGAAGATGGACGAGGCCACGGGTATTGCCGCGAAAGTGGTGATCGATTGGAAACAACAGCCAAAAGGTGCCGACCTCAAACCTAGAATTACGCTCCGTGACAAGAAGAATAAGATCATTACCCTCGATAACGGACTTGAAGCCCGGTATTTCCTGTCCGTGGACGCCATTCTATCGGTGGAGTCGGGTCAAGCCGTTCATGCCGGCGATGTGCTGGCGCGAATTCCCCGTGAATCGGCTAAAACTCGCGACATCACCGGCGGCCTACCCCGTGTTGCGGAATTGTTCGAGGCCCGCAAACCCAAGGATTACGCCATTATTTCGGAAACCGAAGGTCGGATTGAATTCGGCAAGGACTATAAAAACAAGCGCCGAATCATCGTGGTTCCCAGTAACAGCAAAGAGGAGCCCGTGGAATACCTGGTGCCGAAAGGCAAGCATATCTCCGTTCAGGAAGGCGACTACGTAGAAGTCGGTGACAGCCTCATGGACGGCAGTCCCGTTCCTCACGATATCCTAAGAGTGCTTGGCGTCGAGGCGCTCGCTGAATACCTGATCAGCGAGATTCAGGAGGTCTACCGTCTGCAAGGTGTGAAAATCAACGATAAGCATATCGAAGTTATCGTTCGCCAGATGTTGCAGAAGGTAGAAATCACCAATGGCGGTGACACGACCTTCCTGGTTGGCGAAATGATCGACCGTATCGAGTTCGAGGAAAGCAACACCAAGACCAAGGAAAACGGTGGAAAACCTGCTCAGGGCTTGCCGGTGTTGCAGGGAATCACCAAGGCCAGCCTGCAGACCCGGTCGTTCATTTCGGCGGCTTCTTTCCAGGAAACGACGCGTGTTCTTACCGAAGCGGCTGTTTCGGGAAGAATCGACAACCTCCTTGGGCTCAAGGAAAACGTCATCGTCGGCCGCCCCATTCCCGCTGGAACGGGCAGTATTATGAACGGTTTCCGCGATATCGCGGCCGAAAGGGACGAAAAGCTTTCCGCCCTCCAGGCCGATGATGAAGACGAGGAAATCGAAGAGAAAGTGGAAGAAAAAACCGAAACACCCTCAGAGGAAATTCCAGCCGAAGGAGCCGAATAAAGGTCGAAATCAGGCCATAATTTCCCGCTGGTCCCGATCGCTCCGGGCCGGCGGAAACCCTTTGAAAATAAGCGCTTTAGTACTTGACGGGATAAGGGCACGTCACTATATTCCGGCGCATTCCGCAGGGGCTGGTGGTAGGCCGTCCGGTCTAGACGCAGCCGCCATTGCGATTTGAAAAAACATTGGATTTGGCCTCCGGGCATCTAGGTTTCGGCTAGGAGGTCGTTTTGTTTGGCCCTTGATTGTCTTTTTAATCAAGGAGTTGGCATCAGGGAAAAGAACCCGTGATGCCATTGTGTATGTGAGATTTTTGGGGCTTTTTAGGTTTCGCGAAGGCCATTGGTAAGGGTGTCAAAGACACCTTAAAGGATTGGACGAATCGTATGCCGACGATCAACCAATTGATACGCAAACCGCGTAAATCGCCGGAAGTGCGGAACAAGGTTCCGGCATTGGAGCAGTGTCCGCAAAAACGCGGTGTCTGTGTGCGCGTCTATACGACCACACCGAAAAAGCCCAACTCGGCCCTTCGCAAGGTTGCCCGTGTCCGACTTACAAACGGGTTCGAGGTTACGTCCTATATTCCCGGCGAAGGTCATAACCTGCAGGAACATTCCGTCGTCATGATCCGCGGTGGCCGCGTCAAGGACCTTCCCGGCGTCCGTTACCACATTATTCGGGGAACCCTTGACACCCAGGGTGTCTCTGACCGTCGTCAACGCCGTTCCAAATATGGCGCCAAGCGCCCGAAATAAGGAACGCAAGAGATGTCACGCCGTCGAGCCGCTGAAAAAAGAGAAATCCTGCCGGATCCGAAATACAAGGATATGGTTCTCGCAAAATTCACCAATTCCCTTATGTTCGACGGCAAGAAATCGGTAGCTGAAAGAATCATCTACGGCGCTTTCGATATTATCGAAAAGAAGGCCGGACAAGACCCGCTAAAGACCTTTCACGAAGCCATCGAAAACGTTAAGCCCGGCGTCGAGGTGCGCTCCAGGCGCGTCGGCGGCGCAACTTATCAAGTTCCGGTTGAAGTCCGGGCCGCTCGCCGCCAGGCGTTAGCGATTCGTTGGATCGTCGAACTGGCGCGCAGCCGATCCGAAAACACAATGACCGAACGGCTATCGGGGGAATTGCTGGACGCGTCCAACAATCGCGGTGCAGCGGTGAAGAAACGGGAGGACACCCACAAAATGGCGGAGGCCAACAAGGCCTTCTCCCATTATCGTTGGTAGCTTCCCAGGATTTCAGACCATGGCCCGCACAACCTCCCTAGATCAGTACCGCAACATCGGCATTATGGCCCATATTGATGCCGGCAAAACGACGACGACCGAGCGGATTCTCTATTACACCGGAAAGTCCTACAAATTAGGCGAAGTCCACGATGGCAACGCCACCATGGACTGGATGGAGCAAGAACAAGAACGCGGCATTACCATTACGTCGGCGGCGACAACGTGCCACTGGCGGGATCACCTCATTAATATCATCGATACGCCCGGCCATGTGGATTTCACCATCGAGGTGGAACGTAGTCTGCGTGTTCTTGATGGCGCCATTGCCGTATTCGACTCGGTGGCTGGCGTTGAGCCGCAATCGGAAACGGTCTGGCGCCAGGCCGATAAATACGGGGTTCCACGTATCTGTTTCGTCAACAAGATGGACCGCACCGGCGCCGATTTCTTCCGTTGCGTGGACATGATGGTTGACCGCCTTGGGGCTAACCCGATCATCATGCAGCTACCGATCGGTACCGAGGAAAACTTCATCGGTGTCGTTGACCTGATTACCATGAAGGCGATCATCTGGAAGGACGAGACCCTTGGCGCCGAATTCGAGGAAACCAATATCCCCGATGACTTGACGGAACAAGCCGCCGAATACCGGGAAAAGATGATTGAAAAGGCGCTGGAACAGGATGATACGGCGCTTGAGGCGTATCTCGAGGGCAATGAGCCCAACGAGGAAACCCTCAAGAAATGCCTCCGCGCCGGCACTCTTTCCGGCAGCTTCATTCCTGTATTGCTGGGGGCGGCGTTCAAGAACAAGGGGGTGCAGCCCCTGTTGGACGCAGTCATCGATTATCTTCCTTCGCCCACCGACGTCGCCGCCATCATGGGGACCAAGGCCGACAGCGATAAAATCATCAAACGGCATAATTCCGATGATGAGCCATTTTCAGCGTTGGCCTTCAAAATCATGAACGATTCCTTTGTCGGAACATTGACCTTCATCCGCGTCTATTCGGGCGTGGTCGAAAGCGGCCAAAGCGTCATGAACACGGTCAAGGGCAAGCGTGAGCGCATCGGCCGCATGTTGCTGATGCATTCCAACTCCCGCGAGGATGTCAAGGAAGCCCGCGCCGGCGATATTGTGGCGTTGGCTGGCCTAAAAGACACTACCACCGGCGATACGATTTGCGATGCCGACAATCAGGTGATCCTGGAACGCATTGAATTCCCCGATCCGGTTATTGATATCGCCGTTGAACCGAAAACCCAGAGTGACCAGGAAAAAATGAGCACCGCGCTTAACCGGTTAGCGGCTGAGGATCCGTCCTTCCAGGTGTCGTCCGACCCCGAAAGCGGGCAGACCATCATCAAGGGCATGGGCGAGCTTCACCTGGAAATTATCGTTGACCGGATGCTCCGCGAGTTCAAGGTGGATGCCAACGTCGGCCAGCCCCAGGTCGCTTACCGGGAAACCATCTCCAAGGCTGCCGAGGTGGATTACACCCACAAGAAACAAACCGGCGGCGCCGGCCAGTTCGCGCGGCTTAAAATCAAAATCGAGCCGCTTCCCTCCGGGTCCGGCTACGTGTTCGAAAACAAGGTACGCGGCGGCAATATTCCCAAGGATTACATCCCCGGCGTCAAAAAGGGCCTCGAGGGCGCCATGTCGGCCGGCATCATGAGCGGTTTTCCCGTCACCGATTTGAAAGTGACTCTTGTTGACGGGGCGCACCATGACGTCGATTCCAGCGTCATGGCTTTCGAAATCGCGTCGCGCGCCGCATTCCGTGAAGCCGCTGAAATGGCCAGGCCGCAGCTTCTTGAGCCGATGATGCGGGTCGAAGTGGTGACGCCGGAGGAATACCTGGGCGACATCATCGGGGATCTGAACAGCCGCCGCGGCAACGTCAGCGGCATGGAACAACGCGGCAACGCCCGGGTCATCAACGCCTTGGCCCCACTTGCCAACATGTTCGGCTACGTCAATACCCTCCGTTCCATGAGCCAGGGACGGGCCCAGTTCACAATGCATTTTGATCATTACAAGGTCGTGCCCAATCAGGTTTCAGAAGAAATCCAAACCCGGTTGGCCGGGTAGGGCGCCCGACAGGGAGAAGAGTTATGGCCAAGGAAAAGTTTGAACGCACGAAGCCGCATTGCAACGTCGGCACGATCG
>CAZVFL010000050.1:0-16605 GCA_964626025.1 uncultured Thalassospiraceae bacterium
CATGACGACGATGTACGTCTGCATGACGGTGGGTGGTATGAACGCCGAAAGCTCGGCGAAGGGATTGCTGGTGAACATTAAATTACCCCAATGCGCCATTGAAACATGCGCCGAATGCAATCCCAAGGGGCTTTATGCCCAAGCCGAACAGGGCGAGATAAAAACCCTGGTTGGCGTCAACGGCGAGTACGCGGCGCCGGAAAATCCCGGCATCGTCCTCCATACGGAATCTGAAAGTGTCTCCGTCCTGGTCGATAGGCTGTAAAAATTTATTGCAAAATGAGAGGTAATCCGGGGCTGAAAATTTCCGCAAAAAAAGTCAAAAAAGGGGGTCGGGCCTGTCAGGGTTAAAGACCTATTTCCTGAATTTTGTCAGAAGATTAACGGAAAGGCTTGACTTTTAAGTCGGTGAATCCTTATATTCCCGCCAAGAAGAAAAACAACAACAGATGGCGACTCATGACGGGCGCATAGCAGGTTTCCGCGCCCAATGAGGAATTTAAAATGGCTGAATTCGCCGATTCGGTCGCTGGTAACGAAGGTCAAGACACCGCAACGGACTTCCAGGTGGAAGCAACGGAGGGTGGTGCTGTGTCTTTGCCAGACGGCTTCTCTCTTTCCGATGCAAATTTCCAAACTGACGGTTCGGACCTGATTCTGACGGGCGCCGATGGCGCCCAGGTCACCGTCGAGGGTTTCTTCGCCCACGACAATCCGCCCGAGCTGGTCGCTTCCGATGGTGGACAGGTTAGCGGCGACATGGCGGCCGAGCTTGCCGGGGGCCCGGGGGACGAATCCGTCTCCGCCGGCACCGACAGCGCCGCCGCCACCCCCGGCGGCATGATCGCCGAAAACCCGAGCATAATCACCGGCACCGATGGCGAGCCCATCGGCAACGTCGAGAACATGTCGGGGACCGTCTTCGCCGTCCGTACCGACGGCACCCGGGTCGAATTGAAAGAGGGCGACCCGGTCTTCCAGGGCGACATCATCGAATCGGGCGACGACGGCGCCATCGGCATCCTGCTGGCCGACGAGACGACGTTCTCCATGGCCGAGAACGGCCGCATCGTCCTCGACGAGATGGTCTACGACCCGGCGTCCCAAGAAGGGTCCGTCGGGCTTTCCATCGTCGAGGGCGTGTTCACGTTCGTCTCCGGCCAGGTGGCCAAGACCGACCCCGACGCCATGACCCTGGACACCCCGGTGGCGACCATCGGCATCCGCGGCACCCAGGTCGGCATCGACGTCGAGCCCGAGGGCAAGGGCATGAACATCGTGCTGATGGAAGAAGCCGACGGCTTCGTCGGCGAGATTGTCATCGGCAACGCCGCCGGCGTGATAGTGTTGAACGCCGCCAACCAGACCACGTCCGTCCTCAACTTCAGCACCGCGCCGACCGCCATCCGGGTCATGGATATGCGCGAGCTGGTGCAAAGCTTCGGCAGCGCGCTTCGGCAGTTGCCCAAGGTCCACGGCAACCAGAACGATTTCGGCACCCAGGGCGAAGGCGAGGGCGAAGGCGAAGGTGAGGGCGAAGAGGAAGGCGAAGGCGAGGAAGAGGAAGAAGAGGAGGAAGAGGCCGAGGGCGATGAAGAGGAAGAGGATCTCGATGAATTCGAGACCGATGCCGGCGACGAAGAAGGCGGCGAAGGCGACGACACCATCATCGGCTCGGGCGTCGATGACGAACTGGGCAGCTTCGGCCCCATCCTGCCGCCCGACTTCGTGCCCCCCGTCATCCCCCCCGAAATCGAAATCACCACCGGCCCCACCGGCCCCACCACGGTAGCACCCGATCCGTCGATTGCCTGGAATGCGGCCGAAGCAAGGACCCTGGCTGATTTCGCAACAATGGAAGGAATCAGCGGCAGGATTGGTGAGATGTTGGGAAACGAAGACCCAAAAACTCTTGAACCAACGGGAATTGGCCTCATTCTCACTGACAACCCCGATTTTAAGACCTTTTTCGATGAAAATCTGTCCGGTTTCGAGGGCGGATTAGTGGATCTCGTCACAAGGTTCACCACGGATTCTGATCAATTACTGCTGGGCGACGGCCGTTTCACCCGCGGCGATGTCAATGCGGGTCCCCTGCTGGCCACAATCGAGGAACTGAAAACGGAAATAAACTTTCTGCTCGAGGAAGGGCTGACATCTCAACAGCAGCTCCAAAACCTGTTGCAGTTGGCGGAAGATATCATCAACAGCACGACCGGCGCCGGCTGGCTCGAGGCTCAACCTACGATTAAGAATTTGCTGACGGAAATGGCATTGCCCGAGGCCAACTTTACGTCTGCTTCGGAAACTATCATTGACAGCCTTCCCGGGCTGCTTTCTGCGATCGAGGCTGCCCCGCAACTTATCGCCGACGCCGACTGGACCGGCACCGATGGCGACGATGTCATGGACGTCGGCGAGCTCAACGTCACCGGACAGACCATGGACGGCGGCACCGGCGACGACGTGATCTTCGCCCGCGCCGGCGACGACCACCTGTTCGGCGGCGCCGGCAACGACGTGCTGGTCGGCGGCGAAGGCAACGACATACTGGAAGGCGGCGCCGGCAACGACATCCTGATCGGCGGCGATTTAAATATCGGCATCCAAGATCTGGCAAATCACACTCTCGAAGTCGACGGCCAGGGCAATATCTTCCTTGTTGACGGTGTGACCGGCCTCAAGACCCTGGTCGAACAGGGCGTGTTGGCCCCCGGCGAGACCGACGACGATATCCTGATCGGCGGCGCGGGCGACGACATCCTGATCGGCGGCGCCGGCAACGACCAACTCATCGGCGGCGGCGGCAAGGACACGGTCGTCATCGACGGCGCCTTCGCCAATTACACCATCACCCCCGACCCGGTGACCGGCGCCATCACCGTGACCTCGACCCTTGACGGCGAGTCCGACATCCTGACCGGTATCGAATTCATCCAGTTCGACGACCAAATCATCAGCCTTATCGACAACGTTCCGGATGCGCCGACGCTGGATCTTGAATCCGGCGTTCTCGGCGACCAGCTTGCCGGCGACGACACCGGCGACGAGGACACGCCCATTCTGCTGGATATCTCCGCCGAACTGACCGACGAGACGGAGACACTCTCCATCCGCATCAGCAGCATTCCCGCGGGTGCGGTCTTGATATTGGCGAACGGCGACGTGCTTACGCCCGTCAATGGCGAGATCACGTTGACCCAGGCGCAGCTTGTCGGCCTGGGCATCAAGCCGCCCCTGGATTCCAACGTCGATTTCGATCTTACCGTGACAGCGATCTCCACCGTGGGTGGTCAATCGGCCGAAACGGAAGGCATCCTTCACATCGACGTGATCGGTGTCGCCGACGCGCCGACGCTGAACGTGACCGTCAGTCAGGGCGTGCCCGGCGGCATTTCGTCCGAACCGGCGGCTGATGACCCGCCGATCGACGATTCCAGCGTCCACCAGGTCATCGGCACCGACGGCGACGATATCATCGATGGCAAGGACCGGGCGGAGTTCATCGACGGCGGCGCCGGCAACGACATTATCACCGGCAGCGGCGGCGCCGATGTGATTGTCGGCGGCACCGGCGACGATCGCATCAAGGGCGAAGGCGGCCAAGACGTCCTGTTCGGCGGCGAAGGCAACGACGTGCTGAAGGGCGGCCAGGGCGCCGACGAACTTTATGGCGGCGACGGCGATGACTTCCTGCAAGGCGGCTCCGGCGCCGATTTACTCAGCGGCGGCGCCGGCAACGACATTATCGACGGCGACAGCCACCAAAGCTTGGATGACGACGGTATCGACGCTGACGATAGAAAGCCCGACAGCCAGAGCGACACGGTCCTGTTCACCGGCCCGCGCGACCAGTACTTCATCACCCAGAACTTAGACGGCAGCTTCACCGTCCTCGATATGTTCGCCGGCCGCGACGGCACCGACACGGTGATCAACGTCGAGAACTTCCAGTTCGCCGACGGCACGATTACGGAAGAGAACCTGCTGGCGACCAACCCGACGACCTTCATACTGGACATCGACGCGGCGTTGACCGACGTGGACGGCTCGGAGACGCTGTCGATTACCATCAGCGGCCTGCCGGAAGGCGCTTTCCTGACCTTCGGGACCAGGAACCCCGACGGCACCTGGACGTTGACGCCCGAGGAAGCGGCGCAGGGCAGCCTCGGCATCATCGTGCCTTACAACGTTCTGGGCGACTTCACCTTGACCGTGGATGCGACGTCCACCGAGAACGACGGGGACACCAACACGGTGACCCAGATCATCCCCATCGATGACGACGCGCCGACACTCGACCTCAATAAGTCCGTTGCCGGCGATCAGTCCGTCGGTACGGCCTCGGGCGACGAGGACACGGCGATTTCGCTGGATATCTCGGCCGGTCTCACCAACGCCTCCGAGACCCTGAGCATCACAATCAACGGCGTGCCCGTGGGCGCGGTGCTCTCGGCGGGGACCTTTGTCACCAACGCCGACGGCACGACCAAGTGGACCCTGACGGCGGTTCAGTTGACGGGCCTGACCATTACCCCACCTGATGATTTCAGCGGAGATTTCAACCTGACGGTGACGGCGACGTCCACCGACGGCACCGACACCGCGGCTACAACGGGCCTCATCACCGTGTCTGTCGATCCGGACGCCGATGCGCCGACTCTGACCGTCATTGATTCCTCCGGCACCGAGGATTCGGCGATTGGACTCAATCCGCATATCTTTGCCGGGCTTACGGACATCGATGGCTCGGAGACGCTAAGCATCTCCATCTCGGGCGTGCCCGCGGGCGCGACCCTGTCGGCAGGCACCTTCGTCACCAACGCCGACGGCACGACCACGTGGACCCTGACGCCGGAGCAGCTCATTGGCCTGACGGTGACGCCGCCGCCGGATTCGGACACCGATTTCACCCTGACGGTGACCGCGACGTCCACCGACGGCACCGACACCGCGTCCACATCAGGCACCATCTACGTTTCCGTCGCCCCTGACGCCGATGCGCCGACGCTGGACCTAGATTCGGCCCTGACCGGCGATCAATCCGTCGGTACCGTGGCCGGTGTCGCCGGCGCGGCGATCGCCCTGGACATCTCGAGCGCGGTGACGGATAGCTCGGAGACGCTCTCCATCACCATCAGCGGGCTACCGGCCGGCGCCACCTTGTCGTCGGGCACCAAGAACGCCGACGGCAGTTATACCCTGACGCAGAGTCAGTTGTCGGGTCTAACATTGACCCCGACCGCGACGTTTAGCGGCGCCATCGCGCTGACCGTCTTGGCGACTTCCCTGGACGGCACCGACACCGCGACTACCAGCGGCACCATCAACGTTACCGTGGACCCGGTCGTCGCCGATACCACGGCCGAGGCCCCGACCCTGACGACCACCGCGGCCGCCGGTCTGGAGGATACGGCGATTAACTTGGATATAAACGCCGCCCTGACCGACACCGATGGGTCGGAATCGCTTTCCATCATCATCTCCGGCGTTCCCACCGGCGCGGTGCTTTCGGCGGGTACCGACAACGGCGACGGCACCTGGACTTTGGATCCCACGGTTGACGACGTGGCTAACCTGACGATCACGCCGCCCGATGATTCCAACGTCAATTTCGACCTCACCGTGACGGCGACTTCGACCGAGAGCGACGGCGGCGCGACGGCGACGAGCGCGCCGGCGACCATTACCGTCGATGTGACTGGCGTGGCCGACGCGCCGACGGTCTTCGCCTCGGTCGGCAACGTGTTGTCGGACAACTACCATGACACCATCATGGCTAACGAGCCCGTCGCTTACTGGCAGTTCAACGAAGGCTCCGGCACCACCCTGGTCGATACGGCCGGCAACCATACCGGCAGCTACCTGAAAGGCGCCGAATCCGACAGCACCGCCCAAGGCATGGGCGCCGGCGCCGGCGACTTCGACGGCAAGAACGACCGCGTCGTCGTCGAACACTCGCCAGACCTGGAACTGAGCAGCGGTTCGATCACCGTCTGGTTCAACTCCGACAACGTCCTAGACCAGCAGGCCTTGTTCTCCAAGGACTCGTCGGGCTTCGACATGGGCGGGGGACTGACTGCCTTCGTTGACGACGGCATGGTCAAGATCCGCCTGCAAAGCGGCGAGGACAGCTTCTGGGTCGATGGCGGCTCGCTAACAACCAACACCTGGAGTCAGATCACCTTCAACTGGGGCGAGGGCGGCATGGAGCTTTATGTCGACGGCCAGCTTGTCGACACCAACCCTTACACCGGCGGCATCGAGAACAATACCGAACCGCTGGTGATCGGCGCCAATTCATGGAACAGCGGCGACGGCGCAGCCGACCACCTGACCGACTATTTCGACGGCCAGATCGACGAGTTCTCGATCCTGAGCCAGCCATTGACCGCCGATCAGGTCGAAGCCCTCTACAACACCGGCGGCCAGACCATCATCGACAACGGCGGCACCGTCAACGGCACCGTCGTCGGCAGCGGCTCCTACGAGTTGCAGATCGCCGGCCACCTTGCCGATACGGACAGCTCGGAAACGCTCTCCATCATCGTCTCGGGCGTGCCGTCGGGTGCCAGCCTTTCGGCGGGTATCCTCAATGCCGACGGCACCTGGACCTTGACGCCGGATGACCTCAGCGGCCTGATCCTGAACACCGACCAGACCGTGACCGCGGACTTCGACCTGACGGTGACCGCCATCGCCACCGAAAACGACGGCGATACCGCGACCGCGCTGACCAGCGTCCACATAGACGTCGACGGCACCCCCGACCCGTCTGTGTCGCTGTCCGGCGGCAGCGGCGACGATATCCTTGTCGGCGGTTCGGGCGACGACATCCTCAAGGGCCGTGGCGGTGATGATCAGCTCTCGGGCGGCGGCGGTGACGACGTGTTGTTCGGGTCCAGCGGCGCCGACACCCTGGACGGCGGCTCCGGTGCCGATACCCTGTTCGGTTCCAGCGGCAAGGACGTGCTCGATGGCGGCGCCGGCAACGACTACCTCGACGGCGGCAGCGGCAACGACGTCGACACCTTCATGTTCGACGCCCAAAGCGGCCACGACATCATCACCGACATCCTGCAGCAGGACGTGCTGGTGTTCGAAGGCCAGGAATTCCACATGGACGACCTGATCCTCAGCGAGAACAATGAAGGTGACGTTGTCATCGCCTTCCAGGGCGTGGACACGTCGGTGACGCTGGACGGTGTTACCATGAACGACCTGGACGCCAACAACGACGGCGATCCCAGCGACGGCTACACCATTACCGAGGACGCCAGCGGGGTTTCCATCACCATCGACAGCACCGGCTAAGTCCCGGGGCTTCAATGATCCGGTAAAAGCGGCGGTCCCTTTTGGGGGCCGCCGCAATCCTTTGGCCGCGGGAAAGGGTTTATTCGGCGGTGTTTTCCTTTGGCGGTTCGGAAAAATGCGCCCAACGGCGCATGCCGCCCCGGTTTTCCAGGTAATTGACCAGGGCGGTGACCGCCTTGCGGTCCATTTTGCTGCCGGTTTCCTCCATCAGGATATCGGCGGCCTTTTGGAAAGGCATGGCGCCCCGGTAGGCGCGGGCGCTGACCATGCCGACGAAGGCGTTGGCGACGGCAAGGACGCGGGCAGTGACCAGGATTTCGTCTTCCTTGAGGCCCAGAGGGCCGTTTCCGTCCCAGGTTTCGCCGAGCTGGCGGATGGGTTCCACCACCGGTCCATCGAAAGTAACGTTCTCAAGCAGGTCGACGGTAACAAGATAGGCGCTGCCAAGGGTGGTCCGTTCTTCCGGGGACAGGTCTTCGGTTTTGGTCAAAAGTTCGGTGGAAATGAAAATCTTGCCCAGGTTCATCAAGTTGCCGGCGATGTCTACGGTCTTGCCGTCGCTTTCGTCCATGCCCATTTCGGCGGCGATGGCGCTGGCGACTTCGGCAACACGGGCGGAATGATTGGCGGAAAAGGGGTCGCGCCGGTCGACGACGCTGACCAGGGTGTTGATCAGCCCCCGCAGCATCTTTTCGCTGCGCCGCCTTTCGTGGGTCAGCTCGGTGATGTCGTTCAACACCATCAGCACGGCGGGTGGGAAATCCCGGTCGCCGCGAAGCGGCACGAAGTCTCCCTGTACCATTTGAAAGGGTTCCGCGGTTTCGGAGTCCTCGATATCTTCGTCGCCGAACATCAAGGTTTGGGTCTCGCGCTCGAAATTACTCAGGACATTCTTGTTAATGGCGGCATAGGCCTGAGCCTTGATGGGGCCCAGGACCGAAGACATGGGTTTACCCATCATGTCCTCGACCGGGATGCCGGCTTCATTAGCGGCAGGTTCGTTGGCAAAGGTGTATTTGGTTTCCCCGTCAACGGCGACAATGACGTTACGCTGGCTGTTGGTGACCACGCGCATGAACTTGGATATATTTTCGAAACGCTCAAGCGCGACCTTCATGTTGGCTGCTGCCTGGGTGGCGCGAAGGGAACTACCGTGGCGCCAAACAGCGACAATCGCCACGGTGACGCCGACGATCATCAGAACGAATACCGTCAACAACGTGGTCAGCCGCGTGTCGGTAGCGCTGAGCGCCTCTTCTCGAGAAATTTTTCGGATCAAAACCCAAGGCAGGTTGGCGATCGGCCGGGACGCCGCCAGAACCTCCACGCCCGCATAGTCAAGCTTGATGGCGAAGCCGCCGGGCTTTTTGAGGGCATGGGCCCCGGACAAATCAGGAGTGTCCAACGACATTGACCGTTTCAGCGGCGGCGTGCCGTCTTTCAGCGGCGTCAGGTATTCAACCACCGCCCCCTTGGACCGTACGATGTAGGTTTCGGTGGTTTCGGCCGTCTCGCCCGGCTGCTTGAGACGCCTGTAAAGATCCTCGCCGATGGTCCGGAGTCCGACCACCGCGCCGATGCCCTTGGCGCCGTCCGTGTCATCCTGAATGCCGAAAATGGGAAGAACGAAACCCATGGTCGGCAAGCCGCTGGCGCCCAGATAGATGTCGATCACGGCCGGCTCGCCATTCAAGGCCTTTGTGACGGCGGTGCGGACTTTTGCCGTCATGGGCGGCATGTCGGGGGTGCTGACAAGTGATTTTCCTGTCTTGTCGACAAGCCCGATACCGGCGATTCCGACCCGTTCCACGTTGGCGGCAACCTCGCCGATGGGCGGCGGCGCTCTGAAACCGGTGCGTTCCGCCGTCGCAATCAGCAGGTTGCGCAGATAGCTGGCCGATGCCGCTTCCTCCTCGGCCTCGTCGTTCTTCGCTTTTCCGGCTATGGGTTCCGGCTCATCCTCGCCGAACGCCAATTCCGACATGTAAAGTTGCAACGAAGCGTTTTCCGCCAGCTCTCGCATATGGGTGAAGTTCTGTTCGGTCCATTCATTGATTGCCTGGGAGCGGCTGTCGGCGACGATGCCGAGGCGCACCTGCCAAGCCTGGGTCTCACGCTGGCGTTCCCCTTCGATGAAATAGAAGCTGCCCGCGACGGCAACCCCGACGGCCACGGTCATGGCACCGACAATGGCCAGCGCCGTCATGCTGACCCGACGCTTGACTTTCTTTTCGGATTCTTCGGTGTCTTCCCCGCCGGTTGCCGGATCGTCAACGGCCTCCGTTTCCAAATCCTGGTCGGCCGCGTCGACCATGGCCTTACCCCCGTGAAAACAATAGGTTTTCCAGTATCTTAGAGTCTTGGAATGGGGACGCAAGGGGGAATCGCCCGGCCTCTCGGCCATGCCCGGCCCCAAAACCATTTAGTTGCCGCCAAGTGACTGGAAACATTATTATAGAAGCTAGCCCACCGGTTTTTTTTTGGAGTGTGTTGAGGATCACAGCCAAGGCGGGGCGTCATGGTTATCTTGGACCTTAAGATGCGGATGAATCTCTGCAAACGGATTGGACGATTCGGATCGGCGGCGGCAATACTGTCGCTGGCCTTTGTGTTGGCCGTGACCGTACCCGCCGAAGCGGCGAAAAAAGCCAAACCGAGCTTCTTCAACAGCGTCGAAGTGCGCTCTTCCAACCTCAAGCCGTTCAAGAAATGGCGGTCGGCGCTTAAGCGTTATTCCCTGGAAAAAAAATCGAAGAAGAAAGTATCGTGCACGTCAAGGCGCCTGAATATCTGCAATTACGGGGATTGGCGGGGCTTCATCAATAGCCTTAAGGGCAAGGACAAGCTGACCCAGATCAGGGCGGTGAACTTCCGCATGAACAAGGCCAAATACATCACCGACAGGACCAATTGGGGGCGCAAGGATTACTGGGCGACCCCGGCGGAGTTCATGGCCAATTTCGGCGATTGCGAAGATTACGCCATCATCAAATACCTTTCGCTGAGAATGCTGGGGTTCGAGGAAAAGGAACTGCGCGTTGTTGCGGTAAAGGACTTGAACCTGAAAGTCGGCCATGCCGTTCTGGTGGTTTTTTGGGAGAACCCGAAAACCGGCAAGAAGCGTTCGCTGTTGTTGGACAATCAAATCAAGAAGGTGGTCGACGCCCGAGCCGTGCGGCATTACCAGCCGGTGTTTTCCATCAACAAGAATAACTGGTGGCGCCACCGCTCAAGCGGCTAAAAACATACGAATCGCCCGGATATCTATCCCTCTGACAATTCGGCGCAGTCGAAACAGGTCGGCGTGGTGGGGTCGTTGTCGAGCCTTTTGGGTTCAATGTCTATGCCGCAACTGACGCAATAACCAAATTCGCCATCGGTAATCCGCTGAAGGGCGGCGTTGATTCGCTGAATCTCGACAGTGCGGCGGCGCTCGGTTTCAAGCTGCATGGCTTGGCTTTGAAGTGCGTCCATCCGGGACAGACGGCCGACCATGGTTTGGTCGAGCTCCACCGGTTGACGCGCTTCCTCGGTGACCTCGGAAAGCTTCTCGATTTCCTCGCGCATCTCCGTCAGGCGCTTTTTAAACGCCTTTACATCGATTTTCCGTTTTTTGCTCATTAAGTTTAAGTCCCGTGCGCCCGAACCAAGGATAAGAGTGACAGGCTCTGGCGTTGGGGGTCAAGCACTCCATTGCCGGCCTTGGCCATGTCGGCGTTGACGGGTTGATTGACGCCTGTCTCTCAAGTATCAACGACTTGAAGAAAAAGGAACCGCCTTCCCTGAATTGCCTGTCGGTCTTGAGGTATATGAACCTTTATCAATACTTTCGGGACGAAGTCGTCCGAATAGTAGAAGCCCTGGCCACCGATGGAGAAATCCCCGCCGGGCTGGACACGGCGCGGATTGCCGTCAACCCCCCCAGCGAGGCCGGTTTTGGGGATATCACCACCAACGCGGCGATGGTCCTGTCAAAGCCGGCGGGCATGAAACCCAAGGAGCTGGCGGAAAAGCTGGCAGAACGTCTGGGCGGCGTGGAATCGGTGGCCGAAACCGATATCGCCGGACCCGGTTTCATCAACATCCGTCTGGAGCCCGCCTTCTGGCACGAGCGCTTGAAGGAAATCCTGCTGGCCGGCCAGGCTTACGGCGATTCCGAATTGGGACGGGGTGAAAAGGTCAATGTCGAATACGTTTCGGCCAACCCCACGGGGCCGCTGCACGTGGCCCATGCCCGGGGCGCGGTGGTCGGCGATGCACTGGCGTCGCTATTGGAAAAAGCAGGATACGACGTAGCCCGCGAATACTATGTCAACGACGCAGGCGCCCAGGTCGAAGCCCTGGCCCGGTCCGTCTATCTCCGCTACCGCGAGGCCCTGGGCGAAAAGATTGGTGAAATCCCCGAGGGGCTATACCCCGGTGAGTATCTCAAGGAAGTAGGGGCGGCCCTGGCCCAGCGTGACGGGGACAAGTGGCTCGACGCCGACGAAGGCGCCTGGCTGGCGGACATCAGCGATTTTGCCGTGAATTCGATCATGGAGGGCGTGCGCCGGGATCTGGCGGGGCTGGGAATCGAATTCGGCGTTTTTACGTCGGAAAAAGGCTTGGTGGAAAAGGGCGCCGTCGAGGACGTATGCAAGGATTTGGAAGCCAAGGGTCTGATTTACACCGGCGTCCTGGAGCCGCCCAAGGGCAAGGCGCCCGATGACTGGGAGCCCCGCCCGCAAACGCTGTTCAAGGCGACGGAGTTCGGCGACGATGTGGATCGGCCGCTCAAGAAATCTGACGGCACCTGGACCTATTTTGCCACCGACATGGCTTATCATCTGGACAAGTTTCAGCGCGGCTTCAAAACCATGATCGATGTCTGGGGGGCGGATCACGGTGGTTACGTGAAGCGCATGAAGGCAGCGGTCGAAGCGGTGACCGGCGGCGAAGGGAAGCTGGACGTCAAGATCTGTCAGATGGTTCGCCTGATCAAGGGCGGCAAACCGATGCGGATGTCCAAACGGGCGGGTACCTTCGTGACTCTAGGCGACCTGATCGGCGAAGTCGGCCGCGATGTCGTCCGTTTCATGATGCTGACCCGCAAGAACGATTCACAGATGGAATTCGACCTCGAAAAGGCACTGGAGCAATCACGCGACAACCCGGTTTTCTATGTCCATTATGCCCATGCCCGTTGCTGCTCGGTGATGCGTAGTGTCGCCGGCGAGGTCGGGGACGACAAAATCACACCCAAGGCGCTGGCAGCGAGTGACCTCAGCCTTTTGTCGGATTCCGCGGAACTGGATGTCATCAAGGTCATGGCCGCTTGGCCTCGGATGGTCGAAAACGCCGCCGAAGCCCATGAACCCCACCGTGTTGCCTATTACCTGAACGATTTGGCCACCCAATTCCACGTTCTCTGGAACAAAGGTAATGACGATGCCCGCCTCCGTTTCATCGTCGGCGACAACCAAGCGTTGACGCTGGCCCGATTGGGGCTGGTGCAGGCCGTGGCGACGGTCATCGCTTCGGGATTAAAGGTTTTCGGCGTCTCCCCGGTCGAGGAACTTTAAGGCCGATTTGAAGGGCTGTCCTTCGCGCCGAGAGACGTCTTCTCCAAAATCTAATATACTCTAATATAAAATGTGATAGGCTTTTCCCTTCTAAGTCGACACCACCCCCGGGAGGAATTTCAATGACGGGTGCGTTTGCCAAAGGCTCTTTCTGCCGGCTTTTGCTGGTTGCCGGGCTCGGTGTGTTCGTATTGTCCCAACCCTTGAGCGCTGGCGAAAACCAGCCGGCGCCGTTAATGGCCCCCGAGCCCACCAAAGACGCCAAGGCTGCGGATGACCCTCTTGAGTCCATCAACCGGGTCACATCGGGGTTCAATGCGGTGATCCGTGAAGTCGTCATCGACCCGCTGGTTGACGGCTATCAGGCGATCACGCCCGAGCCGGTTCAGGATGCCGTTTCCAATGCGGTTTCCAATCTTAGCGAGCCCTTGACCGTTGGCAGCAGCCTGCTTCAGGGTGATACGGACAACGCGGCGGTCGCCACAAAACGGTTTTTCATTAACACCACGGTTGGGCTGGGCGGCACCCAGGATCCGGCGACGGATATGGGCCTTGAGCAACGCCGGGAAGACCTTGGCCAGGCTTTCGGTGCCGGCGGAATGGCCCCGGGGCCCCATATCGTGCTGCCGATCATCGGCCCAACGAATTTTCGGGATGCTGCCGGCGACGTCATTACCGCCGTGGTCAACCCGTTGCCGTTGGCGGCCAAGGCGGCAAGCAGCGGCGTCAACTATTCGAATAATCAGGAAGATATCCAGGCCCTGAGTTCCGGCGCGCTCGATCCTTATATTGTCGAGCGGGACAGTTATGAACAAAACCGCCGCTACGAGCTTAACAACAGCGTGGCGCCGCTGATGGAAATTCCGGAATTCGCCGAGGAAGATGTGGAAAAGAAGACTACCCAACAATAAGAAAAAACTCCGCCGCTGTTTTTGCTTGGCGAAGGCCGGTATATAACTGGTATATAAAGAAAAACGCCCCAAAACCGCCCTATCAATGCGGGGTTTTTCTTTTCCCCCATACGGTGTAAATTTTTAGTAGGGGGCAGAAGGTTTCCGATGGCAGAATTCGATGAACAAACGGACCGACGTATCCACCAGCGCTTCGACATCGAACGCACCCTTCGCGCCGTGGCCAATGGCGAACTTCGCCTGGGAAGGGTGAAAGAAGTCTCCGCCAGCAGCGCCGCGATTCATTTGGACCAACCCCTGGAGGAGGGGACGAAAATAACCCTGGATATCGAAGACCTTGGGTCATTTACAGGCCATGTGGCGGGCCCCCCCAGGGAAGGGCTTGTTCCCATCAAGTTCGATATCGACGAGAAGGCCGAAGACCACCTGATCGCCGAGATCATGAAAATCTACAATGGTATGACTTTGGAAAGTGGTGATGGCTAACAACGCCGGCTGGCGTTTCGGGACTTAACGCTTTCGCTTTTTCCTCAGGTCGTGCTTTAAAATCTCAACGACAACTTCGCTTACGCTAACTTTCCGTGACTCTTTGAGGCTTTGGCGCACCGCCATTTTGCGTAGTTTCGCTAAAATCTTGTTCGGAATCTTTATGAAAGTCCGGCTCATGACCTCTTTTTTTGAGGCTTTGAGTTTCGGGGGACTGCTTGAGGCAAATTTCTCAGGATCTCCGGCCGCCGTTGAAAAGCTATCCATACTGTTGGCTTCTTCCATCTCGGCAAGGCATTGGACCACCGAAATACGGCGTTTGGCGACTTTCAGATATTTGGCGAGCTGGTCGCCGGACAGTTTTATTTTCCGGTCTTTCCTTTTGATGACGACGCCCGATTCACGTTCGTGAATTCCCGAAAGCTTCGTTTGCTGGTTTTGTAGCTGGTTGAGATAGCCAACCCAATTGCCGCCCATCTTGTCTGCGACATGCTGACGGACCGAATCATGGGTCATCTCGCCCCAAAACGCGACCTTCGGGAACGAGGGGCAGTCCGTTTTGGCGAAACCGGGAAACGAATACATCATCGCCGCCGCAGCGACGGCGACGGCTAAACGGGTTCCCTTGTCAGACGATTTCGCCATCAACATATTCTCGCGGAAGAGAAGACAATGCCCAGGAATTAAAAGAAACACCTGATTCGCTGTAATCCTACGGCAAGAATATTAAATTAGGCTTACAAAAACGCATTATATCGTATGCAGGCCTATAAAGCCATACTAATCAAGAATTTGAACCTCCCGCCGAATGGGAAGGCTTTAAAGGCTCTGTTTGTGAAGAGGGGGAAATGGTGCCGCCTGTAGGAATCGAACCCACGACCTACGGTTTACAAAACCGTTGCTCTACCAACTGAGCTAAGGCGGCGCGATGGATAGGTCCAAAGTATACCCTTTGCCAATGGCGGATACAGCCCCTTGGCCTATGCGCCGTTGCGATTGAGTTCATAAAGCGCAACGGCGGCGGCGTTGGAAAGATTGAGACTGTCGGCCGAGTCGGAAATAGGGATGCGCACCAAAAGATCGCAAGATTCCCGGGTCAGCCGGCGCAGGCCTTCACCTTCCGAACCCAGGACCAGGGCCACCCTTCCCGAAAGGTCCGCCGCCTGGAGAGTTTCTTTGGCCTTCCCGTCCAGGCCCACGCACCAATAGCCGGCATCCTTGAGGGCCTTGAGAGCGCGGGCGAGATTAACGGCGCGAACCAGCGGCACCGATTCGATGGCGCCGGAGGCGGCCTTACATAGCGCGCCAGTGATTGGGGGCGCATGGCGTTCCTGGGCGACGACGGCGGCGGCACCGAAGGCTGCGGCCGAACGCAATACTGCGCCGATGTTTCGGGGGTCCATGGCTTGGTCGAGAACAACAATGGCCGCGGCATCGCCGGACGTTTTTTCGATGATATCCTCGATGGCGATATCGGGTAATGGCCCGGCCAGAACAGCCAATCCCTGGTGGACAACGCCGGGGGAAAGACTCTCCTTGATCTCGGCCCGGTCCACCGTTTCAATTTTCGGCCGGCCGGAAACGGACTTATGGGCTTTTTCCACCTTTTTCGCCAATTCCTGCCCCAGAGAGGCCGCAACCAGAAGGCGGTGGCAGGGACGATCAGGGTTGGATAGTGCTGCCAACACGGCATGGACACCGTAAATCCAAAAGGACCCTTTAACCTGAGAATTCCGTACTCTTTGAGGTCTTGATGGATGCTTGCGTTTGGCCATGATTGTCATTAGCATGAACGAAATTTCCAGGTCCGCAAGTGTCTCGGCAGGTTATCTGTCCGCCGGGGAGGTGCGCGCGCGGACTTTTATGCTGTCTTTAAGTGGTTGATAAGGGTTTGTATTTCCACATTTTTCTGGATTTTCCGTCAGCAGTCGCTGGAATTGCTGTTGGCGGGACGAGGATATGCCAGGAGGGGTGCCCGAGTGGCTAAAGGGGACGGGCTGTAAACCCGTTGGCGTACGCCTACGTTGGTTCGAATCCAACCCCCTCCACCAGTTTTTTGGAGCGAGGCCGGAAAGACTGAAACTTTTTTGGTTGATTGGGTTGTTAGGGAACGCGGGTGTAGCTCAATGGCAGAGCAGAAGCCTTCCAAGCTTACGACGAGGGTTCGATTCCCTTCACCCGCTCCAACTCTTTAAGGTTTTTCAGTTCCCGGCCAGAGGGCGAAAAACAAAGATCAGGTTCTCTTTGAACCATTTGATAGGGAAAGAAAGTAAAAACGATGGCTAAGGAAAAGTTTGAACGGACGAAGCCGCACTGCAACGTCGGGACGATTG
>CAZVFL010000051.1:0-16505 GCA_964626025.1 uncultured Thalassospiraceae bacterium
GCTCGATGGTGATCGGCATGAGGTTTTGGGTTTCATCCCCGGCGACGGTCTTGAGCTCATCCAGTAAACGGCTGAGTTTCTGGTTGTCGCGATCCTTGCGGACCTTGTTCAGCCCCTTGATCTGGCGTTTCTCGGTTTCCGGGTCGTGAGCGTGGATTTCGACCTTCGGCGCATCGCCGTCGTCCACGTACTTGTTGACGCCGATCACCGGGCGCTCGCCGGATGCTTTGCGGAGCGCGAAGTCGTAGGCCGAATCGGCGATCTCCCTTTGGAACCAGCCCTGCTCGACTGCCTTGAGGGTGCCGCCCATGCCGTCCACCTTGTCGATGATGTCGAAGATGCCCTTCTCGAACTGGTCGGTCAGCGACTCGACGTAATACGAGCCCCCCAAGGGGTCGATGACCGAGGCCACGTTGGTCTCGTCGGCGATCACCTGCTGGGTGCGCAGCGCCAGCTTCATGGCCTCTTCCGTCGGCAGGGCGAAGGCCTCGTCGAGACCATTGGTGTGCAGGCTTTGCGCCCCGCCCATGACCGCGGCCAGGGCCTGGTACGCCGTCCGCATCAGGTTGACCTGGTGCTGCGGCTTGGTCAGCGTCGCCGCCGCCGTCTGGCAGTGGAAGCGGAGCCGCATGGATTCCGGTTTCTTGGCGCCGAAGCGTTGTTTCATTATTTTCGCGTAGACCCGCCTGACGGCGCGGAATTTGGCCACTTCTTCGAAGAAATCGGCCTGGCTGACGAAGTAATACGAAAGCCTCGGCGCGAAGTCGTCGACGGCAACGCCGGCCTTGGTCACCTCTTCGACGTAGGCGATGGCGTTGCACATGGTGAACGCCGCCTCTTGCAGCGACGTCGCGCCGGCCTCCGAGATGTGATAGCCGGAAATGTTGACGGCGTTGTAGCGTTTCATGTGTTTGGCGCCGTAGACGATGGTGTCCCGCACGATGCGCATGGACGGCCCCGGCGGATAGATCCATTCCTTCTGGGCGATGTATTCCTTGAGGATATCGTTCTGGATGGTGCCGGCGAGCTCGTTCGGGTCATAACCGCGGCCCTCGGCGACGGCGATGTACATGGCCATCAATATCCACGCCGTCGGGTTGATGGTCATGGAGACGGAAATACGGGTCAGATCGATGCCGTCGAACAGCGCCTCCATGTCGGCCAAGGTGTCCACCGCCACGCCCTCGCGGCCGACCTCGCCCCGCGACATGGGGTGGTCGGAATCGTAGCCCATCAGCGTCGGCATATCGAAGTCAATGGACAGCCCCGTGTTGCCCTGTTCCAACAGGTACTTCATGCGCTGGTTGGTGTCGGCGCCGGTGCCGTAGCCGGCGAGCTGGCGCATGGTCCACAGCCTGCCCCGGTACATGGTCGGATACGGGCCGCGGGTGAACGGGAACTGCCCCGGCAGGCCGATGTCGTCGTCGCCGTCGCCGGTCCGGTCCAGCGCGGTGTAGACCCGCTTCAGGCCGAGGCCCGACGCGGTCTTGTAGTCGGATTTCGATTCCGGCTGGCGGGCGATGAATTGGGCGAGCTCGCTTTCCTCCCAGTCCTTCAGTTTCCGCTCAAGCTGTTGGCGGGACATGCCGGCAAGCGGGTCCTTTCCGCCCTTGTCTTTGCCGTTCGCGCCTTTGGATTTGGACTTGGCCATCGTTCAGTCCTTGTCGATCGCGTCCAACAGCTTTTTCGCCGCCTCGTGGGGGTCCGTTTCGCGCTTTTCCACCCCCTTCATCAACGACGCCAGCTTATCACGGCGGCCATGAAAATCCTTGCGGATGATGTCTTCGGCGGTCTTGAGGACGCGCATTTCCAAAATCTGCCGCCGCCTTTGCTGCAGCCCGCCGCTTTCCGCAAGGTGCCGGCCGTGGCCGTCGATGGCCGCAAGCAGGTCGTCAATGCCGTCGCCGGTTTCCGCCGAGGTCGGCACGACGCTGACCTCCCAGCCGCCGTCTGGCCCGCTGGTACGGATGCCCAGCGACAGCATGCCCTTGAGGTCGGTGATGGTGGCGTTGGCGTCGGCGCGGTCGCACTTGGAAACCACGTGGATGTCGGCGATCTCCAGAATGCCCGCCTTGATCGCCTGGATTTCGTCGCCCAGGCCCGGCGCCGAGACCACGACCACCGTATGGGCCGCCTGCACGATATCGACCTCGTCCTGGCCGACACCGACGGTCTCGATCAAGACCACATCGAAACCGGCGGCGTCGAGCACGTCCACCGCCTCCAGGCTGGCCCGGGCCAGGCCGCCCAGCGCGCCGCGCGTCGCCATGGAGCGGATGAAGACGCCGTCGTCGCCGGTCAGTTCCGTCATCCGCACCCGGTCGCCCAAGATGGCGCCGCCGGAAAACGGGCTCGACGGGTCAATGGCGACGATGCCGATGCGGCGGCCGGTGTCGCGGATTTTCCTGGCCAGGACCCGGACCAAAGTTGACTTGCCGCTGCCGGGGACGCCGGTCATGCCGACCACGTGGGCGCGCCCGGCGTGGCGGAAGATTTCCGCCAAGGCCGGGCGGTTTTCGGGCTTGGCCGCCTCGGCCAGGGAAATCATGCGGGCGATGGCGCGGATGTCGCCTTTCAAGACGCCTTTCACCAACGCCAGGCCGGGGTCTTTTTTCCCGCCCGATTTCTTTTTCGGCTTTGGTTTTGGTTTCGGCTTTCGGGGGGCCACGGTTTTAATCCTTGTCCATCAGCGATTTGAACAGGTCCCGGTCGTCGATCACCCGCCTCGCCTTGAAGTCGGTGCGGGGGATATCTCCGGCCTCGGCGATCTCGACGCGGGCGCGGACGCCCAAGACCTTGCCCAAATCCTTTTCCGCCCGTTGGCGGAGGTGATCAAGGGCGTCGCCACCCTTGGCGTAGAGGTCTTTCCCGGCGTCCACCCTGACCAGCAATTCATCCATGGCGCCTTCGCGGGTGATGATGATGCGGTGCTCGCCGCCGTAGCCGGGAAGCTCGTTCAGGACCCCGTCAATGGCGCTGGGATAGATGTTCTCGCCCCTGATCTGGAACATGTCGTCGATGCGCCCGTAGACGCCGTCCGGAAGGCGCGGGTAGGTGCGCCCGCACGGATTGTCGGCGCCGTCGGTCCAGTGGGTCAGGTCGCCCGACAGAAGCCGGATCATCGGCTGCGAGGTGCGCTCCAGGTGGGTGTAGACGGGCGTTCCCTGCTCGCCCCAGCCGACCCGGGCGTACGTTTTGGGGTCGCAGACCTCGGTATAGACCATGTCCTGCCACAGCAGCATGCCGTCCGTTTCCTTGGTGCCGGAGAGGTTCATCCACGGCGTTACCTCGGCCATGGAGCCCGAGTCGATGACCTGGGCGCCGTAGATTTTCTCGATCCGGCTCTTGACGCTGGGGATGGACGCGCCCGGCTCACCCGAGAACAACAGCAGATCGAGCTCGAATTCCTCAGGCTCGATGCCGTCGGCCTGGGCCGTCTCGGCCAGGTGGAGCCCGTAAGAGGGCGTGCCGTAGAACGCCGTCGGCTTCATCATCTTCATCCACATGGCGGCGCGCGCCGTCATGCCGGTGGCGCCGGCGCCGAAGGGGAAGGACCGGGCGCCCAGCCGCTCGGACCCGATCAGCGCGCCCCACGATCCCATGTAGAGGCTGAACACGGCGGCCAGGAATATGGTGTCGCCGGGGCGCAGGCCCATCCCCCACATCACCCGGGCGTGGTTGTTGGCGATGGTCTGCCAGTCGTCACGGCCGATGGCGAACGCCGTCGGCCGGCCGGTGGTGCCGGACGTGCCGTGGATGTGGTGGACTTCAGCTTCCGGCACGCACAGGTAATCGCCGAAGGGCTCGTTCCGGGCCTGGGAGTCCCTCAGCTCCGCCTTGTTGACCACGGGGACGCGCTCGAAGTCCTCCAGGCTCTTGATGTGGTCCGGGTGGATGCCGGCCTCGTCCCATTTTTTCCGGTAAAAGGGCGCGTTGTCATAGGCGTAGCGCATGACCTCCTGGATGCGTTCCAGGATCGCCGCCTCGCGCTCGCCGGGGTCCATGGTTTCGCGCACCGGAAACCAGTAGCGGCTGTCGGCGTCCGGCATGTAACCGGGGTCGTACGAGGGCGGGAAAGACCAGGATTCCATGATTGCCTGTCGGCGGCCGGCCTAGCGGGGGGCGCGCCCGGCGACCACCTGGCGCAGGGTGGCGACGATCTCGTCAGGCGGTGTGTCCTGCAACAACACGTCAGCGACGCCCAGTTTCTTCAGCTCCGCCACGTCGTCGTCGGGGATGACGCCGCCGGCGACCACGCTGATGTCGTCGGCGCCCCGTTCAGCCAGCAGTTTCAGGATTTCGGGGATGATCGTCATGTGGGCGCCGGAAAGCAAACTAACGCCGAGGATATCCACGTCCTCCTGGACGGCGGCCTGGACGACTTCTTCGGGCGTGCGGTGGAGCCCGGTATAGACCACGTCCATGCCGGCGTCGCGGAGCGACCTGGCGACGACCTTTATCCCCCGGTCGTGGCCGTCGAGGCCGACCTTGGCCAACAGCACCCTGATGACGTCTGGTTGTTCGTTCATGGGCCCGGTTCCTCCCTAATTCTGCGTCCCTTCGACGACGCCGATGCCGTCTTTCAGATACGCCTGGGCCATGCCCCAGTATTCCGGCGGCACGCGCTCAATCATTTCATTTTCCTGCTCGGCGCAATCGCGGATGAACTTGGCCGGCGAGCCGGCCCACAGCTGCCCGGCTTTGACGGTCTTGCCCGGCGTCACCTGGTCGCCGATGAAGGTGCCGTATTTCTGTGAATCCACGTGAACGACGGTCAGGTCCTGGATGTTGACCCGACGGCCGATGCGGATGACGTTCATGTCGCCGCGCACCAGGCACCCCCACCAGATGTTGGTCTCGGCGCCGATCTCGACATCGCCGATGACGTTGGCCGTCGGCGCCAGGAAGACGCTGGAATCGATGGTCGGCCAGGTTCCCTTATAGGGCAGGATGTTCGAGGCCATGGGGTCTCTCTCCGTTCAAGCAGACAGCCAGTCGCGCATGGCGGCGTTGACGGCTTGTGGCCGTTCCAGCGGCGCCAGGTGGCCGCAGTCCTCGATGACAACCAGTTTGGCGCCCGGAATGGCCGCCGCCATTTCCTCATGCAGGGCCAGCGGCGTCAAGGCGTCTTGGCGGCCGCACAGCACCAGGGTCGGGCCGTTGATCTTTTTAAGGTCTGCCCGCCCGTCGGGCCGGGTCATGATCGCACGCTGCTGGCGGACATAGCCTTGGGGCCCGACGGTTGCCGCCGACGACAGGATGGTGCCGACAAGGGCCTCGTCGCCGTGCCGGTCTTGGTGGATCAAAAGCGGCAAAAGCCTGGAAGTGACGCCCTTAAAATTCCCGAGGTCGAGCTGTTCGATAAAGCCTTTGCGCTGCTCGGTCTGTTCGGGGCTGTCGGGATGCGCCGAGGTGTCCAGGAGCGCCAGCCTTTCCACCCTTTCCGGCGCTTGGCGCATGACTTCCTGGGCCGCATAACCGCCCAAGGACAGCCCGGCAAGCGCGAACTTTTCCGGCGCCGCCGCCAAAATTCGTTCGGCCATGGCCCCGATCGTGTCGTCCAGGGTCATATCGGCCACGGTGATGTCGGCGATGTCGGAAAGGGCCTCGGCCTGATGGGCCCAAAGCGCCTCGTCGCAAAGCAGCCCCGGCAATAAAACCAACGGCGTCCTGGCGCTCATGAAAACCCCGCTTCGGTGACGGTTCGGCGGCTACGGTAACCGATCCGGCGATGGTGGCCAAGGACGCCAGATCGCGGGAATCATTGACTCAAGGCCTGGATTCCCTAAACTTCCGCCACCTTGAAAATAAACAAAAAAATCCGGGCCGGCACCCTTTCCGCCCTCTCAAAGAACCGGCTTCCATGAGCTTTCAAGATCTCGGTTTGAGCGACGAAGTCCTGCGCGCCGTCAGCGACGCGGGCTATACCAAACCGACCCCGATCCAGGAACAGGCCATTCCCGTGGTGCTGATGGGCCGCGATATCCTCGGCTGCGCCCAGACCGGCACCGGCAAGACCGCGGGCTTCACGTTGCCGATGATCGATATCCTGGCCGCCGGCCGGGCCAAGGCGCGGATGCCGCGCTCGCTGATCCTGGAGCCGACCCGGGAACTGGCTGCCCAGGTGGCGGAAAGCTTCGAAACCTACGGCAAGCACCATAAGCTGACCAAAGCGCTGCTGATCGGCGGCCATACGCTCAACGCACAGATCAAGGTGGTGGAGCGCGGCGTCGACGTGCTGATCGCAACGCCGGGAAGGCTTATTGACCTGTTCGAGCGTGGCCACCTTTTGATGCACGACGTGAAGATCCTGGTCATCGACGAGGCCGACCGGATGCTGGACATGGGCTTCATCCCGGATGTGAAGCGGATCGTCGGCCTATTGCCGCCGATCCGCAATACGCTGTTCTTTTCCGCCACCATGCCGCCGGAAATCAGGCGCCTGGCCGAGGACTTTCTGATGAATCCGAAGGAAATCCACGTCGCGCCGCCGGCGACGGTGGTGGACACCATCATTCAGAGTATGATCGTGGTCCAGCACCAGGACGGGCGGCGCCCTGGCGGTGGGCAGAAGGAAAAGCGCGCCGCGCTCAGGCAATTGATCAAACAGGAAAATCCCCGCAACGCGCTGATATTCTGCAACCGCAAACGCGACGTGGACACTCTTTTCCGCTCGCTGACCCGCCATGGGTTCAACGCCAGCCGGCTGCACGGGGACATGCCGCAGCCGGCGCGCACGGAGACGCTTGAAAAATTCAAGACCGACAAGATCAAGCTTCTGGTCTGTTCCGACGTCGCCGCCCGCGGCCTCGACATCCCGGAAATGAGCCACGTTTTCAATTTCGACGTGCCCACCCATGCCGAGGACTACGTTCACCGCATCGGCCGCACCGGCAGGGCCGGCCGGGAAGGCCGTGCCGTTACCATCACCACGCCCGAGGACGGCAAGTACCTGGACGCCATCCAACAGTTGACCGGCACCGCCATTCCCAGGATGGAGTTGTCGGGAACGTCCGGCGCGGAACTGGAGCCGGCAATCGACAAACCCCGCCGCCGGCGCGGCGGCAAGGGCCGGTCGCGCGCACGAAAACCCGACCACAAGACCCATGGAAGGGACCGGGGAAGGGACAAGGGATCAAAGCCGGAAACCGCCAGGCAGCCCGATCAGCGCCCCGAGGACCAAAAAGGGGCCAAAAAACAGGTAAAGGACAACCGGGGGGAAAACACCAACCGCCCGGCCAACCGCCCGACCAACCGCCCGGCCAACCGCCCGGCCAACCGCCAGGTCAAAGGCCCGGTTAAAGGCCCGGTTAAAGGCCCGGTTAAAGGATTGGGCGATCACGTTCCGGCCTTCCTCAAGACCACGCCCCCGAAAGACCACAGAAAAAAAGACTGAACCCCCGGAATCCATGAGTTAACGGGCCTTTGGGGCTAGGCCGCCGCTTTTCCCTGACCAGCGCCAATGCCGAGCAACGGGTCGAGTTGACCCAGGGCGTCGAGGGCCGCCAGTTCGTCATAACCGCCGATCAAATCGCCGTTGATGAAGATTTCGGGCACCGAGGTGCGCCCTGAACGCCGAATCATCTCTTGTTCAAGGGTCCGGTCGTCGGTGACGTCGAGATCTTCGTAGATGACGCCTTTTTCGTTCAATAACGCCAAGGCGGTGCGTGAATACGGGCACCAGGTCTTGTGATAAACCTCGACCCTGGGCATGGCGTCATTGGCAACCGGGGTTGTCCGGGCGGACCCGGGGGTGGTTTCCGAGGCAGAATATTGATAGGTCATCTTTTCTCCTTTCTTTTTGGACCGATCAGTCCGAAATATGTAAAAAAATATATATAATCCAATAGGTTAATTCAAAACCGAGAGAGCCGTACTGGCGATATCAGAAAGCGCCTCGGGGTCCGGCTTGGCCTTGCCGATGACCATCAGGCCGTTGATGCTGCTGGTCAAATACCGGGCTAGCGCCCGGGCGTCTTTCTCCGGCGCGATCTCCCCTTCCCTCTGGCCCCGTTCGACCAGTGAAAAAAAGGCGTCCTCCATGATGTCGAGGCCGCCACCGATAAGTTCCGACGCCGCCGGGTCGTGAAGGGCGATTTCGACGGCGCTGTTGTTGAGGAAGCAGCCACGCTGCCCGCCTTCTTCGCTCATCCGCCTGACGGCCCGTTCGAACAGCGATTCGATCAGCTTCCGGGCCGGGGCGTCGAGGCTGGAAACGGCGGAAACCTGGGACGTTACCGTCTTTTTGTAGTGTTCGATGGCGGCCAGGAAGACTTCGTGCTTGGAGCCGAAGGTGTCATAGAAGCTGCTCTTGGAAAGGCCCATGGCCCCGGTCAGGTCGGTGAGCGAGGTCGCCTCATAGCCTTTCGTCCAGAACACGTTCATCGCCTGGTTCAGCGCTTCGGTGGCGTCGAACTGCCGTGGCCGCGCCATGGTGGTCGTCCTCGTTCTTGATCCAAGGGGCCGAACAAGGGCCCGGTTAAAAAAACGCCCCCGGATAAGGAGCCAGAAATTATTTCGGCCTTCTTATACACGTTCTGGACCAATTAGTCCAGTATTTTTTCGCATGGCTGCCATGCGAGGCCGTTGAGCGCCGCCGTCAAAACGGCAAAAAAATGGGAGAAATCGGCTAAATCAGCCCGGCCAGGGGCGACGACGGGTCGGCGTACATCTTTTTCGCCATGCGGCCGGCAAGATACGCATCACGTCCCGCCTCAACCGCCGCCTTCATGGCCTTGGCCATGCGCACCGGGTCCTTGGCTTCGGCGATGGCGGTGTTCATCAATACCGCGTCACAGCCCAGTTCCATGGCGATGGCGGCGTCCGACGCGGTACCGACGCCGGCGTCAACGACCACCGGCACCTCGGACTGTTCGACGATGAGCCGGATGTTGACCGGGTTCTGCACGCCGAGGCCGGACCCGATGGGCGCGCCCAGCGGCATGATGGCGACGGCGCCGACGTCTTCGAGGCGCTTGCACATGATCGGGTCGTCGGAGCAATAGACCATCACCTGAAACCCTTCTTTGGTAAGGGTTTTCGTGGTTTCCAGGGTCTCGGGCATCATCGGATAGAGGGTCTTCTGCTCGCCCAGGATTTCCAGCTTCACCAGGTCCCAGCCGCCGGCCTCGCGGGCCAGCCGCAGCGTCCTGAGCGCGTCGTCGGCGGTAAAGCAGCCCGCGGTGTTGGGAAGATAGGTGTATTTCTTGGGATCCAGGTAGTCCACCAGCAGCGGCTTCGAGGGATCGTCCAGGTTGACGCGCCTGACGGCGACGGTGATCATCTCGCTGCCCGCCGCCTCGGCGGCCAGACGGTTGGTTTCATAGTCCTCGTACTTGCCGGTGCCGATAATCAGGCGCGAGGTAAAGCGCCGGCCGGCGACTTCCCAGGTATCGTCTTCCGCCTTCGTTTCCTTGGCTTTCGCCTCGTCCGGCGCGCCGCCGCCGATGAAATGGACGATTTCCAGCTTGTCGCCGTCGTCGAGCGAGATTCCGGCGTATTTGGACTTGGGGATGATTTCCAGGTTGCGTTCGACCGCTACCTTGCGGGGATCGAGGCCGATATCGCCCAACAACTGCTCGACCGTGATGGGAGCGTCGAAATGCCGTTGTTCGCCGTTTATGGTCAGGTTCATGAACGCTTCCGTCTGCCATGCACTTTTAAGTGTCTTGCCTCACACTTTTAAGTGTCTTGTCATGAGTATGGGGCGGTCTCCCGCCCCTTTCAACCGCCGGATAAGGGGAAAACTGGAAGTTTCTTCTACGAGCGTCTATAAGACGCGAAACCATCATTGAGAGCTCACCAGAGACAATGGCTACAACAGTTTTGGTCCTTAACGGACCCAACCTCAACCTGCTCGGTACCCGCGAGCCCGAAATCTACGGCACCGATACCCTGGAGACGATCGAGGCCGCCTGCCGCAAGCGCGCCAAGGGCTTGGGCCTTGCCGTCGAGTTCCGCCAGTCCAACGACGAAGGGGAAATGGTGGATTGGGTGCAGGAAGCTAGCGCCTCCTACCAGGCGCTGATCATCAACGCCGGCGCTTATACGCATACCTCGGTGGCGCTTTTGGATGCGCTTCTGGCCATCGACCTTCCGGTGATCGAGGTGCACCTTTCCAACATCCACAAGCGGGACGATTTCCGCCAACAGTCCTATGTCTCGAAGGCGGCGGACGGTATGATCTTGGGGCTTGGCGGCGTCGGCTATGAACTGGCCCTGGAAGCCCTGGCCAAAACGTTGGGTACGATCAAGGAAGCCTGAACCGAATGGCCGATAATCCGAAAAACGAGATCGACGAAGAACTGGTGCGGCATTTGACCCGGCTTCTGGAAGAGAACAACCTGACGGAGATCGAGTACGGCCGCGACGGCTGGCATATCAAGGTCGGCCGGGGCGGCGGCGTCACGGTTTCCGAGAGCAGACAGGGAAGCCTGGATCCCCAAGGCGCGCCGGGGACATCGGAAGACGCGGCCCCTGGCATCGACATTGCCAACGCCGTCACGTCGCCCATGGTGGGCGTCGTTTTTACCGGCCCGGAGCCGGACGCGCAGCCGTTCGTCAACGCCGGCGACGAGGTCACGGAAGGCCAAACCCTGTTGTTGATCGAGGCGATGAAGGTCTTCAACCCGATCACCGCGCCAAAGGCCGGCCGGGTGACGGAAATACTGATCGTCAACGGCGCCCCGGTGGAATTCGGCGAACCCTTGCTGATTCTTGAATAAAGGGTAAGAATCGGGCGCATGAAACGCCGCCGCCCGCATCCCCGTTGGCTAAAAACGGCATGTTCTGATGTTTGAAAAGGTCCTGATCGCCAACCGCGGCGAGATCGCGCTTCGGATTCTGAGAGCCTGCCGGGAAATGGGCATTCAGACGGTTGCCGTTCATTCCACCGCCGACAACGACGCCATGCATGTGCGCCTGGCGGACGAGGCGGTCTGTATCGGGCCGCCGCCGGCGCGTGACAGTTATCTTTCCAGCTCGGCCATCCTCAGCGCCGCCACCATCGCCGGCGCCGACGCCATTCATCCGGGATACGGGTTTTTGTCGGAAAACGCAGACTTCGCGGAAATGGTCGAAGAACATAAGTTGGTGTTTATCGGGCCATCGCCGGACCACATCCGCCTGATGGGCGACAAGGTGGCCGCCAAAAAGGCGCTCGGCAAGGCCGGCCTTCTGGTGGTGCCCGGTTCCGACGGGCCGTTGAAGGACGCAGACGAGGCGCGGGCCCAGGCCAACGATATCGGTTATCCGGTCATCCTCAAGGCGACGGCCGGCGGCGGCGGCCGGGGCATGAAGGTCGTCTCGTCTGACGCCGAGGTCGCCGAGGCCTTGGACCTTACCCGCGCCGAAGCCAAGGCGGCGTTCGCCTCGGACGAGATTTATCTTGAGAAATATCTCAGCCGGCCCCGCCATATCGAGGTCCAGATATTGGCCGATCAGCACGGCAACATGGTGCACCTGGGCGAGCGCGATTGTTCGTTGCAGCGCCGCCATCAGAAACTGATCGAGGAAGCCCCCTCGCCGGCCCTCAACGCCAAGGAGCGGCAATCCATCGGCGACCGGGTGATAAGCGCGGTCGGAAAGCTGGGCTACCAAAGCGTCGGCACGGTTGAGTTCCTGTTCGAGGATGGCAAATTTTATTTCATCGAGATGAACACCCGGCTGCAGGTCGAGCACCCCGTCACCGAGATGATCTGCGGGCTGGACTTGGTGCGCGAGATGATCCGGATCGCGGCGGGATCGCCGCTCGGGTTCGAGCAATCGAATATCCAGTTTACCGGCCATGCCATCGAATGCCGGATCGCCGCCGAAAACCCCGAGACTTTTCAGCCGTCGCCGGGCCGGGTCAGCGACTATTACGCCCCCGGCGGGCTCGGCGTGCGGGTCGATTCCGGGCTTTATGCCGGCTACACGGTGCCGCCCCACTACGACAGCCTGGTCGCCAAGCTGATCGTTCACGGCGCCAACCGCAACGAGTGCCTGATGCGGCTCAGACGCGCCCTTAGCGAATACGTGATCGACGGGCTGGAAACCAATATCCCCCTGCATCAGCGGCTGATGGGCGAGGCCAATTTCGTCAACGGCGATTATGATATTCACTGGCTCGAGAACTTCGTCAACGGCAACGACGCAGAGGACGACCGAAAGAGCCCGCCATGACCAGACACGATCCCAAATCCCAGGAACTGACACCGGAACTTTTGCTTCGGGCCTATGCGGCCGGCATATTTCCCATGTCCGAAAGCCGGGACGACCCGGGAGTCTTTTGGGTCGATCCGCAGGTCCGGGGCGTCCTTCCGCTGGACGGTTTCCATATTCCCCGGCGATTGAAAAAGACGGTTCGCAGCGGCGCCTTCGACGTCCGTTGCGACACCGCCTTCGCCGAAGTCCTGGACAAGTGCGCGGAATCCAAACGGGATCGCCGGGAAACATGGATCAACGCGGCGATCCGGAACGCCGTCATCGGCCTTCACGATCTCGGCTTTGCCCATAGCGTCGAAACCTGGCGCGACGGCAAGCTGACCGGCGGGCTTTACGGGGTCGCCCTGGGCGGTGCGTTTTTCGGCGAAAGCATGTTTTCACGCGCCCGCGACGCCTCCAAGGTGGCGATAGTGCACCTGGTGGCGCGGCTGAAGATGGGCGGTTTCCAGCTCTTGGACGTGCAGTTCATCACCGACCACTTGAGGCAGTTCGGGGCCCAGGAGATCCCGGCCAGGCTTTATCTCGAACAGTTGGATGACGCCTTGAAGGTCGAGGGCCGGTCTTATTTCGGCGCCGGCGCGCCGGACGTCGACGCCGCGCTTGAGGAACTTTTCTTACAATCCAACACCCAGACGTCGTAGACCGGGTGCTCCATAGCCGAGAGCGCGGGGCTGGAGGCGAACATCCAGCCGCGGAAAAGGCTGACCGCGGCTTCGCCCGGGTGGACCTCCCAGATATCGAGAAAGGCGGCGCTTTCGGGGGTTTCCTCGGGCGGCCGCTTGTCGCAGTTGCGGGCGATGATCTCCAGCGCTCCGAACTTCACCACCGTTCCCACCGGCGCCTCGATGGTCGAAACCCGGGCCGTAACCTTGTCCATGCCCTGCAGCACGGCGATTTCGAAAGGCGCCGCCGCCGCAGGCCCAAGTGCGGCCGACAAAGACATGCCGGCTAAAAGCAGGGCCAGGAGATAATTTTGGGATTTCGGGCTATTTGCCAACTTTTTCCGATCCACCGGTGGCCAGGAAAATAATTTCTCTGATCCGAACCGTCACTCCGGGGTCCAGGGTTCATAATCGCCGGTGGCCGGGGCCCGGTGGCCGCCCTTGAAGGCATGGCCCCGGGGTCTGTAAGCCCCCGCTGTCCCGGTCTGGTTGGGCAGGTGCTTTTTTTGCCACGGCTTCGATTCAGCGGCCTCCTGGGACAGCGGCTCGCTGGTGGTGTGGTGCAGCCAAGCGTGCCATTCGGGCGGCACCCGCGAGGCTTCTGACTTGCCCCGGTAGAGAACCCACCGCCTTTGGCGTCCGTGGAGCTTGTCTTTCCGCGCCCGGTAATAGCGGTTGCCGAATTCATCGGTGCCGACCATGACGCCGTTTATCAAGGTGTAGATGAGCGTGCCGATATTAAAAATATGCATTCGACGTCCACACTCGTTTGCAAGCGGCGGGATGTTTCGTTGGCAGTGCCCGGGTCTATTCAAGACGGGGCCGAATAAATATGGCACTTGCCCGCTTGCCCGTCCACCCCGTGCCCGCCCTTTACCGGGGACGGGCGGAAGAACCTTTCTGGCCTCTCCCTGCCCGGATTCTCTCAGGATTCCGATTCGGACCAATAAAACCGGCGATTCGCACTGGTTTGTGTTCATACTATATAAAGTATTTTTATTTTAAGATACCCACAACATTTGGTATTTTTCTGTTGCAGCCATCATAATGTTGGTCTACACCAATAGGGTTGCACCTGGGCAGACACGACATCTGGCATGACGTGCAGGGACGGGAATAAGGCCGTCGCAGGGTCGCAACGGGGGGGCCATCAGGTCCAAAAAGGAAATAACCCGAGACCTTTTGTTGGGGGAACAATGCGAATAACGCGGCTTTTCACAAAACCAAACGAATCTCCATACGCGACCATCAAATTCCGCAAGGCCTTGAGCGAGATCAAGAACCCGGATGGATCCGTGGTTTTCCGCCTCGACGATTTAAACGTCCCGGCGGACTGGTCCCAGGTGGCTTGCGATGTGCTGGCCCAGAAATATTTCCGCAAGGCCGGCGTGCCCAAGAAGCTCAAGAAGTTCGAGGAGAACGACGTCCCCAGTTGGCTGTGGCGGAGCGTTCCCGACAAAGCCGACAAAGCCGCCAAATCCGATGAACCGGAGGGCGAATCCATGGGCAGCGAAACCGACGCCCGGCAGGTGTTCGACCGGATGGCCGGCACCTGGGCCTATTGGGGCTGGAAGGGCGGCTTTTTCGATTCGGAAGAAGACGCCCACGCCTACCATGACGAGATGCGCTACATGCTGGCCACCCAGATGGGCGCCCCCAATTCGCCGCAGTGGTTCAACACGGGCCTTTACTGGGCCTATGGCATCGACGGCCCGGCCCAGGGTCATTTCTACGTGGATTACAAAACGGGGGAATTGACCAAGTCGGGTTCGGCCTACGAGCGCCCGCAGCCGCACGCCTGTTTCATCCAGAGCATAGACGACGACCTGGTCAACGAAGGCGGCATCATGGATCTGTGGGTTCGCGAAGCGCGGCTGTTCAAGTACGGTTCCGGCACGGGCACTAATTTTTCGGCGCTTCGGTCCGAAAGCGAAGGGCTATCGGGCGGCGGAAAATCATCGGGCTTGATGAGCTTCCTCAAGATCGGCGACCGGGCGGCAGGCGCCATCAAGTCGGGCGGCACCACGCGCAGAGCCGCCAAGATGGTCGTCGTCGACATCGATCATCCCGATGTCGAACAATTCATCTCCTGGAAAGTCCAAGAAGAACAAAAGGTTGCGGCCATGGTGGCGGGTTCCCGGCTGACCAACAAGAACCTGAACAAGGTCATGAAGGCCTGCCAAGGGGGCGACGGCGAGGATCGCTTCGACCCTAAAAAGAACCCGGCCCTGAAAAAAGCCGTCCTCGACAGCCGCCGGGCCATGATCCCGGAAAACTATGTCCAACGGGTGATCCAGTTCGCCCGCCAGGGATATACGGAAATCGATTTTCCCGAGTTCAATACGGATTGGGATTCCGAGGCCTATCTCACCGTCGCCGGCCAGAATTCCAATAACACGGTCCGCGTCAGCAATGATTTTCTGGAACGCGTGCTTGACGACGGCGATTGGGAACTGATCAGGCGCACCGACGGCAAGGTCGCCGAAAGGGTCCGAGCCCGCGATCTCTGGGAAAAGATAGGCTATTCCGCCTGGGCGTCGGCCGATCCCGGCCTGCAGTTCGATACCACCATCAACGATTGGCACACGTGCCCGGAAAGCGGCCGCATCAACGCGTCCAACCCGTGCTCGGAATACATGTTCCTGGACGATACGGCGTGCAATCTGGCATCGCTCAACCTGATGGCGTTCGCCAACGACGACAACAGCTTCAACGTCGGCTCTTTCGAGCACGCCGTCAGGCTGTGGACCATCACCCTCGAAATTTCGGTAATGATGGCGCAGTTCCCGTCGGCCCGCATTGCCGAGCTGAGCCATGGTTTCAGGACGCTCGGCCTGGGCTTCGCCAATATCGGCAGCTATCTGATGGCCGCCGGCATTGCCTATGATTCGGACGCCGGGCGGGCCATCTGCGGCGCCATTTCGGCGTTGTTGACGGGCCAGGCCTATACCACGTCGGCGGAAATGGCCGCCCAAATGGGCGCCTTCCCACACTTCGAGGAGAACCGTGAGCCCATGCTCAGGGCCATCCGCAACCATTGGCGGGCGGCCTTGGGCGCCGAAACCGGCTACGAGGATCTTTCCGTTCAGCCGGTGGCGCTGATCGCCGCCCAAAACCCGGACAAGGCCCTGGCCCGGGCGGCGACAGAGGTTTGGGAAAAGGCGCTGGAAATGGGCGAAGCCGACGGCTTCCGCAACGCTCAGGTTACGGTCATCGCACCGACCGGCACCATCGGCCTGGTCATGGATTGCGACACTACAGGAATCGAGCCCGACTTCGCGCTCGTCAAGTTCAAGAAGCTTGCCGGCGGCGGATATTTCAAAATCATCAACCGCATGGTGCCGAGGGCGCTCCGGGCTCTAGGCTATTCGGAAGCCGAGATCGAGGACATGGCGGCGTACGCCGTCGGCCACGCCACGTTGAAAGACGCCCCTGGCATCAATCACCAAAGGCTCAGGGCGAAAAACTTCACCGAAGAAGCCATCGCCTGCGTAGAGAAGTCCCTGGCCGAGGCCTTCGACATCCGCTTCGTCTTCAACAAATGGACGTTGGGCGAGGAATTCTGCAAGGAAACCCTCGGCCTGGACGCCGACGCCCTCGATGAAGTCTCTTTCGACATGTTGGCGGCGCTTGGCTTTA
>CAZVFL010000052.1:0-12857 GCA_964626025.1 uncultured Thalassospiraceae bacterium
AAACACTTGCATCGGTGAAGGGCAGGGCGTTGTTTCCGCGCCCGGTTTTTGTGGGTCGGAGAAAATATTTGAAAATTCCGGTTAGAACTCCGCTAATATTGTCGCCTGATGGGGGGCGTCCTTATCTGGCGGGTTCTCCTGTCGAAGAACGCAATACATTCGGAGGTAAAGATGGCCACTGACGAAACAACGACCGGCGAGGAAACATCGGACGAGGAAGACGTTGGCAAGAGCCTCCGCAGGCAATTGGTGATCGTCGGCGGAATCGTTTTCCTGATATTGCTCGCTGTATTTTTCGGAGTGATCTAATCACAAGAAAAACCAGTTACGATCTTCAGTTGAAATCTGGCGCCGCAGCAGGGAAACGATGCGGCGCTTTTTTTTCGTGCGGCCTGGATGGAACGGGGATTGCGTGGCGGCAACAATCCTTCGAGACGCGCCGTCCTGGCGCTCCTCAGGATGAGGGATTGCAATATCTTATGCCTCACGCCTTAAGGGGGTCGAAGACCCGTCTCGAAGGGTGAGCCGCGGGCGAAAAAGTTTTCTTTTTGTTCTTGTAATTCCCAGTAAAATATGATTTAATTCCCTAAAGTTTCTTTTATTAGGAATTTAGAGGTGGAAAATGACGACAAATGACGACATTTTCGCCTTTTTTTCCATTGGTAATTGTTTTGAATCAACGGGTTATGGTGATTTAGGGGCGAAAAAATGACGACATACGGACGACACCATGACGACATACGGACGACACCATGACGACATGAGGACGACATACGGACGACACCATGACGACATCAGGACGACATGAGGACGACTTTCCGGCGACTCACAGACGACATACGGACGACGGGGGGACGGCTTCCCGGCGACGGCCGGACGGCGGGCCCGGAGCTTGTGGAATACCCCCCGAAAAGGCATAACAAAGTACGCAAGACCATAAGGACGCCAAGGACGTATCCTCGATGAAAATTGCCATACCCAAGGAACGCCGCGACAACGAAACGCGGGTGGCGGCTTCTCCGGAAGTGGTCAAGAAGCTGATCGGGCTGGGATTCCAGGTGGTGGTCGAGAAAGACGCCGGCCAGGCGGCGTCGTTTACCGACGGCGCCTTCCGCGACGCCGGCGCCGCCATCGCCAAGGACGCGTCTCAGGCGATCAAGGGCGCCCATATGGTGTTCAAGGTGCAGCCGCCCCTGGCCGCCGAAATTTCATTGATGAAGAAGGGGACGATCGTGATCGGGGCCCTCGGCGCGCTCACCAATCCGGGTGACGTCAAGGCCTATGCCCGGGCCGGCCTGACCACTTTCGCCATGGAGCTGATGCCCCGCATCCCCCGGGCGCAGAGCATGGATATCCTGTCTTCCCAGTCCAACCTGGCCGGTTACAGGGCGGTGCTGGACGCGGCCTCGGAATTCGGCCGCGTCCTGCCGATGATGATGACGGCGGCGGGCACGGTGCCGCCGGCCAAGGTCTTCATCATGGGCGTCGGCGTCGCCGGTTTGCAGGCCATCGCCACGGCCAAGCGGCTGGGCGCGGTGGTGACCGCCACCGATGTGCGCCCGGCGACCAAGGAACAGGTGGAGAGTCTCGGCGGCAAGTTCCTCGAAGTCGATCCGGAAATGGAAAAGGACGCGCAGACGGAAGGCGGCTACGCCAAGGAGATGCCGCCGGCATACTTCGAAAAACAGAAAAAAGTCGTTGCCGAGCACATCGCCAAGCAGGACATGGTCATCACCACGGCGCTGATCCCGGGCCGCCCGGCGCCGGTGCTGGTCACCGAACAGATGGTCGCCTCCATGCGGCCCGGCGCGGTCATCGTCGATCTGGCGGTCGAGGCCGGTGGCAACTGTCCGCTGTCCAAGCTCGATCAGATCGTGACCACCAAAAACGGCGTCAAGATCATCGGTCATGGCAACATGGCCGGCCGTGTCGCCGAAGACGCTAGCCAATTATTCGCCAAGAACCTGCTTAATTTCATCACCCCCCTTGTCGATGCCGAAACCAAAGAGCTGGCCATCGACTGGGAGGATGAGATCGTCAAGGGCACGCTGGTCACACGGGACGGCAAGGTGGTGCACCCCATGTTGAAAAATAAAAAACCGGGGAAGAAACCGGGGAAGAAACCGGCGAACAAAGCCGGCAAGGCTAAAAAGCCGGCGTCGAAACCGAAGCGGAAAGGGAAATAACCATGGACGCGGAAACCATCAGGGACCTGGCCGCAGACTTGGCGACTGAAGCGGCGTCGCTGTTTGAAAAGTCCGAGAAACTGGCCAACGCATCGACGAAACTTGTCGAGGTCCAGATCCAGGGGGGCGGCGGCGATCCGTTCCTGTTCCTGTTCACGGTGTTCGTGCTGGCGTGCTTCATCGGCTTTTACGTGGTCTGGAGCGTGACCCCGGCGCTGCATTCGCCGCTGATGGCCGTCACCAACGCCATTTCGTCGGTGATTATCGTCGGCGGGCTGCTGGCGGCCGGGTCGAGCGGCATGGATTTCTCCAAGCTCATGGGCTTCCTGGCGGTGACGTTGGCGTCGGTCAACATCTTTGGCGGCTTCATCGTCACCCAGCGCATGCTGGCCATGTTCAAGAAGAAAAAAGACTAGGGGGCGGGGCCATGATGTTGACGGGTTTCGCCTATCTTGTCGCCTCAGTGCTGTTCATCCTGGCCCTCAGGGGGCTGAGTTCGCCTGAATCGGCCCGCCAGGGCAACCTTTTCGGCATGATCGGCATGGTCATCGCCATCGTCACGACGCTGGCCGATCCGGGCGTGGTCAGCTTCTCCATGATCCTGCTGGGAATGCTGATCGGCGGCTCCATCGGCACCATGGTGGCGCTCAGGATTCAGATGACGGCGCTGCCGCAACTGGTCGCCGCCTTCCACTCGCTGGTCGGCATGGCCGCCGTGCTCGTCGCCGCCGCCGCCTTCTACAACCCCGAGGCCTATAACATCGGCACCCTCGGCGATATTTACACCGCCAGCATCATCGAAATGTCGCTGGGGCTCTCCATCGGCGCCATCACCTTTTCCGGCTCGGTCATCGCGTTTGCCAAGCTGCAGGGCATCATGAGCGGCAATCCCATCGTTTTCCGCCTGCAGCACCCGTTGAACGCGGTACTTGCCGGATCGATCGTGCTGGTGATCATGGTCCTGATCTTCAACCAGTCGCCGACGACGTTCTGGACGCTGACGGCGCTCAGTTTCCTGATCGGGTTCCTGATCATCATCCCCATCGGCGGCGCCGACATGCCGGTGGTGATCTCGATGCTGAACTCGTATTCGGGCTGGGCCGCCTGCGGCATCGGCTTCACCCTATCGAACCCGGCGCTGATCATCACCGGCGCCCTGGTCGGCTCCTCCGGCGCCATCCTCAGCTACATCATGTGCAAGGGCATGAACCGCTCCATTTTCAACGTGCTGTTGGGCGGTTTCGGCGGCGACGCGGCAGGGGGGGCGCCCCAGGCCGCCGCCGGCGACAAGACGGCCAGGTCGGGGGCCGCCGACGATGCCGCCTTCCTGATGAAGAACGCCTCCAAGGTGATCATCGTTCCCGGTTACGGCATGGCGGTGTCCCAGGCCCAGCACGCGCTCAGGGAAATGGCGGACATCCTCAAGGCCGAGGGCGTCGAGGTCTTGTATGCCATCCACCCGGTGGCCGGACGCATGCCTGGGCACATGAACGTTTTGCTGGCCGAAGCCAACGTGCCCTATGACGAGGTCTTCGAGCTGGAGGCGATCAACCACGAATTCTCCACCGCCGAGGTCGCCTACGTCATCGGCGCCAACGACGTCACCAACCCGGTGGCCAAGACCGATCCCACCAGCCCCATTGCCGGCATGCCGATCCTGGACGTGGAAAAGGCGGGCACCATACTGTTCGTCAAGCGCTCCCTCAGCCCGGGATACGCCGGCGTCGACAACCCGCTGTTCTATGCCGACAACACCATGATGCTGTTCTCGGACGCCAAGAAGATGACCGAAGAGGTCGTCCGGGCGCTGGGGTAGGGATGCCTATTTTCCCGAATTCGGGCACACGAAAACCGCCGGCGCTTGGGGTGCCCGGCGGTCTGTTTCAGTTGGATCGGGCGGAAGGGGGCTTTAGAAGCCTTCCCGTTCCAGGCGCTTGCGCTCCAGCTTGCGGGCGCGGCGGATGGCCTCGGCTTTTTCGCGGGCCTTGCGTTCCGACGGCTTTTCATAGGATCGGCGGAGCTTCATCTCGCGGAAGATGCCTTCGCGTTGCATCTTCTTTTTCAGCGCCTTCAGGGCCTGGTCAACATTGTTATCGCGTACAGTGACTTGCAAAGTTGTCAGCCTCTTTACATGTTAACGACTGGAAACATAGGCGTTTCCGAGATGGGGTGCGGGTTCTATCATATCCGTTCCGTTAGGGAAAGGGCCGAAGGCCCGGAACCATGAATAAAACCGCATGCAATTGGTGATGATCGAGGGAAATCCTGACCCGTGGCCATATTGAAAATCGCCAAAATGGGCCATCCGGTGCTCAAACGGACGGCAGACCCGGTTTCCGACCCCAAGGCGCCGGAAATCCACCGTTTGATCGCCGATATGGTGGATACCCTGGCCGATGCCCCCGGGATCGGACTGTCGGCGCCCCAGGTCCACGTGCCGAAACGGGTGGTGATCTTTCACATTCCCCAAAGCCGGGCCGGTAATGGCGACGAAGACGAGGCGAATGAAGAGGCGGCGGACGAAGAAGAAACGGAAGCCGTTCCCATGACAGTGTTGATAAACCCGGAAATCGAGGTTCTCGCCGAGGAAAAGGTCACCGGGGCCGAAGGCTGCCTGTCGTTGCCCGGCATGATCGGCATGGTGCCGCGGTTTACCCATATCCGCTATAAGGCGCTGGCCCTGGACGGGTTCCACCATCGAGCGCGAGGCGAAGGGCTATCATGCCCGCGTGGTCCAGCACGAGTGCGACCATCTGGACGGAATCCTGTATCCTATGCGGATGGAAGACCTTTCGACCCTGGCCTTTGCGGACGAAATGGACAAAAACGAACTGCCCCTGGGCGCAAGGGTGAAGGCGATGAAGGAAGCCGATAACGATGCCTAGGAAGGGACCGGCAATGACCGATGACCTTCTGGCTACGCGGGACGAGATCATGCTCGCCACGCTCACCCATGTGCCGTTTGACGGCTGGACCCGGCGCGCGCTCAAGGCCGGAGTCGCCGATGCCGGCCTGACCCCGGACATGGCCTTGCGCGCCTTTCCCGGCGGCATTCCCGACCTGGTGGACCACCTCAACGATTGGGCCGACAGGCGCATGCTGGAAGCCCTCGGCAAGCTTAATTTGGATTCAATGCGTGTCCGCGACCGCGTGACGGCGGGCGTCAGGACGCGGCTGGAGATATTGGCCGGCCACCGGGAGGCGCTGCGCCGGTCGTTGTCCTATTTGGCCATGCCCGGGAACGCGCCGCTGGCGGTCCGGCTTACCTGGCGAACGGTGGACGCCATCTGGTACGCGGCCGGCGATAAGGCCTGGGACTTCAACTATTACACCAAGCGCGGCCTGCTGGCGGCCGTTTACGCCACCACCGTGCTTTATTGGCTTGCCGATACGTCCGAGGAGGCGGCCGACACCTGGGCTTATCTGGACCGGCGCATCGCCGATGTCATGAAGATCCCCGGTTATCAATCCCGCATCAAGGAGGCGCTTTCCTCTTTGCCCAGGCCGTCCGGACTGTTTCGCCGCGCCCGGGGATAGCCACAAACCAAAAAAAAGGGACGCGGCCGGAAAAGCCGCAATTCTGGCGTGTTCCAACCGTCTGCCCTATGATTAGCGCCGCCCGGGGAAAAGGGCCCGAACGAAAAGATGGTAGAAAACGCCGCCACCCCCCATCAGCCGGTCCCGCCGCCGTCAGGCGCGCCCATCGGCCTGCCGGAACCTCATGTTCCGGACCTGGCCGAGCATTTCCTGTTGTGCTCCAAGCTGGGGCGGTATTTGACCGTTTCCGACGGCAGCCGGTTCGTGATCACCGATGATTTCCGCGACGTACCGGTGCAGCACGAAGCCGCCGCCGTCGCCTCGATCTATTCCAAGGACCTGCTGGTCGCCCAGGCGGCGCTGTTGCCATTGGGCGGCGCCGTCCACAAGTTTTCACCGTCGAAACGCGAAAAATACGAACGCCTGTTCCAGTTGATCGAAGAACAGGCGCTTTCCGACGTGGTCCGGAATTCGGCCCACAACGTCCTTAGCGCCGGGTTCCACAACGCCGAGATCAAGGCGTTGGAGGCGGAACTGGGCGACAAGCTCAGCCCCGCGCGCATCCGCTACCGGGCCTTCCTGGAAGTGGTCAAGCAGTTGATGGACCGCAACATCACGGCCGGGCCGTTCCTCGACGAATTCAGCGATTTCACGCAAACCGTGGCCGGCAGGCTGGATTTCGGCATTTACAGCTTTTGCCTGGACCGCATGTTCGGCTCCATGCGCATTCCGATAAAGGTGAAGAAGCTCCTGGTCCTGGAAATCGTCAAATACCCGTCAATCATCCGCCGCGAGCTGTTGACCAACATCCTGGCCTTTCCCGGCCAGTCACGGGAGCTGCTGGAATTCGTCCGTTACATGGTCGCTTCGGAACTGGGCAAGAACGCCGCCATTGAAATCGAGCTTCTTGAGGCATTCAAACTCAGGCGCCTCACCCTGGAGGACATCCAGGACAGCCTGATGGCGAAAACGGTCCAGGCCTGAGCCCGTTCAGCCGCCAGAAGGGATTTCGGCCACCGTTTCGTTCTGTTTTTTCCGGAAATCGTCGAGCCCGGCGGCGATTTTTTTGTCACCGAGGGCGAGGATCGACGCCGCCAGAAGGGCCGCGTTTTTCGCCCCGGCCTTGCCAATGGCCAACGTGCCCACGGGAACGCCCCCCGGCATCTGGGCCATGGACAACAGGCTGTCCAGCCCGCCGACCTTGGTCTCCATGGGCACGCCAAGCACCGGCAACGGCGTCAACGCGGCGATCACGCCCGGAAGCGCGGCGGCCATGCCGGCGCCTGCGATGATGACCTTCAAACCCCGATCGCGGGCGGTAGCGGCGTATTCGTTGACCTGGTCCGGGTTGCGGTGGGCCGACAGAATTTTCATTTCAAACGGAATGCCGAGGGACTCCAGCGTTTCGGCAGCGTGGTTCATGGTGTCCAGGTCGGACTTGCTGCCCATCAGAATACCGATAAGGGGAGCCTTGCTTGCCATGGGAACTTTCCTTGGTTTATGGACCTTTTGGGGCGGTTGCTGGCCTTCGAAAACCCCCGTACCCATTGGGAAAGCGGGGAATTATAGAAGTCCCCGCAACCTTAGCAAGCGCCGTCAACAATCCATTAACCCCCTAATATGCTATAATCCCAATCGGCGTTTTTTCATGTGTGGAATAACCCCTAGGGTAAAGGACACACGGGATGGACGTAAACAAGACAGATGCCGTCATCCCCACAGGGCAAAGCGGCCCTAGTAAGGAAGAGAAGCGCGGCGGCGAAAAGCCGGAACCCGAACAGGATACGGACGACCAGGCTGGCGGGTCGCCTTGGGAGGGATCCGAAGCCTTCGCTGTGGAGGGGCTCCTGGCCGGTGACCTGTCACCGGAAATTCAAAAAGCCTTCGAAGGACTGGCGCGCCAGATCGAGCCTCTCAGGGCCGAGGTCGAGCGCGCCAAGGGTCGTGAGGCCCATTTCAAGGAACTGGCCGAAACACATTCGTTTTTGCCGGTCCCGGGTCGCCGCGAATTCATCCGCGAACTGACCCACGTTACCCAAAACATGGAAAACCTGACACCACCGCCCAGCTTGGCGCTTCTGCATCTGGTCAATGCCGACGATGTACGCCGGCGCTTTGGCCGCAAGGCGCTTGACGCCATGTTAGCCCACGTTTGCGCCGCCATTGAGACGGTGCTCCACCCCACCGATGTCGTGGGCAGCCTTGGCGGCAACGATTTCGGCGTGATCCTGCTGAACGCCGATCAGGAACAAGCCCAAACGAAGGTCGAGAAGATTGTCAAAGCCGTCCGCAAACAGCCCTTCCCATGGCAGGGGGAAACGATCTCCCTGGAGGCCGTCGCCGGCGTTACCGGGTTGGAGAGCAATTTGGAATCCGAAGCCGCCATCGGTAATGCGGACCGCGATCTTATCAGTGATTTTGGGGCGGCGCCCGTCCCGACGAAAGAACCCACCGAACGAGAGTAAACCGTCGAAAGAATTATCTAGGCGATAATGTCGGGTAAAAGCCGGTTTTCGACCTGAATGATTTCGTCTTTTAACGCTAATTTTCTTTTTTTCAGCCGCTGAATTTCCAACTGGTCGACGGGCCGGGCTTCCATGAGGCCGGTAATTTCCTCGTCCAGGTTGCGGTGTTCCTTTTTCAGATCCTCAAGCTTCTTTTTCAGGGCCTCAATATCGGTCATCGGCTTCGATATCTGTTAGGTGAATATTTATGATAACAGAAAGGCGCCTGAAACAGTAGGCAACCCCCTGCAAGGAGCCGGCCAAGTTTTTGGACGATGGATTTTTGGCCCCATTATCCCTATGATGGTGGAGACGGATTAAGGCCAATCACGGAGGGGAATGACATGAGCCTGGATGAGAAGATCGATACCTTAAAGTCCAAGCATGAAGCTCTTGAAGCCGCTATCGAAGAAGAAAACAGCAGACCTCATCCCGACGACATCGAAATCGCCAGCCTTAAAAAACAAAAGCTCCGAATCAAGGACGAGATCGCGACCATAACCAGTCAGTAGAGACCAACCCCTGCCTGGTTTTCCCGGATTTTTTGACCGGGCCATTATCAAATATCTGGTTCTTTCCGTGCAATTGTGAAGGCGCGCCTGCCATCCGCCAATGGAGTCAGACTTCCTTGGCCTTTTCCCTGAGCTTGAATTTCTGGATTTTGCCCGTCGACGTTTGCGGCAACGGCCCGAAGACGACCGTCTTGGGCGTCTTGTAATGCGCCAGGTTATCGCGGCAAAAACTGATCAGGTCTTCCTCGGTTACGGGGTCGGCATTTTCCTTCAGCTCGACGAAGGCGCAAGGGGTTTCGCCCCATTTTTCGTCGGGCTTGGCGACCACGGCGGCAGCCAGCACGGCCGGGTGTTTGTAGAGAGCGCCCTCGACCTCAATGGACGAGATGGTTTCGCCGCCCGAAAGGATGATGTCCTTGGACCGGTCCTTGAGCTGGATATAACCGTCCGGGTGCATGACACCCAAGTCGCCGGAATGGAACCAGCCGCCGTCCAGGCTTTCGGCGGTGGCGTCTTGGCTTTTCAAATAGCCCTTCATGACGATGTTGCCCCTGAACATGACCTCGCCTATGGTTTCCCCGTCGTTCGGCACCGGGGCCATGGTTTTCGGGTCCATGACGCTTAAATCCTGCAGCATGTGATAGTTGACGCCTTGCCGGGATTTAAGCTTCGCCTGTTCTTCGACGGTAAGGCTGCTCCATTCGTCATGCCACGAACAGATCACGGCGGGGCCATAGGTTTCGGTCAGCCCATAAACGTGGGTAACGTTGAAGCCCTGGCGCTGCATGGCTTCCAGGGTGCTCGCCGGCGGCGGCGCGGCGGCGGTCATGACGTTGACCGTGTGGTCGAAATCGCGGCGCTCCCGGTCGGTGGCGTCGGCGACGAAGTTCAACACGATCGGCGCGCCGCAGAAATGCGTCACCCCATGATCGGCGATGGCATTGTAGATATTGGCGGCGTTGACTTGCCTGAGACAGACGTTGGTGCCGGCAACGGTGGCGATCGACCAGGGAAAGCACCAGCCGTTGCAATGGAACATCGGCAACGTCCATAGATACACCGGGTGGTGCGCCATGTTCCAGCCGACGATGTTCGAGACGGCGTTCAAATAGGCGCCCCGGTGATGATAAACCACGCCCTTGGGCTCTCCGGTGGTGCCTGAGGTGTAGTTGAGGGATATCGCCTGCCACTCGTCGTCGGGGAGGCGCCATTCGAATTCCGGATCCCCTTCCTCCAACAGCGCCTCATAGTCCTTTTCGCCGAGCCTCTCGTGGCTGATGTCGTTTCCGGCTTCGGTGTCGTCAATGTCGATGACGGCAATATCGCGGCCCAGCGCTGCAAGCGCCTCCTTGACGGTATCGGAAAACTCGGTATCGGTAATCAGCACCTTGGCCTCGCCATGATTCAGGCAATAGGTGATGGTGGCGGCATCGAGCCTCACGTTGAGTGTGTTCAGCACGCCGCCCGTCATCGGCACGCCGAAGGCGGCTTCGACCATTTCCGGCGTGTTGGACCCCATGACGGCGACGGTGTCGCCGGGGCCGATCCCGCGCTTGGCAAGGGCGCCTGCGAGACGGCGGCAACGGGCGTAGGTTTCGGCCCAGGTGAACCGTTTTTTGCCATGAATGACCGAGACATGGCCGGGATAGACCGCCGCCGTGCGGCCGATAAACGATATCGGCGACAACGGGGCGAAGTTGGCGGTCTTTCGCTCCAGCCCCTGGTCATAGATTTTGCCGGCGTTCATCAAAATCCCCCTGTTATTCACCTTTGGGACTCTTCGGTTAGGTGAGCCAAGCTTGCCACAAAGCACCTTTGCAAAAAATGCCGTTTTGCCCCAAACTTCCGGGTTCAAACGAAGAATGGGCTGAAAAACAAAGGCCTAACCGGGGAGGAAGCTAAATCATGGCCAATGCGTACGATGAAGCCTATCGGCGGTCGATGGACGATCCCGAAGGATTTTGGGGCGAAATCGCCGAGGATGTCCACTGGATCAAGAAATGGGACAAGGTCCTGGATGATTCCAACAAGCCTTTTTACCGGTGGTTCACGGGCGCCGAGCTCAACACGTGCTACAACGCCGTTGACCGCCACGTCGAACAAGGCCGCGCCGACCAAGTGGCCTTGATATATGATTCCCCCGTCACCGGAAATACCGTCAGGAAATACACCTACAAAGAGCTTCAGGACCAAGTGGCGAAATTCGCCGGCGTGTTGGCCGCCAATGGCGTGGGCAAGGGCGACCGGGTCATCCTTTACATGCCGATGGTTCCGGAAGCCGCCATCGCCATGCTTGGCTGTGCGCGCCTCGGCGCCATCCATTCGGTCGTTTTCGGCGGTTTTGCGTCGAACGAACTGGCGATTCGCATTGACGACGCCAAACCGAAGATAATCGTCACCGCGTCCTGCGGCATCGAGGTCGACCGCGTCATCGAATATATGCCGCTTCTGAACGGCGCTATCGAGCTTGCAAAGCACAAGCCGGACCATTGCATCGTCCTTCAGCGCCCGGAAGCCCAGGCTGAAATGACCAAAGGCCGCGACATAGACTGGGCGGAAGCGATGGAAAAAGCGGAACCCGCCGATTGCGTCACCGTCGCTGCCACCGATCCCCTGTATATCCTTTATACGTCGGGCACTACGGGCGAACCCAAGGGCGTGGTCCGCGATAACGGCGGCCATCTGGTGGCGCTGAAATGGAGCATGAAGAACGTTTACGGCGTCGAGCCGGGTGACGTCTATTGGGCGGCGTCCGACGTCGGCTGGGTGGTCGGCCACTCCTACATCGTCTACGCGCCGCTGTTCCACGGCTGCACGACCATCCTTTACGAGGGCAAACCTGTGGGCACGCCCGACGCCGGCGCCTTCTGGCGGGTGATCAGCGACCACAAGGTCAACGTCCTGTTCACCGCGCCGACGGCGTTCCGTGCCATCAAGCGCGAGGACCCGGACGGCAAATTGATAAAGGATTACGATCTCTCGTCATTCCGCTATCTGTTCCTGGCCGGCGAGCGCACTGATCCCGACACCCTTCATTGGGCCGAGGAAAAGATCGGTGTGCCGGTGATCGACCACTGGTGGCAGACGGAAACCGGCTGGGCGATCGCCGCCAACTGCGTCGGGCTGCATAAATTCCCCATCAAGCCCGGATCGCCGACCAAGGCGGCGCCCGGCTGGAACGTGCAGATTCTGGATAGTAAAAATCGGCCGATAAAAGACGGCGACATCGGGGCGATTTGCATCAAGCTGCCGTTGCCTCCGTCCAGCCTGCCGACCCTTTGGAACGCCGACGACCGATTTATCGAATCCTATCTCAAGGAGTTCCCCGGCCACTACAAGACGGCGGACGCCGGCTACCGGGACGAGGACGGTTATCTCTATATCATGTCCCGCACCGACGACATCATTAACGTCGCCGGCCACCGGCTTTCCACGGGCGGTATGGAAGAAGTCCTGGCCAACCACCCGGACGTCGCGGAATGCGCCGTCATCGGCGTTGCCGACGATCTCAAAGGGCAGTTGCCGGTCGGCTTCCTGGTGCTCAAGGTGGGCGTCACCAAAGATAAATCCGACATCGTTTCCGAGGTCGTGGCCATGGTCCGCGACCAAATCGGCCCCGTTGCCGCCTTCAAACAGGCAACCGTGGTCGAGCGCCTGCCGAAGACCCGGTCCGGCAAGATCTTGCGCGGCACCATGCAGAAGATTGCCGATAACGAGGAATACAAAATGCCGGCGACCATCGACGATCCAGCGATCCTGGGCGAAATCCAGGAAGCCCTGGAAGGGATCGGCTACGCCGAGGCGCGAAAGGGCTGAGGCCGCGGGCGCCCGTCAAAGCCTTTGAACGGATAATCAGGTTTCTTTGGAGGCGTCGCCGCCGGACGGCGGTTGCGGTTCCTGCTTCGGCTGGTCTTCCTCTGGATCGTCCGGTGTTTCTTCCGGGGACTCCTTCGGAGTTTCGGGCTGCGGCGGCTCGAAAACGTTTTCGGCTTCCTTGAGCACATCCGGTGTTGAGGGAGGGGCCGATGAAGTGTCGGGTTCCGGCTCAGGTTCCGCCGCCGGTTCGGGTTCCGGCTCAGGTTCCGCCGCCGGTTCGGGTTCCGGCTTAACCGGTTCCT
>CAZVFL010000052.1:12957-16427 GCA_964626025.1 uncultured Thalassospiraceae bacterium
TCGGGTTCCGGCTCAGGTTCCGCCGCCGGTTCGGGTTCCGGCTTAACCGGTTCCTGGGGGGGTTCCTGGGGCGGCGCGCTTTCAGCTGGCTCCGAAGCGGGGGCCGCGGGAGCAAAGTCCGCCAAGGCCTCCAGACCCTTTGGATTCTCGGCCGGTTTCGGCGCCTCCGCCGGGGCAGGCGGTTCCGGTGCGGCAGGCGCCGCTGCCGGGGTGTCGGAGGACTTAGCCTCAGATTCCTGGGCCTTTTTGGCCTTGGCGAGAGCGACGGCGACGATCTTTTCCAGGTCCGGTCCCGAACACAAACCCAGATTGACCGGATTCTGGGGCTTGATGTTAGGCATGTTCCAATGGCTGCGCTCGCGAATGGCGTTGATGGTCGGCTTGGTGGTGCCGATCAGCTTGGAAATCTGTGCATCCGTGAGCTCCGGTTGGTTTCGTAGAAGCCAGGCAATGGCGTCTGGCCGGTCCTGGCGTTTGGAGATGGGGGTATAGCGGGCGCCCTTTTGCCGCGCTTTCGGGAGCGGTATGTCCGACACCGCCATTTCCAGCCGGGCCTTTGGGTCTGTGGCGCAGCGGTCCAGTTCCTCCTGCTTCAACTCGCCCCCGGCGATAGGGTCCAGGCCCTGCATGCCTATCGCCACCTCGCCGTCGGCAATCGCCTGCACCTCCAACTCGTGCAGTCCGCAAAATTCGGAAATCTGCTCAAAAGTCAGGGCGGTGTTTTCAACCAGCCAAACAGCCGTCGCCTTAGGCATCAACGGATGCGCCATTTTCTGCTTTCCTTTTTCAGAAGGCCTTTTGGCCTAATGTCCTCGAGGCCAAAACCATTGAACGGCCCATTTATAACGCTGCGCTGCCCGTTCGGTCAAACATCCCGGACGGCCATTCATGGGACGAGCATGATCTTGCCGATGTGCCGGCTGGATTCCATTAACGCGTGGGCTTCGGCGGCTTCGGCCAGGGGGAAAGAGGCGTGGATCACCGGCTTGATCTCGCCCGCAGCAATCAACGGCCAGATCCTTTCCCGCAACGCCTGGGCGATTTCACCCTTGCGTTCCACCGTCTGCGGCCTCAGCGTCGATCCCGTCAGCGTCAGGCGCTTCAACATCACCGGCATGAAGTTGATCTCGGCCTTGGCCCCGCCAAGAAAGGCGATCGAGACATGACGGCCATCGGGCGCAAGCGCCTTGATGTTGCGGGGAAGATAGTCGCCGCCCACCATATCGAGGATGACGTCGACGCCCTTGCCCTCCGTAAACTCCTTGGCCGCTTCAACGAAATCTTCTTGCTTGTAGTTAACCGCCCGTTCGGCGCCCAATTCCACACAGACCCGGCACTTCTCTTCGCTGCCGGCGGTGGTGATGACCCGCGCCCCCAGCCTAGCGGCGACCTGGATGGCGGTCGTGCCGATGCCGCTGGAACCGCCATGCACCAGGAATACCTCGCCTTCCTTCAGCCCGGCACGTTCGAAGACATTGGACCAGACCGTAAAAAAGGTCTCCGGCAGGGCCGCCGCTTCAACCATGTCCAGGCCTTCGGGAATGGGCAGGCATTGCAAGGCGGGCGCGGTCACGAATTCCGCGTATCCGCCGCCGGCGACCAAGGCGCAAACTTTGTCCCCGGCCTTCCAATCGGCAACGTCCTTGCCAAGGGCGACGATTTCGCCTGCGACCTCAAGGCCCGGGATATCTGTAACGCCTGGCGGCGGGGCATAGTTTCCTTCCCGTTGGATGCAGTCGGGCCGGTTGACTCCGGCGGCCCGGACCGCAATCAAGACCTCGTCAGCCGCCGGTTCGGGAACGGGCCTTTTCCCCGGCTTCAACACTTCCGGTCCACCGGGTTCGGTGATTTCGATACAGGCCATGGTGCCGGGAATAGTGGTCATGGGTTTGAATATCTCGAAAGGGGAAGCGAGCTTGTGTTAGTACTCACTTACACAATACCGGGAAGGTGGACAATGGATACGGATGATCTGGAACCCAAAAAAAAGAAACCGGTCCCGAAAAATCTGGAGGAAATGTCTATCGAGGCGTTGCAGGAATATATCGCCGAAATGGAGGCCAAAATCGCCCGCGTCCGCGAGGCCATTGACGGCAAAGAGAACGCCCGCACCGGTGCCGAGCAGTTTTTCAAGAAATAGGGTGCCCCTTATTGGCGCCTCTTTTTGGCGATAAACATCAACCACCCGATGGGGCCCAGGAAGAAAACAATAATCAGCCACCCCCATTTTGGCCCTATCGGACAGCCCGATTCAGGGCGCGCCGTCCAAGGCCCGCTTCTCGGGGACACTGCTACATGGAGAAGCGGCAGTGCAAAGCCGACGATCAATAATGTCCATGCGGCGCCTGGGCTCATGGGGCGGGTTCCCTGAAAGGGGCTGAGTAACGGGTTCAGGTCCAGCATAACACGGTTGCTAGCTCCTGGGCCCTTTCTGGTCCTTTCACCGGCTTGAAAAATAAGGCTTAAGTTACTGAATTCAGGCCATTAACAAGATTTTAAGAAGTCTCGATTAGGGTTTTCCCGTGGATGAGGAAAAACCATCATCCATTCAACTTCGACGCCTCCCTGTTGAACTCGCCGCCCCTTCGGGGGCGGCGCTTTTTTTCCTCTTAATAAGCGTTTTGTCGGCACCAAAGATTCAGACAGGGACTATGCCTTTCGAGGGGTTGACCAACGGTCGAAGGCTTAGGTAGAGTTCTTGCCGGATGTTGCATTAAGAACATTCAGGCGAGTTTGACAGGTTTGAGGCTTTAAAAATATGGGGGCTGCCGGTGACGGTGGCCCCCAAAAAATTTTCCCCGGTGGTGCCCCAAAACATGAGCGAAGAAAAAACCGAGACCCGGAACCTCTATCCCCATTTCCTGGCCCTTGAAACCCGGTGGTCGGACAATGACATCTATGGCCATGTCAACAACGTGACCTACTATTCCTACTTCGATACCGTCGTGAACAGCTATCTGATCGATGTTGGTGGTCTCGATATACAAAATGACGCTATTATTGGCTATGCCGTTGAAACTATGTGTAAATTCAGGAAACCGCTGGCCTATCCGGACTCCCTTGAGGCCGGCCTTCGCGTCGGAAAATTGGGCAATTCAAGCACCCGCTACGAAATCGGCATCTTCCGCAAGGGTGACAACGAAGCGGCGGCGTCGGGACATTTCGTCCATGTTTTCGTCGATCGCACCTCGGGCAAACCGGTTCCCATTCCGGACTCGATCAGAAGCGCGCTCGAGCAAATTCTAGTCGCCGCGTAACCGGCGCCCCGCCGCAAGCAGGAAATTTATGGGGCGTCTTTCTCCGGCGCCTCGGGTGGGGATCCGGCCGCCCCGGCATCGGGAGTCGCCTGTTCCGGGGCTGCCTGTTCCGGGATTGCCTGGTCCGGCGCCCCGGCATCGGGAGTCGCCTGTTCCGAGATTGCCTGGTCCGGCGCCCCGGCATCGGGAGTCGCCTGTTCCGAGATTGCCTGG
>CAZVFL010000053.1:0-15338 GCA_964626025.1 uncultured Thalassospiraceae bacterium
GCGTCAAAAAAACCCTTGCCAACAGGGAGCCGTCCACACATGGCTATTAGCGGAACTTTTGCCAAGTCGTGATTTATGTCCGCTTTACCCCCGAAAGCAGACATATTTTGGAGGTGCGTTAGAGGTCTGCTTATGACCCAAAGCGGACATCACCGAAGGGTGCAATCAGTGCAAGCCTTTTTTGTCCATTTTTTTGTTCGCTTTCTTGACCCGTTCAGCACATTTCTCTTTATTACCCTTTTCAAGAGCTTCTTTTGCCCGATCGAGAGTCATTTGAATTTTAAAGCGTCCGATTTTTTGCCCTTTAGCCCTATCTAAGCGTTCTTGAGCTTTATTTATGTCGGCAGCGCAGTCAGCATACGCTGGGGTAGCCATAAAACTTACCGAAACCAAGGCAGCACCGATTATGAAAGCTGTCGATTTACGCATTGTTGAAATCTTCCCTCAAAAAACGCGAAAGCCGGTTTTGGAAAATTTAGCACCTCTAGCCTTCGTCTTTAAGTCCGCTTGTGGCTATTAGCGGACATTCAGGCACCTAGTGATTTAGGTCCGCTTTACCCCCGAAAGCGGACATTCGGAGGGTGGTCGCAAAACTTCCGCTTTTGACCCTTAGCGGACCTCGGTAAATGTTTAGAAAAGAACCCGTTTCCATATTTCAAAGGGGAGCCCGCTTCTTCTAATCTTTCTTTATGCTGGAAATGGTGAATGCTTCTGGCTCCATTCCGGCACACCAACGGCGCCACATGGCGCTGTAAGCTTCCTCCAACTCAGCGACATGCGGTAAAGCATCTAACAGCGAAGAGGCTTTCATCATCGGGCGTAGTGTCTTGCGGTAATGCTTCAGTCGCGCCACGTCACCGGCCAAATTGACGGCGATCTCAACGAATTCTTCCTCGCTGTGGGCCGTCAGTTCCGGAACGCCGACGCGGTTAAGGTGGCTGTAGCTATACCGGCCGCTGATGGTGTCGCCGATCAAGGTAATGACCGGGACACCCATCCACAGGGCATCGACGGTGGTCGCCCCGCCGTTGAAGGGAACGGTGTCCAGGGCAATATCGACGAGATTGTGAACGTCCATATGGTCCCCCTCCAGGACAAACCCCCTAAGCTCAGCGCGTTCTGCCGGGATGCCGTGTTCCTCCAGGCGCCGCATCATCAGCGAGCGTTTTTCAGGATGTTCAAGCCTTCTTCCCTTGATCAGCAACCGCGCCGTCGGCAATTCGTTAAGCACCGAGGCCCATAGCCGCAGGCTAGCGTCGGAAATTTTAGCCGGATTGTTGAAGCTGCAAAAAGTAATGAAGCCGTTGGTCTCGGAAGGAACCTGACCGATGGGCGTTTCCCGATCCATGGAGGTGGCCACAAAACCGCCCGCCAACTCTACCACCTGCTCGGTGGCGAAAGACTGCATCGCCCCGCCTTCATTGAGCCAGCGATCGCCGATGGCGTAATCCATGGCGGATAAACCCGTAGTCAGGCCCTGACACAGGTAGGACACCTGCACCGGCGCCGGTTTGCGGGCGAACACCAAAAGCCGGTTGTCGCCCCAGTGGCCCATGGGGTCGACCAGAATATCGATGCCGTCTTCGATGATTCGTTCGGCCACCTGATGGTCGGTAAGGCCGTGGACAAAGGTCCAGTGGTCGGCCAGTTCTTGGAGCCGTACCGTCACTTCATCGGGCCGGGGAACATGCGCGTAGACATGGACGGAAACACGATCGCGCCGGTGCATTTTCAATACCGGTTCAATCTGGGGCGTCAGCGAATGCTTTGCCAGGCATGGCGACAGATAACCGATCTTGAGCGTGCGGTCCGGGTCCGGGTTATTGCCGTGGCGCCGGGTCAACAAATCCGTGAACGGCGCCTCGAAGGCGGCCCCGGCGCGTTTTGCCTCGGCGAAAACATCGGCGGCGTCGAAATTCGACATAAACGGCATGGTCACCAGGAGATTGCTGTACGCCTTGGCGAAATCCGGCTTGATGGCGAGGGCCTTGTGATAGCTTGCCACGGCCTCATCCAGCCGCCCCAGATCCTGGAGCGCAGGCCCAAGGTTGCTGTGCGCCTCGGCGTAATCGGGCTTGATGTCCAGAGCTTTGTGAAAGCTGGCCACGGCCTCATCCAGCTTCCCCAATTTCTGCAACACATTGCCAAGGTTGTTATGCGCCTCGGCGTAATCGGGCTTGATGGCGAGGGCCTTCAGATAGCTGGCGACGGCCTCATCCAGCCGCCCCAGTTCTGCGAACGCATTGCCAAGGTTACTGTGCGCCTCGGCGTAATCGGGCTCGATGGCGAGGGCCTTGTGAAAGCTTGCCACGGCCTCATCCAGCTTCCCCAGTTGTTTGAACGCACTACCCAGATTGCTATGCGCTTCGACGTAATCCGGCTTGATGTCTAGGGCTTTGTGAAAGCTTGCCACGGCCTCATCCAGCTTCCCCAGTTCCTGGAGCACATTGCCAAGGTTGTTATGGGCCTCGGCTATATCGGGTTTTATGGCTAGAGCTTTGTGAAAGTTTGCCACGGCCTCATCCAGCTTCCCCAATTCCCGGAGCGCATTGCCAAGGTTGTTATGCGCCTCGGCGTAATCGGGCTTGATGGCCAGGGCCTTCAGGTAACTGGCAACGGCTTCATCCAGCCGCCCCAGGTCTTTGAGTGAAGCGCCCAGGTTGTTATGCACCTCGGCGAAATCAGGCTGGATGGCGATGGCGCGCGTATAGCTCTCAATCGCCTCGTTGATAAGCCCCTGCCGGCGCAAAAGAACGCCTAAATTGTGATGGGCGGCGGCGTATTGCGGATCGATGGAAATGGCCCGTCGGAAGGCCTCTATGGCTTCGTCGATTTTGCCCTCTCCGGCAAGCTGTTCGCCCCTGAAGCCGTGGTCGGCGGCTTTGCCCGCCCCTTTGGCTTCCTTCGCCGGCCTGCGGCGTTCTCTCCTGTTCATCCCATACCGTTCCCGTGCGTCTTGCAGATTCCAAGAGGCCATAATGACTGAAAACGCTATTTAACAACACCGAGGCAGGTGCGATGTCCGCTTGTGGCCAAAACCGGACATTCCCGCCGCCAGCTCCCTCCTACCCGGTCGCCGCAACTTACTTTGCAGCCCTTCCCGCCGAAGACCCGGCGGCGCGGCCGAACACGCTTCCCGACATCAAGCCGGTGCCGCCCGGATAGTTGAAATAGAACAGCCCGCCGACCAGCTCGCCGGCGGCGTAAAGGCCGCCGATGGGCTCGCCGTCGGAGTCCACGACATGGCCTTCGGTGGTGATCTTGATGCCGCCGAAGGTGAAGGTGATGCCGCAGGTGGTGGCATAGGCCTCGAACGGCGGGGTGTCGATGGTGTTGGCCCAGTTGGCCCGGGGCACTTCCAGCCCATCCGCCGAGCGCCCGTCCTTGACCGTCGGGTCGAACGGAATATCCGTGTTGACCGCGGCGTTGAAGGCCTCGACCTCGGCCAGGAACCCCTCGGCGTCCACGTCGTCGAGCTTTCCCGCCAGCTCTTCCAGGGTGCCGGCGGTGGCCTTGGTGATCTGGCGGATGCGGTACTCGTCTCTGAGCAGGTGCGCGACCTTGGCGTCGAACACCTGCCAGCAGAACTGCCCCGGTTGTTTGAGGATTTCGTGGCCGTACTTGGCATAGGTGTAGTTGCGTAAATCGGCGCCCTCGTCGACGAAGCGTTTGCCCAGGGCGTTGACCATGATGCCGAATTGATAGCTGTGCTTCTGGAACTGGTCGCCGACGGCCAAATCGCCGAACTCGGGCGCGTTCCTGTCCCAGCCGACGGCATGACACCCCGACCAGTTGCCGGTGGACATGGCGCCGATGTCGAGGGCCATGCGGATTCCGTCGCCGGTGTTGAACCGCGTGCCCCGGACCCGGGCCAGGTCCCAGCCGGGGCCGAGATACCGCGTCCGCCATTCCGTATTGGCCTCGAAGCCGCCGGACGCCAGCACCACCGCCTTGGCGCGGATGTCGAAGATGTCGTTGCCGGCCCTGGCGACGACGCCACGGACGGCGCCGTCCTCGACCATCAATTCGACCGCCCGGGTGCCGTAAAGGATTTCGATGCCTTCCTTGTCGACGGCCTGGGTCAGCATATCCACCAGGCCGGGCCCGCCACCCCAGGCCTCCAGGCAGATGCCGCCCCAGAACTTGAACTTGCCGTCGACCTTGAACGCCTGGCGGCCGAACGACGGCTGGAACCGGAGCCCCTTTTCGCGCATCCAGATCATGGTTTCGAGACTGTTGTTGATCAGCACTTCGGTCAGGTCCGGGTCGCACCGGTAACGCGTCAACCGGCCCATGTCGTCGAAAAATTCGTCGCGGGTGTAGGTGCCGAAGTCGGTGTTGTCGATTTCCTCTTCCGAAAGGTCCGGCATGACCTTCAACAGGTCCTCGATGCCGTCGTGGGCGAAACGCAGTGCGCCGGCGGTAAAGCGGCTGTTGCCGCCGCGTTCGTCATAGGGCGCGCGCTCTAAAAGCAGCGCCTTGGCGCCCTGTTCGGTGGCCGAAAGCGCCGCCGTCATCGCCGCGTTTCCGGCGCCGACGACGACCACTTCCGTTTCCCGTGCGTCCACGTTCACATTCCTCTCTAACGGGCCAGGCCCCCATTATTGACCCTGTCCCGACGGATTGTATACAATTTTTCCAGACGTGCCATGCCCGTGAATTGCGTGTAGCCTTTAGGGGTTAGGCCCAGGGGAAACCAAGAGTGAAGAGGATCACGGCGCCGTGCCCAAATCCGCCAACCATACCGCGACCACCGCAGAAGTCATGGCGCGATACTTCACCGCCGCCGGCATTTCCCACATCTTCGGCCTGCCCGGCGGCCAGAACATCGAGTTCATGGAAGCCGCCCGCAAGGAAGGAATGGAATTCGTGCTGGCCAGGCGCGAAGGGACGGCGGCGCTGATGGCCGACGCGGCCGGGCAGTTGACCGGCGTTCCCGGCGTCTGCATGGCCACCCTCGGCCCCGGGGCAACCAACCTGGTCAACGGCGTTGCCAACGCGTACCTGGACCGTTCGCCGGTGATCGCGGTCTCGGGACAACTGGGCACGCGGCTGGAATCCACCTTCACCCACCAGAACATAGACCAACACGCGCTGTTTTCGCCGATCACCAAATGGACCACGAAAATCGGCCCCGACGACGCGGCCACGGTGATGCGCCGCGCCCTCCGCCTGGCCGTCGCCGAACGTCCCGGCCCGGTGCATTTAACGCTCAACGCCAACCTGGCCAAGACAGCCGCCACCGACGGTGACGTTAATCTGCCGCCCCTGAAGCCGGCGGCGGCATGGGCGCAAGTTTCCGGGGACGCGGGGGCCGTGGGTGATCCGGTCAAGCGGTTGAAGAAAGCAAAACGCCCGGTGGTGCTCATCGGCATGTCGGCCATGCGCTCAGGCGCCGGGGCCGAGGTCAAGGCCTTCGCCGAAAGGCTGGGCTGCCCGGTGGTGACGTCGGCCAAGGCCAAGGGCACGTTCCCCGAAGACCACCCCTATTTCGCCGGCACCATGGACATGGCCTGCAACAAGCTGATCTGGAAATTCCTGGCCTCCGCCGATCTGATCGTCGCCGCCGGTTTCGACGGCGTCGAGCTGATCAAGCCGTGGCAATTGGACACACCCGTCATCCACATCGACTCCGTCGCCAACACCGACCAGGTCTACCCGGCGGAAATCGAACTGATCGGGCCCATCGGGGCGATCCTGGACGCGCTGGCCGATGCTTGCGAAGCCCAGGCCAAATGGTCCGAGGCCGCCATCAAGGCGCACCGCGACGCCGTCCGCCAGCTATATTTCTCCGGCCGCCAGCAAGGCAAGCTCAACCCCACGGACGTGGTCGAGGCGGCGCGCCAAGCGTTCCCCAAGGAGACGCTGATCACCACCGACGTCGGCTCCCACAAGTTGCTGGTCGGCCAGGGCTGGACCGCCCATGAACCGAAAAGCGTGCTGATGTCCAACGGGCTGTCGGCCATGGGTTTCGCGCTTCCGGGCGCGATCACCGCCGGACTGTTCGACCGCGAGCGCCCGGTGGTCTGCTTCACCGGCGACGGCGGGCTGGCCATGGTCTCGGGCGAACTGCAACTGGCCTCGGAACTTGGCCTGGGACTGGTGGTCATCGTGTTCTCGGACAATTCCATGAACCGGATCGAATTGAAGCAGATGCAGCTCGGCTATCCGGCCACCGGCACCCGGTTCGAAGGCTCCGACCTGGTGGGGCTGGCCCAATCCATGGGCTGCGACGGCGAAAAAGCGGAGACGCCCAAGGCCCTGGAGAGTGTGCTGGGCCGCGCCAACGGCTTGAATAGGCCGCTTCTCATAGAGGCCAAGATCGACCCCACCCAATACGAGGTGCAGTTTTAATGGGCGCCCGCAACGAATCACCCTTCGAGACGGGTCTTCGACCCCCTCAGGGTGAGGCATAAGGAAGTATCACTCCTCATCCTGAGGAGCCCGCAGCGCGGGCGTCTCGAAGGATGAGCCGCGAGCGTTAGCGAGCGTGTCGAAGGATTGTTGCCGCAAATCCACTTTTTCAGCAGCTTGCCGGGGGATAGAATTCACTAAAGGGACTTGAAATGATCATCAAGCGCTTCGCCGATTACGCCGCCGGACTTGCCACGGCCGACCTGCCCGAAGACGCCCTGCACGCCGCCAAGCGCTGCGTCGTTGACTGGTTCGCGTCGGCCATCCGGGGCGGGCTGGAGCCGCCGGCGACGTTGTTGATGGAGGCCTATGCCGACAGCCTCGGCCGGGGAAGCGCCGTCCTTTACCCGTCCGGCGAGAAGGCGGACCCGATGATGGCGGCCCTGATCAACGGCGCCGCCGTCCACACCATCGAATTCGACGACATCACCCGGGACGCCCTTCACCACCCGGGCGCGCCGGTGATCTCGGCGGCGTTGGCCCTGGCCCAGGCCAAGGACGGGGACGGCAATGCCCTGCTCCGGAGCATCATCGCCGGCTACGAGGTTTCCAACCGCTTGGGCGTCGCCGTCAATCCGGCCCATTACCAATACTGGCACACCACCGGCACCATCGGCGCCTTCGGCGCGGCAACGGCGGCGGCGGTGGTTTTGGGGCTTAACGGGGAGAAGACCGCCCATGCGCTGGCCAACGCCGGGACTCTTGCTGCTGGGTTGCAACAGGCCTTCCGTTCCGACGCCATGGCCAAGCCCATGCACGCCGGCCACGCCGCCCAAACCGGCGTCAAGCTAGCGCTGGCGGCGGAAAAGGGCGTCACCGGCGCCCTGGATATCCTGGAAGGCGACGTCGGCTTCGGCGCCGCCATGGGCGAAGACCCGGATTGGCAGGCCGCCGCCGACGATTTGGGCCGGTCCTTCACCATCACCCGCACCACGTTCAAGAACCACGCCGCCTGTGGCCACACTCATGCCGCCGTTGACGGGGTGCTGGCGCTCAGGAACGAACACGGATTGACGCCGGAGCGCATTAAACGCATCCGCGCCGGCACTTTCCGGAAGGCGCTTGAGATCACCGGCAACAAAAATCCGCAAACCGTGTTCGAGGCCAAGTTCAGCCTGCCCTATTGCGCCGCCGTGGCGCTTCGGGAAGGGCGCGTCCGCATGCAGGCGTTTTCGACGGAATTATTGGAGGACAAGGAGCTTCGCAGCCTGATGGACAAGGTGGAGGTCACGGTTGACGAGGAGATCGAGGCCGAGTTCCCGAAACGCCGCGCCGCCCGGATCACCATCGAAACCACCGACGGCCAACGCTTCGAACATTATTCCCCGACCCGCAAGGGCGATCCCGACAACCCCTTGACCGACGACGAACTGGCCCGGAAGTTCCTTGAGCTGACCGGCGCGGTGCTGGGCGAAGCGGGGGCCCGGGCCTTGCTCGGGGAATTGTGGCGGCTCGACGAAATGACCGATCTTTCTGCTCTTCCCGCCGTTAGCGCACCCGATGCGGTCCCCGGGGCCGCCGCCCAATGAACAACCCCCCATGACCACGCCTAAGATCGGCTTCATCGGCTTCGGCGAGGCGGCGGCCTCCATTTGCCAGGGCTTGTCCTCCGAAGGGGTGACGGACCTTTCCGCCTTCGATGTCCTTTCCCGGCCGGCGCAAGTTGGCGTCACCATGAGGGCAAGCCTGGAGGACCTGTTGGCGGCCTCGGACGTGATCTTTGCCGCCGTCACCTCGGCGGTGGCCTTGGACGTCGCCAAGGAGGCCGCGGCCCATCTAAACGAGCGCCACTTCTATGTCGATATCAATTCCGTGTCGCCGGAAACCAAGATCGAGATCGGCAACACCGTCGCCGCCTCGGGCGCCAGGTTCGTGGAGGCCGCCGTCATGGCCGGGGTGCCGCCTTATCAGCACAAGGTGCCGATGCTGCTGGCCGGCGAGGCGGCATCGGATTTGATCGAAATCATGGCGCCCATGGGCATGGCCATGGAGGACTTCGGGCCGGAACTGGGCCGCGCCGCGGCGGCCAAGATGTTCCGCAGCGTCATGGTCAAGGGGATGGAGGCGCTGTTGCAGGAATGCGTGCTGGCGGCCGAACGCTACGGCGTTTCCGGGCGGGTCCTGGAGTCCATCGCAGACGGCTATCCGGGCATCGACTGGAAAGAGCTGGCCAATCACCTGATCGGACGCACCGCCATCCACGGCGAGCGCCGCGCCCACGAAATGGAGGAGGTCGCCGAAACCCTGGAATCACTCGGCATCGAGCCGATGATGTCGCGGGCGGCGGCCAAGCGGATTGCCTGGGCCGCCGGGCTGGGCCTGAAGGAAACCTTCGGCAACAAGGCGCCCGAAAGCTACATGGAGGTTCTCGACGTCATTAATGCGGCGGAAGGCCGAAGCCCGGATAAAAAGAAAGCCTAACGGAACGCCTGGGGCCGTTGCCGGGCCTTGGCCGCCGGCTTGCGGCGCTTTTCCGCCTGTTTTTGGCGCTGCTTTTCCATCGCCTTGCGCCTTGTGCGGCTCGACCTGATCATTCCGCCCTCGGTCTCCAGTTCTTCCCGGTGGCGTTCGATCAATTCCTCGATGACCGCGGCCACGCACTGGTCCCGGTCCCGCATTTTGACCTTTTGGCCGTGCGACGCCTTGGCGACGTTGGTGATCTCGCGTGCCAGCGCCGCGTCGCTGATCAATTCAAGGGTGTCGGCGGTGATGTGGATGGTGGTGGCGACCTTGGCTTCGGTAGCCCTGTGCTTGGGCCTGCCACGCCGCCTGGCAGCCGGTTTGGCCGGTTTTGCCGGTGTCGTCCGCACTGATCGCCCTCCCCCGTTGGCGCGGATATTGTACCCGCTCAAGGCTGTCCAGAAAAATTTATTTGGAGATTTCGGCGGCCACCGCGTCGCCCACATCACCCGTCTTCGCCTTTCCGCCCAGGTCCGGCGTGTGGTTGGCCGAATCGGCGAGAACGCCGTCGATGGCGGCGTTGAAATGCCCGGCCGCATCGGTCAGGTCCTGGCGTCCGTGCTTGGCGCCCAGCCATTCCAGCAACATCGCCACCGACACCATCAGGGCCGTCGGGTTGGCGATGCCTTTTCCGGCGATGTCGGGGGCCGAGCCGTGGGCGGCTTGGGCGATGGCGTTATCCTCACCGGCATTGACCGAACCGCCGAGCCCGAGCCCGCCGGCAAGTTCCGCCGCCTCGTCGGACAGGATATCGCCATACATGTTGGTGGTGACGACCACGTCGAAGGCGTCCGGCGTGCGCACCAGCAGCGCCGCCATGGCGTCGATCAGGATCTCATCCAGTTCCACTTCCGGGTAGTCCTTGGCGACGTCGCGGACCGTGTCCAGGAACAGCCCGTCGGTGACCTTCAAGACGTTGGCCTTGTGCACCGCCGTCACCTTGTTGCGCCGGCGCCGGGCCAGCCCGAAGGCGGTCTCGGCGATGCGGCGCGACCCCATCCGCGTGATCTTGCGCACCGACAGCGCCGTATTCTCATCGGGCATGAACTCGCCGGAGCCGGAAAACATGTTGCGGTCGGCGTAGAAGCCCTCGGTGTTTTCCCGCGCGATCACCAGGTCCATACCCGGCGTCACCGAGGGCACGCCATGGCGGGCGCGGCTGGGGCGGATGTTGGCGTATAGGTCCAAAACCTTGCGGATGGTCGCCGACGGGTTGATGCCGCCCTCTTCGGCGGGCGGATAGGCGATGGTATCGACCGGTCCCATGACCACGCCGTCCGTGGCCTTGATGTCTTCGAGGACGGCGTCGGGCAGGGTCGAGCCCTCCGCCTCCAGGGATTTGAGGCCGATGGTGCGCTCCTCCAGGACGAGCTTGAGGGAAAACTTTGCATCAAGCGCGTCCAAAGCCACCAGGGTGGCGGCCATGATTTCCGGGCCGATGCCGTCACCGGGCAATATCAACAAACGCATGGTCAGGCCCCGCCGGCGCCGAAGGCTTTAAACCCGGCGGTGCCGTCCCGTTCAATCTGCGCGGTCAAGTCCACCTCCCAACTCAGATACGTTTCCATGGCGGCTTCGGTCCCTTCGTCCAGGTCATAGGGCCGGACCCAGACGTCCACCGGCTCGTCGAGGGCGTCCTTGAAGCCGTCGGCCAGGGGCAGGCCGGCATCGGCCCAGGCCCGGGTGCCGCCCTTCAAAACCAGAATCTCTCTCCCCCCGGCGTCAACCGCCGCCAGCCCGGCGAGGACGCCGTCGGGCGAGGTCAGCACGATTTTGTGATTTTCAGGGATAGGGTCCAGGTTTTCCGGCATGTTGGCGCGGATGGCGAAACGGCTTCCCGGGATATGGCCGGCGCGGTGGCTGCGGCTCAAGGCCAGATCGACGGCGATGGCGCCGCCGCCGGCCATCAACGCCGCCAGCTCCTTCGGCGTCACCATGTCCGGGGCTTCCCCCCCCCGGCCCAATACCTTTGGCAGGTGCGGGCCTTCCACCAACGGCCCCGAAAGCCCGTCCCGAAGCACATGAACGTCCTTCCATCCCATCTGAATCAGCCACGACGCCGTCATCTTGGCGCGCACCCCGTTGTCGTCCACCAGCACCAGCCGCGCGCCGCGGACGCCGACGGTGCGGTCGGTGGCCTGCACCAGTTGCCCGCCGGGCGCCGGTTTGGCGTCTTGCAGATGCCCGGCCTGGTATTCGGCCGGATCGCGCACGTCGAGGACAAAAAGAGTGCGGGTCTTGTCGTTCCGCCACTTATCCAGCGTCTCGACCTCGATTTCGGGTACCTGGAACCTTTTTCCCACCCGTTCGGCGCAGGCATGGGCCTTTTCCAGGCCGTCCTTGGAAACCTCGGGGAACGAGCGCTTGGTCCCCCGTTCCAGCTCCAGCCCGGCCAGGTGCCAGCCCATGGTGCCGTTTTCCAGCGCCACCACCCGATTGGGGATGCCGGCGTTGATCAGGGACTGGGCGCCGATGATGGACCGCGTCCGCCCGGCGCAGTTGACGACGACGGTGGTATCCGGGTCCGGCGCCATGTCGTGAATGCGCAGCGCCAGCTCCGCCCCCGGCACGTCGATGCCGCCGGGGATATTCATGTTCTTGAATTCGGGCATGGGGCGGCTGTCGACGACGATCAGGTTTTCATCCCGGTCCTTCATCGCCTGCAAATCGGCGGCCGGGATATGGGGGGTCTTGTACAGGGTCTCGATGAATTCGCCGAACGCCTTGGACGGCACGTTGACGCCGGTGAACACCTCGAACCCGGCATCGGCCCAGCCCTTGACCCCGCCCTCTAAAAACGAAAGGTCCGAATACCCAAAGCGTGCCAGCCGTTGCCCGCCGCGTTCGATCAACGTTTCGTCGCCGTCCCCGCCCGCGCACAGCACCACGGGCACGGCCGGCCGGGGCGCCAGGCCGTCGATGATCATCTCAAGCCGGCTTAGGGGCGCCGGCACCGCGAACAGCAGGTGGCCGTCGCCGAAGGTTCCCTCCTCGCGCAAATCGAGAAGCGCCATTTCGCCGCCTTCGAGGATCATCTCCCTGAGCCCCCGGGGAGTAATGGGCGCAGTGATGGGTTTCGGCGTGGCAGGCGCGGTCATTCAGGCGCTCCTCTTGAGCTTCTTTTGCAGGTGCGCCATCAGGCCGCCGGCGGCGACCATCTCCATCAGGTGGTCGGGCACGGAATCCGAGATCAACGTGTCGCCGGTGGTCAGGTTTTCCACGATCCCCTTGACCGGATCGACGGTCAGCTTATCGCCGGAATTGATCTTGTCCGTTTCCGCGCAGACCAGCGCCGGCAGGCCGATGTTGAAACAATTGCGGAAGAAGATGCGGGCGAAGGACTTGGCCAGCACGGCGCGGATGCCCAGCGTTTTGAGGAAAAACGGCGCCGCTTCGCGGGACGAGCCGATGCCCAGGTTGTTTTCGGCCACGAACACGTCGCCTTCCTTGACGCTTTTTGAGAAATTGGGGTCCATGTCGCGCAGGCAGTGGACCGCGCCGGCGGCAAGCTCTTCGTCGCTGGTCCCCTTGTACGACCCGATCGGCGCCAACTGGTCGGTATCGATGTTGTCCATGTACTTCCAGGCGTGTCCTTGGATGATGCTCATAGGAACTCACGGGGGTCGGTGATCTCGCCGGTGATCGCGGCGGCGGCCACCGTCATGGGCGAGGCCAGGTAGAGTTTCGACGATGCCGGCCCGGCGCGGCCGACGAAGTTGCGGTTGGTTGAGGAAATGCCGGTCATGTCCTCTTCAAGCCGCGCCTTGCCCAGCCCGATGCAGGCGCCGCAACTGCTGTGAAGGATTTTCGCGCCGGCGTCCTCCAGGGTCTTGAGGGTGCCCTCGGCCGCCGCTTCTTTGCCCATGCGGGCGCTGGAGGGCGCGACGAAGAACCGCATGCCCGATTTGACCTGGCGGCCCTTGACGACGGCGGCCGCCATGCGCAGGTCCTCGAGCTTGGCCCCCGTGCAGGCGCCGATATAGGCCTGGGCCACCGGGGTACCGGCGTGCTCGGCCACGTCGGCGGCGTTCTCCGGGCTCGACGGTGCCGCCACCTGGGGCGATAGATTGGCGCCGTCCACTTGGACCGTCTTGGCGTAGGCGGCGTCCGCGTCCGACTGCCATGTCTCAACGTCGACCTCGCCGGCGCCCCACTCACTTAAAGCCTTGGCGGTTTTTTCGTCCGGCGCGACGATGCCGGTCTTGGCGCCCAGCTCGGCCGCCATGTTGGTGAGCGTCATGCGTTCCTGAACCGACATGGCCTGGACGCCGAGCCCTGAGTATTCCGTCACCTGATAGTTGGCGCCCATTATCCCTAAGCTCCCGCACAGCCAGAGATCCACGTCCTTGGCCGCGATGCCCGGCCCGAGCGCCCCGGTGACGTCTATGTTGACCGTTTCCGGCACCCGCACCCAGATTTCCCCGGTCGCCAGAACGCCGGTCATCTCGGTGGCGCCGACGCCGATCATGAAGGCGCCGAAGGCGCCCGCCGTGGTCGAGTGCGAGTCGGCGCCGACGCAGAACATCCCCGGCTTCACGTGTCCGGCCTCGGGCAGGACGATGTGGCAGATGCCCTGGTCCTTGATGAAGTGCTTGACGTTATGGCTGGCGCACCATTCATCGGCCTGGCGCTGCATTTCCATGCTGGCCTCGTCGGTTTCATTGACGTAGTGGTCGGTGATGACCACCAGTTTTTCCATGTCCCAAACCGGTACGCCCAGCTCGTCGAGCTTCTTGCCGGCCATGCGGGGCCCGGATGAATCGTGCATCATGGCCAGGTCAACGGCGCAGGTAACGATGTCGCCGGGCTTGACCGAGTCCTTTCCGGCGGCCCGGGCGATAATTTTTTCCGACAGTGTCATGGGCATGGCTGGTACTCCGAATTACGAATTCAGGTTGCGCGTCTTTTCCTTCGAGACGGGCCTGCGGCCCTCCTCAGGATGAGGCGCTAACCTTTTCAATTCAAGCGCCGACCTCATGCTGAGGAGCCCGCGAAGCGGGCGTCTCGAAGCATGAAGTCCGCGACTCGTGCTTTAGCGATAGCTGGCACTAGATTACCTTCCCATCCCTGAGTTCGCGTATCTTGTCCGCATCATAGCCCAGTTCGCCCAACAGCGCGTCCGTGTGTTCGCCCAGCTTCGGCGCCGGGCGGGCCGGGGCCGGAGTTTCCGTCCGTACCGGCGGGCGCAGGGTGCGGTAGGTGCCGTGGCCTTCGAGCTCGATATCCTGGAGCCTGCCCTCGTCTTTGACAAAGGGATTCTCCAGGGCTTCCCGGACGTCGAGGATGGGCGCCGCCGGCACCTGGCCTCCGAACTCGGCAAGCCATTCGGCGGTGGTTTTCGCGGACAGCGCCTCGTCCAGCATGTCCTGGATCACCGGGCGTTGCTCGAAACGTTCCTTGAAGGTCTTGAAGCGGGGGTCGCCGGCCCATTCAGGGTGGCCGAGGGCGTCCGACAGCACCGGCCAGAATTTTTCCTTGTTGCACATGATATAGATCCAGCCGTCGGCGGTCTTGTAGAGCTGGCACGGCGTCAACGACGGATGGGCGGAGCGCGCGAGCCTGTCTTGCATATGGCCGGCGTTGAGATACCACATCGCCGGATAGCCGAGGTTGGACAACGCCACGTCGAAAAGGCTGACGTCCACGTCGCCGCCCTGGCCCGTTGCGCGGGCGCCGATGATGCCCGCCAGCGCCGCATAGGCCACGGCCACGCCGGTCATCTGGTCGACCACCGACAGCCCGAAACGTGTCGGCGTCTGGTCGGGCTCGCCGGTGAGCGAGAACCAGCCGGCCTCCGCCTGCATCAGGTAGTCGAACCCCGGCCACGTCGCCCGCGGCCCCGAACGCCCATAGGCGGAAAGATGGGCGCAGACGATTTTCGGGTTGGTGGCCTTGAGGTGGTCGTAGGTGAGGCCCAGTTGTTCCGGCACGTCGCCGCGCAGGTTGCTGACCAGCGCATCCGACGTACCAACCAGGTCCAGGAACACGGCCTGGCCTTGGTCGCTTTTCAGGTCCAGGGTCAGGCTCTTCTTGTTGCGGTTATAGGCGTGGAACCACTGGCTGTCGCCGTTATCGAAAAAGTATGGCCCGAGGGCCCGGGCGTAGTCGCCGCCCCCTTTGTCACCATGGGGGGGCTGCTCGATCTTGATGACCTCGGCGCCCTGGTCGGCCAGCCACATGGTGCCGAAGGGACCGGCGCCGTATTGTTCGACGGTCAGCACGCGCACGCCTTCGAGGGGAAGCGTCATTTTTTGGTTCCGGGTTCCGTTGCCTGGGCGGCCGTCCCCCGTCGGCGGGGAACAGGAACATTAAGGGATTGCTCTAATAAATAAAGGGAAACGGGCCGGAAATGGGCTGCGAATGTCCGCTTTCGGGGGTAAAGCGGACGTTAATCGCAGTCACCGGTAATGTCCGCTTTTAGCCATGTGTGGACGGCTCCCTGTTGGCAAGGGTTTTTTTGACGC
>CAZVFL010000054.1:0-12759 GCA_964626025.1 uncultured Thalassospiraceae bacterium
ACCCTGGCAAGTGCCCGGGCTTCCTTCTCCTCAAGCCGCGCCCGGCGGTCCTTTTTCAGGTCCACTTCGCCATGGGGGCCGATGCCCATGCGTTTCAACAACGCCAGGGTGCCATCGGTTCTGGCCTCAAGGCGGGCGAATTCCCGCTTCTGGGCTTCCTCCTCGACCAGCGCCGGGTCCAGCCACGGCAGGGCCGAGGCCTTGCCGGTGGGCGCCGGGCGCGGGATCGGCTCGGCGTCCTTGACCCAGTAGTTGACCATTTGCGGCGGCGAATGGGGCGCCGGCTCCGGCGGTTCGGGCTTGTCATAGCGGCTCGGATGGGGGCCGAAATAATTGACCAGCCGCCGTTCATCGCGGTGATAGGGCTCGCGGAAGCACTCGGTCCCGCCGATGGATTTGTAACAATAGGTGGGCTCCCAGTCTTGGACCGCCTCTTCATAGGCGTCCATGGTGCTGCAGGCGCCCAGAAACGCCAAAAAGCCCATGGTCAACGGTATTTTTTGCATTGTTTCTCTCCCGGCAATCGCTTGGCAGGATAAATGCACAAAAGATGCCAGAATCGGCCCTTCCGGCGGCGTTAACGTTCCGTTAACGATTCCAATAGGTTGGGAAATTCAGCCGGTTTTTCGGGTGTCGATGACGGTGCGTCCCCGCACCTGACCCTGGAGTATTTTGCCCGCCAAACCGGCAATATCGGCAAGAGTTGCCGTGGACGTGATGGCGGCCAGCTTGTCCTGGGGGAGCTCCTTGGCCAGCCTTGCCCAGGCGGTCAAGCGCCGTTCCTTCGGGCACAGGTTGGAATCGATGCCGAGAAGGTTGATGCCCCTGAGCAGGAACGGCATCACCGTGGTCTCCAGCGCCGGCCCCGAGGCCAGCCCGACGGCGGCGCAGCTGCCCCAAAGGCGGAGCGACGTCAGCGCCGTATGCAGGGTCGGCCCGCCGACGTTGTCGATGACGCCCGACCAGCGTTCGGACCCGAGCGGCCCTTTCGGCGGTGTCGTCAGTTCGTCCCGTTCGACGATTTCCGTGGCCCCCAGATCCTTCAGGTAATCGTGGGTTTCCTTGCGCCCCGTCGACGCCGCCACCTGGTAGCCCAGGTTGGCCAACAGCGCCACGGCGATGCTGCCGACGCCGCCGCCGGCGCCGGTGACCAGTACCGGGCTTTTTTCATCAGGCTTAAGCCCGTGATCTTCCAGCGCCATCAACGCCAGCATCGCCGTAAACCCGGCGGTACCGATGGCCATGGCCTGTTCGGCGCTTAACCCCTCCGGCAACGGCACCAGCCAATTGGCCTGCACCCTGGCGCGGGTGGCAAAGCCGCCCCAGTGGGCCTCGCCGACGCGCCAGCCGGTCAGCAACACCTTGTCGCCGGGCTTGTAATCGGGCGAGTCCGAAGCCTCCACCGTGCCGGCGAAATCGATGCCGGGCACGTGCGGGTATTCGCGGATCAGGCGGCCCAACCCCTGGACGATCATGCCGTCCTTGTAATTCAGGGTCGAATATTCGACGCCGACGGTGACGTCGCCTTCCGGCAGGCGGTCGTTGGTTAAGGTTTGGATGCTGTTGGTAACCTTGCCGTCGCCTGCGTCCTCAAGGACCAGGGCGGTAAATTGGTCTTCGCCTGCCATGTCTCTCCTCCCAAGGGGGTTATTTTGAATGACTTTAAAGCGGCTGACTCGGCCCGGTCAATCGGCGATGGCCCAGCCGAGCGCCGCGCCGGCCAGGAACGGCTTGACCTTTTCGCCGCCGCCAACAGCCACGTCGCCGGGGATTTGCCCCTCCGTCCGTTTCAGGGTGATCTCGCCCTCGTTGACGGGAAGGCCGTAAAAGGCCGGGCCGTTCAAGGACGCAAAGGCCTCGAATTTATCCAGCGCCCCTTCTTCGTCGAACACCTGGGCGTAGAGTTCCAACGCCGACGGCGCCGAAAAGACGCCGGCGCAGCCGCAATCGGCCTCCTTGGCGCTGACCGCATGGGGCGCGGAATCGGTGCCGAGGAAGAACTTGGCCCGGCCCGAGGTGGCGGCTTTCCTGAGCGCCAGGCGGTGGCGTTCCTGCTTGGCCACCGGCAGGCAGTACATGTGGGGCCGGATGCCGTCTTCGAACATGGCGTTGCGATTAATCATCAGATGGTGGGCGGTGATGGTGGCGGCTATGTTGCCTGGCGCCGACAAGACGAAATCAACGGCGTCCGATGTGGTCGCGTGTTCGAACACCACTTTCAGGCCGGGGAATCGTTCGATCAACGGCCCCAGGATGGTGGTCAGGAACACCGCCTCGCGGTCGAAGACGTCAACGCCGGGGTCGGTGACCTCGCCGTGGACCAACAGCGGCATCCCGGCTTCTTCCATGCGCCCGAACACCGGATCAAGACGCCCGATGTCGGTGACGCCGGCGCCGGAATGGGTGGTGGCGCCGGCGGGGTAGAGCTTGGCGGCGGTGAAAACGCCCGACCGGTGCCCCTGGACGACATCGTCGGCTTCCGTGTCGTCGGTCAGATAACACGTCATCAGCGGTGTGAACGGCGTTGCTTCCGGAAGCGCCGCCATGATTCTCTCGCGGTAGGCCTCGGCCTCGGCCGCCGTCCGCACCGGGGGGTCCAGATTGGGCATGACGATGGCGCGGGCGAACCGGCGGGCGGTGAATTCAATCACGGCTTTCAGCATGTCGCCGTCGCGCAGATGCAGGTGCCAGTCGTCCGGCCGCTTGATGGTGATTTCCGTGGTTTCCGCCATATCAGCGAAAACGCCCCGGCAAGCCGGAAAAGTCAACGGTTTTCCGGACAAAAGGCGAAACACCTTGCAACATATCGAAACCCGGCGGCTATACGGCCGACACATAGCCCCGCATACAAAGGTAACCGCGGCCGGCCGGTTAAGCGATCCCGGGAAAAGCTTGTTTCCCTTCATTGATCGTTAAGAAAATTGGCTTACCCTTTGTGCACGCCGGAAAGTATTAATGCATTGAATTCAATACATTAATTTTACTTTTTCCAGGGCGGAAACATAGTTAACGAGGGAAGAACGACGATTAAATGCGGAGCCAATAACCGTAGCGGCAATTGAAAGTGTCCCCAGAAGGGCTGTTTTTACAGTGAAAGGGCCACATTATGAGACGCTATACGACGGCTATTTTGACCGCTCTTATCCTCGGTTCCGTTTTTATCGCCCCGGCGGCTGTGGCGCAGCCGATTTGCGGTTCCCATAACACGGTTTCCGACAAACTGAAGAAATCCTATTCCGAGGCCCCCGTTTCCATGGGCTTGACCATGGGCGGCGGCATCATCGAGGTCTTTGCCTCCGATGAGGGAACCTGGACCATGGTCATCACCCAACCGAACGGCGTCAGCTGCCTGATCGCCGTCGGCCAGGACTGGGAAACCCTGCCCAAGCCTGAAATGATTTCCGGCGCCCAGACCTAAACGCCCTTACGGGTTTTCCCCCAAAACGTCGAAGACGCCGCCTTCGGCCTCCCGGCCCAGGATATGGCGGCGGTGCCAGAGCGCATAGAACAACAGCACCCAGGCCGCGTGGCCCGCCCTTTGGCCGGCTCTATTGCCGCCTCCCGGCCCGGCGGCGGCGAACAGCGCCAGGGCGGCGCCCGGATTACAGATTTCCTCGACGCCGGGCTCGGCCGCCACCAAGGCACCCAGTTGCCGCCCCCGGCCCCCGATCCATTCGCCCACCGGCACCGTGAAGCCGCGTTTCCTGGCGAACGGCCGGGCCTGCGGCAGCGCCCCTTGTAGCCACTTCCTGAGCAGCCACTTGCCAAGGCCGCGGCGAACCTTGAGGCCGTCCGGAAGCCTCAGCGCGAAGTCGGCGACACGGGTGTCCAGGAACGGCACCCGGCCCTCGACCCCGTGCGCCATCAGGCAGCGGTCCAGCTTGCCCAACAGGTCATTGGGCAGCCAGTCGGCGCAATCCGCCGCCTGCGCCGCCTGTAGCCTGGTCCGGCCGCCCTCGGCCGCCTTATCCTCGGCACGGGCAAAGCCGTCCCGCCAACGGTTGGATTGCTCCCGGAGCACGCCGAGCCCGTCGAACACCCCTTTTTCGCGCATGGGCCTGCCGCCCAACAGCCGGGAACGGCGCACCCGCCGGTAACGTCCGTAGCCGCCGAACATTTCGTCGCCGCCCTCGCCCGTCAACACCACCTTGAGCCCGGCTTTCCTGGCCGCGGCCGCCAGCTTATAGGTCGGCAGCGCCGCATAATCGGCGGCCGGGTCATCCATGGCGGCGGCGATGGCGGGCAACAGCGCCCAGAAGTCGTCTTCTCCGAACTCGACCTCGGTGTGTTCGGCGCCGGCGGCGGCGGCGACCAGCCGTGCGTGCTGGCGCTCGTCGGCCACGGTTGCGCCCGAGAAACCAGCGGTGAAGGCTTGCACCGGGCGTTCGTTCAGGCGCGCCATCATCGCCAGAATCGCCGAAGAATCGATACCGCCCGAAAGGAACATGCCATAAGGCACGTCAGAGCGTTGGTGGATGTTGACGCTATCGGCGAGCACGTCGTCCAGGCGCCCGAGCGCCGCCGAGGAACCGATGTCCACCGGGCCGCCATCAGGAAGCGCCGGCTTTTTAAGCCGATCGGTGATGCGGCCCGACCGGACTTGGGCGGTTTCGCCGGGAAGAAGCCGTTTGACGCCTTCAAAGACCGTCTCCCGGCCGGTGGTGAATTGCAGTTGCAAAAGCTCGTCCCGGGCGTCGGCGTTTAGGGCCGGTTCAACCAGGCCGGCGCGGTGGAGCGCCTGCGGCTCGGAGGCGAAAACGAAGCCATCTGCGGTCTCCGCGTAATAAAGGGGCTTTATCCCGAAAGGGTCGCGGGCCAACACAAGCGAGTCCTCGGCCGGGTCGTGAAGGGCCAAGGCATACATGCCGCGGAGATGCCGGGCGAAATCGAGCCCGTGGCGAAGATAGAGATGGAGCGGCGGCTCGCAGTCGGACCGGGTCTTGAAATCCACCCGGCCCATGTCGAGCTTCAGTTCCACGTAATTATAGATTTCCGCGTTGGCGACCAGGGCGGTTTTGTTTTCTGCCGCGTATAGGGGCTGATCGCCGGTTTCCAGATCGATGATGGCCAGCCGCGTCTGCACAAGGCCGATCCCGCCCGAGACATGGCGGCCCTGGCCGTCCGGGCCCCTGTGGGCCAATGCGGCCTGAAGCGCCTGTAGCGCCCCTTCATCGGGGGCCGCGCCCGAGCGGGTCATGATGCCGGCGATCCCGCACATTAGCGGGTTTCCAGGACGCTTTTCAGGAAATCCATGTATTGCCCGACCACGATCTTCTCGGTGAAGTCCTTCTTATAGGCCTTGTTGCCTTGGCGGGCGATGCGGTTGCGCAGTTTATCGTCCTCCAGCAGGCTGCGGATGGCGAGGCCCATGGTTTTTGCATCGTCCACGGGCACCAAAATCCCCGTTTCGCGCTGTTCGATCAGGGTGCCGGGGCCGTAGCTGTCGGCGGCGACAACCGGCACGCCCTGGGCCCAGGCCTCGATAACGACGTTGCCCAAGGGCTCGTGGCGCGACGGACAGACGAACAAATCGGCGCTGGCCAGTATCGCCGGCGTGTCCTCGCGCCAGCCCAGGAACCGGGTCCGGGGTTTGACGGCGTGAAATTCCGCCTTTTTCTCAAGCTCCCCTCTCAATGGTCCTTCACCGGCGATCCACAGGTAAACGCTGGGAACGCGCACGATGGCTTCCAAAAGCACATCGAAGGCCTTGTTCCGGTGCAGCCGCCCCAGGGCCACCACCAACGGCGCCGCCTCAGGGGTATAGAACTCCTTCCGTGAAAGCGGTTCGGCCTTTTCCTCGGCAACGAAGTTGGGAAGATAATGGGCCTTTTCCGCCGCCCAGCCCTGACCGACCAGATAGTCCCGGATATCCTTGGTGTTGCCGATCAGGTGGTCGCATTTCCGGTAATATTTAATGTCGTAATATCCGCCCATCCTGCCGACGTGGACGAAATCCCCCTTCGGGCACATCTGGCTGGCCCGGTTCATCCAGGTCAACACGATGTCCGGGCGGTAGCTCTCGATTTCCCGCATCAACGCCTTCGGCGTGCGCCAGTCAAAAAAACCGCCGAACGGAAGCTGCACGGCCTCGATGCCGCCCGACCTTAAAATCTCGGCGCGGGTGGGATTGTTTCGGATGACCACCCGCTGGTCCAGTCCGGCGCGCTTCAGCGCCAGCGCCAGCCGGGTAAAAAACGCCTCCGCACCGCCGAATGGAGCCCCCGCCATTGCCTGTAGTACGCGCATGGTTAGGGGATCAACTCCTCGAACGCCGCTGCCGCTTGGCCCCAGCGCCAATTCCGTTGTCTTTCAAGCGCGGTGACGTGCTGTGCGCGCCAAAGCGCATCGTCCGTCAGCAACCGCCGGGCGGCATCGGCGAAGGCGGCGGCGTTGGGCGCGATAAAGCCGGTCTCGCCATCGATGACGCGTTCGCTGACGGAGCCAAGATTCTCGACCACGGCGGGAACTCCCATCGCCTGAGCCTCGCCGACGGCCAGGCAAAAGGTTTCGTTGAGGTCGCCACGGTAAAGCATGGCGCGGGATTGGCGCAACTCCTTGATCAACCGCTTTTTCCCCACCGGGTCGCGCAATTTGATTCCTTTGCCTTCCAGTTTCCCGGCCTTGGCCAACACCGCTTCCATGGCGTCGGCCTTTTTTTCGCCAACCGCCCCATAGGTGGCGGCGCCCGCGAACACATGCAGCTCGGCGCCGGGAACCCGGGGCTGGATGTCCCTGGTCCAGATGTCCAAAAGCCAGTCCAAGGAACGCAGCGGGTTGGAGGTAAACACCGCCCTCGGCGGCGGCGCCTCGGCCAACGGTTTGGCCTTGCAGAAGTCCTCGCCCACTCCGTATGGAATGACCATCCGGCCGCCCGAAGGCGCCCATTGGGGATACGTGGTGAGATGATAGTCGCCAATGAAAACGATGGCCGGGCGAAGCCGCCACAGCTTCGAGAGATAGCGCCATTTGAGAAGGTATCCAGCCGGGTTGTGGACCCAGAACACCGTCCTCTCAGCCCCCGGCATCCTTGCCAGCAACTTGTCGCCCCGGTTGGCGATGTAGAGATCGGCGCTTTCCGGCCACCGGGCGTCATCAAGGGGCCGCCATTGGACGCCACGGTGGTCAAGGGCCTGGCGGCACTTGTTGAGCACATGGACGTCGTGGCCGCGCTTGGCCAGTTCCTCGGCCAGCGCCACCACCGAGGACTCGACACCGCCCAGCGGCCGTTTGGCGGGCGTTTTGCCGTCGAATTCAATGCCGTCGTCGGCCAGCACGATACGCGCCATCCCGTTAATCTTCCTCCAGCTTCGCCTTCAGGTACGACAATACCGGAAAAAGGCCCGCGAACAGCGCGATCAGGAACCCATAGCCGCCCTCGCGGTAGCCGCGGCGCATGACATAGCACTTGAAGAAGCGCGAAAAGATGCGGCGCACGTTGGACGTCATGGAACCGATGTCGCCGGATTCGGCCAAATCCTTGGCCCGCGCCGTCGAATAACTGTCGAGCCTCTTGATCATGTCGGAAATGTTGCGGTCGACCAGATGGCGGATGCGGTTTTTCAACTGCGGCCCCTTTTTGGCGCCCTCGGCCCAGGCCAGCGCCGGGTGGACCCGGTGATGCCCCCACACCTTGACGCCTTTTTTGAACAGGCCCGGATAGGCGGCCTTGCCGTAGGACGCGCCCCAGCCCCAGCGGACCAATTTCCCGCCGATATAATTATCGACGAGGATTTCGTGCCAGTCGAAAGACGTGGTGCGGACGGTTTCCCGGATTTCCCGGCCCAGTTCGCCGGAAACCCTTTCGTCGGCGTCGATTTCAAACACCCACGTCCCCCGGCAGGCCGCGATGCCGGCGTTGCGGCGCTCGCCCTCTTTGGCCCAGGCGCCGTCGATGACGCGGTCGGTGAATCGCCTGGCGATGTCACCGGAACGGTCGGAGCATTTGTCCAGCAGGACCACGATCTCGTCGGCGAAGGAAAGGCCTTCCAGGCACTCGGCCAACTGCGCCTCTTCGTCGTGCACGGAAATCACCGCCGATAGCTCTATTTCGCCCATCCCTATTCCGTCGGCTCCAGCGCCGCCTTGAGGTGCGAGATGACCGGGTATAGCGCCGCGCAAAGGGCGATGACGAAGCCATAGCCGTCTTCACGGTAGCCCCGGCGAAGCACGTAGCACTTCCAGAAACGGGAGAAGATTTTACGCACCATGTTGGGGAACGACCCGATTTCGCCGCTGTCGGCAAGATCGAGCGCCCGGCGAGTGGTGTTGCGGTCGAGCCGCCTCAACAGGTCGGACACGTTGCTGGCCGCCAGATGCTTAAGCCCGTTCCTCAATCGCGGGCCTTGGCGGCCGGTGACGTGGAGGTGCGGATGCACCCTTTGGCGCCCCCATGTCTTGACGCCTTTGCGGAACAATCTGGGCGCCGCAGACGTGCCCATGGCCGCCATCCAGCCGTGGCGGATCAGTTTGCCGCCCACGTAATTATCGATGGGCACGTTGAAGATGTCGTTGTCGGTGGTTCGGATGGTATCTCGAATTTCGTCAGCCAGTTCGCCGGAAACCCTCTCGTCGGCGTCGACTTCGAATACCCAATCGCCGCGGCAGGCCTCGATGCCGGCGTTGCGGCGCTCGCCCTCTTTGGCCCAGGCGCCGTCGATGACGCGGTCGGTGAATCGCCTGGCGATGTCACCGGAACGGTCGGAGCATTTGTCCAGCAGGACCACGATCTCGTCGGCGAAGGAAAGGCCTTCCAGGCACTCGGCCAACTGCGCCTCTTCGTCGTGCACGGAAATCACCGCCGACAGCCGGATGCCGTCTTCCGTCACGCTGCCGCCTCCGCCACCCGTTGCCAAAGCTCCCGCGCCGCCTTTTCGACCGCATCCACCGTCAGGCTGTCCATCAGTGAAACCGTATCCCGGTGATCGAAATTCTCGGGAAAAATCTCGTCGAAGGATTTTTCTGCGCGAGCCGCGGTGCAAAGCGGCCCCCACGGCGCATAGTGCTCTTCGAGACTGGGGCCGAAAAGCCCCAGGGTCGGAATCCCCGCCGCCGCCGCCAGGTGCATGAGGCCTGAATCGTTGCCGACATAAAAAGCCGCGCGCTCCAGACACGCCCCGGCGTTCAGCAGGTCGACGCGGCCCACCAGGTCAATACGCCGGTCCTCGGGGATGGCGTCTATGACGTGCAAGACCATCGGCCGTTCATCGTCGCGTCCGAAGACGGCAACCCGGGCGCCGGGAAGGATGCCGCCGGGCCCCGTCAGCCGCTCGATCAGTTCGACGAAATACACCGCCCGCCATGTCTTCGCCCGCCAGTTGGCGGCCGGCCCTACGGCCAACACCGGCGGCCCGTCGGGGATAAGGGTTTTAGCCGTCTTGCGGGTTTGTTCCGTCAACCAGACCTTGGGCGGCGGCGGTTCGTCGGAAAGGCCCATGACCGCCGCCAGTTGAACGACCCGGTGGCCCCTATCGCTGGTGCGGGTAAGACGGTAACGCCTGGCCGCCGCCAACGGATACGACATGGGCGTGTTCCTGAGGTCGACCACGATGTTCCAGAACTTCCCCACCGTGGCCGACCACATGGCCAGCCAGTGCAGCGAAAATATCATCTTGTCGAGGACGATGATCCGTTCCAGGTTCGGCATGCCGTCGAACAGCGGCGCCGCCGCCGGGCCACAAGCGATGGTGACACGGGCATCCGGGTTTTCGGCGATCAGCCTGGCCAGAAGGCCGGTGGAAAGGATGGCGTCGCCAACCCGGGTCGAGGTGATGAAAAGAATTCTCATGCCGAGCCCTTATACGACCGTCAAAAAAGCTTGCAAAGGCCCAGAAGGGTCCGGGGGAGGCTCCGGCCTTGCGTTCGCGGCCCATTCGCCCCACTTCTAGACCGACGAGACCGACTGGGGCGGTTAAATCTGCCATACTCTAGCGCGAAACATCCACGGAAAAGCATCCCATGAGCCAAGACCCCCGTTTTGCCATCCTTGAGGACCGCGGCTTTTTGTCGGTTGCGGGACCGGACCGTGTTCAATTCCTGCAAGGGCTGATCTCCAACGACGTCGAGAAAGCCGGGTCCGAGCGCGCCCTTTACGCCGCGCTTTTGACGCCGCAGGGTAAATACCTTCACGATTTTTTCGTCATCGCCCTGGACGGCGCGCTTTTTTTGGATTGCGAACGGGCGCGGCTGGAAGACCTGCAAAAACGGTTGACCCTCTACAAGCTGCGCGCCGACGTAACGCTGGACGACCGTTCCGGTGAATTCACCGCCGCCGCGCTGTTCGGCGAAGGCTGGGCCGGGGCCGCCGGTGTTTCCGGCGAAGCGGGGGCTCAGGCTTCTTTCGGCGGCGGTGTCGCCTACGGAGACCCGAGGCTGCCGGAGGCCGGCGGCCGCGCCCTGGTTCCCGCAGGCGGCGCTATGGCGGCCCTGGAAGAAGCCGGTTTCACCGCCACCGAAGCCGCCGATTACGACCGGATGCGGCTGCAACTGGGGCTTCCCGACGGCAGCCGCGACCTGATCGTCGAGAAATCCATCCTTCTGGAGAGCGGTTTTGACGAGCTCAATGGCCTCGATTGGGACAAGGGATGCTACATGGGCCAGGAACTGACCGCCCGCACCAAGTACAGGGGCCTGGTCAAAAAGCGCCTGGTGCCGGTGCGCTTCGACGGCCCGCCGCCGGACCCGAAGACGCCGGTGATGCTGGGCGAAAGCGAAGTCGGCGAATTGCGCTCGTCGCTGGCCACTGATGACGGCGGCATCGGTCTTGCGCTGATGAAGCTGGAGGCGCTGGAAAATTCCGCTGAACTAAGGGCCGGTGATGTCGCCGTAATCCCAGAGAAACCCGGATGGATGGGAACTTAAGAGCCGTCACAAAGCCATGCCCCCCGACCCCGGTCCAGACCTGACAGAAGCCATAGAGATTCTTAAACGCTCCCAGGCGATGCTGGAGCCGGTGCTCGCCAGTTTCGAGCAGCGCCTCGGTCAATTCGGCGCCGACCCCAGAAGCGCCTTCTGGAAAAACCAAGAATGGCAGAAGCGCCGCTATGACACCCTCGCCCGGCTGTTCGATGACACCGACCGCCAGGGCGGCATCACCATCACCGATTACGGCTGCGGCTACGGCGCCTTTTTCGACTACCTGAAGGACCGCCCGGTGATGGAGGGAAGCCGCTATATCGGCATTGACCTATCGGCGGCCATGATCGAGGAGGCCCAAGGCCGCATCCACGACCCGCGCGCCACCTTCCAACGCCACCTGATCGCTACCGGGGACACGGATTACGCCTTCGCCTGCGGCACCTACAACATGAACCTGGGCGCCGATGAGGGCGAATGGGCGGCCTACGTCAAGGCCAGCCTGGCCCAGCTTTGGAGCAAGACCAAGAAGGCGCTGGGTTTCAACATGCTGCGCCCCGACGCACCGGAGAAATACGCCGGCCTCTTTTACACCGACGGACGGGAATTTCTGGAATTTTGCAGAGAGAATCTAAGCCCCGACGTCAGCATAACCGACGATAGCCCCCTTCCCGATTGGACCATTTTCGTAAGGCGGGGGTGCTAGCAGGCTGTTGAAAAGTGGATTTGCGGTAACAATCCTTCGACACGTTCGCTTGCGCTCACGGCTCATCCTTCGAGACACCCGCGCTGCGGGCTCCTCAGGATGAGGAGTTATATTTCCTTGCGCCTCACGCCTTAAGGAGGACCGGAGGTCCGTCTCGAAAGGTGATGGCTCCAAATCATAGGGTTTTCAGAAGCCTACTAACCCTATTCGGTGTTGGCGGCGATCTTTTCGGCCAGCTTGCCGATTTCGTCCATGTCGCCCGGCACCAGCTCCCAGTTCATGGTCAGGCCGTCCTCCATGGCGCGGGGGATGACGTGGACGTGGAAGTGGAACACCGACTGCTTGGCGCCGGGGCCGTTGGCCTGGACGATATTGATGCCGTCGGGGTTGAGGGTTTTTTGAACCGCCCGGGCGGCCCGCTTGGCCGAGGCGAAGGTCTTGCCCACCCAATCGGCCGGCGTTTCATGGATATCGGCGGAATGAAACTTCGGAACGACCAGCACATGGCCGGCGGCGATCGGGTTGATGTCCATGAAGGCGAGGGTATGGGAGTCCTCGAAGACCTTGAAACAGGGAATCTCGCCCCGGACGATCTTGCAGAACAGGCAGTCATCATCCAATTCAGCTTCATCGGTCATGGCCGGCGTTTCCTTGCGTTTTTCAGGCCCGCCCAAGCTGACCGCGGCTTTTCGACCTGTCAAGCGGGGGTGGGCACATTCTCCAATTGACATATGAAGCCGTTTAGGGTTATTTGGCCGGTCTTTTTGAAACAAATCCGGCCGGCGGGGGCTGCCAGTGACGGTTCCGCCGGCTTAAATATTGACTACCGGAGATAAAAAAATGACCGAGCAAGAGCAAGTCCAAGTCGAAAGCAAGGGCCTGAAGATTCCGGCCTGGGTGTTATTGGTCGGCGCGTTTGCGATTATGATCGCGGCCGGAATTACGCTGAGCTAACCAAGAAATCCTTATCCACAAAAACAGGCGGCGGTTCCATGGAACCTGCCGCCGTTTTTACGCTTTCTTCTTTGGTCCCTGTCCGGGCTTCGCCGCTCCTCGCCTCTTCTTCTTTGGTCCCTGTCCGGGCTTCGCCGCTCCTCGCCTCTTGTTCTTTGGTCCCTGTCCGGGCTTCGCCGCTCCTCGCCTCTTCTTCTTTGGTCCCTGTCCGGGCTTCGCCGCTCCTCGCCTCTTGTTCTTTGGTCCCT
>CAZVFL010000054.1:12859-14859 GCA_964626025.1 uncultured Thalassospiraceae bacterium
TCTTTGGTCCCTGTCCGGGCTTCGCCGCTCCTCGCCTCTTGTTCTTTGGTCCCTGTCCGGGCTTCGCCGCTCCTCGCCTCTTGTTCTTTGGTCCCTGTCCGGGCTTCGCCGCTCCTCGCCTCTTGTTCTTTGGTCCCTGCCGCGGCTTCGGGGCCTTTTTCTTTTTAGTCCCCTTTTTGGCCAGCGCCGCCTGCGCCGCCGCCAGCCTGGCGATCGGTACCCGGTAGGGCGAGCACGACACGTAATCCAAACCGACTTCCTGGCAGAAATGGATGGACGCCGGATCGCCGCCGTGTTCGCCGCAGATGCCCACCTTCAGGTCCGGCCTGACCGCCCGGCCGCGCTCGGCCCCGATCCGCACCAGTTCACCCACCCCTTGCTGGTCGATGGTGACGAAGGGGTCTTCGGGCATGATCCCCTTCCTGTGGTAGGCCTCGATGAAGGTGCCGGCGTCGTCGCGGGAGAACCCATAGACCGTCTGGGTCAAATCGTTGGTGCCGAAACTGAAGAATTCGGCCGTCTCGGCGATTTCGCCGGCCAACAGGGCAGCGCGCGGCAGTTCGATCATGGTGCCGGTCATGTAGTTGAGCGCCGCCCCGGTCGCCTCGGCGACCTCTTCGGCCACCCGGTCGATCAGTTCCTTCAGAATGTCGAATTCGGCGCGCACCGAAACCAGCGGGATCATGATTTCCGGATTCACCTTCTTGCCGGTCTTGGCGACCTCGGCCTGGGCCTCGAATATGGCGCGGGCCTGCATTTCGTAGATTTCCGGGTAGGTAATGCCCAGCCGGCAGCCCCGGTGGCCGAGCATGGGGTTTGATTCATCCAGTTCGGCCTTGCGGACCTTGACTTCCTCCATGGTCATGCCGGCGACTTCGGCGACTTCCGTCATGTCTTCCTGGGTCAGGGGCAGGAACTCGTTCAAGGGCGGGTCCAACAGCCGGATGGTGATCGGCAGCCCGTCCATGATGTTAAAGAGATCGATAAAGTCCTGGCGCTGATACGGCAACAAGTGGTCCAGCGCCCGGCGGCGGTGGTCTTCCTCCCGGGCCAGGATCATTTCGCGCATGTGGACGATCCGTTCCGGCTCGAAAAACATGTGTTCGGTGCGGCTCAGCCCAATCCCCTCGGCCCCGAACTTGAGCGCCGTTTCCGCGTCAGTGGGCGTTTCGGCGTTGGCGCGCACGCCCATGGTACGGACCTCGTCCGCCCATTCCATCAGGGTGGCGAAATCGCCGGTCAGCTCGGGCTGGATCATCGCCACCTCGCCCTTCATCACCTCGCCGGTGGAACCGTCGACGGTAATCACCTCGCCTTCCGAAAGCTCGACCCCCATTGCCACCAGGATCTTGGCGTTGACATCGACCCTAAGTTCGCCGGCCCCCGATACGCAGGGAATGCCCATGCCGCGGGCAACGACGGCGGCGTGGGACGTCATGCCGCCCCGGGTCGTCAGAATCCCTTCCGAGACGTGCATGCCGCCGATGTCCTCGGGCGAGGTTTCCATCCTGACCAGGATCACCTTTTCGTCGCGCCCGGCCCAGGCTTCGGCGTCGGCGGCGTTGAAAACGATCTTGCCGGTGGCCGCCCCCGGGCTGGCGGGAAGGCCGCGGCCCAGCAGGTCCCGTTCGGCCTTGGGGTCGAGGGTCGGATGCAGAAGCTGGTCCAACTGCCCGGCATCGATCCGCTGGATCGCCTGGTTCTTGTCGATCAGGCCCTCGGCGACCATGTCGACGGCGATCTTGAGCGCCGCCTTGGTGGTGCGCTTGCCGGCACGCGTCTGCAGCATCCACAGCTTTCCCCGCTCGACAGTGAATTCCATGTCCTGCATGTCGGTGTAGTGGCTTTCCAGCTTGTCACGCACCTGGGTCAGGTCGGCATAGATATCAGGCAGCGCCTTCTCCATGGACGGCAGGTCCGAACCCGTGGCCTTTTTCTCGGCCTCGGTCAGCGGCTGCGGGGTGCGGATGCCGGCAACCACGTCTTCCCCTTGGGCGTTG
>CAZVFL010000055.1:0-357 GCA_964626025.1 uncultured Thalassospiraceae bacterium
CCACCTGGGCGGCGAAGGCGTCCAGGTCGGCCATCTGGTCGATGTCGCCGTCGTGCAGGATAGCGACCCCGGTGTCCTTTTCGAAGGCGTCGCGCTCGGCCCCGGTGTCGCCGTATTGAAGGTCGATGAATTTTATTCCCGGAATCTCCATAAGCGGCCGCCAGTCCTCCAGCAGCATGGATTTCTCCTTGCCGACCTCGGGGTTCTTGCTGATCCAGGCAATGCCGACCAGCGTCTCCTTCTCGCCATCCAGGTATTTTGACCTGAGGCCCCTGGTCCTGTCCTCGTCGGCAACCAGATAGGATGCCTGGTCGGGAAAGGAATCCAGGTCGGGCCTGAGCCAAGCGCCTAAGTTGC
>CAZVFL010000055.1:367-14508 GCA_964626025.1 uncultured Thalassospiraceae bacterium
CTGGAAATCGATGTCTTTGCTGTTGGTCGCCGGGGCGGGCGGGGTTTGGCGTGGGACGCAATGGGCGCCCGGGAACGAGCGTTGGAACAAAGGCACCAGCCGGGGATCGCTTTCCAGCACGACATCGGCCCCGGTCTCCATCAGGTCCCCCACCATGGCGGCAAAGTGGACCTCGTCGCCGACGCCTTGTTCACCCCAGACCAGCACCTTTTTCCCGTCCACCGGCTCCCCGGCCCAGGGGGCCTGGGGAAACGCCCTTTTTTCCGACGGGAAGTCCTTGCATTTCCACCGCCATCGGGACTCCCGCCAGCCTTCGTCCAGCCTTCCTGCCAGCAACAGCACCTGCGAATAATTTCGGTGAGCCTCGGCGTAATCGGGGGCGATCTCGATGGCGCGGCGGAAGCTCGCCATGGCGTCTTCCGGCCGGCCTTCCCGGTGGTAGAGGGTGCCGAGGTTGTTATGGGCCTCGGCGAATTGGGGGTTGATCCGGAGCGCGCGCTCGAAGGTTTCAATGGCCTCGGCCGGGTTCCCCTGTTTTTGGAGGCCGATGGCCAGGCCGTTCAGGGCCTCGACGTAATCGGGCTTGAGGTCCGTGGCGCGCCTGAAACCGGCCATGGCGCCTTCCGGGTCGTCTTGTTCCTGGAGCACGGTGCCGAGGGCGTAATGCCCCTCGGCGAAGTCCGGGTCGAGGGCGAGCGCGTGTTGGAATGATTGGGCGGCGTCCGCCAGCCGGCCTTGTTCTTGCAGAACGACACCGAGGTTGACGTGGGCCTTGAAGGCGCCCGGGTCATCGGCGGTGATTTCCCGGTATGCCCGTTCGGCTTCCGGCCACCGCCCGGCCTGATGGTGGGCCAGGGCTTCCTGCAACGCCGGGCCGGCGCCGGTGCCTGACGGCGATTTTTTCTCCCCCTTCAGCTGCCGGCGCCGTTTGCTCATTTTCTCAAACCGCTTCCACGAAACTGGCCATGACCTTTTTGCTGCCGGCTTTCTCGAAAGCGATCTCCAGCTTGCCGCCGTCTATGGAAACAACCCGGCCGTAGCCGAATTTCTGGTGGAAGACCCGCTCGCCCACTTGAAACTGCCGATCGGCGGCGTCCAGGACTTTGGCCTCGAAGCGGGCGCCCTTGATGACCCGGCCCCGTTTCGGGCGCCTTCCGGGCCGCGTGAGGGCGCCGCCGAAGACCACCGGGTCTTCGCTGAGGCCGCCCGGGGAATCCAGTTCGCCGCCGCCGTAAAGGCCAGACGGGGAATGAAACTCAATATGGTCTTCGGGCAGTTCGTCGATAAAGCGTGACGGCACCGCGCTTTGCCATCGGCCGTGGATACGCCGGTTGGCGGCGAAGCTGATGATGGCCTTCTTGCGTGCCCGGGTCAGGCCGACGTAGGCAAGCCGGCGTTCTTCCTCCAGCCCGTGGACGCCCGAGTCGTCCAGGGTCCGGGGATGAGGGAACAGCCCTTCCTCCCAACCGGCCAGGAACACGGTGTCGAATTCCAGGCCTTTGGCGCCGTGCATCGTCATTAAATTCACCTTGTCGTCGATGGTGGGATCGTCGTTTTCCATGATCAGGCTGATGTGCTCGAGGAAGCCTGCGAAATTCTCGAATTGCTCAAGCGCCACCATCATCTCCTTGAGGTTGTCCAACCTGCCCGGCGCGTCCACCGCCTTGGATAGCCGCCACATGGCGGTATAGCCGGATTCGTCCAGGATCGTGCCGGCCAGTTCCGTGTGGTGCATGGTGTCCAAAAGACCGCGCCAGCGTTCGAAGTCTTCCAGCAGCGCCGTCAACGTCGAGCGCGCCCTGGGCTTGATTTCATCGGTTTCGATCAGGCGCTTGGCCGCCGCCGTCAGCGAAATCCCGTCCGCCCTGGCCAGCCGGTGAAGGGTCTGCAGCGTCGCCGGGCCGAGCCCGCGCTTCGGCCAGTTGATGATGCGCTCGAACGCCAGGTCGTCGTCGGGCTGGGCGGTGACGCGTAAATAGGCGGTGGCGTCGCGGATTTCCTGGCGTTCGTAGAACCGGGGGCCGCCGATCACCCGGTAGGGAACGCCGAGGGTTATCAGGCGTTCCTCGAACTCGCGGGTCTGGAAGCCCGCCCTGACCAGCACCGCCATCTCGTTCAAGGATTGCTTCTTGGCGTGCAGGGCCTCGATCTCGTCGCCGGTGGCGCGGGCTTCTTCCTCGCCGTCCCAGACGCCCATCACCCGCACCTTGTCGCCGTCGCCCAAGTCCGTCCACAAGGTCTTGCCGAGCCTTCCTTCGTTATGGGCGATCAAGCCGGACGCGGCGGCCAGGATATGCGGCGTCGAGCGGTAATTGCGCTCCAACCGAATGACTTGGGCGTCTTCGAAATCCTTCTCGAAACGGAGAATGTTTTCGACTTCCGCGCCCCGCCACGAATAGATGGACTGGTCGTCGTCGCCGACGCAGCAGATGTTCTTGTGGCCCTGGGCCAGCATCCTCAGCCACAGGTATTGGGCGACGTTGGTGTCCTGGTATTCGTCGACCAGAAGGTAGCGGAACCGCTGCTGGTATTTTTCCAGGATATCCGGCCTGTGCTGGAACATGTTCAGGCACAGCAGCAGAAGATCCCCGAAATCGGCGGCATTGAGCACCCGGAGCCTTTCCTGGTATTCGGCGTAAAGCGGCAGCGCACGGCCCCCGGCGGCGCCCGCCCCCTCGGCGTCCGATACCTTGTCCGGGCTCAACCCCCGGTCCTTCCAACGCTGGATGATCCCGGCCAACACCCGGGGCGGCCATTTCTTTACGTCGATGTCGTGAGATTCCAAAAGCTGCTTGATCAGCCGCACCTGATCGTCGGCGTCGAGAATGGTGAAGTTGGGCTTCAAGCCGGCGGCTTCGGCGTGGGTGCGGAGAATCTTGGCGCCGAGCGCATGGAAAGTGCCGATCCACCAGCCTTCCACCGGGCGGCCCAACAGCGCCGCCACCCGTTCCCTCATCTCGGTCGCCGCCTTGTTGGTGAAGGTCACGGCCAGCACTTCCCCGGGGGTTGCCCGGCCCTCAACCAGGACGTGGGCCAGCCGCGTCGTCAACACCCTGGTCTTGCCGGTGCCGGCGCCGGCCAGCACCAGCACCGGTCCGTCAAGCGCCTGGACGGCTTGTAATTGGACTTCGTTGAGGCCCTCAAGATAGGAAGGGCCGGCGTCGCCGGCAGGGGCCGGCGCTTCGCTCAGGTCGGGAAGATCAGCCATGACTTTTTATAACATGGGAAGAGCCCCCGGTTTAGTCACTGATTTCGGGGTTCGGCCCCCGCCGGCGGTTGTGCTAGGATGGCGTTCAATTCCTTGGAGGGGCCAGTGGGGGGCCTTCCCATGAACGCATCCTTTGGTATCGGTCCGGCTTTACGCGCCAAGTGGCGGCTTTTGCTCTTCGGGCTGGCGGCCGTGGCCGTGGCCCTGGCCCCTGTCCCGGCCAAGGCGGACGGGAAAACGTCCAGCCAGGACGTCATCAAGGCGGTGGTCGGGATCAGCGCCATGATTCCGGAAGACGCCCGCACGGCCGAGCATCTGGGAACGATCCGGTCCGGCAGCGGCATCGTCATTGATGACGACGGCCTGGTGCTGACCATCGGTTACCTGATCCTGGAGGCAACGGCGGCCGCCGTCACCGATTCCACCGGCGCGTTGGTGCCGGCTTCCCTGGTGGCTTACGACCACAATACCGGGTTCGGATTAATCCGGGCCCAGATGGCGCTCGGCATAAAGCCCATCGAAATGGGATCGTCGGCGGCCCTGGACAAGGGGGCGCCGGTGATCGTTATTTCCAAGGGCGGGCCGGTGCCGGTGATGCAGGCCCAGGTGGCGTCGAGGAGGGAATTCGCCGGCTATTGGGAATACCTGCTGGAAGACGCCATTTTCACGGTTCCGCCCAATCCGCAGTATGGCGGCGCCGCCCTGATCGACAGCTCGGGCCGCCTTGTCGGTATCGGGTCGTTGGCGGTCAACGACGCGGTTCCGGCCTCAAGTCCGGTTCCCGGCAACATGTTCGTTCCCATTGACGCGCTGAAGCCGATTTTGCCGGAACTTCTGGAAAAAGGCCGCACCCTGGCGCCGCCGCATCCGTGGCTGGGGGTTTACACTAACGAAAACCGGGGCCGGGTCTTCGTCACCCGGGTCGCCCCTGGCGGTCCGGCGGCAACGGCCGGCATCAAGCCGGGCGACGTCATCATGGGCGTCGGCGGCAAGCGGGTTAAAGGCATGGCCGATTTCTACCGCAAGATCTGGGCCCGGGGCGACGCCGGCGAGGAGATTCCCATTGACCTGGTATCGGCAAACGCCGACACCCCTGAAATCCAAACCATTACCGTGCGGTCCCGGGACCGTTATGACTGGCTGAAGATGAACAAGGGGCTGTAGAGACCGCAAAACCGGGCCCGTTGGTCGCCCGTTAGCTCCCTCGTTACCCCAACAGCGATTGAAGAACGTAGAAAATGCCACCGGCGAGGGTCGCCGAAAGGGGAACCGTGATGATCCAGGCGGCGACGATGGTCCACAGGTACTGCCGGCGGACCAGCTTGCGGCGGCGGGTTTTTTCCTCGGCCGGCAACAGGTCCCATTTTGACGGCGGCCGGGTCTTTTTCTTTCCGTCGGCGATGTGGGCGCCTGTCGCGGACCTGAATTCGCGGAGAAAGCCGACCCCGAAAACGGCGCCGATGGCGATATGGGTGGAGCTGACCGGCAAGCCCAACGCAGACGCGACGATGACCGTGATCGCCGCCGACAGCGCCACGCAATACGCCCGCATGGGGTTCATGCGGGTGATCTTGTTGCCGACGGTGCGGATCAGCTTGGGCCCGAACAGCATAAGCCCCATGGTGATTCCGGCGGCGCCGACGAACAGCACCCATGTCGGGATGCCGACCTTGGCCGTGGCCACGGTGCCGGTCGCGGCCGAGTTGACGATGGCGGCCAACGGCGCGACGGCATTGGCGACGTCGTTGGCGCCGTGGGCGAAGGACAACAACGCCGCGGCGCAGATCAGCGGCAGGTGGAACATGCCGCGGATCGCCTTTTTGGTGTTCTCCATGCCCTCGGCGCGCCTGGCGATCAGCGGATTGACCACGGCGTAGGTGGCGGCCAGGAAGCCGAAGCCGATGGCGGCGACCATCCACGGCTCGGGCTCCCACACCCTTTTCAGCCCCTTGACCGACAGATAGGCGGCGAAAACGCCGGCCATCAGGGCAACCAGGACCGGCACCCACCGCTTGGCGGCGGCGACCGAATCTTCCTGGTAGAGAACGTAGGTCTTGATAAAGGCCAGGAAGGCGGCGGCGACGATGCCGCCCAGCACCGGCGAAATGATCCAACTGGCGGCGATCTTCGACATCACCAACCAATCGACGACCGCAAACCCGGCCGCCGCGATGCCGGCGCCCATGACGCCGCCGACGATGGAATGGGTGGTCGAGACCGGGGCCCCCACATAGGTGGCGAAGTTGATCCACAGGGCGGCGGCCAGCAACGCCGACAACATCAGCATCAGGAAAACGTGGGTCGTGGGGATCATCGCCGGGTTGATGATGTTCTTGGAGATGGTCGTGACCACGTCGCCGCCGGCGATGACGGCGCCGGCGGTTTCGAAGATACCGGCAATGACCAGCGCCCCCACCATGGTCAGCGACTTGGCACCGAACGCCGGGCCGACGTTGTTGGCGACGTCGTTGGCGCCGATGTTGAGCGCCATATAGCCGCCGATGACCCCGGCGGCGACGATGAAGGCCTGGTTTTCGGAACCGGCGGTGATGGCGTTGGCAGCGAGCCAGACGAGGGACAGGAACAGGGCGGCGATGCCGATGGCGACCGTCGGGCGCGCCGACAGGTGGTGGATCGTCCTTTCGAGTTTGAAAAATTTGCTGAGGTCTTTGGTGGTGGTTTCTTTGAAGCCGGGCGCTTCTTCGTTCATGCTTTTTCGACCCCCATATGGAGAGACGAATCTTGGACAGCCGGCCGGCCCGGCAATAAGCCGGACCCCGAAATGAAAAAGAGGGAATCCTGGTTCCGGAATACGAATAGTACGGTCATGGCGACTAAAGTTCCGAGAACCCCAAGCATGGTTGATCGGGACGTACCCGATTCCGATAGTCCTGCCAAGAATTTTTTTTCGGTGGGCAGGTTTGCGGCTCAACCCTTCGCCCCGGGGCCGTTGGTCGGTGGCGGCCGGTGAAGCGGAAAAGGACGGCCGACGCCAGGGCGAGGCGCCGATTCGCGCCCTGTTCATCCCCTGGCCGCTTGTCCATGGCCGCGGCGTCCGCCAATATGAAGCGAGGAGGGGGGATCTTGCTGAAAATCCGCCGCCTTACCCGCCCGGGACTGACGCCCGTGGATCTGGAAATTGCCGAGCGTGAATGCATCGCCCTTGGTGGGCCGTCCGGCGGCGGCAAGTCGCTGTTGATGCGGGCCATTGCCGATCTCGACCCCAGCCAGGGCGAAGTCAAGCTGAACGGCCTCGACCGGGAGGAGATTCCGGCGCCTTTCTGGCGGCGTCAGGTCGTCTATGTGCCGGCCGAGGCCGGATGGTGGGCGGACCGGGTGGCCGGCCACTTCTCCGATCCTGATTCCGCGGCGCCGTTGATGCGCCGCCTCGGCCTTCCTTCCGAGGCGCTCGATTGGGAGGTGGCGAAGCTTTCGACCGGCGAGAAGCAGCGCCTGGCGCTGACCCGCGCATTGTTGATTTCGCCCAAGGTGCTGCTTTTGGACGAGCCGACCTCGGGGCTTGATCCGGAGACCGCCACCAAGGTCGAGGCCCTGCTTCATGAACGGCTGGCCTCGGGCGCCGCGATCATGCTCGTCACCCACGACGACGCCCAGGCGGAGAGAATGGCGTCGCGCCGGTTCCACATGGAGGCGGGGACGATGACCGAAACCGGGGCCAAGGCCCAGGGCAAGGGCAAGGCCAAGGCCAAGGCCAAGGCCAAGGCCCAGGCCAAGGGCAAGGGCAAGACGGGAGGGGCCGCTTGAATTTCATCGACCTCAGTTACTGGGATATCGCCCTGGCGGCCATGCTGCTGTTTTTAAACGCCGGGCTTTCCATGGTCCTCCATCTTGGCATCGGCGCCAGGCTTTTGATCGCCGGCACCCGCATGGTGGTGCAATTGACCCTGGTCGGGCTTGTGTTGAAAGCGTTGTTTGCCGTGGCGTCGCCCTGGTTTACCGGCTTTGCGGCGGTGGTCATGGTGCTGTTCGCCGGGCGCGAGGCCATGGCCCGCCAGGAACGGCGGTTTGAGGGTTTTTGGGCCTATGGGCTGGGCACCGGCTCGATGATGGCGGCGGGAACCATCGTCACCGTGTTCGCGCTGACCACCCAGATTCACGCCCAGCCCTGGTATGACCCGCGTTATGCGCTGCCGATTCTCGGCATGATCCTCGGCAACACCATGAACGGCGTCAGCTTGGGCCTGGATAGGCTGGTCTCCGGCGCCCATCTCCAGCGGACCGCCATCGAGGCCAGGCTGATGTTGGGCGCGGAAGCGCCGGAAGCCATGCGTGGCGTCGTCCGCGACGCCATGCGGGCGGGGCTTATTCCGACCATCAACGGCATGGCGGCGGCGGGGCTGGTGTCGCTGCCGGGAATGATGACCGGCCAGATCCTTGCCGGCGTCGAGCCGGTGGAAGCGGTCAAATACCAAATTCTGATCATGTTTTTGATCGGCGGCGGCACCGGGCTCGGCACCTTCGTTGCCGTCATCGGCGGTTCGAGAAGGCTGACCGACGCCCGCCACCGGCTGAGGCTGGACCGGCTGGCCGGGAAAACGAACGCTTGACGAATTTTCGGATTTCCCGACATTAAGGGCCGATTAAGGAGCGTTCTTTGAATACGGGTGTCCCAAAATACTCCGTCGTCGTGCCGGTGCGAAACGAGGCCGAAAATATCGCCTCCCTGATCGCCGAAATTAACGCGGTGATGGCTGAAAACAGGCCTTACGAGATCGTCTACGTGGACGACGGCTCAGACGACGGCACGCCCGAGGTTCTCAAGGGAGAGGCCGGCGATTGCCCGGAGCTTCGCATCGTCCGCCACCACGTTCGTTCAGGGCAAAGCGCCGCCATCGCCACCGGCGTCGCCTCGGCCAGGGGTGCGGTCATCATTACGCTCGACGGTGACGGCCAGAACGACCCGGCCGACATCCCAAATCTGCTGGCCCCGTTCCTTAAGGCCAAGGATCAGGATATGTTGCTGATCACCGGGCTCAGGGCCAAGCGGCGGGATTCCTGGCTGAAAAGGGCGTCATCCAGGGTCGCCAACGCCGTCCGCGCTACGGTGTTGGGCGACGGCACGCCCGACACCGGCTGCGGGCTCAAGGTCTTCACCCGCCGGGCCTTTCTGGGCATGCCCCGGTTCAACCACATGCACCGTTTTCTGCCGGCGCTCATGCAAATTGGGGGCGGGCGCGTCGTTTCTGTCCCGGTCAACCACCGCCCCCGGGCCCATGGTTCGACCAATTACGGCGTTTTTGACCGCTTGGGCGTCGGCATTGTCGATCTGATCGGCGTCATGTGGCTGAAACGCCGGGGCCTGCCGGCGCCGGCCGGCGAACAAGACGCCAGGGACGATAAAGGACCGCCCCGGGAGCCGGGACCATGAACGCCGGCATCCTCATAAGGGGGCTGATGCTTTTCGTCTCTCTGGTGCTTCTGGGCGTGCTTCTCAGGACCACCGAGATGGGTGTCGTTTTTAACGAGGGCTGGATCGATACCGTCGTCCGCGGCCGGGGCTGGACCGGGTATTTGATTTTCGTCGGCGTCGGCTGGGGGGTCACGTCCATCGGGCTGCCGCGCCAATTGGTCGGCTTTTTGGCGGGGTATGCCTTCGGCTTCGTCTTGGGAACGGGGCTGGCGCTGGCGGCGACGACCTTGGGCTGTATCACCGCCTTCGCTTTCGCCCGGCTTCTCGGCCGTGACCTGGTGGCCAGCCGGTTTTCCGCCAAAATCCGGCGCATTGACGATTTCCTGAGCGACAACCCCTTTTCCATGACGCTGTTGATCCGGTTCCTGCCGCTGGGCAGCAATTTCGCCACCAACCTTGCCGCCGGCGTCTCCAACGTTTCCGCCGTGCCCTTTGTCGCCGGCTCAGGGCTGGGTTACGTGCCGCAAACCCTGGTGTTCGCCTTGGTCGGCAGCGGCATCAGCCTGGAACCCGAATTACGCATCGGCCTCAGCGCCGTTTTGTTCGTCGTTTCGGGCATGCTCGGCATCCACCTCTATCGCCGCTACCGCCACGGCAAATCCTTCGACGACGACGTCGAGCGCCGGCTTGACGGTGACGGAAACATCCCTCAAGCCGGCGGCCGGTCGGCCGGTGACGGCTGAGGCCCGGGCCCGGATGTCGCGTGACTGGCCGCCTCTGTTATGGACCGGGCTTTGGGTCCTGGTCATGGCCGCGGCGATTTCTACCCGGCCGCCGCTGCCGGTGGACGAAACCCGTTACCTGGCCGTGGCTTGGGAAATGTGGCAGGGCGGCAACTATCTGGTCCCGCACCTCAACTTTGAGCCCTACAGCCATAAACCGCCGCTGCTTTTCTGGTTGATCAACCTGGGCTGGGCGGTATTCGGCGTCAACGACTGGTGGCCCCGCTTGGTGGCGCCGGCCGCCGGTCTGGCGAGCCTGTTTCTCACCCACCGCCTGGCCCGCGAGCTCTGGCCCGAGGCGCCGGCGGCGGCCGGCGCCGCGCCGCTGTTGCTGTTCGGCGGCCTCTACTGGGCGCTGTTCACGACGCTGACCATGTTCGACATGATTTTGGCCTTTTGCACTCTTTTAGGCCTGATCGGCGTGGTCCGGGCGTGGCGGGGGCAAGCCCTGTCCGGGTTCGCCCTGTTGGGCCTTGGCATCGGCCTCGGCGTGCTGACCAAGGGGCCGGCGATCCTGTTGCACGTGTTGCCGGTGGCCCTGTTGGCGCCCTGGTGGGCCGGCGGTCTGGCGGGCGGCGGCGGGCCGAAGACGCCCGGATGGGGCCGGTGGTATTTGGGCGTTCTCGGCGCCGTCGTCATCGGCGCCGCCATCGGCCTTGCCTGGGCGGTGCCCGCCGGGATGGCCGGCGGCGAAGCCTATCGTGAAGCCATCTTCTGGGGGCAGACGGCCGGCCGCGTGGTCGGCTCTTTCGCCCACCAGCAGCCCTGGTGGTGGTATGGCGCGACGCTGCCGGTCTTGTTGCTGCCGTGGCTTTTGTGGCCGCCGGCCTGGCGGGCGGTCGCCGGGTTCCGGAAGAGTGCGGGCGACGGCGGGATTCGTTTCTGCATCGCCTGGTTGGTGCCGGCATTGGTTATTTTTTCGGCGATCAGCGGCAAGCAGTTTCATTACCTGCTGCCGGAACTTCCGGCCCTGGCTCTGGTTCTGGCCCGCCTGCTGTTTGTCAGCCAAGATGGGGGCGATGAACAAAAATCCATGCCACCCATCGACCAGGCGGTGCCCGGCCTGTTGGCCGTGGTCGCGGGCACGGTTCTCATCGGATTGCCGGCATTTGGGTTTCCCGGTCAGCCTTCGTGGCTGGAACTGCTGGAATCTGAGTGGGGGCTGGTCATGGTGGTGGCGGGGTTCATAGTGCTGTTGACGGGCAAGCTGTTGATGACGGGCCGCATCGGGGTTCTGGCCTGCCTCAGCGCGGTTATCGTTCTCACCATCCACTTGGCTTTTCAGCCGGTGCTGGCGGCCGTTTACGATCTCAGGCCGGTGGCCAAGCGCCTGGCCGAGTGGCAGCGCCAAGGCATCGCCTTGGCCAATTTCAGCAAATATCACGGCCAGTATCATTTCCTCGGCCGGCTTGAGAAACCGATCATCCAGATCGGCATGAAGAACCAGGACACCGAGAATTTCCTTAAACGCCACCCGAAGGGTTTGATCGTCGCCTACCACGAAGCCCTGCCCCGGGCGGCCAAACCCATCGCCGTTTACCGGTTTCGCAATCGTCTGATTACCGTCTGGAAAGCCGAGACGGTGATCCGGCACCCCGGCATCACCGAACGCTCGGCCGGCAACCAATAGAACCCCCGGCAGAGGTTTCGATAAAATCATCCCGCCGGCCTTGACAGCCGGGAGAAACCCCCATACATTGTTAGCACTCAAAAGGGATGAGTGCTAACAATCCCTTATAACTAGTTCAAATAAAACGAATTCATGGAGAGCAAACAATGAAATTCAGGCCACTGCATGACCGCGTTCTGGTTGAGCGCATTGAGCAGGATGAAAAAACCGCGGGCGGGATCATCATTCCCGATACCGCACAGGAAAAGCCCATGGAGGGCAAGGTCATTGCCGCCGGTTCCGGAGAACGGGATGAAAGCGGCAAGATCCAGCCGTTGGATGTCAAGGCCGGCGACCGGATCTTATTCGGCAAATGGTCGGGAACCGAAGTCACCATTGATGGCAAAGAGCTGATCATCATGAAGGAATCCGACATTTTGGGCATCATTTCGAAGAAATAGGAAACAAAAAAAATGCCAGCTAAAGAAGTCAAATTCTCAACCGATGCCCGCACGCGCATGCTTGCCGGCGTCGATATCCTGGCCGACGCGGTCAGGATCACGCTCGGGCCCAAGGGCCGCAACGTGATCCTGGACAAGTCGTTCGGGCCGCCGCGCATCACCAAGGACGGAGTCACCGTGGCCAAGGAGATCGAACTTGCCGACAAGTTCGAGAACATGGGCGCCCAGATGGTCCGCGAGGTGGCCTCCAAGACCGCCGACGAGGCCGGCGACGGCACCACCACGGCGACCGTGCTGGCCCATGCCATCGTCCGCGAAGGCGCCAAGTCGGTGGCCGCCGGCATGAACCCCATGGACCTCAAGCGCGGCGTCGATATCGCCGTGACGGCGGTTGTGGAGGCCATCGTGAAGTCGTCCAAGACGGTCTCCACCAGCGAGGAGATTTCCCAGGTCGGCACCATTTCCGCCAACGGCGACACCGAAATCGGCGGATTGATCGCCGAGGCCATGAATCGGGTCGGCAACGAAGGCGTGATCACGGTCGAGGAAGCCAAGGGCCTGGACACCGATCTCGAAGTCGTCGAAGGCATGCTGTTCGACCGCGGCTACACCTCGCCCTATTTCATCACCAACGCCGAGAAAATGAACTGCGAGATGGAAGATCCCTACATCCTGATCCACGAAAGCAAGCTCAGTGGGCTGCAACCCCTGCTGCCGCTTCTGGAACAGGTGGTGCAGTCGGGCCGGCCGTTGCTGGTCATCGCCGAGGACATCGAAGGCGAGGCCCTGGCGACGCTTGTCGTCAACAAACTGCGCGGCGGCATGAAGGTGGCGGCGGTCAAGGCCCCCGGCTTCGGCGACCGCCGCAAGGCCATGCTCGAAGACCTTGCCGTGCTCACCGCCGGCCAGGTGGTCAGCGAGGATCTGGGCATCAAGCTCGAGAACGTCACCATCGACATGCTGGGCACCGCCAAGAAGGTGATCATCACCAAGGAAGAGACGACGGTCATCGAGGGCGCCGGCAAGAAAAAGGATATCGAGGGCCGTTGCCATCAGATCCGCGCCCAGATCGAGGAGACGTCTTCGGACTACGATAAGGAAAAGCTCCAGGAACGCCTGGCCAAGCTGGCCGGCGGCGTGGCCGTCATCCGCGTCGGCGGCGCCACCGAGACCGAGGTCAAGGAACGCCGCGACCGTGTCGACGACGCGCTGCATTCCACCCGCGCCGCGGTCGAGGAAGGCGTTGTCCCGGGCGGCGGGGTGGCGCTGCTTTACGCCATCAAGTCCCTGGACAAGCTCAAGGTCGCCAACGAAGACCAACGCGTCGGCATTGATATCGTGCGGCGCGCATTGCAGTCGCCGATCCGTCAAATCGCCGAAAACGCCGGCCACGACGGCGCCGTGGTCGCCGGCAAGCTGCTGGACCAGAAAAACCCCAATTTCGGCTTCGACGCCCAGACCAGCAAGTACACCGACATGATCAAGGCGGGCATCATCGACCCGACCAAGGTCGTGCGCACGGCGCTTCAGGACGCGTCCTCGGTGGCCGGTCTGTTGATCACCACCGAAGCCATGGTTGCCGAAAAGCCGGAAGAAAAGTCGCCGGCACCGGCCGCGCCCGACATGGGCGGCATGGGCGGCATGGGCGGCTTCTAGGCCCGCACTTTCGAAAAGCAATAATGGGGCCGCGCCTTCCGGGTGCGGCCCTTTTTTTTAATCCGGCCCTCAGTCCGGATCGATCGCCTTGATCAGCGCCGAATGGTCCTTATCGCCCAGTCCGGCTTCGATGACCTTGTCGTAAAGGGCCATGTTGAGGGCCGTCGCCGGCAGTTCGAACCCCAGTTCTTCCGCCAGTTCCAACGCTTGGCTCATATCCTTCCTCTGGGTCGTGCATTTGCCGCCGGGCTCGAACGTGTCCTCGATCATGCGTTTCCCATGGACCTCCAGGATTCGGGAATCGGCGAACCCGCCGGCCAAGGCGTCGCGTACCCGGGCCGGGTCGGCGCCGGCCTTTTTCGCCAGCGTCAGGGCCTCGGCGACGGCGCCGATATTGAGCCCGACAATGACCTGGTTGGCGGCCTTGGCGACCTGTCCGGTGCCGACGGGACCGACATGGGTGATGGTTTTTCCCAACACCTCGAAAATAGGCGCTGCCCTCTTCATGGTTTCATCGGAACCGCCGGCCATGATGGTCAGCGAACCGCCCTCGGCGCCGATGGTGCCGCCGGAAACCGGCGCGTCCATATAGTCGCCGCCGGCGGCCTCCACGCCCTTGGCGAAGGCCCGGGTGGCCATGACCTTCGACGTGCCCATGTCGATAATCAGCCCTCCCGGCCTGAGCCCGCCGACGGCGCCATCGGGGCCCAGCAGGACCTTTTCAACGGCGGGCGTGTCCGGCAGCATCAGGATGACCGTATCCGCCTGGCCGGTGACGTCGGCGGGGGTCTTGGCCGGGGTCATGCCTTCGGAGGAAAGCGCTTCCATGACGCCCTGGGATCGGTTGTGAATGATCATTTCCGCCCCCGCCGCCTTCAGGTTTCCGGCCATCGGTCTGCCCATCAGGCCGAGGCCGATAAACCCGATTGTCATTCCATTGAGTGAAGTCATGGTTCCCATCCTTGGTTGATGATGCGTTTATGATACCGGGGCGGCCGGAAGATTTTAGTCCATATAGGACCGGAAGGGTGGCGGCCTAAGGCGTGTAGCCCAG
>CAZVFL010000056.1:0-14173 GCA_964626025.1 uncultured Thalassospiraceae bacterium
GAGCGCTACAATGGCATTGTAGAGGTCTGGGGTTCGATTCCCCACGGCTCCACCACTTAGAAGCCCCGGAAAACGGGGCTTTTTTGTGACCGGCGGTTGGGGCCGGTGCGGTGGAAATGTGGTGTTTTGTATCGGAATTTATCGGCAACGTCCGGCCTGAACCGTGCAAAATCCGTGCAGTTTGTCCCGGCGGCGATGATGTATGTGGGATGGATGGCGTATGTGACGGTCCATCTTTACAAGCTGGGGGATAGCGGCAACGGCAAGCCGCCCGAGGGTGCGGACTGAACGGTCTTGGCGGAAAACGGGTGGAATTTTATGCTTTTAGACATATGTTCCTATTAAAAGAATGGATTTTCTTGCCGGGATTTTTTTTATTAAAATGTTATAATCATCTTCAACCTCCTGGGGCAACATGAGCCGCTCCGCAAAAGAGAGGACCGATGTGCTTTTGACCGCTCCTTTCGGGGCGGTCTATTTTGTCGGCTTTGCGGAAAAGGATTGTTGCATGTTTAAAAATTCCTTGGTTGCCGGCTGAAAATGACAAGCGATTACCTGAAACACGTGCGTTCGCTGGAAAAACTGCACGGACTCATTGAGCGCGACCAGGCCTCCGGCATCCGGGAAGCGGTGGAAAGGGTGGTCGAGGACGTCCAGGCGGTCGCCGCAAAGATATCCGCCGACTCGGAAAAAATGATCGCCCAGGTCCTGGCCAAGTCCCAGGCGGCGGAAGGGACACTGAAGGCGGAAGCATCCGACGCCGCCGCCAAGATCAACGATCAAGCGGCCAAGGCCGCCGCCAAGGTCCTCAAAGACGTCCATACCCGGGAGGATGTGAAAAAAGCCGTCGTCGCGGCGGGCAAAATCATCAAAAATGCCGGAAAAGCAACTGCCGACATCAATCAACGGGCGGATAAGGCCATTGCCTCGATTTCCCTGAAGGCGGACCAGGGAGCGGCCAATGTGAAACGGGTCGCCCATAAGGCGGCGGCGCACCTGGCCAAGGCCGGCGACGCCGCGGTCAAAAAACTGGCCGCCGTGGGAAAAGATGCGGCAAAGGGATTCCCTGCAACCCGGGATGGCAAGGATGAAGACGCCGAAGCCTTCAAGGAAGCCCGGGCCGCCGCCAGGATCATCAAGACCCTGGCCCAGGCGGCCGAGGCGGTCAACCGGGCGGCGGAAGAGGCCGGCACCCAACTTCAAAAAGCCACCGACGAAGCGTTGGCTTCCGTCCAAAGGGCTTCCCGGGAAGCGACCGTTCAGGTTGAAAACGCCATCATTCAGGCCAATGAAAAGATTCTGGACGCCACCCATGAGGCGGTCCTTGAACTGGTCGGGGAGGAAGAGCTTGAGCACTTCGACCTCGGGCCCTTGAAGAAAAAATGGGGCAATCGGGCATGATGACCCTAAGCCGACGATGAAACCGGCCAGGTTCAGGCGGCGTCGCTGACCCGCACCCCGGCCCCTTCCAAAAGCATGACCTTGTTTAAGAGCTTGACGCAGGCATAGACGGCTTCGATGGCCGGCGCCGGGGTCTTGGTAATCTGGCCGAGCTCGAGGACGGCGCCGATCAAGGCTTCGGTCTCCAACGAGCGGCCGGCTTCCACGTCTTGCAGCATCGAGGTCTTGTGTGCGCCGACGCCCTCGGCGCCGGCGATCCGCTTCTCAATGGTGTGGCGGAAAGTGATGCCGAGCTTTTCGGCGATGGCTTGTGCCTCGCTCATCATGGTTTCGGCGAGCCTGCGGGTTTCCCGGAACTGGCAGATGTCGACCAGGGTCGCGTGGGTAAGCGCGCTGATCGGATTGAACGACAGGTTTCCCCAAGCCTTGAGCCAGATTTCCGAACGGATGTCGTCAAGAATGCGCGACCGGAACCCGGCATTGACCAGGGTGTCGTGGAGGGTCTGCACCCTTTCCGTCGTCGCGCCGTCAAGCTCGCCGACAGGGAAGCGGTCGCCCTCGACATGATGAATGACTCCCGGTGCGTCCACGGCGCCCGCCGGGTAAACGACGCAGCCGACAATCTTGTCGCCGTCTATGTTGTTGCCAAGGACTCCGTCTGGATCAAGGGATTCCAGTTTCCGACCGTCGAATTCGCCGCCGTGCTTGTGGAAGTACCACCACGGAATGCCGTTTTGCACGGTGACGATCATGGTGTTCGGCCCGGTGATCTTGGGAATCTGCTTGGCCACCTTGTCCAGGTAATGCGCTTTCAGTGAAAGGATGATCAGGTCCGGCTCACCTGCGTCTTCGACCTTGTCCGTCGCCTTGGCAACCTCGGCCACGTATTCGGTGCCGTCCTCCCAGATCAGTTTCAGGCCGTTGTCCTGGATCGCCTTGAGGTGCGCGCCCTGGTCGACAAGCGTGACTTCCTCTCCCGCAAGCGCCAACTTGGCCCCCATCATGCCGCCGATGGCCCCGGCGCCGATAACGCAAATTTTCATGGCCTTCTCCCTCGATTTCCGATCGGACAGCCCCGTGCCCGAATAATCCGCCTTGATCTTTTGCCTTCAATTGTACCCGATTTTATTCAAAAACGTTGGCCAACGTGCCGATGCCTTCGATGGTGACCTCGATGGTATTGGAGGGCTCCTTCATGGAGCCGACGCCGATGGAGGTGCCGCAACAGATAACGTCGCCCGCCATCAGCGTCATGTCGTGGGAAATCATGCTGACCAACTGTGGCGGCTGAAAGATCATGTCGCTGATCGGGTAATTCTGCCTCTCGTCGCCGTTGAGAACCGTTTTGACCACAAGGGACGCCGGATCCAAATCCGTCTGGATCACCGGGCCGAAGACGCCGAACTCATCGAAGCTCTTGGCCCGGCACCACTGGGCGAAGGTCTTGTCCTTCGAGATCAGTTCCGCCGCGGTCACGTCGTTGATGCAGGTGTAACCGAAGATGCAGCCAGGGGCATCCTTCTCCGACACATTCTTGCATTCCTCGCCGATGACGATGCCCAGTTCGCCTTCGTAGACCACCTTGCCGTCGTAGGCCTTGGGCCTATGGATGACCTCGCCGGGGCCAAGAAACGAGTTGTTGGCCTTGAGCAGGTAAAGCGGCTCTTCGGGTTCGGGCATGTCCATCTTGGCGGCCAGCGCATGGTAGTTGTTCCAAAGCGCCACCATCTTCGTCGGCTTGCACGGCATCAGCAATTTCACGCCGGCCAAGGAAAGCGTTTCACCGGTCGCCTTGGGGTTTTTGAACATATTGCCCTTGTGGACGGTGATGGTGTCGCCGTCGATGGTCCCGAAGCCCGCCTTGCCGGCATGCTCATAGTGTCCCCAAAGTGTCATTGAGTGTTATCCTTCGTCCAAGGATGGCCGCCGGGCGGGGTGGTTTGTCAACTTTTAAAAATATACCATTGGCAGACCGGCAGACAATATCACAATATCTTGAATGCCTTGGCGGGGCGGGCCGTCATCCCGCCTTTTGAACTGGTTGCCTTTTTGCGCCCTTTTGTTTCCCTGGGAGCTATTGACAGGGCCCGATTGCCGACCAAATCTAAGAGTGACGCCGGATGCCTTCGAGACGGCGCTAAACAGGCGTCAATGAGGGTGCCAAATTGTTTGGGCCCGGGAAAACCGTACTCGCTCAGAGTAAAGAGGAGCACGCAGATGTCACGTTTATCGGTCTTCAACAGCCCTCTGCTGCTTGGTTTCGACCATTTCGAACGGATGCTGGACAGGGCCTCCAAGGCGTCCGCCGAGGGTTATCCGCCCTACAACATCGAACAAGTCGGCGAAAACGGCCTGCTTATCACGCTGGCCGTGGCCGGGTTTTCCATGGACGATCTGAACGTGTCGCTGGAAGACAACCAGCTTATCATCCGTGGCCGCACGGAAGACGATGGCGAGGATGGCCGGGTCTATTTGCACCGGGGCATTGCGTCGAGGCAGTTTCAACGCAGTTTCGTGCTGGCCGAGGGCATCGAAGTCCGGGGCGCCAGTTTGGACAATGGGCTTTTGCTTATCGAACTGGATCGCATCCTGCCGGAACCGGAAGTCCGCGACATCAAGATCAAAAGCGGAACCCCCGGGGCCAAGGGAAAGGGCCCGAAAACCATTGACGTGCAGCCGGAATAAGGGCCCGGCCGACGCCTTCGTCGAGAAATCCGAATCAGCGTGCCCGCACCAACCGGGGCGCTTGAAAAACGGAGTTTCATCATGAACCACGAACTTCAAAAAACCCAACCGTCCAAGACGCCTCAGCCTATGTCGGCCGCCGATTTCGCCGAATGGGGTGCCGAGCAAGTGGCCTATATCAAGCCGATCAAGATTGACGGCGGCACGTTTTATGGCGTTTTCGCGGCCAACGGGCAGCAACTGGGATTAATGGATACCCCGGACGTCGCCCGGGCGGCGGTGATTCAAAACAACCTGGAACCGGTCAGCGCGCATTAATGCCCGCCGGGGCGCTTGGCCAGGGTCTTTGGCGGAAAGCGTTCTCTAGGCTGCGCGGTCTTCTTCGGATTCGGTGAGTATGGCGAACAACGCCTCGGCGTTGTCGGTGCCCCGGAGTTTGTCGCAGACCGCATTGTCACGGAGCAAGCGCGAAATCCGGGCCAGTGCCTTCAAGTGGTCGGCGCCGGCCGATTCGGGCGCCAGCAACACGAAGATCAAATCAACCGGCCGCTCGTCAATGGCTTGAAAATCTATTGGATTTTCGAGCCTGGCGAACAGCCCGTGAAGACGTTCCAGGTTGGCAAGCTTGCCGTGGGGAATGGCGATGCCGTTGCCGACGCCCGTGGTGCCAAGACGCTCGCGTTCCATCAATACGTCGAAAATAGCCCTAACATGCAGGCCCGATATTTCGGCGGCGCGCTGGGCAAGATCCTGCAACGCTTGTTTTTTACTGGTTGCCTTGAGATCGGCGACGACGCCGTCGGGAACAAGAAGATCGTTGATCTCCATTACCTTTCCTCGCTCTCTTTTGGAACCTGGACTTCAGGTTCTCCTGTTATTTGCTTCCGTTGAGTCCGTCTTCGTCTTCCATACTGTCACTGGGGTCGATCCAGCCTATGTTGCCGTCAGCCCGGTGGTAGACCACGTTGAGCCGGCCGGACGAGCTGTTGCGGAACATATTCACCGGCACATCGGCCAGGTCCATCCGCATCACCGCCTCAGAGACGGAAAGGGTGGCAATTTCAGTCGGCATTTCGGCGATGATCGCCGGTTGTCCCTCGGCGGCAACCTCTTCGTCCTCATGGTCGGGTTGGATCACGTATTGCAAGGCCGGCAATATGTCCGGGTGATGTCCTTTGTGGTGGTTGCTCAACCTTCTTTTGTAGCGCCGGAGTTGTTTGGAAATTCGCTCAAGCGCGCCGTCGAAGGCTGCGTAGGGGTCGTTCGATTGCGAGCCCCCTTGCACCACCATGCCGCGGAGCCCCGGATGAACGGAGATATCGGCGCGCAAGTGGCGGCCTTCGCGGGTGAAGACCACGCTGGCATCAAGGGCGCGCGCGAAATATTTGGTCACAGTGCTCGAAAGATGGTCTTCGACGTGCCCTTTGAGCGCATCACCGACATCCAAATTTTTACCTTTGACGGAAATGTCCATGTTTTGGGTCGAATTTTGATCCCACATTGTCGGACGGCCGAACACCAGATACGCCGGGTTCTGTTTGCCCCTATTTACAGAGATTGGCGACCGCCGTTCTCTGATTCGGAGGCTTTAATCCATGTCCCTTTCTGGTGAAGGCCAGGACGGTAATTCTCATGCTTGGCAGAGTCAATACACCCGATTTTCTGGCGGTGTCTCAGTTTGAATTATTTTTTCCTGTAAGCCCCTCTAGGTCCCATTTTCGAGGCGCGGGCATCAATCAGTCCGATAATCCATTCCATGTCGTGAAGTGAATCTCTAAGGCCAGCCTCCATGGCAGGTGAAATGCCGCCAAGCGACTTGTGTTGGCGGCAGAAGTTATAATACACGAAATAGAGCGACAGCATGTGAATATGATTGTCGATTTTCTTTGAAAACGCGTTAGTTAATCGCGTGAATCGGCGCATAGACATACGCATTGTAAGGTTCTGGCGCTCGGCATATGACGTTGAAACATCTTCAATATCAGGGTTTCCTGCGACACGGCGCTTCCTGGTCCCGGTGCATTCTGCGGGGCTGTAGCGGCCCTTCTTACTATCAGGTGCCGGGCCGTATATCTTTACCAGTTGGGCAAAATCAACGCCCCCAGCAAAAGCGCCATCGACCGCATCCAGATATGCCTTATGTCCGTCTGTAGTCAGTTGGACCCGATTCGCAAGCCGTTTGGCAACGTCGTCCATAAACTCGTTTGCGTATTCGCTGTCCCGACCACCGACCAGATAGGACACGATCAACTTGCTATCGGCGTCCAGCGCCGTCCAGGTCCACACGTCGCCAGCACCATCCGGGGCATTCTTAGCGGCACGGACGTTCTTGGCCTTGGCATAGCAAAATGACCAGATTTCGTCGCATTGGACCCGTGCGGCCTTCACGTCGCGCACGGTCGCGTCGTGATGCGCTCCGCAAGCCTCGCCAGCATCAATAAGCATCTTAGTCACGGTGTTAATCGACACACCGACCACGCGGGAGATAGACCGCATGGAAGAGCCCTCAACCAGCATGGAAAGGATTTGAACGCGCTTATGTAAGGGCAATTTGTTCATGCCCTTATTATATGAACTTTTATGCTTAACGTCAAGAAAGTTATTCAATTAGAAAATATCTTCTTCGTCCTCATCATCGGACGCGGGCGGCAGTGGAGAAGGTGGAGAGGATGGAGGCTGCCCAAATCCAGAAGGCGGTTCTGGGTCTTTTTCTTCCTCTTCAATATTGTGCCCAAGCTCCATTAGACCAAATGTGTTCGGTGCCGTCCGTATGAATATCTCTCCGCGACGTACATATGCTGCAAGCGAACTGGCCAGTGACGATCTTGCTTCACGCGTCTGGGGCTTCCCTATAGCGCTCAATAATTCACCAATATGTACGGGCATCTCTTTCTCAAGAATCGCATCACGCGCCTGCGCAACAGCACTGCCTTGTCGCAATATTGATTCCGCTTCCTCAGAATCATCGCCCTTATCCAGTGCTTTCAAGACATCGCGTAACGCCCTCACATACACTTTGGCAACCTTAATTTTTTCCTCAAGGCTTTGAATTTCCAGTTCTTTTTTGCGAAGGGTTTCTTCGATTTTCTGGCGTTCACTCATATATCGACTCCTGTATGTGATGTATGTTATATGATGTGACAACACACACGCAAGGAGATATTTTTATGGCGCAAAATTTAGAAGTAACCCCGCAATACCGCCATACCATGAAGCACCTTGAGGATGTGAAGAAAATCAACAGCGATGGGCATGATTATTGGCTAGCAAGAGAAATCAGCACAATATTTGGTTACCCCACCTGGCGTGATTTTGAGGCTGTAATTGAGCGAGCGCGGGCTTCGTTTGAAGGCAACAAAATTGATCCGTCACATCAGATTGTGCCGACGCACAAAGTGATGGGAGTCGGCAAAGGTGGAAAACTTCGTGGCAAAGATTACTTCCTCAGCAGACCAGCCTGCTATCTCATCGCCATGAATGGCCACCCCAGCAAGCCAGAGATAGCGGCTGCGCAGGCTTATTTTGCTGTGCAGACCCGTTTGCGCGAAGTGGAAGAGCAGAAGTCTGACGACGAGAAGCGTTTAGAACTCCGAGAGAAGGTTACCAAGTCGTTTAAGGTAGTTAGCGGTGTCGCTAAAGACGCGGGCGTAAGAAACCAAATGCAGGCGATATTCCATGATGCCCGATATTTAGGGCTCTACAACATGAGCGCTCAGGACGTGAAGGTAAAAAAGGGGCTCAGAGCTAAGGACAATCTCTTCGACCGGGCTGGACCACTTGAGTTATCGGCCAATGAATTTCAGATGAACCTAGCTGCCGACGTTATCCAAAAAGAAGGTATTCGTGGCGAAAAACAGGCAATTCAAAAGAACAGAGAATTGGCTACGGACGTGCGGAAGGTCATGGAAGGGAGCGGTGCTACGATGGCTGAAAATCTGCCGCTAGAGGAACCAATCAAGGACGTGAAGAAAAGGATTAAGCAGCAGCAAAAGGCCCTTCCTAAGACTCCCAACGCTTAGCAGCGGCTTTCTTGGCGATCTCAGCCCGACGCTTCTTGCTCAGCTTCTTCGCCCGCGCCTGCCCCCCCAACCGACCAAGCTCTTGGGCGGCCCTGTTCTTGCCGTCGTCGGTTACTTCGTCCTCTATCTCGCCGGTTGCGATCTTGGCGACCATGACGGCGGCACCAACGGCATCGGCGGGACGTTTCTCTCCTTTGGGGCCTTTAGGCATCGTCTCTACATACCGCTCTCTTGATTCAATTCGTCGCGCGCTTTAGTGCGATACTCTCTGCGGCGGGCATCTCCAATGGACGAGACATTGACATCCTTGCCCACGCCTCGCTCAGATGAAACAGCATTCCAAGTTTCACCCTGTTGCCGCTCCATCTCGAATAATTTTATTGCTCTCTTCTCAACCGCCTCGTTATAAGCCTCGTATAAGCCCCAGATGTGCCTGGCTGACTCTATCGCATGCTCTGGTGCTTTACGGCTTACCAGATACGATTCCAGTTCCTCCCATGATGCAGAGTCTGGAAATTCAGGCTCACGATCCGGGTCCATTGCGAAGTCCACAAAATCGAGCAGATTGTCGCTCCACTGGCGGGACGCTATGAATGCCCTAAACTTGTGATCTGCCACGCTTGTCCCTCCATGCTTACCGATAAGCATATACCATATCGACAGGATTCAACATCATTTTTAAATAGGAGATTAATTATGGCGACTTGGGTTAAATACACCAATATCAGCGGAAAGCCGGTCTTTGTGAATCTGTCCACCGCTATGAGCGCTTACAGGAATGAGGACGGCAAGCAAACGCTTATAGCGTATCCGGGTAGTGACGAAGATGTATTGCGTGTCCGTGAAACGCCTGATGCAATATTACAAGCTGCTGGGATAGATTACGACTCGGCCTAATCGCCTTCTGTCAACCCCAGCTATTTTCAAACTGAGTCACTACCGATTTTCTGGATTTTCTATCTTGTATTTATTAAAAAATCAGCTAGGGACGGATTTGTCCCGTCGCCGCTGAACGGACGACGGAATGCTCATAGATTCCCGGTATTTAGCCACTGTCCGCCGGGCGATTTCGATTCCTTCCGATTTCAGATTTTCGACGATTTTGTCATCGGAAAGAATTTTTTTCGCCTGTTCCGCGTCAATCAGGGCCTTGATGCGGTGACGGACCGATTCGGCGGAATGGACACCGCCGTCGGTGGCCGAAATCGCCGGCGTGAAGAAATACTTGAGTTCATAAATGCCCCGGGGCGTGGCAACGTATTTGTTCGACGTCACCCTGCTGACCGTGCTTTCGTGCATCTCGATGGCCTCGGCAATGTCACGCAACACCAAAGGCTTCAGGTGCTGGACTCCTTTGGCAAAGAAGCCGTCCTGCTGGCGGACCAGTTCGCTCGCCACCTTCAAGATGGTGGTGGCGCGCTGATGCAGCGACTTGACCAACCAGTTGGCCGATTGGAATTGTTCGGTGATGTACTGCTTTTCCTTTTTCGAGCGCGTCTTGCCGCTGATCTCGGCGTAATAATGGTTGTTGACCAGAACCTTGGGCAACGAATCGGAATTCAACTCGACGATCCAGCCGCCGCCGGGCCGAGGCCGCATGAAGACGTCCGGCGTGATCGGCTGGGTGATGGTATGGTCGAAGGCCAGGGCCGGCTTTGGGTCCAGCGCCTTGATTTCCTCGGTCATATCGGCGACGTCTTCGGCGTCGACGCCGCAGGCTTTGGCTAGGCCTTTGAGGTCCCGTTTTCCCAACAGATCCAGGTTTTCCAGAAAAGCCTGCATGCAGGGGTCCAGGCGGTCTTTTTCCTGGAGTTGCAGGCTCAGGCATTCGGCCAGGCTACGGGCGAAGATGCCCGTCGGGTCGAACTGCTGAACCTTGGCCAGTGTCGCCTCGACCCTTTCAATCCCGCAATCCAGTACATCGGCCACGGCCTTGAGCTCGCCCGGGATATAGCCGGCTTCATCCAGCATATCGATCAGATGCAGCCCGATCAGCCTGTCTACCGGGTCATCCAGTTCCATGGTCAACTGGCCGTTCAGATGATCGCGAAGGGACAGTTTCTCGGAAAGGGTTTCCTCAAGGTTTGGCGCCAGCGTATCGAAGCTGCCGCCGCCCAACCCGGCGTCCGCGAACTGGGGTGTCTGCAGACCGCCGCCGTCAGCGGGGCCGTCGTCGGAATAGGCGTTGTCGTAATCGACGTCGGGGGCGTCATCGACGATCTCGGCGGAATCCAGGGTTTCGGGTTCCGTTGTATCGGCTTCGCTGACGGCTTCGGTGTTGGCGGCGGCCGGACCGGCGGCGTCTTCGGATTTATCGTCTGATTCGGGGATCTGCTCGGAATCCAGTTGTTCGTCGCCGTCGCCCTCGTCGCGTTCGAGCATGGGATTTTTCTCGAGCTCTTGCTCGATGTATTCAGCCAATTCCATATTGGAAAGCTGCAGCATCTTGATCGCCTGCTGCAACTGCGGCGTCATGACCAGCGACTGGCTTTGACGTTGATCGAGGCGCGGCGTCAACGCCATGGGCGGCCCCGTCCAAATTGGCAACCCATCATTTGTCTAAAGATTAAACCGGTCACCCAAATAAACGCGCCTGACATCCTCGTTGCCGACGATCTCGCTGGGAGCGCCCTCCATCAACATCATGCCGTCGTGAATAATGTAGGCGCGATCGATAACGTCGAGGGTTTCGCGCACGTTATGATCGGTAATCAGCACCCCGATGCCGCGGTCCTTGAGATGCGAGACGAGGTCACGGATATCGCCGACGGCAATCGGGTCGATCCCCGCAAAGGGTTCGTCCAAGAGCACGAAATGGGGGTTGGAGGCGAGCGAACGGGCGATTTCGACCCGGCGGCGCTCACCGCCCGACAACGCCAGGGCCGGGGTCCGTCGTAAATGGGTGATCGAAAACTCGGCCAGCAACGCATCTAAGATGGCTTCGCGGCGGTCACGGGATTTCTCCACCACCTCGAGGACGGCACGGATGTTGTTTTCAACGCTGAGCCCCCGGAAGATGGAGGCTTCCTGCGGCAGATACCCGATCCCCAACCGGGCCCGCCGGTACATGGGTAAATCGGTAATATCGTTACCGTCCAGGATGATGTTTCCGTAATCGGGCGCCATCAGGCCGGTAATCATGTAAAAGCACGTCGTCTTGCCGGCGCCGTTGGGCCCCAACAGGCCGACCACTTCGCCCCGTTGCAACGTTATTGAGACGCCACGGACCACGGGCCGCTTCTTGAAACGCTTGCCCATATTCTTGGCCACAAGCCCCCGGTTGTGGGTGACCAGGCGTGGCTTCTCCTGTTGTCCACCGGAAGCGCCGCCGGTTGGTTCCTTCGGCGGTGCCTCGGGGGTGGCCCCCGGCCGGGGGGTTCCCGGTGACGGCGCCCGGGAAGGTCTCTCGGATGGCCGGTGAGGAGGCCGTTGAGACGGCCGGGGCGGGCCCGGGGGTTTGTTCATGTCATCGCTCATAAAGGTGAAAACCTATTTGCGTTTCTTGCTCGGCCTCAGCACGCCCTTGACGCGGCCGGTGCCGGAAACCGACGGCGGGCAACTATAGAGCTTGCTGATCCCGCTGTTTAAATTTACCTCTGCGCTGCAACCTGTTAGCACGGTTTTGCCACGCACAAGTTTTACCGATCCGGTCAACGTCGCGATACCGCTTTCAACATTGTAGACGCCACGGTCCGATGTCGCGGTGTCCTTGCCGGTGACGATCTTCACGCCATCGAAAGCATCAACCCGGTAGAGCTTGTTCTCGCCTTTTTTGTTGGTGCGGAAATAGGCGGCCAAGACATCGGCCCTGAGCCGCTTGTTCTCGCGCACGGCAAAGGCGTTGCCACGGGCCACCGCCATTTGTTTCTTTTCCCAGTATTCGAGCTGCTGGTCGGCGGTGATCTCGTCGGTCGCCGTCACCAGCCGGACCGTGCCGCCCGACAACACCAAAATCCCCTTGTCCACCTGATAAATCGCTTTTTTGCCGAAGGCCGTTTCCTGGGCAGTTTTGATCCTGACCTTGCCATTTGCGTCCAAACGCCAGATGTCCGTGCTGCCGTCCTGCCGTTCGCGGTAGTAAGCGCGCAGTTCATCGGCGTACACCGTGACTTCGCCGCGAACCGCCCGGGCGTTTCCGCGGGCCAAAAAAATCATGTTCTCCTGCTGCCATTCGATGCCGTTGTCAGCAAAAATTTCGATAGGCAAGTCCGATTCTCCGCCGCCGAAATTAAGGCTCTGGGCGAACGCGAGGCCGCCGGGAATGCCCAGGAAAACAACCGGGGCCAACAAGACAGCCCCCACCAACCGTGCCAGGAAGGGGCGGAAATAAACAGGGATGGCTGACGCATGTTTCATTTGATGGGCTTTCCGGCTCCCGGATAAATCTTCAGCTTCGCCTTGCCGGTAAAGAGGATGGTTTTTCCCTTGTCGATCAGGCGAAAACCGTCCGCCCGCAAGTCGCCGAACGGCCCCTGCCCGCGAACCGCGGTGGTGCTTTCGGCAGTGCCTTGTTCCAGGTCGATGCTGGCTTTCGAGGTGCGGAATTCATAACCGGAATCGTGAAAAAGGTTTACCGCGCCGGTAAGGTCGAGCGTCTTTTTCAACCGCTTAAAGACGCCGTTTTCGGCCGTCAGCACCAGCCACGTGCCGTCATCCAAGACGATATCCGCCTTCGGCATCTCCAGTTCCACGTTCGCCGATCCAATGGCCAGCTTGCGGGCCAGGTCCGCGGTAATGGAAAAGGCTTGGTTATCCTTGTCGATGCCCACGTAGCGCGGGTTGATCATGGAAGGGTCTTCGGTTTCATCGGCGGTGAGCGCCGCAAAACTGAGACGGAAGCGAAGGTCCTCCGAACGCAGGTACGGCCAAACCAAGACCAGCCCGATCAGCAGCAACGCCACCGCCGGCAGCAGGAACTTCATCATCTGGACGAAGCGGCTGTACCATTTGTTTTGCCGGGGCCGCGCCCGGGTAACGTCGAAGGCGGCCCGGCGGATGTCGGCCCTCGAGCGGGAAGCCGGCAAAACGCCCGTGGGCTGAAACCCGGTGGTGGTTTCCAAGGTATTCATCTTCCCGGCCCGGGGCCTCCTATCCTCAGGCGACGTCTGCGCGCAGGCAGTCGTGAATGTGCAGGACCCTTTTCGCAGAACCGATGTCGGACGAAGGAGCGGCAGCGCCTTGGGCATTGGAATTTTTTCGAGACGTGGCAGGGGTTGAGCTCATGGTGTCCACTTTTTCGGTAATCCCGCCTTGTTATTGGGTTATTGATTCGCCGAAAACGCGTTCCAGGCGCTTTCAAACCGGTCTTCGGCATGGGCCCGGTCTATGCCGCCTTCGACGCTATTTCAAAAGAGCAAAAAAAGTCTTAATCCCTGCCGACCGAGTATGCGCCACGGCCCCGGAAAGGTCAACAAAACCCAGAGGTTATAGGGAATCAACCAACGAAGACGGCCGCCTTAGTGGGAAAAGATGTCTTCGTCCCGCCAACCGGCGATATCCAGTTCGGCCCGGGTCTGTAAAAAACCGAAACAGGTTTTGGCCAATTCCTCGCGGCCTTCGCGGGCCAACATCTCATCCAGCTTGGCGCGCAGCCTGTGAAGAAAAAGGACGTCGGCGGCGGCGTATTCGATCTGCTCTTTTGAAAGCTCGCCCGCCGCCCAGTCCGATGATTGTTGATCCTTGGACAATTCCACGTCCAGGAGCTCTTTGCAGACATCCTTCAAGCCATGGCGGTCCGTATAGGTCCTGACCAACCTGGAGGCGACCTTTGTGCAGTAGACCGGTTGGCAGGTGACGCCCAGGTACCGGGTAATCGCCGCCAAATCGAAGCGGGCGTAATGGAAAATCTTGGTGACGGCCGTATCGGTGAGGAGTCCCTTCAGGTTCGGTGCGTCATAGTCGGCGGCCGGGAACTGTACCAGGTGGCAGGTGTCGTCGCCTGCCGACACCTGCACCAGGCAAAGCCTGTCGCGGCCAAGTTTAAGGCCCTGGGTTTCGGTATCCAGGGCAACGCTTCCCTTGAACGTCAATCCGTCCGGAAGGTCGCCTTGGTGAACCTCGATGGATTT
>CAZVFL010000057.1:0-13555 GCA_964626025.1 uncultured Thalassospiraceae bacterium
TCGAAGACCCGTCTCGAAGGGTGAGGGGGTCGAAGACCCGTCTCGAAGGGTGAGGGGGTCGAAGACCCGTCTCGAAGGGTGAGGGGGTCGAAGACCCGTCTCGAAGGGTGAGGAGGACCGGAGATGACGACAAATGACGACTAATGACGACTTTTTCACCCGCCTCAGGCACATAAACCTTTTTGAATCAATTGGTTGTGCGGATTCTGGGTGTCAAAAACGACGACTTTAGGACGACTTTATGACGACCCGATGACGACTTTAGGACGACTTTATGACGACCCGATGACGACTTGGGGACGACCGGGTGACGACTCCCGGACGAGGCTCCGAGGGACACCAAGGAGACGCCCTATCCCGCCGCCTTAGCCGGCCTGAAGGACCATGCTCGGCGTCGGCGCGAAGATGTTCTCTATTTTCCAGATATAGGTCATGAACTTGCCGCCTTTTCGTTTGTTTTTCTTGACCTGGGTGGCGTTGTGGCTGATCACCTTGGCATCGGTGAAGACGCGGATCTGGCCCCGCCAGCCAAGCCCGATCTTGTCGAGCCGCTTCTTGGCATCGACCGTCAGGGACTTTCCCGACATGGAAATGCGCCGGGTTTGGGAGTTATAGCGGATTCCCAGCATGTACTCGCTGACGCGGTTGTAGAAGCTGACGGATTTGGTCTTGAGCAGGTCGCCCGAGCGCTGCCAGTTGACCTTGAAGTGGCCCATCTTGATGTATTCGAACTGCTTGACGCTGTCATCGCGGCCGAAATCGGTCTTGATCAGCTCGATCTGCTTCTTTTCCTCCTCCGGCCCGATTTTCCCTTCTTTCAAGCCTTGGAACAGCTCCACCCTGGCCAGATAGCCGTCGAACTTGAAATCGTAATATCCACCCCGGGTGATTTCGATCTCGGCGTCGAAGTTGATCGGCATGTAGCAAGCGCCCAAGACTGCCGCCAGGAACAGCGAAAGCGCCAGATTTTTCAGGATTTTGGTCGTTTTCATGCGGCCATTATATCATTCTTCCTGCTTGGCCCGGGTCCAGTAAACCTCAAGCACTTCGTCGACGGGAAGCTCGCCGACCTTTTTACCGTCGGCGGCCAGCAGTTTCTCCATCAGGCGGAAACGGCGCTCGAACTTGGCGTTGCCCTGGCGAAGGGCGGTTTCCGGGTCTATACCCAGCTTGCGGGCCAGGTTGACGCAGCAAAACAGCAAATCGCCGATCTCGTCCAGGAGCCGTCCTTGGTCGCCGTTTTCGATCTCCGCTTCGACCTCGGCCAGCTCCTCGCGCACCTTGGCGGCCACGGGCGCCGCCGTTGGCCAGTCGAAACCGACGCGAGAGGCGCGTTTTTGCAGCTTTTCGGCGCGGGTGAGGGCGGGCAGGGCGGAAATCACCCCATCGAGGGCACTTTCCCTGGGGTTGTCGCCGGCTTCGCGTTCCAGCCTTTTATGCTCCTCCCAGGCGACGGTTTGCGCCTCGGCGTCCTCGATCTTTTCGTCCCCGAAAACATGGGGGTGGCGGCGCACCATCTTGTCGGCAATGGAATCAACCACGCCGTCGAAATCAAAATCGCCGGATTCCTTGGCCATCTGGGCGTGAAATACCACCTGGAACAGAAGATCGCCCAACTCGTCCTTCAGTCCCGCCATGTCGTTTTTTTCGATGGCGTCGGCGACTTCATAGGCTTCCTCGATGGTGTGCGGCGCGATGGAAGCGAAGGTCTGCTCCACGTCCCACGGGCACCCGCCATGGGGATCGCGAAGCTTGGCCATGATGCCGATTAATTTACCGATTTTTTTACTCATGAAAGGGCCATTTCGGGGACAAAAAACGGTCTTTTTGGGGGCCCGAAACCGGGCCGGCAAATGCCCGGTTCCGCGGGCTCGGCCGGGGGCTGGACCAGACCGCCGGCAAATACGCGGGAATACCGCTTTGTCGCATAATGTATATTATGGCAAATAAGATCATTGTTTTTGTTTATAAGGGCTTATTGGCCGTTTTGGCAGTGCTTTTGGCCGCTTGCACAGAGCTGAAAAAATCATCGAAATAATCCTCTTGGCCGCCTTCCCGATCCGCCGCCGGCGGGCCCCGGTCAAAATCAAAATTAATCGTTTTCGGCCTTGATCACCATGCCGTCGTAAGCGGCCTCGACGCCGTCGGGCAATTTTGCGTTCAAATCGGCGTAATCGATGGTCGGGCCCAAGTGTGTCAACACGGCCAGCGCCGGTTTCAGGCGCTTGATCCAATCCAGCGCTTTTTCCACATGGGCGTGGGTTTGGTGCGGTTTCCACGAGAAAACGCCGATAATCCAGGTTTTCACCCCTTCCAGGGCCTCAAAGGACGCATCAGGCAGTTCCAAAAGGTCCGTCGAATAGCCGATGGGCCCGAAACGGTAGCCGAGCGTCCGGGAATACCCGTGGTCTTGGTCAAAAACGCTGATTTCCAGACTGCCGACGGAGAAAACGTCTCCCGGCGCGATTTTGTGGATGTCGAGGACCGGCTTGTAATAGATATCCGCCTCGGGCGCCAACGGCGTGGTCGTGTATTCGAAGCGGGTTTTGATCAGTTTCAGGGTATCGTTGTCGGCATAGACGTCCAGGGGCGAGTTCATGGCCTTGTTGACGCCCCTGAGGTCGTCGATGCCGTGCAGGTGGTCGGCATGGCCATGGGTCAACAGCACGGCGTCCAGGCGCTTGATCCCGGCGGTCAATAACTGTTGGCGGAGGTCCGGCGAGGTGTCCACCAGGACCGTTTGGTCGCCGTTTTCGACCAGGATGGAGGGCCTCAGCCGCCGGTTTTTGGGGTTTTCGGGATCACACGCCCCCCAGCCTTCGTGGATGGCCGGAACGCCGCTGGACGGCCCCGAAGCCCAGGATCGTCGCCTTCATGGCCCTGCCCTGCCTTCAGCCTTCGAAAACAGCCGGAAGAAGTTGTCGGTCGTCGCCCGGGCCAGGTCGTCCGCTTCCATTTCCCTGATTTCCGCCACCCGGGCCGCGGTAAAGGCGGTAAAGGCCGGCTCGTTCCGCTTACCGCGCTTGGGCTCGGGCGCCAGATAAGGCGAATCGGTTTCGACCAGGATGCGGTCCAGCGGCACGTTGCGGGCGACGTCGCGGATCCCGTCGGCGTTCTTGAACGTGACGATGCCGGAAAACGAGATGAAAAAACCGATCCCGAGCATACTTTCGGCGAGCTCCGGGCCGCTGGAAAAGCAGTGGATGAGGCCGGGAAAGGGCCCCTTTTCATGCTCGCCCAGCAACACCCTCGCCATATCGTCGTCGGCGTCGCGGGTGTGCACCACCAGCGGCAGGCCGGTTTCCCGGGCGGCGGCGATGTGGGCGCGGAAGCTCCGTTCCTGCACGTCGCGGGGGCTGTTTTCATAATGGAAATCGAGGCCGGTCTCCCCCAAACCGACGACCTTGGGATGGTCGGCCATGCGGATCAGGTGTTCGGCCGTCACTTCGGGCTCGTCGGCGGCGTTGTGGGGATGGACGCCGACGGTGCAAAAGACGTTGTCGTATTTCTTGGCGATCGCCAGCACGGCGTCGAATTTGGTGACCCGGGTGCAGATTGTCAGCATGTGGCCGATGCCGGCGTCGGCGGCGCGGGACATGACGCCGTCGAGTTCGTCCTCGAAATCGGGGAAATCCAGATGGCAGTGGCTGTCGACCAGCATTAATCCCCCTCCCCGGCCTTTTCGTCTTTTTCATAGCGCGGGAACACGCCTTCCGGGGCGGGCAGCGCCGTGCCGGGGGCGAGCGCGTGATCGGGGCCCAAGTGTTCAAACGTGCGGGCGTCTTCCGGCACCGCCAATTGATCGAGGATTCTGGCCGAGGCGTCGGGCATAAAGGGCTGGGTCAGGATCGCCAGGTGACGGATGGTCTCGGCCAGCACGTAAAGCACGGTGCCCATGCGCGCAGGGTCTTCCTTGGCCAGCTTCCACGGCGCTTCCTGGTCGACATAGCCATTGGCGGCGCGGACCGCTCCCCAGATGGCCTCAAGGGTCTCGTGGAAAGCCTGAACGTCCATGGCTTCCCGCACCCGGCCGATGAGCTCCTGGGCCCCGGCCGAAAGGGCCCCGTCGGAGTCTGCGAGCGCGCCGGGCGCCGGCACTTTCCCCTCGCAGTTCTTGGCGATCATCGAAAGCACGCGCTGCGCCAGGTTGCCGTAATCGTTGGCCAACTCACCGTTTATCCGCCTCACCATCGCCTTGTGCGAAAAATCGCCGTCGTTGCCGAACGGCACCTCGCGCAACAGGAAATACCGCACCTGATCGAGGCCGTATTTCTCTACCAGCGTTATGGGGTCGATGATGTTGCCAAGCGATTTCGATATCTTCTCGCCCTCGTTGGTCCACCAGCCGTGGGCAAAAACGCGCTTTGGCGGCTCCAGCCCGGCGGCCATCAGGAACGCCGGCCAGTAAACGGCGTGAAAACGGAGGATGTCCTTGCCGACCATGTGCAGGTCCGCCGGCCAGTAGGTGGCGTATTCGCCCTTTTCGGTTTCCGGGAAGCCGACGCCGGTGATGTAGTTGGTGAGCGCGTCCAGCCATACGTACATGATGTGGTCGTCGTTGCCGGGTACCGGCACGCCCCATTTGAACGTCGTCCGGGACACCGACAAATCCTGCAGGCCCCCGGAAACGAAGCTTGTGACCTCGTTCAAGCGGGTCTTGGGCAAGACGAAATCCGGATGTTTTTGGTAATGGTCCAATAACGGTTTCTGCCAGTTGGAAAGCCGGAAGAAATAGCTTGGCTCCTCCACCCATTCGACCTCGGCGCCACTGGGCGCGACCTTTTTGCCGTCGGCGCCGGTGGTCAGCTCGTCCTCGGCATAGAACGCCTCGTCGCGGACGGCATACCAGCCGGCGTATGAGTCGAGATAAATCTCGTCCTTTTCCACCAGGCGCTTCCAAATGTCCTGACACGCGCGTTTGTGGCGGTCCTCGGTGGTGCGGATGAAGTCATCGTGGCTGAAGTTCATAAAATCCGCCAGATCGCGGAAATTCTGTGAAACCTTGTCAGTGAATTCCTGGGTGTCGATGCCGGCGGCGGCGGCCGATTTGGCGACTTTCTGGCCGTGCTCGTCGGTGCCGGTCAGGAACTTGACGTCGAACCCGTCGAGCCGCTTGAAACGCGCCAGCACGTCACAAGCCAGCGTCGTATAGGCATGGCCGATGTGCGGGTCGTCGTTGACATAATAAATCGGCGTCGTGATGTAGTAGCGCTTCGACATGGCGGCCTTTTTCGCAGCTTAAGGAACCGGGAACGACAAGCCGGGATCAGGACCGGACGGCGTTCTCGAGGGTTAAAAACACGTTCAAAACCACCTGCTTGCGGTCCAGATTGGCGTGGCTTGCCTTGGCCAGCAGACGGTTGATCTTTTCCCATACCTCAAACCAGCGATCAAGACCGGCCGCCCGGCCCAGACGGTCCATCAGGGCTTCTTCATCGGGGGTGAAGGGGGCTTTCTCTCTCCCGCCGCCGGCGGTCGCCAGGATCAGCCGCCCCAACCACCATCTGAGCAGGTCCGAAGCCGTTTGAAACGCATCTTCGGCGCCGGACTTGCCGAAGCGCGTTCCGAAGGCGTGAAGCGCCTGGACGTCCAGTTTTGGCAGCGTTTCCAAAAGGCCCGTCATGTCGCGGTAAAGCTCAAGCCCGCCTTCGGTGGCCAACGCCAGGGCCCGGCCCGGGCTGCCGTCGGCCAGATGCGCCAACGCCGATACGTCAGCCGCTTCGAGATCGGGAAGATACGTCCGAAGCAACGACGCCACGGCGTTCTCGGCAAGCGGTTTCAGCGCCAACTTGCAACACCGTGACCGGATCGTCGCCGGCAACCGCCCGGGATTGTGGCTGACCAGCAGCAACAGCGCTTTGACCGGGGGTTCCTCCAGAACCTTCAAAAGCGCGTTGGCGGCATTGGCGTTCATTTCATCGGCACAGTCGACGACAACGACCCGCCAACCGCCCTCGCCCGCCGTGTGATGGAAGAAGTTGCTGACATCCCGAACATCGTCGACGACGATCTCGGTGCGAAGCTTGCCGGTCTTTTCGTTGACGGTGCGCTCGACGCCGAGCATATCCGCGTGCGTGCCGGCGGCGATGCGGTGGAATACCGGGTGTTCGGGCGGAACATAAAGGCCGCCTTGCTGTTCAATTTCATTGCCGCCACCGAAAAGATCGGGGCCGGCTTCGGCCATGTCGCTGGCGCCGCCCGACAGAACATAGCGGGTGAAGCGATAGGCCAACGTCGCCTTGCCAATGCCCCGGGGCCCGGAAATAAGCCAGGCATGGGCCATGCGGCCGCCCCGGAAAGCATTCTCGAGAAAATGCTCCGCCTCTTCGTGACCGTGAAGATCGGCGTTTTCTCGGGGGCCCGGAATTTCGTCCGTCATGCCAGGGATACCTTCAGACGATTGTTGATCAGGGCCAGGATTTCCTTGCGAACGGCGTCCGCGTCCTGGGCCGCATCGACCACGGCCGTGCGTTCGGGGTTGCGCCGGGCAATATCGAGAAAACCGTCGCGAATGCGCTGATGAAATTCCAAGCCCATGCGCTCGTACCGATCTTCCTTCGCTTCGCCCTCCGCCTCGCGACTCTTGGCCCGGACCAGTCCCTGGTCAACCGGAATATCCAGTATGACGGTAAGATCGGGCTGAAAACCGCCTAACACCAACTGATGGAGTTGGCTGATGGCTTCCTGGCCCAGGTCGTGGCCGTAACCCTGATAGGCCACGGTGGAATCGACAAACCGGTCGCACACCACCCAACGTCCGGCCGCCAGGGCCGGTTCGATGGTTTCCTTTACGTGCTCCATCCGCGCCGCCGAATGAAGCAACGCCTCGGTCATCGGCAGCCAGCGGTCCGTTTCTCCTTCGACAAGAAGGCTTCGGATGATTTCAGCCGCCGGCGCGCCGCCCGGTTCACGGGTCACCACCGGATTTAGGCCCGCCACCTTGAGGGCTTTAGCCAACAGTTTGATCTGGGTCGATTTCCCCGCACCCTCCCCGCCTTCGAAGGTGATGAATTTGCCGACGGAATGGGTGCCGGCCCCGCGGCTCACCCGGGCTCGCCCCAGATAATGGCCCTAAGCGCGGTTCCCAGCCGCCCGATCAGGCCAAGCCGCTTGACCTTGTTTTTAGACAGCAACGGCACTTCCAATGGGTCACGGCCGGGCGCCGTGAGAATCAGCCGGGCCACCTTTTGGCCCTTGGCGATGGGGGCCGGAATGGGGTTTTCGAAGCTGACGGTCGCTTTCATCTTGCGCCGCGCTTTCCGGGAAAGCGTTAGCAGCATCTCGTTTTCGATAACCAGCGACACGGTCGCTTCCTGGCCCAGCCAGACATCCGCTTTCGTCACTTCTTCGCCGGCGCTGAACAGCTTGTAATTATTGAACTCACGAAAACCCCAAGCCAAAAGACGGTCCGGCTCGCGGCTACGGTCTTTTTTCGATTGCAACCCGTTGACCACCAGGATCAAACGGCGGTCGCCGCGGGTCGCCGATGCGGCAAGCCCATATCCCGATTCTTGGGTATGGCCGGTCTTCAGGCCATCGGCGTTGATCTCCCGGTAAAGAAGCGGGTTGCGGTTGATCTGGCGGATTTCGTTGTAGGTGAATTCCTTTTCCTCGTAGTAATGATAGTACTTGGGAAAATCCTGGATCGTCCGTTGGGCCAGGATCGCCAAGTCCCGGGCCGTCGTCAGATGCCCGGGGTCCGGCCATCCGGTTGAGTTTTTAAAGACGGTGTTTTTCAACCCCAACTCCCTGCCCAGTATGGTCATTTCCTCGGCGAAGGCCTGTTCGCTGGAGGCCAGGGCCTCGGCGGCGACGATGCAGGCGTCGTTGCCCGATTGCACGATGATGCCGCGAAGGAGGTCTTCAACCCTGACCCGTTTCCCCGGCTCCAGGAACATCGTCGAACCGCCGCTTTTGGCGCCGCCCCTGCGCCAGGCGTCTTCGCTGACGGGGAAGGTATCGTCCAGGGACAGGCTGCCTTCCTTGAGCCTTTCGAAAACCATGTAAACGGTCATCATCTTGCTCATGGAGGCCGGCGACATGGGCTCATCGCTGTTTTTTTCGAACAACACCTCGCCGGTCGTCATGTCCATCATGAAGGCCTGCTTGGCAAGGGTTTCGAGCGCCAGGGCGGGCGTCGCCAACACCGCCAAAAAGAAACCCAAAAGGAAAACAACGCCCCAGAAACCGTCAACGGGAAAGCATTTACGTTTTCTTGCCAGCATTTTGCATCCCCGGATCATTTTCGTCGGTTGCGGCGTCCGTTCAGTTGGTAACACCGGAATGTGACGACGGCAAGGCAGAGGTCAGCCGCTTCAATCAACAACGATACGCGCGTCCGGGTACCCGGATGCGGTCACCCGTTCAAGCATCCTGTCGGCATCCTTGACGGTGGAGATCGGTCCGACGCGGACGCGGAATAGGTCCCGGCCTTTGATCAGCACCGACGTCACCTTGACGGGTCCCACCGACGACAGCCTGGCCCTGGCTTTGTTGGCGTTGTCAAAATGGCTGTAAGCTCCCGCCTGTACGAAGATATTGGTCCGGCTAACGGGATTCATGGTGATGGCGCCGGGTTTTTCAACGCCAAGGGACGCTTTCGCAAGCGGGCGCGGGGGCAGTGGCCGAACGGGCGCGTTCTTTCTGATTTCGTCAGCCGCCGATCCGCCCCCAGTCCCGGGAATGCCATAGCCCCCAGGCGGCGCCAGGGATTCCGTTTTGACCTCGGGCTTGGGCAGGCGGCCGACGGTTATTGGCGAGCTGACCTCGGCCAGCTGATTGCGGGCCCTCATCCGGGCGGCCAGGGCGCGGCTTTTGTCGGCCATGATCTGAACGCGGACCCGCGCCGTACCGACGCCGTGAAACCCCAAAAGTTGCGCACCACGCCTGGAAATGTCGATGATGCGCCCCCGGGCGAAGGGCCCCCGGTCGTTGACCTTGAGGATCAGGCTGCGGCCGTTTTCGAGATTGGTGACGCGGACGAAACTGGGCATCGGCAATGTCCGGTGCGCCGCCGTCAGGGCGTTCATGTCGTATATTTCACCGTTGGCCGTCCGCCGGCCATGGAACTGGACGCCATACCAAGACGCGATGCCTGTCTTGTCGAATTCATAATTTTCGGCCGGATAATACCAAATGCCCTGGATTTGATAGGGTTCGCCGATTTTGTAACCGGGTTCGTCGGGAATCTTATCGCCCGATATCCGCTTGGCCGAATGGATAAGAAATTCCATTTCCGCACAGGCGGGAAGGACAAGCAAAGCAAGAACCAGGGCAAGCCCCCGCATCCCGGCCCCAAGCTTTTTCATGTTAATCCCCGACTGGCCCATGCTTTACAGGTATCAATATCTGGTATTCCCGAGAAAGGCAATTCACGATATCTGGTGTTTGAGTGAGAAATCCGCAGCCTTGGTTTACCCTCCGCCGCCGCCCCGGAGTCGCTCAAGAAGACCCATGGTCGGAAATCCGTCGGGCGGCAGGTGGGCGCTTTTCTGAAAGGCCTTGATGGCCGACCGGGTTTTCGGTCCGATAACGCCGTCAGAGCCCCCGGGAGCAAACCCCTTTGCCATCAATAGTCTTTGCAGGTCTTTGACGTCGGACCGGGACAGGGGTTCTTCCCTGGACGGTCTTTTGCTTTTGAACGGCCCGCCGCCGACCAGCCGGTCGGCCAGGTGGCCGACCGCGATCGCATACAGGATCGACCGGTTCCAGGCCAGAATGGTGCGGAAGTTCCGGTAGACAAGAAACGCCGGCCCCTCGTAACCCGCCGGCAGGACGATGGAAGCCTTTATATCTTCATCGGGCAGATCGCCGCCGCCAATTCGCTTGACGCCGAGCGCCTTCCACCGAGAAAGGGGCTTCCTAACATTCAGGCCGGTGCGTTCAAAGCTGAACCCGGTCGGCAATTGGACCTCCCGGCCCCAGGTCCATCCCTTCCGCCAACCGGACCGGGAAAGATAATTGGCGGCCGAGCCGAACATGTCGGGATAACTGTTCCACATGTCGCGCCGGCCGTCGCCATCGGCGTCCACGGCAAAGTCCTTATAAGTCGTTGGAATAAATTGAAAACTCCCCATTGCGCCGGCCCAGGAACCCTTCACCCGGGCATCGACGTCGCCGCGGTTCATGATCGTCAGGGCGGCCAACAATTGTTGACGGAAAAACCGGCTCCGCCTCGGGTCATGGGCCAGGGTCGCCACCGCCCCGATCACCGGGAAGACGCCGGTGTGTTCACCGAAATTGCTCTCGAGCCCCCAAAAGGCGACGATGAAACGGGGCTGGACGCCGAACCGGTCGGCGGTCTTTTCCAGGAGTTGACGATGTTTCTCCAACATCTCCCGGCCCCGCCGGATTCGCTCGGCATTGATGCTCTTTTCAAGGTAATTCCAGAAGGTCAGTGTGAACTCCGGTTGCCGGCGATCGAGCTCTATCACCCGCTTGATGGGATTAAGACCGGCAAACACGGAGTCCAACAGCAATTGGGAAATGCCGGCGGCACGGGCTTCTTTGCGGATGCCCTCGAGCCATTGCAGGAAAGGTTGGGAGGGTTCGGCCGCCGCCAGCGGCCATGGCCCGGAAACGGTCAAAAGGAACACCGGAAGCAAAAGCCGCCTGACCGCGCGGGAGTAGGAAAAGGTCTTTATCAACTGAATCACCGGCTTCAATCGGTGGGTTTTAAGGAACCCGACGCTTCTGCCACAGCCGTGGCGGCGGGGCAAGTCATCGGCGCGGCGCCGGAAACAATTCATCGGTTTTTCCGGTAAGCCAGTAGAAAAACAGCCCCAAATATTCATGAACGGCGCCGCCCAGCGAACCCATGCCATAGGCAAAATTGAACTGCAGGGGCGGGTCGGTTTCGCCACGGGTAATGTAATCGACCGGATAGGGCGTCACCTCCCACCCGACCTGGCGGAAACTGCCGACCGCCCTTGGCATGTGGAAGGCCGAGGTGACCAGGAGCCAGGTTTCCCCCGCTTTCGGCTTCGCCAGGGGCAGGCTGAACGCGGCGTTTTCCGCGGTATTCCGGGACTGATCCTCGAATATCACCCGGCCGGGGTCCAGGCCCAACTGCCTGATCAGCGGCACCACCGCCTGGGCTTCCTTTTTGTCCTGGTGCAGTAATTGCCCGGATCCGCCGGTGAAGATCACCTTCGCCCGGGGATATTGGCGGGCCAACGCCGCCATCGCGAACAATCTTTCAACGGCACCGCCGATGGAAATCTGTTTACGGGCATGGGTCAGGACCGGGTTGACGATGCCGCCGGCAACGATAATGCCGTCCACCCGGGCCGGAGGCTCATTCATCGGGGGAAACCTGTCCTCCAAGGGACCAAAAAGCCATTCCCCGACCGGGAGGATCGTCAACGTTAAGCCGACAACGGCGACAAAACCGACCAGCCGTCGGCCCCCCCGTTGCCACCGGGTCCACAACAACACCAACCCAAGGCAAAGGAGGATCAACAACACATTTCCCGGATTGACAAGGAACCACAGAATCTTGGACAGAGTGAAGAACATGCCTTGGTGATACTCCCCCCTTTCAACAAGGGCAACCGGGACCAAGTCATGGCAATTTAGCGACGGCGGCCTAAAAAGCGCACGGCAAGGCTCTTGGGGGTTCGTCGGGCAGTCGGGACCCTTATTTTGACCAAGACCTGCCGATTAGCTCGGATACCGCCGGGGAACCCATGGCCGGTTCCTGGTGCGCCGACTCGTTTTCGGTCGCCTCCTCGGATTCAGCCACGACGTCGTTCAGATAATGCCGGACGGCGGATTCAATGATGTCCTGGTAAGTGCGGCCCGACCTGACGACCAGATTTATCATCGCCTGGAAATCGTCCGTTTTCAGGCGCACCGTGAACTGGTGGCGCTTGTGTCTCTCGGCGACGAGGGTTTTCGCCTTGCTCGGTCCCAGAATGGCTTCGGGCCTCTCTGGCACTGCTGAATCCTTTGTGAAAACCGGGGCAGGTCGCAACACCGGCCGGGCGATGGGCCTTTTCGCGTAAAAGGCCTCGGGAGCCGTCACCGGCGCTCGTGGAATCCGCCGGGTGATCAACGACGAAAGGGTTGATGCCTGAACCAGCTTCTCTGCGCTCCTGAGGTCATTGCCGTTAACGGCGGAACTGAGCCCGGCAAAGGGACCGGTGGTGCAATTGGGCTTGATCCCCGCCTCCACGGCCATCGTCGGCATGGCCTCTCCTTTGCGGGCAAAAAGCTGCCGCCGGGAAAGCTTGATCTTTGTTTCCAACATGGTCTAGACCGCCTCCCAGATCTGGTGAACGTGCGGCGAAACCCGGCGGCCGAACCTGGCCTTGGCCTGAGTCGGGGCCTGAGTCGGGGCCCGAACGGTTTCGGGATAATCGCCGCCGTGGTCGGGCTGGCGCCGGTCCGTTCCGAGGAACGGCGGTTGCCGCCGGCGGCGTTCCATCTTGCCCAGACGCGAGAAAATATACTGCCATAGCTGGGCGATCTCCACCGAGGCGGGAGACATGGGTTGGGATTCCATGACCGTCCCGCCGTCAATCATGGAAGTGGCGAATTCGTTGCGCTGATGGATGGTCACCGGCGCAACGGTCCCGTGCTGGGAAAGCGCCACCGCGGTTTCGCTGGTGATCTGCGCCTGGGGTGTGGCCCCGTTGACGGCAAAAATCAGCGGCTTGCCCTGGGCCTCGATGATATCCAGGGTGGCGCCGACCGACCGCAAGTCATGGGGACTGGGCCGGGTGGGGATCACCACCAAGTCGGCATGGCTGACGATTTTCTCGATGATGTCGGTAACGGCCGGGGGGGTATCCACGAACACCAGCTTGATGTCCTGGTTTCGAAGCGCCTCTAGATCGTTCATCAGGTAATCCACGCGGGTTTTCACAAACAGCGGCGTTTCGGCCTTGCGCGCGTTCCACCAACCGGAAAGGCTGCCCTGGGGGTCCGCATCGACCACGGCCACCGGGCCCCGGCCCATCAGTTCCGCCTGAACCGCCAGTTGACCGCACAGGGTGGTTTTGCCGGAACCACCCTTCTGCGACGAGAAAACGATGGTCCGCATGGGCATATTGGCCACCATGGCGTCTTCCAGACTATCCGCCGATCGTTGGGGAATGTGCATCGAATTCCGACTCTCGGAATCTAAATTCAGCATGGTAACTCCTTTCGGTAACTCCGCTGCCTTGACTTGAAGCCTCAAGCTTTAGGCCGGTGGCTTTGCGTCACGCCGTTTCCGGCGGCTTGCCGTTTCGAGGGCTGAAACCATTCTGATGCTCCCGGAGCTAGCCTTGCATCACGGGCCTCAACATGCCTCCGTACGTATCTTCATCGCATCTTAACAGTAACACCAAGACATCACACTTCCTAATATTTTAATTTGATATAGATTTACTTTGTATTTAGTTAAACTTTATTTATTTAAAATTTAGATAAATTTTTATTTACTACACGCCTAAACCGGCTTCCAACTTAGGGCCCGGTCCCAGGGAACGGGTATAATCGGGACTGGGGGCGATTGGGGTTTACGCTGTCAGCCCGAATCACTAAGACTTTGACAAGTTCGAACGGATGG
>CAZVFL010000058.1:0-13305 GCA_964626025.1 uncultured Thalassospiraceae bacterium
GGGTTACCGTTTCCGGCGCTGTGGCTGGCCTTCGCGCCGGGCGGCCTGGCCGAGATGACGCTGATCAGCCTCGCCATGGGCATCGACACGGCGTTCGTCTCGACCCATCACCTGGTCAGGGTGGTGTTCATGGTGACGGCGGCGCCGCTGGTCTTCGGGCTTCTGAGGAAGCGGCTGGGGAAAAATCAACTGCGGTGATCGGCGCCGACGGCGTCCGAAACATTTTCAAAACCGTCGGCGGCCAAAAGCGCCGCCAGCTCCCGGTTGATGCGGCCCGCCAGCCCCGGCCCCTCGAACACCAGCGCCGTATAGAGCTGCACCAGCGACGCGCCGGCCCGGATCTTGGCGTAGGCTTGCGAGCCGGAAGAAACGCCGCCGGCCCCGATCAGCGTCAGCCGGCCTTTGGTGAGGCGGTAAAAATCGGCCAGCACCCGGGTCGAGGACTCGAACAACGGCTGGCCGCTGAGCCCCCCCTGCTCGCCCCGGTGGCGGGCGGCGAGCGACCCCGGACGCTCGATGGTGGTGTTGGTGCAGATCAGCCCGTCCAGGCCCATGTCGAGGGCGACGGCGGCGATGTCCCGCTTGTCGTCTCCGGTCAGGTCCGGGGCCACCTTCAACAGCAGCGGCGGCGGGTTTTCGGGGGCGGCGCTAGTTGAGGTGCCCAAGGCGTCCTTGACCGCACCGAGAAGCCGGGTCAGCCGGTCCCGGTCCTGAAGCGCCCTAAGCCCTGGCGTGTTGGGGGACGACACGTTGACGACAAGGTAATCGGCGAGCCCGGCGAACGCCTTTGCCCCCCGGGCGTAATCGGATTCGGCGTCGGGGCTTTCGGCGTTGTTGCCGATATTGACGCCGACGGGACCGGGGTGGCGGCGGCGTTTTTGGAGGTTCCGGGCGACCGCGTCGGCGCCGGCGCTGTTGAAGCCGAGCCGGTTGATGACGGCGCGGTCGCTTGTCAGCCGGAACAGCCTGGGCTTCGGGTTTCCGGCCTGCGGTTGCGGCGTCACCGTGCCCGCCTCGACGAAGCCGAAGCCCTGGGCCAGCATGGCGTCGGCAACGCGGGCGTCCTTGTCGAAGCCGGCGGCCAGGCCGACAGGGTTGGCGAAGTCCCGCCCCCACAGGTTTTGGCGGAGGCTCGGGCCGTCGAAGGGCCTAGGCGTCGGCACCAGCCCCCGTTCGAGGGCGAAAAGGGCGAGCCCGTGGGCGGTTTCCGGATCGAGGCATTTCAGGAACGGCATGAGCGCGCGGTAGAAGCCGGTCATGGCCGCTCCTCCTCGGGAATTCCGGGGGGAATCCCGGGCGGAAACTGGTGGCGGCCGTCCGCCCCCAGCGGCAGGTCCCGGACGTCGGCGACCGCGCCCACCGGCAGCGTCCCATGGAGGTGGGGGAACAAATCCCCGCCCGTTGCCGGCTCCCACTTCAAGGCCGCGCCGAGCGCCTGGGCGTCTACGGTCAGCAGCACCAGCCCCTTTTGCCCGGCCCGGTGTTTGGCGGCGCTGGCCCGGACTTGGGGTGCGGTCGAAAAATGAATGAAGCCGTCGGCGGCGTCTTGGCTGGAGCCCCGGTAAACCCCCTCGGCCTCGGCGGCCCGCCACTCGGCGCGTTGGCACATGTGATAGATGGACTGGTCGGGATTTACCATTCCAGCTTCTCGGCCCCCTCGAAGGTGAACTCGTCGCCTTCGGCTATGGTAAGGACGCCTTCGCCGTCATCCGCCGCTTCTTCCGGGGCGGGTGTTTCTTCCGGGGCTGCGGCGGCAGGCGCGGGCGCCTCTTCCGGGGCTTCCTCAAGCGGCGCATCGAGGGTCGCCAGGCTCTCGGGCCCCTCGGCCTCGCTGGGTATGGCGTCAAGGTCGAGGGCGGAATCGACGTCCGCCGGCCTTTCCCCCGTCATCATGCCCTCGACCCCGATTTGGCAAAGCTCGCGGACCTCGGCGGCATTCAGCTCAACGTCGTAAATGGCGATGTCGTCCAGTTCGCCGTGGAAAAAATTTCCGGCTGTTTTGGCATCATCGCCGGCTTCCCCGGTTTCCTGGGCGCCGAAAATCCAGGGGCTGGCGTTCCCGGTCAAGTTCCCCGGGTGGTCGCCGGACCCCGCCAGGTGGCCGTTCAGATAGGCCTTCATGCCGCCAGGCCCCCAGGTGACCGTCGTCTGGTTCCATTCGTTGGCGCCGAAGGAACCACCGTCCGCCACGTGGGTTCCGTCCTCGGATTGCATCAGGAACTCGAGCGTTCCCGACTTGATCCGGAGAGAGAACCGGCCGCCGGCGGTATCGGACGACTCCCCCTTGGCAGCAAGGCTGCCGCCGCCGCTGGCAAAGGCGTTGAACCAGGCGGTGAACGTGCCGCCGACGAGAATCATGCCGGCGGCGTGGGGGACTTCGATGTAATCATCGATCCCGTCGAATATTGCCACGGCGTCAAAGGCGCCGCCGCCTTGGTCCTGGCCGGCGGAAGTCTGGCCGGGGTGGTTGCCCATTTCGTCGTTGACGGCGCCCGGAGACGTTTCATCCAGTTTCCAATAAGCGACCGGGGTAATGCCGGTAGCCGCGACGGCCTCCGGGTCCGGCTGGGGGTCCGGCTGGGATTCCAGGAGCGGCGTTTCATCCACCCCAACCGTGAGGCTGCCGGAGGCAACAACTTCGCCGCCATCGGTGACGGCCACCTCAAGGATAAAGCCGTCATCGGAACCGGCGGCAAGCTGCATGGTGAGCCCTTCCAGGTCGGCGGCCGTCATCGACCAATTGCCGCCGCCGTGGTCGGCGCCAGCGGATAATGATGTGCCCTCGGGCACGCCGCTGATGGCGACGCCGATGGTTTCGGGGGCGGCCATGTCCGTCAGGCCCGTATCGATGTCGAGGGCGATGGCCCTGCCTTCCCCAACCGCTTCGGCAGGCTCCCGGACTGGCGGTTCGGCTTCCGGCGGGGGCGAATTCTCGTCGGTGACGGCCGGGAGGGGAAAGGTTACCATGTCGGCGGCATACGTGAACTCCTCACCCAAAGCCCCCCTTAGGGAGGACGGAGAAATTCACAATTCAAGACATGACCCCGCCTTTTTGACCCCGCCTTTTGAGTACTATTGCTGCGTTTCAACGATAAACTATTGATATCCGTTAAAAGGAAGCCTGCTAACTTAAAAGGAAGCCTGCTAACTTTGCTATATGAAGAACAGCAATAATTTCTGAGGTCTACAATCCATCGAGCAGATCAGGGCCATCGACTGAAGCTTTGCTTTTTGCAGGACCCGTAACCTTTGGCGTGTCGAATGCTCCTGCCGCCGCCAGGGTATCGGCGTCAATTAGTGGACCGGCGCAAATGCGGTCCAACAAATCCTTTTGCTTCGGCTCCAATAGAACGAGACGCCCGAGTACATGCAGAAGGTCCATCAAGTCCGTCGTGTATTCCGGTAGCCAGTGGTCCGGTTGAATTTTTTGTAACGGAGATGGAGGCCTTCTGTCCCCCATTGGCGGTTTACTGCGGTCGAACTTTCGATAGCTGAACCACTGCTTCAAAACATTCTTGCCTGAGACTTCGTAATCCCAAACGGCTTTTGGCACGTTATCAATATGGCCTTTACCAACCGTGAGGCGCTTAGTGGCCACATCATAGTCCATTGTATCCGGCAACGGCTCGGGCGCACCAGGAATGCCCCCGCCTTTAGGTATGAGGGGCCCAGTTCCTTTTGCCATACGAGGCGATTTTCTTGGGCGACCCGCCTTAGAATCATCAAAGTGTTCGCCATAGCAGTGAAGCCATATCACTTCCTCACCAATGGAACTGGCTTCCGAAAAGAGTTTTGGATCAGCCGTGAGCGGCATGCGAAGACTTGGCCGTTTCAGGTCTTTAACAAATTTTTCCGTAAAACCCGAATGCGCCATGACGGCGGCCAGATACGCCATGACGCTTTCGGCGGTCACTGCAATCCCCAATGCCTTTTTCAAGTGCGCGAGAAGATTGGGCTTAAAGTTCGAAATGGATGCCTTTCCATCCCGCCACAGCGGATAGACTCGCCCCCCGAATGAGCCCTTATAGTGATGCAGATCTGGAACAAGGCCACACAATGTGACAGCAGGCCCATTAACTGGTGAATGTGCCTCCAAACCAGTTAGATAGACCTGTTTTTTAGAATGCGCAGACCAGATTGTTGGGTTTGGGCGATTGATTAGTCGGTTATCTGGAATAATCCACTGGCGGTCAAATGACCGGTACGCGTACCGCGTTGGTGTGACAACTCCACCTGTATCGCCAATAACGGCTTGAGCCCGATGTTCATGGTCTTTCAAACCGTTCTTTGACGATTTTGCAGATGTTTTGTCTCCCCCAAGATGTGGGTGAAAAAGTATCTCTTTTCTTTCTGCGTTCTTCTCCGTAATAAGTGCCTCCCATCTTTGGATCAGGGATTGCTCGTCGGGTGCAATAACCCAGGTGCGTCCTGGCATCACGCCCGATCCGTTGTATGCGAATAGGTCTTGCAGGGATGGAAATATGCTCCAAGCCCCCGTAGCCCTGGGCAAGAATGGCGCGCGCCAGTCGGTTGGACCTTCGACCCAATCAGCGCCGTGAAGCGACAGAGTGGCGAGCGCCGCAAACTTATCTGTCCTGTTACCCTCTGGCAGAGCGCGGAAATGAACTTGTGCGGGCTTGGTCTCGTCGATCTCTTTTGGTCGCGCTGCGAGAACAATGCAGACAGGCTGTTGGACACCCTGAAATATCCGTGTTGGTATGTTCGGTTGATGCCCCTCGGGTGAGCAATCGATCACCCAGATATCAGAACATTCACGACGAAGGTCTGCCCGCATGCCTTGAAAGCCGGGACCATTCAAGAAACCCGCCACGGTAATGAAACAGACTATTCCAACCCGATCATCATCTTCATCAATGCCAGTTGAAGCCTTGTAACCGGAACCGAAGACTTTCCAGGTCGCCCATCGCCAAAAGTAGATATAAAGATTGTAGAGATGCTTTGTGTGAGCGCTTACCCCCCATTCAGGCTTAGGCATCCAGCGATGCAAAGGTTTCTCTTGGCCGCTACTGCCTTCTTCAATCCACCCGCCTCGACCTTTAGCTTTCTCCTTGTAGGGAGGGTTCCCAATAACAACCGTGATCGTTTCGTCTCGCTTGATCTTGTTCGCGGCTTGCCGCGACTTGCCGATGGGTTCTAGCATGGAGGAAAATTTTGTTTCCGCCGCATACGGATCGCCCAGCGTATCAGTGATGAATAGCCGGGGTTCCGGCAGGCCGGGTTTCTTGCCGATCAGGTCCTTCAACTCAGCAAGCACCCTAAGCTGTGCGACGGCAAATGGCCCAAATTGAATCTCAAAACCAATGATCCTTTTGACGGTGGCGTCAATTGCGGCGCTTACTGCGCCGGGACCTTGATCATCTTCAATGATCGCCGCTACTCGGCGTAAGATGCCAAGCAGGTATGTGCCTGTGCCAACACCTGGGTCGGCAACGTGCACGTCTTGGGACGCGAGACCAAGGCCCCGATTGAAAAGGGTTGGTTCTTTCAGGGCTTCATCCACTAGTCGAACCATGGCTTCCACGACTTCGGGCGGCGTGTAATAGGAACCCGTGCGCTTCCGGAGGTCATTGTCATAAATTCCAAGGAAGGTTTCGTAGAAATACAACCAAGCGTCCGGCTGCCCTTTGCTTAGGGATGGCCAGTCAACGACATCTAGAACGCGCATCAGCGTTCCAAGCGAAGTCTCGAGAACTTTCTGGATACCGGGATTATCGGTGAGAAGCCGAAGGGCAGTACCGATTAGCGAATTGGATTTTCGCAATTCCAAAGCGACTTTCTCAATGCCGCTTGAAAGAGAGATACCCTGTGCCTTCGCCATTAAAAGACCGAAGGTCACCGCCTGAGCGTACCCGTCTGCAAATTCATTGTCACTTGCCTGAGGAAATAGAAGTTCTCGCCATTCAATGGCCAAGCTACCAAGAACTTTGTTACCTCGTGCGAGTTCCTCGGCCACCTCCTCTCGTAGCAGGCGGCAAAGACGAGCGGAGACCTCGGCCAATTGCTTCGCGGTCTTCGGCGGTGTGGGCGACCATGTGAGGAAATCCGAAATCATGGCCGCCAAGGTAGGCGGTGCTTTTAACGACGCTCCGCTGGTTTCCACGTCACCATCAAGATGCACGACCTTCCCGCTCAACACCCCATCGTGCCATAAGCTGAACGAGTTGCCATCTGTATACATTAAGTTTGGGAGGCACTTGAGCTTGGTCCACTGTTCCTTGTCGTGGTTTTCCGTGAATTTTCGAGGGTCGGCCCCCTTGCCGGGTGCTTTTACCTCGATGAAGCCTATGAGGGCTCCTCTGACCACGACTGCATAATCCGGGCGGGTCGAGAGACTTGCTAGAGTCGTTTCACCTACGAGGCTCGTCGAGCCTTTGATGTGACCGAGAACGCCAGACATATCCTGAAAGAATGTCTCAAGCGGAGAACGCAACTGGTCCTCGGGCGCACCAGAAATGGCCGGACTAGTCAACTTGGCCTTTACCGATGCCCCGAACGCGGATATAGCCGCGTCGAGTGATTCAGAGTGTTTCGTTTTCTTGGTCAAATCGGTTCCCAACTATTCAATAGTCAATCTGCATGTCGCACAGTTCCGGGGACACCTTAATCTAGTCCCCTTAATAGCTAGCGGTGCTTCCAGTCCGCTTGGCGTTTTTCGGTGAAGGCCTGCATGCCTTCCTTCTGGTCCTCGGTGGCGAAAAGCGAGTAAAACAGCCGCCTCTCGAAGCGCAACCCTTCGGCCAAGGTCGTCTCGTAGGCGCTGTTGACGGATTCCTTGACCATCATCACCGCCGGCCGCGACATGCCGGCGATCTTTGCCGCCGTCTCCATGGCGTCGTCCTGAAGCTTATGGGCCGGCACCACCCGGCTGACCAAACCGGCCTTTTCCGCTTCGTCGGCGTCCATCATGCGCCCGGTCAGGCACATCTCCATGGCCTTGGACTTGCCGATGAGCCGGGTCAGGCGCTGGCTCCCGCCGATGCCGGGCATGACGCCCAGGTTGATCTCCGGCTGGCCGAACTTGGCGGTATCGGCGGCGATGATAAAATCGCACATCATCGCCAATTCGCAGCCGCCGCCCAACGCAAACCCCGAGACGGCGGCGATCACCGGCTTTCGGCACCGGGTTATGCGCTCCCAGGTGGCAAGGAAATCGTCCAGATAGGCGTCCATGTAGTTCTTGGACTGCATTTCCTTTATGTCGGCGCCGGCAGCGAAAGCTTTTTCAGAGCCGGTCAGCACGATGCAGCCGATGCCATGGTCGGTCTCGAAATCGTCAAGCGCCCGGGCCAGTTCTTCCATCAGGGCGTCCGAAAGGGCGTTCAGGACATCCGGCCGGTCGAGGGTGATGAGGCCGATGGCCTCTTTTTTTTCGGCTTTAATATTCTTGTAGGCCATGGGTTTGCTCTTTTCGTTCACGGTCATTGTTCAAAGACGAGTCGTTCAAAGACGGGGGACGGCCCGAAGGAACCACCGGCACCGGCGCCGCCTTCGCCACAGCCTTCCTCTTCATAAGCCGGTCTAAAGCGCGTCGGAGCCGGTTTCGCCGGTGCGGATACGCATGGCCTCGCCGACGTCGAGGACGAAGATCTTGCCGTCGCCTATTTTGTCCGTATTGGCGGCGTCGCGGATGGCTTCGACCACGCGGTCCACCTCGCCGTCGTCGATGACAATGTCGAGGCGCACCTTGGGCACGAACTCGATCGCGTATTCGGCGCCGCGATAGATTTCCGTCTGCCCCTTCTGGCGGCCGAAGCCCTTGACCTCCGACACCGTCAATCCCTGCACCCCCAGTTCGGTCAGGGCTTCGCGCACGGCATCCAGTTTGAACGGCTTGATGATGGCCATAACGAGTTTCATTGTTTTTTTTACCCTTTCCTCACAAGCTGTAACCGCTTTCACCGTGGGCGGTGACGTCCAGCCCTTCGGTGATTTCATCGTCCGATGCCCTAAGCCCGGTGACGGCGATGACTACCTTGACGATGACGAACGTCAGCACCGCCGACCATACGAAGACGGCGACAACGCCGGTGGCCTGGATACCCAGTTGCTGCCCCACGCTGACACCTTCCGCCAGTCCGCCACCGCCGAACGCCGTAACCGCGAGCACCGCCGTCATCATGGTGCCGAGCATGCCGCCGAGGCCGTGGACGGCGAACACGTCAAGGGAATCGTCGATGTTTAAGCGCGACTTGACCAGCCCGACGCCCCAGTAGCACACGAGGCCTGCGGCGAGCCCGATGCAAAGCCCGCCCAAGGGTCCGACGAAGCCGGACGCCGGCGTAATCGTCGCCAGACCGGCGACCATGCCGGTGATGATGCCGACCAGGCTGGGCTTGCCGAACTTCACCCATTCGATGACCATCCACGTCAGCGACGCGGTAGCAGCGGAAATGTGCGTCACCAGCATGGCCATGCCGGCGCTGGTGTCGGCGGCGAGCGCGCTGCCGGCGTTGAAGCCGAACCAGCCGACCCACAGCATCGCCGCCCCGATCATCGCCATGCCGGGATTGTGGGGCGGCTTGAGCTCGCCCGGGTATCCCTTGCGGGCGCCCAACAGGAAGGCCAACACCAACGCCGAGGTTCCCGCCGTGGCATGGACCACCAGGCCGCCGGCGAAATCCAGGACCCCCAGGTCGGCCAGCCAGCCGCCGCCCCAGACCCAATGGGCGACCGGCGCATAGACGATAAACAGCCACAGCCCGCTGAACAACAGCACGGCGCCGAATTTCATGCGCTCCGGATAAGCGCCGACGATCAGCGCCGGGGTAATGATGGCGAACGTCATCTGGAACATGAAAAAGACGCTTTCGGGAATGTCGCCGGCAAGGGTCCCCTTGCCGACGCCGCTGAAGAACGCCTTGCCTAAGCCCCCGATCAGCTGATTGGCGCCGCCGCCGTCGCTGAACGCCAGGCTATAGGCGCCGGCCAGCCACAACACCGAGACCAGGCAGGCGATGGAGAAGCAGTGCATCATCACCGACAGCACGTTTTTCGATTGCACCAGGCCGGCGTAGAAAAGCGCCAGGCCCGGCAACGTCATGAACAGAACCAACGCCGTCGACGTCAAAATCCAGGCGGTGTTGGCGCCGCTCAGGCTTTCGGCCGCATGGCCCTCTCCGGGCATCAACAACAGCAGAGCCGCCACCAGCCCGTTAAATCCAATTCGTCTCAACACGATACGCTTCCCCCACTTTCAAAGAGCAAACCGAAACCCCGCCGTCCCGGCCGAAATCTCCAGGCCGGGCGCGGCAGGCGCCCATTTTTTTGTGCCGGTAATCCCATGCCCCCCGGTCCAAACCGTCATGGCGACGGCCCCCGGATATGTTGATCCGGTCGCCGGGCAACATGCACTGAATCGGAAATGGATTCAATTGCCTTTCAATGGCCCGGGCGGCGCCTCCAAACCGACCGGAAACGTAAACATCCGTAAATAATTGTGGGCCATCGGCAACATTTCCGGCGTTATGGCAAATCCCCATAGAAATGTACGTATATGTACGCATTTGTACGCAAATGTCCTCTTTTTCCAGGCGGGGCCCAAAACCCGCCTTTTTCCGCATTTATTCACTAAATTAGGGTCAATAAGGGAATATATACATTTTATGGGAATTTGTCAACCCTAAATCAGAAGATTCCCTGAGCCCATGTGTGTTGTTATCATGGGCCGAATGAGGGCAACCGCGAACAACGGCGGCGAACATGGGACACGTATTAAAACTCGCCTTGGGCATTGTGCTGGTCGTTATCGGCGTCGGCGTCGGCGGGAGCGGTGTGACGCCGGTTTCGGCCGCGGAACTGACCCCGGCCACCCGTGAGCTGTTCGACGCCGTCGGCGCCGACGATTTTCCCGCCGTCAGGCGGAGCCTCCTCAAGGGCGGGGACGTGACCACGGAAAACGCGCGCGGGTTAACGGCGGTTGACCTTGCCGTCGATAAGGGCCACTTCCGGATCGCCCATTACCTTCTGGCCTGGCGCAAACGACGCGCGCCGAAAACCCGGCCCCTGGTTGCTCAGCCGCCGCCCCAACCATCCACCGCCGAGGCCGAGACGAAACCCGAACCGGAGCCTTCGATTCCGGCGTTAAAAGTGGCGCCCGAAGCGCAACCGATGGCCCAACGGGCGCCGGTCCCGGCGGCACCCCCGGAATCAGCGGAACCCCCGGAATCAGTGAAACCGCCGGCGCTCTCCGAAAAATCCGAGGAAACGGCGGCCCAGCCCCCGGAGCCACCCCCGTTACCGCCGGTCCCCGAACCGCAACCGATGATCCAACAGGCGCCGGCGCTGCCCGGAAAATCCGAGGAAACGGCGACCCAGCCCCCGGAGCCACCGCCGTTGCCGCCGCCGTTGCCGCCGGAGCCCGAAGCGCAACCGATGATCCAACAAGCGCCGGCCGAGAAGGCCGAGGCGAAGGAGTCGCCCGTTCCCGAAAAGGCCGGTGCGCCAGGAAGCGGCAAGATCAAAGAGCGCCGTGAGGCCTTTGGCAAAGGCATTATCGACAGCATCACCGGGTTCTTTTCTGCCGGCCCCGGGGAAAAGCAACCGGCGCCCGATAAAGAAACCGCCGCGGCCCCTTCCGGCCCGCCGCCGCCGGCGCCTCAGGAGGCCGACCGTCTTCAGGACTTGGCCGAGAAACTTTACATCGGCCAGACAATGAAACTGGGAAGACAAAGGGACACGACATCATCCAAGGGCTGCGTTGAAAAGCCGCCGGCCGGCAACCGGTTCTGTATCGAGCCCGTGGACTGGCCGGATGAAATTGCCGATGCCTTCCAGGTGCAGACGACGCTGTACCGGGGACGGAAATCCATCATCCATTATGAAAACGGCAAGGCCCGCCAGTTCCACGTCTTGTTTCCCCACGGCAACTTCCAGGCCATCGTCGAACACTTCACCAAGCGTTTCGGCGAGCCGGCGGAAAGCCCCGTTATCCGGTTGGCGCTGATCGGCGAGGCCGACCGGAAAAACAGGACGGCCCGGTGGCTGGGCCCTGGGAATTCCGCCGGGGGCCAAAGCATCCTTGAGGTGCGCGAGTTTGACGACATGCGCTGGTCGGCGCCGCCGGATGCCAGGCACGGCGTCGTCAGGCTTTACCGCAAGGGCGCGGAACCAGTGTTCCAGCACGTTTCGTGGTCGGATTTTCTGCTGGCCCGGATTCGGGAAAGAAGGGAATAAGGCGGGCCTCGGGCCTTCTATTGCCCCTGCTGGTCCTTCTTGAGCCGGCGGTTGAAATCTTTTTGTTTGTCGACAAGATCGGCCTGCGGCTGAGCCGCCTTTTGCTCCAATAAATTCCCCTGCCGTTCCAGGGCGCTTTTAAATAACTGTTGGCGCCGGCGGGCCGCTTCCAAATCCTGGCGCTTCAAACCTTCCTGCACCCTGTTGGACCTTTCCTGGGCCAAGCCCGGCTTTTGTTGTCTCGTTTGTTGCTGGTTGAGCAGCCGCTGTTGGCTTTCCGTTTGCTGCCGGCTGAATTGCCGCTGCTTTCTTTGCGTTTGCCTTTCGAGAAGTTCCTGCGCCTTTGCCCGCTGCCGTTGTTCAAGTTGCAGGTCCCGGGTTCTGTTCTCTTGTTCCTGTTGAAGCTGGCGCTGGCGAAGGGCCTGCTTGCGCACGTCCGGGGACCGTTCCAGGCATTTAAGCTGTCCCGTTTCCGGATCGACCACCGAGGCCCTGATGGGGGCGCAATCCAGGTCATGCAACGCACGAGCCCAGGGCGGCAGGGCCAGGACCAGCACGGCGACGAAAATTATAAGCTTCAAGGTCCGGCCTTTCGGCTTTTGGGGCATTCCATAATCAAAGGGCCCGGGTTAAACGCCCCCGTTCAAACGCCCCATGGGGCGCTACTTGCGCCAGTCATACCAGTCGACATCGCCCGAATTGGGAATCAGCTCGCCGATCGCCTGACGCAAGCGTGCCGTGATCATCCCGACGATTCCCTTCATCACCGGGTCCATTTCATTGACCATGCGCTTGAATTCGTCCCTGGACATGGCGCTGACCTCCGTATCCTCGAGGGCGATGACCGTGGCGGTATGGGGCGTGTCGTCAAACAGCGACAGCTCGCCGATTACGTTGCCCTTGTCCAGGGTCGCCAGCAACCTGGGATTTTGGCCGTGCAGGCCTTTGCGGACCTCGACCTTGCCACTGAGGATCAGGTAGGCGGCATCGCTGATTTCGCCTTCTTTCAAGAGGACATCGTCCTTGTTGAAGGTCAGGCGTTGGTAAATGTCTTTTTCAGCCATGCCGCGCGCTCCCAGGAAAGTTGCCTCGGTCATAAAAGTCGAAACGGAGGTTTATCATAATAGCTCCGGCTACGCCTCTGCCAGTTCGTAATTCACCGGTGTGGTCATCGCCGGATCGTCGTGAAGCGCCCAGTAAAGGTCTTTCAGCCTCAACGTCACCGGCCCCGGCCCCCCGTCGCCCACCGGTTTGCCGTCAATGCTGCGGACCGGCATGATGCCGCCGGCCGTCGACGTAATGAACACCTCGTCGGCGCCTTTTAGCTGGCCGGCGGTGAGGCGGCCGAGGCGGCCCTCGATGTTGAGTTCCCCCGAAAGTTCGATCACCGTCCTGCGGGTTATCCCTTCGAGAACGCCGCTCTCGGGCGACACCAGCACGCCATCGGAGAGCGCGAAGATGTTCCAGCCGCGGCCCTCGGTGACCGAGCCGTCACCGTCCAGAAGCACGGCGTACTGAGTCCCCTTCTCATAGGCCTCGAACAGGGCGGCGACGAAATCGAGCCGCCCGAAGTTCTTGACCGTCGGGTCAACGGCATCGGACGGGATGCGGATGGTGTCGGCAACGACGATGTCGCAGCCTTTTTCCATTTCCTGGTCCGAAACGATGGCGTGATAGGGCGTGGCCCAGGCGATGAGGCGGTTCTTGCACGTCCTCAGGTCCTTCTTCGCGGTCACGGGCGAGCCCCGGGTGGCGATCAGCATCAAAAAGGCGTCCTCCAGCCCGGTGCGGGCGACGCAGCCGTGGCAAACCTCGGTAATGGCTTCCAGGTCGTAGTCCAGGGTGTCGTAGCGGCGCGTTTCCAGGAAAGACTGGAACCTCGCCAAATGGTCGTCGAGCCGGAAAAAGCGGCCCTTCAGGACGTGCACGGCGTCGTAGCACATGTCGGCCAGTTGGAACCCCATGTCGGTGACCGGTATGCGAAGCTCCTGGAAGGGCATGAACTGGCCGTCCATGAAGCCGACGCCGCTTTCGCCATAGGATTCTTGTTTGGTCCCTGTCCGGGCTTTGCCCGTCCCCGCCTCTTGTTTGGTCCCTGTCCGGGCTTTGCCC
>CAZVFL010000059.1:0-12934 GCA_964626025.1 uncultured Thalassospiraceae bacterium
ATTAGCGTCAAAAAAACCCTTGCCAACAGGGAGCCGTCCACACATGGCTATTAGCAGACGTTCCACAGGGTCGTCCAAAAGGTCCGCTTTACCTCCGAAAGCAGCATAATCGAAGGGTGCTATCAACGTCTGCTAATGACCCAAAGCGGTCATTCAACGGACCATCCTTTCAACCAGCGGCTTTACGGTCAGGCCTTGGACGATGATCGAAAACAGGACGACGCCGTAAGTGATGCTCAGGATGGCGGCCTTGTATTCAACGTCCGGCAGGGACAAGGCCAGGGCGACCGCGATCCCGCCACGCAGCCCCCCCCAGATCAACACCGGCACGGCGCCCTTGGTAAAGGTTTGCCAGCGCGACAGGATGGCGATGGGGATGGTGACACTGAGCGTCCGGGCAAAGAGCGTCACCGGGATGGCCAGGAGGGCAACCCCCAAAAGGTCGATGCTCTCGGCAACGACCAGCACTTCCAACCCGATCAGCAGGAACAGGACCGAATTGAGGATCTCGTCGATCAACGTCCAGAACGTCAACACGTATTCACGGGTTGGTTCGCTCATGGCGTATTTGACGCCCCGGTTGCCGATGAAAAGGCCGGCCACGACCATGGCAATCGGCCCGCTCATATGCAGAGATAGGGCCAGCGCATAGGTGACCATCACCAGCGCCAGGGTGATCAGAACCTCGAGGCTCGGTTCATCGATCCCGTACATGGCGCGGTAACCGATGTATCCAGCAGCCAGGCCAAGGACCACGCCGCCGACCGCTTCGGTAAAGAACAGTTCGATGATGTCGGCCGCGCCCATGCCGCCGCCATGTTCGCCGCCGGCCATCGCGATCGCCACGACGACCGTGAATACGACGACGCCGACTCCGTCGTTGAACAAAGATTCGCCGGCCATCTTCGCTTGCAGGGTATCGGGAACCTTGACGGTTTTGAAAAGACCGAGAACCGCGACCGGGTCGGTGGGGCTGATCAACGCGCCGAACACCAACGCCCAGATAAAAGGGATCTCGAGATCTAACAATCCCAACAGGAACCACATCACCCCCCCGACCACGAAGGTCGAGATCAAGGTGCCGAGAACCGCCATCACGCCGATCGTCAGACGCCGGGTCTTGAGGGCGGGGAAATCGGCATGCAGGGCGCCGGCAAACAGCAGGAAGCTCAGCATCCCGTGCATCAGGGTTTCATTGAAATCGATTTGGCGAAGCACGCCCGTGACCTTCTGAGCGATGTGAGCGGAGGGCTGGATCAGATCAAATCCGATAATCGACAGAGAAGCAGCTAGCGCGATTACCACCAGCCCGATCGTGTGTGGCAGGCGCAAAAACCGATGATTGATGTAGCCGAACAGGGCAGAAAGCCCCACGAGGATCGCGCTAATGCTGAATATGCTCATCGTCGCCTTTTTCTCTTTCCCCACCTAATTTCGTCGGCAATTCCCCCGATCCTATAACATTTCAGGTCGGGTATCCGAATGTCCGCTCATGGCTATTAGCGGACATAGGGGGGCAAGCTAACATCTATTTGCGGCGTCATTTATGAGTACGCACCCTACTCCTCCGGCGGCGGCTTGGCCCCGGTCTGTTCCGCAATCAGCCGGTAATGCTCGACCCTTCGGTGGGCTTCGAAGTTGAACGTCGTCTCCTTCAGGAATTTCGTTTCGTCCAGGTCGCAGTCATGGACGACCAATTCGTCGTCTTCCGTTTTCGCCTCGGCGACGATGAACCCGTTGGGATCGATGATGCATGTCCCGGCCATAAGGTGATGTCCGTCCTCGTCCCCGGCCTTGGCCACGCCGACGACCCAGGTCGCGTTCTGGTAGGCGCCGGCCTGCATGGTGAGCCGGCTGTGGTGCATCCGGGTCTCGGCGGACTCTTCGGGTTCGAGGGAATTGCTGCTCGGCGTGTTGTAGCCGAGCATAACCAGCTCCACCCCCTGCAACCCCATCACCCGGAACGTCTCCGGCCAGCGGCGGTCGTTGCAGACGCACATGCCCATGACCCCGCCCATGGTCCGCCACACCGGAAAGCCCAGGTCGCCGGGTTCGAAATAGCGTTTCTCAAGGTGCTGGAAAGTGCGCGCGGGTTCATGCTCGGCGTGGCCGGGCAAGTGCACTTTGCGGTACTTGCCGATAAGGTTGCCGGTTTTATCGACCAGGATTTGGGTGTTGAAATGCCGCCCCTCGGGCGTCAACTCGGCGTATCCCAGCGAAAAACCGATGCCGTTCCCGGCCGCGAACTCGAACAGCGGCCGGGTGGCGGCGTTCGGCATTTCGGTCTCGAACCAGGAATCCATCTCGGCCCGGTCGTCGGCGTAGTAGCGGGAAAAGAACGTCGTCAGCGCCAGTTCGGTGAACACCACCAGGTCGCAGCCCTGGGCGTGGGCTTCCTTCATCAGCGCCAGGAGCCGCCCGACGACGGCCTGGCGGCCCTCGTCCTTTTGAATGGGTCCCGATTGCGCGGCGCCGACCTTGACGATTCTGGGCATGGGATGATTGCCTTCTCTTGGCCCCTGGCGGGGTGGTATCAAAGGGTATATTCACGCTAGGGTATTGGCTGTTGCACAACCCGGCAAGGGGGGATACCAACGAACCATGGCAGACGAAAACGACGACACTCCGGCCGGCCCAGCGCCGGCGCCGACGCCGGAACGCAGTTTCGAGCCGCTTGCGGACGCCGAGCCCGTCCCGTCCGGAAGGGCGGAATCGGCCGAACAGCCCAAGAAACGCGCGGCGCCCCGTGGCGTTCCCTCGACCCAGGTGGACCCGGACATGGTCCAGGAGTTCGAGAAGGAAATTGAGTCAAAGGTGGACACCGGACGCAAGCGCATGCGCTGGTTCGCCAATCACCTGATGTTGTTCGTCGTCGGCATTGCCGTGGCCGTGTCCTTGAAACTGTCCCTTTACGCGGACCTGGAGGACGCCTTCTTTCTTGTGCCGCTTGCCGCCTGGGTGGGGCTGTTGGCCATCCATGCCAATTATGCCATGGGTCCGATGCTCAAGCGATCCAGCAAGGAGAGCGAGTTAAAAGCGATAATCCCGCCTGACGAATCCGGAGATTCCGACAGGGAGAACCCGTGACCGATGATGAAGCGGGCAAAAGCCTGGCTGCTTCCCGGCGGCTGAGGGTCTTCGGTCTTCATCTGGTCGCATATTTCGGTACCATGGTGGTTGTGGTGCCGGTAAATTTTTACCTGACCCCCGATAACCCGTGGTTCATTCTGCCGATGGTCGGTTGGGGCTCTCTTTTGGGATTGCATGTCGCTTACGTCATGGGGCTGTTTCGGGGACTTTTCGGGAATAATCGTTAAGGGCGGGGCGATCGGATGTTCAAAAAAGTTTTGATCGCCAACCGGGGTGAAATTGCCTGCCGGGTCATGCTGACGGCCCGGCGCTTAGGGCTAAAGACCGTCGCCGTTTGTTCCGAGGCGGACACCCGGGCTCTGCATACGGAGATGGCCGACGAAACCGTCCTGATCGGCCCGCCGCCGCCGGCCGAAAGCTACTTGAACATCAAGAACATCCTGAAAGCCGTTGATGAAACCGGCGCCGATGCGGTGCACCCGGGGTATGGCTTTCTGGCCGAGAACGCCGGCTTCGCCAAGGCGCTCCAAAAAGCCGGCGTCGCCTTCATCGGGCCCGGGCCCGGGGCCATCACCGTCATGGGCGACAAGATCGAATCCAAAAAACTGGCCCTGAAGGCGGGCGTCAATACCATCCCCGGTGACGGCGGCGCGGTCAAAAACGCTTCCGAAGCGGTCAAGGCCGCCAACAAGATCGGTTATCCGGTGATGTTGAAGGCGTCTGCCGGCGGTGGCGGCAAGGGCTTGCGGGTCGCGCGAAATGACGCCGAATGCCGGGACGGCCTGAAACGCGCGTCTGGCGAAGCCGAAACCGCCTTCGGCGACGGACGGGTGTTCGTCGAAAAATACATCGAAAACCCCCGCCATATAGAAATCCAGGTGCTGGCGGACGGTTCCGGCAACACCGTTTATTTGGGCGAGCGCGAATGTTCGATCCAGCGCCGGCACCAGAAGGTCATCGAAGAAGCGCCTTCACCCTTCATGGACGAAGAAATCCGCCGCGCCATGGGCGAACAGGCGGTGGCCTTGGCCAAGGCGGTGAAATACGAATCCGCGGGAACCGTCGAATTCATCGTCGACCAGGCGAAAATTTTTTACTTCCTGGAGATGAACACACGATTGCAGGTCGAACACCCGGTAACGGAACTCGTCACCGGGCTTGATCTGGTGGAATTGATGTTCCGCATTGCCGCCGGCGAAAAGCTGCCTTTCACCCAGGACGAGGTCGAACTCCGGGGTTGGGCCATCGAGGCGCGTATCTATGCCGAGGACCCGTTGCGGAATTTCCTGCCGTCGTCGGGAAGGCTGACGCGCTACCGCCCGCCCACCGAGGATAAAACCTTGCGTGTGGATACGGGCGTTCACGAAGGCGGCGAGATTTCCATCCATTACGACCCGATGATCGCCAAGGTCATCGCCTATGGCCCCACCCGCGAACAAGCCAGGTCCAGAATGTCGAGCGCGCTTGACGAATTTCATATTCAGGGCGTTCAGCACAACATCGGGTTCCTGGCGGCGCTGATGGCACATCCCCGTTTCGCCGAGGGGCGGTTGAGCACCGATTTCATTGCCGAGGAATATCCGGAAGGCTTCCATGCGCAGGATATCCGCCCGGAAGACTCGAAACTGCTGATTTCGGCCGCCGCTTCCGTCCACCGGGCCTATCAGGAACGGGCCTCCATGATATCGGGGCAAATCCCTGGCCGCGAAAGGATGGTGTCCGACGACTGGGTGGTGGTTTTGCACGGGACATCCACTCCGCTCAGGGTATCGCCCATTGATGGCGGCTACGCGCTTTCCTTTGGAGGCGAGGATATGCTCATGGAGACGGCCTGGAAGCTCGGCGAGCCGGTCTTCAAGGGAACCTTCGACGGACGGGCGTTCTCACTCCAGGTTGAGCGAAAGGGCGTGGCCTATCGGTTGCTCCTGGGCGGGTCGGAGGCCGACGTCCTGGTGTTGAATGCCCGGGCCGCCGAGTTGCATGGGCTGATGCCGGTGAAAGAGGCCCCCGATACGTCCAAGCACCTGCTGTCGCCGATGCCGGGCTTGTTGGTTTCGGTGGCCGTTGCCGTCGGCCAGGAGGTCAAGGCCGGAGAACAGCTTGCCGTCGTCGAAGCGATGAAAATGGAAAACGTGCTCAAGGCCGAGCGTGATGGCGTCATCGCCGGCATCAAGGCCGAACCGGGGGAAAGCCTGATGGTCGATCAGGTCATCCTGGAATTCGAGTAACAAGAGGCGAGGACGGGAGCGTCAAGGCCGGTCCCGAACAGGGACGAAAAGGACAAGGACAGGGACTAAAAGAATGCCGAATAAATCAGTCCGTGTCGTCATCGAAGGCCGGGTGCAAGGGGTTTTTTTTCGTTCCTGGACGGTTCAGGAGGCAACCCGCAGGAACCTTCTGGGTTGGATCCGCAACCGGCGGGACGGCACCGTGGAGGCGGTTTTTTCCGGTGCCGAAACCGAAGTCGACGAAATGGTCAGGGCCTGCTGGCAGGGTCCGCCGGCGGCCGAGGTCGGCAACGTCACCGAATACCCGGCCGATCCGCCGAAAGAAAAAGCCTTCGGGTACATGCCGACGGTCTAAACCTGGCGGATGGGGGTTTCAAAGACCTCTTCGAAAACCGTCATCAGGGCCGCGTCCAGTTCCGGCATGGATGTGGTCAGGCCGAGATCCCAAAGCGACGTGACGCCGTGCCCCTCGATCCCGCACGGCACGATACCCGAGAAGTGCTCGAGATCCGGCTCCAGGTTGATGGCGATGCCGTGGTAGGTGATCCAATGGCGGACCCGGACGCCGATGGCGGCGATCTTGTCCTCCCTGGCCGCTGGATTATCAGCCGCCCCCTGGCGGACCCAGATGCCGACCCGGTCCGGCCGGCGTTCGCCGATGACGTTGAACCTCTGAAGCGACCCGATGACCCAATCTTCCAGCCCGTGGACGAAGGCGCGGACGTCGTGGTTGCGCTTTTTCAGGTCCAGCATCACATAGGCCACCCGTTGCCCGGGGCCGTGATAGGTGTAACGCCCGCCCCGGCCGGTCCGGTGAACCGGAAAGCGGCCGCCGTCCAGGAGATCCCGGTCTTCGGCGCTGGTGCCGGCGGTGTAGAGCGACGGGTGTTCCAGCAACCAGACGGTTTCGGGCGCCAGGCCCTTGTGGATTTTGCCGACGCGGTCTTCCATGAATTGAAGGGCGTCCTCATAAGCCACCGGGGCGTCGCTGATCCGCCATTCCACGGCCCCGTTTTGGCCGGTTCCTGAATCCGCCAACCCAGTATTTTCAGGCACTTGACCCATTCTTTCGCGTCTCCATTGTGGCGCTTGATCAGGGGCTCTGCATTTGCTATCCCCACCTATGTAACGGCAACTTATGCAGTTGCCGCAAGGAGTTTTGCGGTCGTGGCGGAATTGGTAGACGCGCAGCGTTGAGGTCGCTGTGGGGGCAACCCCGTGGAAGTTCGAGTCTTCTCGACCGCACCATATTCCTGAGGTCCGCCGCGCCCGCGCCGGACCTCTTTTTTAGGGCGTTTGGGCGCTTTTTCAAGAAGGACCCTCTTTCAGTGGTTGACGTGAAAGACAGCAGGAAAAAAGGCGCGAACCAGGGGCCCCGCCCCGAGGAGCCGCTGCTCGACCTCGAACCGGGGACGGAGCAGGTGTTCCTGGACGTCCTCGTCTCGGGCGGCGACGCGCGTGTACGCGAGCTTATGGAAGAGCTTCATTATGCCGACGCCGCCGATTTGCTGGAGCGCCTGAGCACGGAAGACCGCGTCCGCGTGGTCGATATCCTGCGCGACGACTTCGACCCTGAAATCCTTTCGGAACTGGATGAAACGGTGCGCGACCACGTCGTCGAATGCCTGGGCGTCGAGGAGCTGGCGGCGGCGCTGGTCGAACTGGATTCGGACGATGCCCTCGAAGTCGTCGAGGAGCTGGACGAAGACGAACAGCAGCAAGTCCTCGAAGCCATTCCCCCCGGCGACAGGACCCTGATCGAAGAGGGCCTCGGCTATCCCGAAGACTCAGCCGGCCGGCTCATGCAGCGCGAAGCGGTCACCGTGCCCGAGTTTTGGGACGTCGGCAAAACCATCGATTTCCTGCGCCACAACACCGATATGGCCGATGACGCGCTGCCGGCGCAGTTCTATGACATCTTCGTCGTCGACCCGTCCCACCGGCCGCTTGGCTCCGTTCCCCTAAGCCGGCTTTTGATGTCGCGCCGGCCGGTTGCCGTCACCGACATCATGGAGACCGAGATGAAGCTTTTAGCGGTGACCACCGACCAGGAAGACGTGGCTTTCATCTTCCGGCAGCGGGACCTGGTATCGGCGCCGGTCGTCGATGAGGGCGGGCGGCTGGTCGGCGTCATTACCGTTGACGACGTGGTCGACGTCATCCACGAAGAGCACGAGGAAGACATCATGCGCCTCGGCGGCGTCCAGGAGGACGATCTTTACCAGGCCACCATGGACACCACCCGCGCCAGGTTCATCTGGCTGCTGGTCAACCTGTTGACGGCGATCCTGGCCTCCATCGTCATCGGGCTTTTTGACGGCACCATCGAACAGATGGTGGCGCTGGCGATTTTGATGCCCATCGTCGCCTCCATGGGCGGCAACGCCGGCACTCAGACCCTGACCGTGACGGTGCGGGCGCTGGCCATGAAGGAGCTGACGCCGGCGAATACGACGCGGGTCATCGGCAAGGAGCTTCTGGTCGGCGCCTTCAACGGCCTGATTTTTGCCGTGCTGATCGGCGTCGTCGCCTGGGTGTGGTTCGGCATTCCGGCGCTGGGGGTGGTCATCGGCTTGGCGATGATCGTCAACATGCTGGTCGCCGGGCTGGCCGGGACGACCATTCCGCTGGCGCTGGAACGGTTGGGGATCGACCCGGCGGTGGCGTCCAGCGTTTTCCTGACCACCGTGACCGACGTCGTCGGGTTTTTCGTGTTCTTGGGGCTGGCGGCGCTGATCCTTTTGTAATGCCCCAAAAATGTCATTGCCTTGAAAAAGCGGGCCTTTACGTTAACGTCAACGTAAGGTAACGTTCGGCCATGTCCGAGACATTTGGCATCGCCGAGCTGGCGCGGGAATTCGACGTCACCACCCGCACCATCCGTTTTTACGAAGACAAGGGCCTGTTGGCGCCGCATCGGGAAGGCCAGCGGCGCATCTATTCGCCCCGGGACCAAGTGCGGCTGAGGTTGATCATGCGCGGCAAGCGGCTCGGCTTTTCGCTGGATGAAATCCGCGAATTGATCGACCTTTACGACGCCGACCCGACGGAGGTGACGCAACTCCGCCATTTCCTCGATAAAATCCGCGAACGCAAGGACGTGCTGACCCGCCAGCAAAAGGACATTGCCGAAACCCTGGGCGAAATAGCGCGCATCGAGAACCAGTGTTCGTCGCTGCTGGCGGAGAAGCAAAAGGGCCGAAAGGTGGCGAACTGAAACCTGCCCGAACCAGAACCCATAAACAACCCTTGCGGGTCGGCATCGGCGGACTGGGCACGGTCGGTTTGCCGGTCGCCCGTTGGTTAGACGGGGGGCTCGACGGGGGCGTTGACGGGCTGGCCCTGGCCGCCGTTTCGGCCGCCCATAAGGACCGGGCCGAGGAAAGGATTCAAGGCTTCAAGACAACCGTGCCGGTGGTCGGCCTGGGCGAGTTGGCTGAATTCGCCGATGTCATCGTCGAATGCGCGCCGCCGGAACTTTTTCTCGAAATAGCGGAACCGGCCATAAAGGCCGGACGTATTTTCATCCCCTTGAGCGTCACGTCGTTGTTGGAGCGCATGGACCTGATCGATCTGGCCCAGGAAACGGGTGCGCGCATCATCGTGCCGACCGGCGCCTTGGTCGGCCTCGATGCGCTGAGGGCGGCGGCGCTGGGCAGCGTGCAATCGGTCACCATGGTCACCCGAAAACCGCCGAAGGCGCTTAAAAAAGCGCCGTTCGTCGTCGACCATGACATTAATTTGGACGGGCTGACCGAGGCAAAGATGCTTTACCAGGGCAACGCCGCCGAGGCGGCCCGGAAGTTTCCGGCCAACGTCAACGTCGCCGTGGCGCTGGGCCTTGCCGGCATCGGCCCTGAGAACACCGTTTACGAGGTGTGGGCCGACCCCGGGGTCACCCGCAACACCCACACCATCAAGGTGGAGGCCGATACCGCCAGCTTTGAAATGACCATCGCCGTCGTGCCGACGGACGAAAACCCGGCGACCGGCAAGCTGGTGCCCTTGAGCGTCATGGAAACGCTGCTGGGCCTGGTGGCAACCTTCAGGGTGGGGACTTAGGCGGGCCGGGCTATGGAAAGCGGGCTGCAATTCGTCAATTCGCTTTTGCTCTTTTGGGGCAGTGTTTTTATCGCCACCGGCCTGGCCCTTTGGATGTTCGAAACCGGGCCGGAAGAAGGCCTGAAAAACACCCGCCGCCGGCTCGGCGAAAGCTGGCGGAAGCTGGCGGAAGCGCCTTGGGGCAGGGTTCCCGAATGCCTGACCGGGTGGTTGGCGGCAAAGCTGGAAAACCTGATCAGCGCCGGCTTCCGGGATGCCGACAGGGGCATCGCCTTCGGCGGGCTTGTGTTCGGGTTTTTGTTCTTTTTCATCCCGTTGGCGGCGCTGGTCAATATGCTGCTCGGCGGTTCGGCGTTTTTGTTTTTGTATTATCTGGCGCTTCTGGCGGCCCTGGTTTTTTTGAATTTTGCCGGCGAAACGGGCCGCCTCCGGTTTCTTACCGGCTTGGCGGCGGTGTTTCTGGGGGTGTCGCTGTTCGCCGTCGTTCCGATCTATGTGCTGCGGTCCTTTACCGAGGTCACCATTCATTCGCCGGGGTTCCTGAAAAGCCTGCTGGTGGCCCTGTTCTGGTACGTGGCCGCCTATGGCGCCGGGCTGATGTTGGATGCCGGGCTCCGTTTCCGGGGCCTGGACCCGGGGCGCCTGAGATCGGCCCGTTTCGCGCACGGCTTCCTGGCGGCCTTGCCGCTGGCCTACGTCCTGACATTCCTGGGCCTGCAGGCCGGTCAACTTGCGGCGATGGAGCCATCCCCCGCCCCAACCTGGCAACTGGCGCTTTTAAGCATCGGCCTCACGGCATTCAGCCTGCCGTTGACCCTTCAAGTCATGGGCGCTTCCGTTGCCGATGCGGGGTCCCGCCGGGGCGCCGGCTTGGCCGTGGCCGGCGCCTATGGGCTCTCGCTTCTCGCTGCCGCCGGGTTGTCCATGGCGCTGGCCTATGGCATTCGCTTCGGCACCGGCGGCGCCCTCGGCTGGGCCGGGGCGGCGAACCTTTTGATGGGGCTGGCGCCGGATGGCGGGCGGGTGTACCTGGGCTCGGATTTCTGGGTCACGCACCTGCCTTTCTTGCCGCTGTTGGGGTTCCTGTTCGCGGTCCTGTTCGGCACCGTGGCCAAGGGGGCGGTCCTGGTTTTCAACAAAGTGGCGGGGCCGGGCGCCTCCTTCGATCGGCCTTTCCTGACCTCGGCCCTGTCGTGCGGCGGAATATCCCTGTTGTTTTTCGGCGCCGCCTTGTTGGTTTGACAAAAGGCACGTAGTTGACGTTTACGTAAACGTAAAGTATGATTGCGCCTTCCCCCGGGGACAACCAGGGAAACCGAAAACCGATGATTGCCAACGATTTTCCAGCACTTGATTTCAACCTCGGCGAGACGGCTGAGATGCTGAGGGATTCCGTCCGCAGTTTCGCTTCCGAAGAGATCGCCCCCCGGGCCGCCGAAATAGACGAAACCAACGAATTCCCCCGAGACCTTTGGCGCAAGATGGGGAAGCTCGGCGTTCTCGGGATCACCGCCGACGAAACCTACGGCGGCGCCGGCATGGGCTATGTCGAGCACGTGGTGGCGATGGAGGAAATCAGCCGCGCCTCGGCCTCGGTGGGGTTGAGCTACGGCGCGCACTCCAACCTCGCCGTCAACCAGATCACCCTCAACGGCTCAGACGACCAGAAACAGCGTTACCTGCCGAAACTGATTTCGGGTGAGCACGTCGGCGCCCTGGCCATGAGCGAACCGGGCGCCGGCTCGGATGTCGTCGGCATGCAGCTCCGCGCCGAGAAAAAAAACGGCCGGTATCTCCTCAACGGAACAAAGATGTGGATCACCAACGGCCCCGACGCCCATACCCTGATCATCTATGCCAAGACCGACCCGGACGCCGGCGCCCGTGGCATCACCGCCTTCATCGTCGAAAAGGGGTTCAAGGGGTTTTCCACCGCCCAGAAGCTGGACAAGCTCGGCATGCGGGGCTCCAACACCTCGGAGCTGGTGTTCGCCGATTGCGAAGTGCCGGCCGAAAACGTGCTTGGCCAGGAAGGGGACGGGGTGAGGATTTTGATGAGCGGCCTCGATTTCGAGCGCGCCGTGCTGGCCGCGGGCCCCTTGGGCATCATGCAGTCGTGCATGGACGTGGTTCTTCCCTACGTTCACGACCGCAAGCAGTTCGGCGAGGCGATCGGGTCGTTCCAGCTCATGCAGGGCAAGCTGGCCGATATGTACACCACCATGAACGCCGCCAAGGCTTATGTTTACGCCGTCGCCCGGGCCTGCGACCGGGGCTTGGGCGCGCCCAAGGACGCCGCCGGCGCCATCCTGTTCGCATCGGAAAAGGCCACCTGGATGGCGCTGGAAGCCATTCAATGCCTGGGCGGCATGGGCTATATGAACGAATCCCCGACCGGCCGGCTGCTGCGCGACGCCAAGCTCTACGAGATCGGCGCCGGCACGTCTGAAATCCGCCGCTGGCTGATCGGCCGGGAATTGTTCGAGGAAACCGGGTAATAATTAATTGACACTATCATTATATATATCTAAAATTAGTAATGTATAATGGAGGTATCATCATGAGCAAGAATTTAGAGAGGGATCAGCAAGAGGACATGAGCCATGTTGCCGCCGGGCTTCCCACCAAATCGGCCAAGATCAGGGCCCTCGGGCGCGCCGGCTTTGCCTGCGCGGATATTGCCCGTTTTCTCGGCATCCGTTATCAGCACGCGCGCAACGTGCTGGTGAGCGCGGCCCGGAAGGAAGAACGCATGGTTGAGGAATCTGGCGCCGTTGATCCGCCCGCCCAGGAATGGGGACAGGTCGGGGCCGACGGCCGCGTCATGATCCCGGCGGCCTACCGGCGGCTTCTCGGAATCGAGGAGGGCGGACACGTTCTCATGCTGCTGGAGAATGGCGAGGTCCGGCTGGTCGGGCACGAGTCCGCCATTGCACGGGCCCAGGCGCTGGTCGCGAAGTACGTCGAGGATGAGTCCACGTCGACGGAAGCATTCCTGGCTGAGCGCCGCCGCGAGGCAACCCGCGAGGCGTCGGGTGGGTGATCTCGTTCTCGACGCTTCCGCGGTGATCGCTCTCTTGCGCCGCGAAAAAGGCGCCGATGTCGTCGCTTCGGCCCTTCCGGGAGCGATGATTTCGACGGTCAACCTGTCCGAAGTCGCGTCGTGGTTGGCGGATGCGGGCGTCCAGGAAAAGGAGATTCGCCTCACGTTGGACGGCCTTAAACTTGAATTCACGGCTTTCGACGGGGACGCGGCGTTCTCCGCCGCCGGGCTGAGGCAGGCTACGCGGAAGAAAGGACTTTCTTTTGGCGACCGTGCCTGCCTGGCTCTTGCCAAATATTTAGCGCTCCCGGTGTTGACCGCGGACCGGAGTTGGGCCGAATTAGACATCGGAGTCGACGTCATGCTCATTCGGGAGTGAGAGAGGACATCTCGATGACATCACAGGCGAAATTAATACCCCCCGCCCTCGATCCGGAAACGATCGAGCCACGCATGGGCTCCAACTATCCCGAGCCGTTCGCCGGCGAGGTGGCGGCGCGGGAGAAACGGC
>CAZVFL010000060.1:0-12782 GCA_964626025.1 uncultured Thalassospiraceae bacterium
TTCGCCGCGGGCGATCGAGCCCACCTTCAACTGCTTGATACCCCAGCCGACCGCCAGATGGACGATAGCCGTATCTTCGCTTTCGCCGGAGCGCGCCGAGGCGATGGCGCCGAAACCGGCCTTGTGGGCGGCTTTAAGCGCCGCCTTGGTTTCCGTCAACGTGCCGGCCTGGTTGGGCTTGATCAGCACCGCGTTGCAGGCCTTCGCCTTGGCGGCGGCGCGGATGCGGCTGGCGCTGGTCACCAGGAAGTCGTCGCCGATGACCTGCACCCTTTTGCCGACGGCCCAGGTGAACCGCACCATGCCTTCCTTGTCGCCCTCGGCCAGCGGGTCTTCGACGGCGACGATGGGATAACGCTCGATCCAGTCGACCAAAAGACCGCTGAGCCCATCGGAGTCCAGATCGTTGCCGTCCAGGGCAAGCCGGTATTTCCCTTTGCAACCGAATTCGGACGCCGCCAGGTCGAGCGAAATGGCCGCCTCCAGGCCGGGTTTCAGGCCGGCCTTCTCGATCGCCCTGACCAACGTTTCCAGCGCGTCTTCGTTCTTCCCGAACACGGGCCACAGCCCGCCTTCGTCGGCAACGCCCCGAAGCGTGCCGGCATCCGCCATCAACGCCCCGGCGGCGCGGTAGATATCGGCGCACCAATCCAGCGCCTGGGCGTAGCTTTCGGCGCCGATGGGGATAACCATGAAGTCCTGGACATCGACACGGCCGCCGGCATGGACGCCGCCGCCGAAAATCTGAATTTCAGGCAGCGGCAGGAAAGGCGTTTTCCCTGCCTTTTTTCCGCCGTCCGTCTCCCCGAGGTATTGCCACAGCGGCCTGCGGTGGGCGGCGGCGGCGGCCTGGGCGGCGGCCATGGAGGTGGCGATCAAGGCGTTGCCGCCGAGGCGGCTTTTGTCGGCGGTGCCGTCGAGCTCGATCAACAGCTTGTCGAGGGCTTCCTGATCGGCGGCGTCCTTGCCCTTGAGCGCCTTGGCGATTTCGCCGTTGGTGGCCTCGACGGCGCCGGAAACCCCGTAGCCGCCGAAAGGGTCGCCGCCGTCGCGTCGCTCCCGGGCTTCGCCGGTGCCCACCGACGCCCCCGCCGGCGCGATGGCGCGGCCTTTAGCGCCGTAACGAAGCGTGATCTCGACCTCCACCGTCGGCCGCCCCCTGGAATCCCAGACCCGGCGGGCCCGGGTGGATTTGATCTTGGTCTTGCTCACCGTTCCCCATCCCCGGCCAGCTCATCGGCCCAGGCCCGGCGGACGTCGCCGAGGCGGTCCACGGGGTCGAGCAGCAACCCGCCGGCCACGCGACGGATTTTGTCCTTGTCGGCTTCGGCGGTGATGTATTCGACCGGCGATTTTCCGTCCACCCGGGCCAGGAAAAGGCCGGGCAACAGCCGGGCGGCGCGGGCCTCGATGGCCCTGGGCGTTTCATCGGGCGGCTCGCCGGTTACCGTTTCCATATAAGCCCCGGCCAAAGCGTCGAATGAATCCAGAAACCCGGGCGTCGCCTCGGGCACCGCCAGGCACTTCAACAACAGGTGATTGAGGCAGAAGGCGAGGTCGAAAGCCGGATCCCCGTACCACGCGCATTCGGCATCCAGGAACACCGGGCCCTTGGGGCCGATCAGAATATTTTTTGGACTGACGTCGCCATGAACCAGAGCCCGGTGGGTGGCCCCCGTGGCCCGCGACAGTTCCATCAGCGGCCCTTTCAGTTCCGGCCGCGCCTTAGCCGCCGCCTCCAGATAGGGCTCGAGGCGGATGGCGTGAAAGATGCCGTCGGTCGAAAAGCGCGCCGCCGTTTCCTTATCGCCGGCGGTGGCCGAATGGATGCGGGCCAGGTTACGCCCGACCGTGGCGGCGAAACCGGTGTCCGTCCGTCCCTTCAGCAATTCGCCCTTCCAGGACTTGAAGCTGGCGGGGTCCAGGTATTCCATGGCGAACATGCCGGCCTCGGGGTCGCGAGCGAGGACTTGGGGCGCCGAGGAGGGGACGATCCCGGCCGCCGTTTCATACCAGGCGGCCTCGAAGGCGTTGCGTTCCACCGGCACCCGCCAGTCCTGCGGCACCCTCAGCTTGGCGAGCGCGCGCTTTACGCAAACCGGCCCTTGGCGAAGATCGGCGCGCCAAATATCGGAAGCCACACCGCCCGTAAGTTCTTTGAATTCAGGCGTTTCGTCCGCCGCCGCCAGGCCCGCGTTTTGTAACAAGTCCAGAAATTCCTGAGGCGTTTTATCCATAAATTTAAAAGGGGTTTTTAGGAATATATATATTGATTTCAACAGGTTATGAAAGTTTTAGGTGATATATTTCGTAACATTTAGAAACCTAACGGTGAAACTAGGGAAATATACATACCCTAGGATGGGCACACTTGAGTTGCCGCCTCCCTCATCGCCCCCCCCCAAGTAGGCGGTAACTCATTATCAGGGGCAAGACCCCTCGCCCCTGAACGCCTCCCTGTTTAACTCGCCGGGTTTTTTTAACCCGGCATTTTTTTGCCCGCTCCTAGGCAAGACGGCCCTCGGGACGCCCATGGGCCATGTCGTAATCCCGGAACACCTCGGCGACGCGGATTCTATAATCCTGGAAAACGCTTTGCCGGCCCTCTTCCTGCGCCTCCCGGTGGCTGGGCACCCGGTACCATGCTTCCACTGCCTCGCGGTCGCGCCAGAACGACAGCGACACGTATTTGTTTTCATCGGCCAGGCTCTGGAACCGTTCGATGGAGATGAAGCCGTCGGCGTTGTCGAGTTTCTCGCGCAATTGGGCAGCGAGATCGAAATACCTTTGGCTTTGGCCGGGGCCGGGTGTCAACTCGAATATTACCGCGATCATTTCAAACCCTTTCATTCCTTGCCCTTTTCAATGGTTAAACCATGATCGGCGGGAATTGAAAAGATGGCTGGACGGGTGCCGCCGCCCTATGACTTTAATAAAGCTCCACATGGACCAGGCGACCGGCGAAGCAAGGACCCTGAGGAGGGCGTGATGATGTGGCGGATGATGGGGGCTATTCTCGTTCTGCCGGGCACGGCGCTTATCCTTGTGCCGGCTGTCATTCTTTGGGCCACCGCCGGGGGCGGCCAAGCAGGAGACCTTTCGGCGCCCAGCCAGCCGCAGTTCTGGATCGGCCTGGCGGCTTGGGGCATGGGAATGCTTTTCGGGATCTGGACGGCGAGGCTATTCGTGGCCATCGGCAGAGGCACCCCGGCGCCCGTCAGGCCCGGCCGCCGACGCCGAATATTCGAGTCTGCGTTCGGCCCTGCCCCAATGGAGGGAATCGGATTTCGATTACGGGATGTCCTGGTGGAGGAGTGGATGCAATAAAAAATACAACCGCTGGAGTTTGGAATCCTTTTTCAGCGCCGCCAACGCCGGTCACGCCAAGGCCCTATACATGGTCGGGGTGGCCTACCTGGCGGGCCGGGGCCTCGCGCCCGACCGCGCCAAAGCGGCGCACTGGTTTCTCGAGGCGGCCCGGCAAGAACACGGCGCGGCGCGGCGCGAATTCTGCGCGCTTTACCGGGCCGGCGAAACCGCCTCCGATATGCTCCCGAATCCTGGCTGGTGCAAGGGGATACGGAAGCCGTGACAAGCAAACCCCGACTGAGGAGGGGGTTGCTTGTTTTTCGGCTGAGCTGGGTCACGCCTGTCTGATACACCGGCCCTCAAGGTCACGGATGTCATCCATCAACTGCGAAAGCTCCCGTGACTTGCTGGCGCGCCCGTTTTGCCAGTTCGTGAGGCTGTCTCCCAATGGGGTAAGCTTTCGATCCCGGTCCGGGGATCCCGGTTGTGCTCTGAGAACTCTTAATTCGTTCTCGATTCGCTCGATTTCAGCCCCGGCTTTTTCGATGAAGGCTTCTAACTTTGCCGCCTTTGCCTTTTTTGCCGGCAGTTGTTCGCATCCTTGTTGGGACGAGAAATTTTCGGTTTGATTGTTGTCGTCTTGATCAATTTCACGCTCGTGGATTGTCATCGTTTGTCTCTTTTTTTAGGGGGTTTAGATTTGACTGGTATTAACGCGTACGCAGAAATGGACCGGGAAACGCCAAGGCGTTGTCTGGGTTGACGTCCGATATTGATGGTCGGGGAAATCACAAACCCGCCGCCATTACGGGGGTAGTTAGCGGTTCGATTGATGAATCTGTTACGCCGTTGGCCGCAGCATTTGGACACATAAATGTCCATCGACAGCAGAACATATGGAGAACATTTATCGGGTTGTCTATATTTTTAACTTGTTTGCCTTGGACTACTGCGGATGTCAGGGGGAGCCCAATAGGCTAAACTCCGGCCATGGGAACGGAAGCAGGCGTCACGGCAGGGTTCCAGATGTGGGCGGTTTTCGCCCTCATCTTAGGCGCTTTGGTTTTCTATGTGTTCGAGCGGGCGGCCATGGAGCTGACGTCGCTCGGCATCATCTGCGTGCTGTTGGTTTTTTTCCATTTTTTCCCGGTTGTCGGCGGCGACGGCGTCAGCACGTTGACTCCCGTCCGTATCCTCCAGGGATTCGCCAACCCGGCCCTGATCACGGTCCTGGCGTTATTGGTCATGGGCCAAAGCATGGTGCGAACCGGAGTCCTGGACCGGGGCGCCGGGCTGATTTTGGGCCTCGGCGAGAAGGGCGGGCTGCTGGTGACGCTGCTGCTGGTCTTGGTGGTGTCCATGGCTGTCAGCGCCTTTCTCAACAACATCCCGGTCGTCGTTATCTTCATCCCGATCATGGAAGCGCTGGCCCACCGCTATGGCCGGTCGGTGTCCAAGCTGATGATGCCGCTGAGCTACGCCGCCGTGCTGGGCGGCATGACGACCTTGATCGGGTCGTCCACAAACCTTCTCGTCAACTCGGCCCTGATCGAGGTCAAGGCCACGCCGTTCCAGTTTTTCGACTTTACCATTCCCGGCCTGGTGATGGCGTCGGTGGGGCTGGTCTACGTGCTGCTGGTGGCGCCCCGGCTGTTGCCGGACCGGGCGGGGATGGCTGATACCCTGACCGACGGCGGCGACGGCAAGCAGTTTGTCGCCCAAATAACCGTTTCGGCGGATTCCGAGCTGGTCGGCAAGGACGCCCCGGGCGGCCATTTCGCGAGCCTGCCGGAAAAGACGCTGCGCATGGTGCAACGGGGCGAGCAGGCGATCCTGCCGCCGTTCGAGGACTATATCGCGCGCCCCGGCGACGTGCTGGTGGTGGCGGCGACCCGCAAGGCGCTGGCCAAGTTCCTGGCCGAGGACCCGGGGCTGCTGCATCCGAATCTGGAGGAAGGCCGCTCGTTCGCCTCCGATACCGGCCCGGGCGGGCGCTGGCAGGAAGGCGGCCAAACGCTGGCCGAGGTCATGGTCGCGCCGGCCTCGGGGATGAGGGGCCTGACCCTGCCGCAGATCGGATTCCGCTATAAGACCCATTGCATCGTCCTCGGCATCCAGCGCCGCGCCAGGATGATCCGCCAGCGGCTCACCGACATCCGGCTCGAAGCCGGCGACGTGCTGTTGGTCCAGGGGCAGCCGGACGACGTCGCGGCATTGAAGCGGCACCGGGATGTGGTCCTTCTGGAATGGTCGGCCGAGGACCTGCCGGTGCTGGATCACGCCAAGCGGGCGAGCTTCATCTTCCTATTCGTCGTCGCCCTGGCGGCCTCGGGGGCGCTGCCGATCGTGGTCGCGGCGCTGACCGGTGCGGCGGCGATGGTGGCGGTCGGCGTGCTCAACGTCCGCCAGGCGTTTCAGGCCCTGGACCCTAAAATCGTCACCACCATCGCGGCGGCGCTGGCGCTCGGCGTCGCCCTGCAGGAAACGGGCGGCGCCCGGTATCTCGCCCATTTGCTGCTGGTGGCCCTGGAAGGGGCGTCGACGGCGATGGTGCTATCGCTGTTTTTCCTGTTGGTGGCCGGGCTCTCCAACATCATCAGCACCAAGACGGCGGCGGTCCTGTTTACGCCGATCGCCGTCGATCTGGCCATGGAATTGGGGGTGGAGCCGCAGGCCTTCGCCGTTGCCGTGGTCTTTGCCGCCAACTGCTCGTTCGCCTCGCCGTTGGGCTATCAGACGAACCTGTTGGTGATGGGCCCGGGGCATTACCGGTTCATCGATTTCGCCCGCGCCGGCCTTCCCCTGATCGTCTTGTTGTGGGTGGTGTTTACGCTGTTCGCGCCCTGGTACTACGGGATTTAGGCGCCTAGTCGCCGCCGCCCTTGATCCCGGCCAGCTTGTTGAGGTAGCTGGCGATTCTCGCCAACGGCAGCACGGCGCTGCACACCCCGGCCAGGGCCACGGCTCGGGGCATTCCCCAAACGACGCTGGTTTTCTCGTCCTGGGCGACGATGGTGCCGCCGGCCTCGGCAATCGCCCTGGCGCCCCCTTTGCCGTCGCTGCCCATGCCGGTCAGCACCGCGGCCATTGTCTTGGCGCCATAAATTTCGGCGGCGCTTCGGAACAGCGGGTCGGCCGACGGCCGGCAGAAGTTTACCGGCGGGTCCTGGTTGATGCGGATAAGGATCTCATCGTCCTTTTTTTCCAGGACCATGTGCCTGTCGCCGGGGGCGACGTAGACGCGGCCCTTTTTGACCGCTTCCCCGTCCTTTCCTTCCGCCGCGGGCCAGCCGGTTTTATCGGTGATGCTTTTGGCCAGCGACGCGGTAAAGGCCGGCGGCATGTGCTGGGCCACGAAAACCGGCATGTTCAGCGACGGCGCCAAGTCCTGAAACAGGGCCGTTAACGCTTGCGGCCCACCGGTCGAGCTGCCGACGACAAGGACTTCCGGCGGCAGCATGGATTCCCGCCGGAGCTCATAAGCCGGCGCCGGTGCGGCGGCGGGCGCCTCTGCGGGCCGGGTGGCGCGGCGGTGGGCAAGGCCCAAGCCCAAGACCGTCTCCGTCAGGTTGTGGCGAAAGACGGCAATGCTGGAATCCTTGGTGTAGGCGGCCGGCGTCTGGAGGAACTCGGCGGCGCCTTTTTCCAGGCCTTCGATGCCGGTCTTGACGTTGGTGAAGTTCAAGGTCGAGACCATGATCACCTGGGCCTTCGCATCGATGCGCAAAAGCCTGGAAATGGTGGTCAGGGCGTCGGCCGGGTTGCCGCCGATGTCGAAAACCACGACTTCGATGCCGGCGCCGCGATACCGGCCGATCGCCTCGGGGCCGTCGACGGGCGTGGCGGCGACCTCGATGCGGGGGTCTTTTTCTAGAATCCCCCTGACCATGCCGGCGATAAAGTCATGCGCGCCGATGACCATCGCCTGGACGGGGGCGTTGCCGTTTTCGGATTGAGGTGGGGACGTTGGGGACATGGGCCTTGAATATTTTGCGCGGAAGGGGAGGTTACAGCAGGTTTGCAAATAGAAAACCAGGAAATTGCGCCTTCCTTGCCCCTGACCAGCCCCGGTGCCGGCGGCCTTGACCCGACCGGGCGCTCTCCCTATAAGGGCCGTGGGCCACGACCTCCCAACGGGTCGCGACCTTCTGCGAGGAAGGAGCAACAAAGTGAACGCACCCCCGAAGCCGGACATCCGTCCGGCAAACCCCCGATTTTCCTCTGGTCCCTGCACCAAGCGCCCCGGCTGGTCGGCCGCCACGCTCGAGGACGCCTTCGTCGGGCGGTCCCATCGCCACAAGGAAGGAAAGGCGCGGCTGAAAGAGGTGATGGACCGTACCCGGGACGTCCTCCAAATCCCCGAAAGCCACTTGCTCGGCCTGGTGCCGGGGTCCGACACCGGCGCCATGGAAATGGCCTTGTGGTCGCTGTTGGGCGCCCGGGGCGTGGATATCCTGAATTGGGAGCATTTCGGCGCCACCTGGGCCGACGACGTGACCGGCCATTTGCGCCTGGACGACGCGCGCGTGATCGAGGCCCCCTACGGCGAACTGCCCGACCTCGGCGCCGTGGACCCGGGCCGTGACGTGGTCTTCGTCTGGAACGGCACCACCTCCGGGGTTTGTGTCCCCTCGGGCGATTGGATCGCCGACGACCGCGAAGGCCTGACCCTGTGCGACGCCACGTCCGCGGTTTTCGCCATGGACCTACCGTGGCCGAAGCTCGACGTCACCACCTGGTCCTGGCAGAAGGGGATGGGCGGCGAGGCCGCCCACGGCATGATGGCGATCGGCCCCCGCGCCATCGAAAGGCTGGAAAGCCATACCCCGCCGTGGCCGCTGCCGAAGGTGTTGCGGCTGACCAAAGGGGGCAAGTTCAATCCCGAACCGTTCGAGGAAATGACCATCAACACGCCTTCCATGCTGGCCGTCGAGGACGCGCTCGACAGCCTTAAATGGGCCGGGTCCGTCGGCGGGCTCAAGGGAATGATCGCCCGCACCGAGGCCAATTACGCCGCAACCGAGGCCTGGGTCGAGGCCACCCCGTGGGCCGGTTTCCTGGCCGCCGATCCGGCGTCGCGGTCCCATACGTCGGTCTGCCTGACCGTGACCGATCCGTGGCTCAAGACCATGGACGATGAGTTCCGGGCCGGCATCGGCAAGCGTATCAATGGGCTTTTGGACGACGAAGGCGCCGCCCGCGACATCGCGTCCTACCGTTCGGCGCCGGCCGGGCTCAGGATCTGGAACGGGCCGACCGTGGAAACGGCCGACCTGGAGGCGCTTTTCCCGTGGCTGGACTGGGCCTGGGCGGCGATCAAGGCGGAAGCGGAAGGAGACGGCAATGGCTAAATCCAAGGACAAGGCGCCAAGGGTCCTGATCGCCGACGAGATGAGCCCGCTGGCCGCCGAATGCTTCAAACAGGCCGGTATCGAGGTCGACGTCAACACCGGCCTCGACAAGGAAGGCTTGAGGGACGCCATCGGCGGTTATGACGGGCTGGCGGTGCGCTCGGCCTCGAAGGTCACGTCGAAGGTGCTGGAAGCCGCCGACAACCTCAAGGTCATCGGCCGCGCCGGCATCGGCGTCGACAACATTGACGTCGACGCCGCCACCCAAAAGGGCATCGTCGTCATGAACACGCCGTTCGGCAATGCCATCACCACCGCCGAGCACGCCATTTCCATGATGCTGGCCATCGCCCGGCAGATTCCCCAGGCCAATGCCTCCACCCACGCCGGCAAGTGGGAGAAAACGCGCTTTTTGGGGGTCGAGCTGATGGGCAAGACGCTGGGCATCATCGGCTGCGGCAACATCGGCTCCATCATGGCCGACCGGGCCCAGGGGCTGAAGATGAAGGTCATCGCCTATGACCCCTTCCTGACGCCGGAGCGCGCCGATGATCTCGGCGTCGAGAAGGTGGACCTGCCGGTGTTGTTCAAGCGCGCCGATTTTCTCAGCCTGCACACGCCCTTGACCGACGCCACCCGCAACATCATCAACGCCAAGTCCATCAAGAAGATGAAAAAGGGCGTGCATATCATCAACTGCGCCCGTGGCGGCCTGATCGTCGAGGAAGACCTCAAGAAGGCGCTCGAATCGGGCGACGTGGCCGGCGCGGCGCTCGACGTGTTCGCCCATGAACCGGCCACGGACAACCCGCTGTTCGGACTTGACAACGTGGTCGCCACGCCGCACCTGGGCGCCGCCACCACCGAAGCCCAGGAAAAGGTGGCCCAGCAGATCGCCGAACAGATGGCCGATTTCCTGACCACCGGCGCCGTCCATAACGCCCTCAACATGGCGTCCGTGTCGGCGGAAGAAGCGCCACGGCTGAAGCCCTACATGACGCTGGCCCATCAACTGGGGAGCTTCGCCGGCCAGGCGACGCGGTCTGCGGTCAACGACGTCACCATCGCCTATGAAGGGCTTTGCGGCGAGTTGAACTGCCGGCCGTTGACGGCCATCGTCCTGCAGGGGCTGTTGTCGCCGTTGATGGAAGGCGTCAACATGGTCAACGCGCCGGCCATCGCCAGGGAACGCAACATCCACGTCAGCGAGGTGCGCTCGGCCGAGGCCGGCGCCTACCAGACGCTGATCACGCTGACGGTAACGACGGAAACCCAGACCCGTTCCATCGCCGGCACCCTGTTCAACGAGGAGCCCCGGGTGGTGCGGATCAAGGGCATCTCCATTGATGCCAAACTGGGGCCCAACATGCTGTACCTGACCAACGAGGACAAACCGGGGATCATCGGCGGCGTCGGCACCATCCTCGGCGACGCCGGGATCAACATCGCCACCTTCCACCTGGGCCGCTCCGGGGAAGGCGGCGACGCCATCGCCTTGATCGAGATCGACGGCGACCCCCCGGACGCGCTGGTCAGGAAGATCGGCGCGCTCAAGAGCGTCAACCAGGTGATCCCGATGCGGTTTTAGGGCGCCGGCGGACGGTCATCGGCCGGTCGTCTCTTTGACGTCGTTTTAAGCGGCCGAATTTGCCTTAACATATTGATTTCGCATGATTTTCAACCGAAACGGGGGCGAAAAAGGTCTCGGAAAAGTCGTCAAAAGTCGTCATTTGTCGTCATGTCCGGTCCCCTTCACCCTTCGAGACGGACCTCCGGTCCTCCTCTGGGTGAGGGAAGAATATAGCAACGCCTCATCCTGAGGAGCCCGCAGCGCGGGCGTCTCGAAGGATGAGCCGCGAGCGCCAGCGAGCGCCCGCCACAAGGGCGTTGATGAACTCCCTATTCACGATGTCAAAGAGCGTTGGAAAGTGTTAGAACAAACATAGAACATTCTTCGAGAAAGTCAAGGGGGAAAATCCAAAAGGGGCTCTCGGATCATTGTCCCCTCCTGGCTAATATCGGACATCGGTCATGCCGATTTAAAGTCGCCCGAGCCGCCCTTCCCAGCCATGCGCCGCCACCGTCCGCCAACCCGGTGCCCTGAAAAATAAGTCCAACGCCCGCCCGCCCGGGTGCTAAGCTTAATAAAATCAGCGGCCAATAAATAACCGGGGAAGACTCGATGCAAAAATCTCTCGTCATCTATCCCGAAAAATGCACCGGCTGCCTGCAATGCGAACTGGCGTGCTCGTACCAGGGCGAAGGCGTCTTCAACCCGGCCAAATCGCGGATCAGGGTCTTCAACTTCCACGACCAGGGCCGCTTCGTTCCCTATACCTGCACCCAGTGCGACGAGGCCTGGTGCCTGCATGCCTGCCCGGTGGAGGCGATTAGCGTCGACCAGACGACCGGCGCCAAGGTCGTCGACGATGACATCTGCGTCGGCTGCAAGGTGTGCACCATCGCGTGTCCGTTCGGCACCGTCAACTACAACCAGTCCACCGGCAAGGTCATCAAGTGCGACCTGTGCGGCGGCGATCCGGAATGCGTCAAGGCGTGCCCGACGGACGCCATCGCCTACGTGGACGCCGACCAGACGGGGCTTGAAAAAATGCGCGCCTGGGCGGCGAAGACCGACGCCGGCGTTCAGGCCGAAGCCTAGGGAGGATTTGTCATGGCATGGACAAGAAAAATTCTCCGCGTCAACTTGACCAAGGGCACCTCAGCGGACGAGCCCCTGAACATGGATTGGGCGATGAAATACCTGGGCCAGCGAGGGCTGGCGACCAAGTACCTTGTCGAAGAAACCGACCCCAAGGTCGATCCGCTGTCGCCCCAGAACAAGATGATCATGGCGACCGGGCCGTTGACGGGGACATGCGCGTCGACCGCCGGGCGCTATTCGGTGATCACCAAGGGGGCGCTGACCGGGGCCATCGCGTGCTCCAACTCGGGCGGCTTTTTCGGCAACGAGATGAAGAACGCCGGCTACGACATGATCATCTTCGAGGGCAAGGCCAAGAAGCCCGTCTACCTGCTCGTTCAGGACGGTGAGGCCGAACTTCTCGACGCGCGCGACTTCTGGGGCACGTCGGTCTGGGACACCGAGGAAGGCATCAAAAAGAAACACGGCGATCCGCTGATCCGGGTGGCGTCCATCGGCATCTCGGGCGAAAAGGGCGTCAAGTTCGCCTGCATCATCAACGACATGCACCGGGCGGCCGGGCGGTCCGGCGTCGGCGCCGTGATGGGGTCGAAGAACCTGAAGGCGGTCGCCATCCGCGGCACCCGCGGCATTACCGTCGACAATCCCGCCAAATTCATGAAGGCGGTGGCCAAGGGCAAAAAGGTGCTGACTGAAAACGCCGTCACCGGCGAGGGGCTTCCCACCTACGGCACCCAGATTTTGATGAACGTGATTAATGAGTCCGGTGCCCTTCCGGCCCGCAACCACCTGGAAAGCCAATTCGAGGGCGCCGGCAATATTTCCGCCGAGGCCATGGCCGAACCCCGCGAAAGCGACGGCAAGCCCAATCTGGTGACCAATGCGGCCTGTTTCGCCTGCACCATCGCCTGCGGGCGGATATCGGCCATCGACCGGACCCACTACACCGTCGTCAACCGGCCCGAATACCAGATCGCGTCGGGCGGGCTGGAATACGAAGCCGCCTGGGCCTTGGGCGCGGCGACGGGCGTCGATGACCTGGACGCGCTGACGTTTGCCAACTTCATCTGCAACGAACAGGGGTTCGATCCCATTTCCTTCGGCGCCACCGTCGGCGCAGCGATGGAAATGTACGAAAAGGGCATCTTGACGAAGAAGAAAACCGGCGGCATTGCGCTCAATTTCGGCAACGTCAAGGCGCTGACCAAGCTGGCCGAGCTGACCGGCCAGGGCAAGGGCTTCGGCGCCGAAATTGGTTTGGGCTCCAAATTGCTGTGCAAGAAGTACAAATGCCCGGAACTGGCCATGCAGGTTAAAGGCCAGGAGTTCCCGGCTTACGACGCCCGCGGCATCCAGGGCATGGGGCTCGGTTACGCCACCGCCAACCGGGGCGCCTGCCATTTGCGCAGCTACACCGTGGCGTCGGAAGTTTTGGGTATTCCGGAAAAAACCGATCC
>CAZVFL010000061.1:0-12593 GCA_964626025.1 uncultured Thalassospiraceae bacterium
TTTGGCCGCTTTCGGCGTTGCGGCCCCGGCTTTGGCCGCTTTCGGCGTTGCGGCCCCGGCTTTGGCTTCGCCGGCCTTGCCGGTCTTATCGGCCTTGTCGGCCTTACCGGCCTTGTCGGCCCCGACTTTGGCTGCGCCGGCCTTGCCGGGGTCGGTGGCGTCCTTCAGGTTATCCACGGCGCCCGACATTTCGTCGTAGACGTCCTTGTCCAGGTCCATGTCCTTGGTGATTTCGCCGGTCGGATCGACGGCCTGTTCGATCCTTTTGGCTATGTCCAGCCCGCCCGGTCTGTCCAGTTCCTTTTTCAAGTCGTCCAGTTCCGCCTCGCGGGCAACATCGTCCAGCCCGTCCTGAAAATCGCGCGCCATGGTGCGTGCCTTGCGGATCCATTTGGTAATGGTGCCGACGGCCTTTGGCAGGTCCTTGGGCCCGATGACGATGATGGCGAGAACGGCAAGGATGAAAAGTTCTTGCCAGCCGATGTCGAACATGGCGGATCAGAGCTCCCGGCGGTTGACGCGGTTGGCGGGTGCGGCGAATGGGAAGGGATAGGGTCCCCGGTCAGCTTTGCGCCGCTTCGTCCTTTTTCTTTTCGGGTTTGTCGGATTTCACCTGCTCCGACTTCAGGGCCTTTTGCCCCTCGTCCTCCTCGTCCTCGACGGCGGCTTCTGAATCTTCATCCTTCATGCCCTTCTTGAAGGATTTCAAGCCCTTGCCGAAATCGCCCATCAGCCTGGAAATCTTGCCGCCGCCGCCGAACAGGACCAGGACGACGGCCAGAACCACCAGCCAGTGCCAAATGCTAAACGTACCCATCGTGGCTTACTCTCTTGTTTTTATAAGGATTTGGTGGCGGATAATGGCAGAAAGCCTGGGCCGTAGCAATGCAGGGGACGCTTGGCCCTTGAACGGTCCGCATTCAGGCGCGTTTGGCCTCGTCGCCTTCCGGGTCAAGGGGCTCAACCTCTTCTCCAGGCTCATTTTCGGGCTCATGGCCGGCGGTTTCGATGAGCTCAAGCTGGGCGCCCCCCCCATCAGCGTCCATGGATTGATAGACGCTAATGGCCGGTCCCGAATCCAAAAGCCCCGCCGCCTTCAATTCTTCCATGCCGGGCAGGTCTCCGATGTCTTCGATGCCGAAGTGGTCCAGGAAACCATCCGTGGTGCCCCAGGTGGTCGGCCGGCCCGGAGTCCGCCGGCGGCCCTTGGGTCTTATCCATCCGGCCTCCAACAGCACGTCGAGCGTCCCCCGGCTGAGCCCGACGCCTCGAATCTCTTCGATTTCGGCGCGCGTGACCGGCTGGTGATAGGCGATGATGGCAAGGGTCTCGACGGCGGCCCGGCTAAGTTTCCTGGGCACGTCGATTTCCTTGTTTAACTGTTGTGACAGGTCGGGCGCCGTGCGGAAGGCCCAGGACCCGCCGGCGCGCACCAGGTTGACGCCGCCCTCGGCATAAACCCGCTGTAGTTCCTTCAACAGCGCCTCCATATGGGCGCCGTCGGGCAGCTTGTGGATGAGGGCGCGTTCCGAAACCGGCACGTCGGAAGCAAACAGGATCGCCTCAAGAAGCCTGAGGTGCCCTGGGTCCAGGGAGGGGGTCAGGGAGGGCTCCTGAGGGGGGTCTTTCGGTGATTCGGGCGGTGATTCGGGCGTGTTCATTTGTTGGCGGACTCCGTCTCAACCATGTTGTCGGCAAGCTTCAGGTATATGGGGCCGAAGGGCTCGGGCTGACGCAATTTGACCTTGCCTTCGCGGGCCAGTTCCAGGCTGGCGGCGAAGGTTGAGGCAATGGCAGAGCGCGCCACCAGTCCCTCAAGCACGCCTTCCGGCAGGAATCGCCACAGGTTTTCCCAATCGGGCGTCGAGCCGAGAAATTTCCTGAGCCGCTGAAGCGCGTCATCAACCGTATATATTCCGACGGATTCGATATGCAGCGTCGCCGAATCAATGCGCCGTTTCTGGTCCCCATAAGCCTTCAGCAGGTCGAAAAGCGTGACCTCCAGGACCGGATTGGCATGCGCCCGGAACATTTCAGGGGCGCCGCGGCGAAAGAACTGGCGCCCCAATTGCGCCCGCGCCATCAACTGCCGGCCGGCATTCTGCATGGACTCCAGCCTCTGCAACTGGAAGGCCAGGGCGGCCGCCATCTCCTCGCCGGTCGGTTCGTCCTCCTGGCCAAGATCGGGCAGCAACAGCCTGGATTTCATATAGGCCAGCCAAGCCGCCATCACCAGATAATCGGCAGCCAGTTCCAGGTTCGCCTTTCTGGCCTTGGTAACGAAGGACAGGTACTGATCGGCCAGCGCCAGAATCGAAATTTTCGTCAGGTCCAGCTTGTGCTCGCGGGCCAGCGTCAACAGCACGTCAATGGGGCCTTCGAAACCGTCCAGGTCGACGACAAAGGCGGCATCGTCCCGAGGCGCTTCGAAATCGTTTCCTTCCTCGAACAGTTCGATATCGTCCATCAGGTTTTCTTCAACTGTGCCCGGTAAGAATGAAGACCAACTCCATAAGATACTCCGTTGGCAGCCCGACAAGCCACCAAAAGACGTTCAAATCCACCCCCAGGGCCGAGCCGATCCACGGCAGGATGAAGATACCCGCCAGAATGATCAGGATTCCCGACCTTTCCAGCCGTGCCAGCCTTCTGGCCAACGGCGGCGGTAAAAGCCCGACGGCGACCCGGCCGCCGTCCAAAGGGGGAATCGGCAGCATATTGAAGACCAAAAGCAGCAGGTTGATTCGCACCGAATTAATCAGGTTATGGCCGGCCCATTGATAAACGTCGCCGGAAAGCATCGGCAACAGGTGGATCAGCGCCGCCGAAATCACCGCCAATAGCAGATTCGCGCCGGGGCCGGCGGCGGCCACCAGCACCATGCCCAGGCGGGGCTGCCTGAGACGGTTGAAATTTACCGGCACCGGCTTGGCAAATCCGAACATCATCCGCCCCCCCGACGCGAACAGCAAAAGCGCCGGCATCAGCACGGTACCGAAAGGGTCGATGTGGCGGAGCGGATTGAAGGTCACCCGGCCCATCCGGTAGGCCGTATCGTCGCCAAGCCGCCAGGCGATAAAACCGTGCGCCGCCTCGTGAAAGGTAACGGCGAACAATACCGGCAATACCCAGACCGAAACGGTGAATGCCAGATTATTCAAGTCCATCATGGGAGGGGGCCGTTCGCCAAAATTTCATCCAACCGCTTCTGGGCAGCGCCCGCGTCCCAATCGCCCGTCTTGCCCCGCATGGCCTCGCCCCTTGCCAGTCTCGCCACTGTTTCCGGGCCAAGCGGCCCGGCGCCGGCGGCCACGGCCTCCATCTCGGCCAAATCGCCCGAACAGTGAAGCACCAGGTCGCCCCCGGCGGCAAGCACCGCCGCCGCACGCTCATCATAGGGGCCCGTAAGCGCCTTCATGCCGATGTCGTCGGAGACCAGCACCCCAGCGAAGCCGATGTCGCCGCGGATTGTTTTTGCAATCACCTTCTCCGACGTGGTCGCCGGGTGGTCTCTGTCGAGGGCCTGGTAAACCACGTGCGCGGTCATCGCCCAGGGCATCTCCTTCAAGGCCTGAAAGGGATGGAAATCGGCGGCTTCCAGGTCTTCGGCGGCGGTGTCCACCACCGGCAGTTCCTGGTGGCTGTCGGTGAGCGCCCGGCCATGGCCGGGTATGTGCTTGATCACCGGCAGCACGCCCATGGCAAGAAACCCCTCGGCGGCGGCGCGGCCCAGCGCCGCGACCTTACCGGGATCGTCCCCGAAGGCGCGGCCGCCGATGACGCCGTGGGCGTCCGGCCCGGGCACGTCGAGAACCGGCGCGCAATCAACGTTGATGCCGAGCTCCGTAAGCTCGGCGGCGATCAGCCTGGCGTTCAGGTTCACCGCTTCCCGGGCCAAAGCCAAATCGTTGTCCGCCAGTCGGCCGAAAACCGAAGCCCCGGGAACGGCCCGCCAGTGGGGTGGCTTCAAGCGCTGTACCCGGCCGCCTTCCTGGTCGATCAGGATCGGGGTTGCGGCGCGCCCGGTGATTTCCTTCAATTCGGCGACCAGGCGCATCACTTGGCGCGGTTCCTGGCAATTCCGCTCGAATAGGATGAAACCGGCCGGAAGGGCATCCGAAAAGAAGCGCCTTTCCGAGGCGGTCAGCGATGGCCCGGCGCAGCCGAAAATCACCGCCCTCGGTTGGTTGGGCCGGCCGGAAGCCTTTATGTCTGCCACGGGGCGGCCACGTTTATTTTTGGGGCTTGATGATCAGGCAGCCGATCTGGCGTTCGGCCAGTTGCTTGCAAAGCCGGCGGGCCTGATTTTCGTCGGGGAGCGGCCCGGCGCGAAGCCGATAGTAGATTCCCTTTGCCGGTCCCAAATCGGCTTTGGTCACGCTCAGGCCAAGATCGCCCAACAGGTCCAAATGCTTGGTCCGAAGCCGCGTCCATTCATTGCGCGCGCCTTGAGCTGAGCGGGCGGCGGCAAGCTGCACCAAATAGACCTTGCTCTTGGGAATGGGCGCGGCTTTCGGTTGGCTGTTCGCTGTTTCAGAGGGCGCCGCTTCAGGCGATGACGGCGGCGGCGTGGCGCTGACGATTTTTACGGGCGCTTTCTTTACCGCCGGCGGCGCCGGAGGGTCAGGCGCCGGTGACCCGGTCACCGCTTTTTCTGCGGGCGCAGGTTTTTCGGCGGTCCTTTTCGAGGCTTTCCTGAGGGCGTCCATGACCGGCGTCGATGACTTGATCACCGTCGGCGGCGCCGGCGGCGGGGGCGGCGGTGCCGGGCGTTGGGCCGTTTTCACGTCTTTTATGGTCGGTACCTTGGCAACCGGCTTGGGTTTTAGGGGGGGCTCGGCAATCAGTTTTTCGGGCATCGAAGGCTTGGGTTTAGGAGACTCCGGGGGCGGTTTTACAGCGGCGGTCGGCTTGGGAAGCGGTTGTTCGGGAGGCGGCAACAGGCGCTCGGCCCCCTTCTCCGGCGGGCCTCCTTGCTGGCCCGGGCCGCCGGATTTTCCCTGAATCCGATCGTAGACCAACTTGTCGCGGTCGGGAACGCGGAGCCCGCCCGGATTCTCCGGCCGCACCTTCGCCGGCCCCGGATCGGCCTTGACCAGCGGAATGCCGGCATCGGCGCCGCGCCAAAACCGTTCCAGCCGGTCGCCGTAGAAGTACCAAGTGCCGGCGCCGGCCCCGGCCAGCATCAGCAACACCAACACCTTCAGCCCCCACCTCCTTCGCGGCGCGTAGTGGACGACCGGTTCGAATTCCAGGGCGTCGGACGCCGTGACCTTGATCTCTTTTTTACCGGAAAACACCATCTGGGAGTCCCCTCAAGACTCGCTATTATATTGGATAGGGTGGACGGGCGTCATGAGGTTCTTGCCTGGGGCGCCTGGGGCGCCTGGGGCGCCTGGGGCTCCTGGAGCTTTTGGTGCTCGTCCAGCGCGAAACGGTCGGTCATCCCGGCAATATAATCAGCCACAACCTGGGCCGCGGTTTCCGTGCCGGCGTCCGAGAGCTTCTGGCGCCAGTCGGCGGGAAGGCGCGCCGGTTCCCGGGAGAACGCTTCAAACAGGTCCCGGACCACGCGCTTGGCCTCGCTGGTCATGGATTTAAGCCGGTCATGGCGGTACATGTGATCGAACAGAAAAGCCTTCACCGCCTTTTCATGGGCTTCCATTTCACCGGAAAAGCCCACCACCGGCCGGCCGAGGCGGCGAATCTCCTCAAGGCTCGTCACTTTGGCCTCGCCGATCCGCCGCCGGGTTTCGGCCAGCAGGTCGTCGACCATGGACCCGATCAGCCGGCGCACCGCCTCGTGAATGAGGCGCGATTCGTCCAGGTCCGGATATTCCTTAGCCACGCCTTGAAAGATGGGCCCGGCCAGGGGCACGTCGGCAAGGTCCCGGATGGTGAACAGCCCGGCGCGAAGCCCGTCGTCGATGTCATGGTTATTATAGGCAATGTCGTCGGCCAATGCCGTCACCTGGGCCTCGGCGCTGGCGAAGGTATCCAGTTCCAGATCCTGCTTTTCGGCGTATTCGGCGATCACCCGGGGCAGCGGTTTATGGTTTTCGCCGCCCATCAGCGGGCCGTTGTGCTTGACCACCCCTTCGAGGGTTTCCCAGGTCAGGTTGAGCCCGTCGAAACCGGCGTAACGTTCCTCCAGCCTGGTGATGACGCTCAGCGACTGGGCGTTGTGGTCGAAGCCGCCGAAGGGTTCCATCACATCGCGGAGCGCATCCTCGCCGGCGTGACCGAAGGGCGGGTGGCCCAGGTCGTGCGCCAGCGCCAGCGCCTCGCCCAGATCCTCGTTCAGGTTCAGCGACCGGCACAACGAGCGCGCGATCTGCGACACTTCCAACGTATGGGTCAGCCGGGTGCGGTAATTGTCGCCCTCGTGGTTGACGAACACCTGGGTCTTGTATTCCAGGCGGCGAAAAGCGGCGGAGTGGATGATGCGGTCCCGGTCGCGCTGGAAACAACGCCGCGTGGCGCTTTCCGGCTCGTCGTGGAGCCTCCCACGGCTATCCTCTTCGTGACAGGCATAAGGGGCCAGTCCAAGCGCCGATTTCAGCGGTTCCGTCATGATCCTGAAATTACGCCCAGGCCCCGGCCCTGGCAACGGCCATATGGCCGCCCATACCCTTTTTCGAAAAAGACTGGTATATCAACGTGGACCCAACCGGGGCCGCTAAAGGGTGATTGACATACGCCCAGGACGCACTAAATAAGGTATGGAAAACAAGAGGTTCTTTTAAATGCCTGACGGCAACCCCAGCGACGGCGGGCAACGGATCACCATTACCGATTCCTGCGCCGAGCGCATCAAGGAACTACGCGAGATGGAGGGCCGCCCGGCGCTGATGCTCAGGGTCGCCATTTCCGGCGGCGGCTGTTCGGGGTTCCAGTACGGGTTCAGCCTCGACGACGCCGTTGCCGACGACGACAAGACCTTCGAGCATGCCGGCGTCACCGTGGTCATCGATGAAACGTCCCTGGGGCTTTTGCAAGGTTCGGAAGTGGACTTCAAGAAAGAACTCGGCGGCGCTTTTTTCCAGATCACCAACCCAAACGCGACGTCCAATTGCGGGTGCGGGGCGTCGTTCTCGGTCTGACGGCGGGCCTGAAACTGTGCTATTGAAGAGGCCCGCCTCCGACGCGGGCCTTAAATTTTCCCGGGGGAATTTCGTGGTCAAGATCGCCACCTGGAACGTCAACTCCGTCAAGGCGCGGTTGCCGAGGGTGTTGGAATGGTTAGGCGAATTCCAGCCCGATGTGGTGCTGTTGCAGGAAACCAAAACCGTCGATGACGCCTTTCCGGCGCTCGAGATCGGCGATCTCGGCTATAACATCCAGGTTTCCGGACAAAAGACCTATAACGGCGTCGCCATCCTTTCCAAGGCCCCCATGGAGGTCGAATTGACGGCCCTTCCGGGCGACAAAAAGGACGACCAGGCCCGTTACATCGAGGCCCTGGTGACGGGAACCGGCGGAAACGTCGTTCGCGTTGCTTCGATTTACCTGCCCAACGGCAACCCGACCCGCGACGACAACGGCAAGGCAACGGAAAAGTTCCTCTACAAGCTTTCCTGGATGGACCGTCTGGTCGCCCATGTGGCGGATTTGTTGACGACCGGGGACGCCTTCGTTTTGGGCGGCGATTACAACATCTGTCCCACCGACGACGACGTTTACAACCCCGCCGGTTTCGCCGACGACGCGCTGTGCCGCCCGGAAAGCCGGGGGCGCTTCCGTCAACTGATGAACCTGGGGCTCACCGACGCATTTCAAGCCCTCAATCCGGCGGGCCACCAATACAGCTACTGGAATTATCAGAAGGGCGCCTGGGCCAAGGACGACGGGCTCAGGATCGACCACCTGCTGCTCAGCCCCCAGGCCGCAGACCGGCTAAAGGCGGCGGGCATCGACAAAACGCCCCGGGGTAAGGAAAAGGCGTCCGACCATACGCCCGTCTGGTGCGAATTGGCCTAGCCCTTCTCGTCTTCTTGGCCTTCCAGTTCCTTTTTGTGCAGGAACACCAGAATTTTCGGCCAATCGTGGCGGGGGGCCTGGAAGTTGAGGGCGACGGCGCCGTCATCCCTGATGCGGACCACGGTGCCGGTGATTTCAACCGATTCCACCTTGTCCGCCAACGGCGTCCGCACGGTGAAGGCGCCGGTGGTGCCCTCGGGCGGGGGATTTTTCCAGCCTTCGATGAGAATGCCGTCCGCGGATACGTTCTCGACCTTGCACACAACCCCCGCCACCACCGCATCCACGGAATCCAGGCTATAGCGCCGGTTGGTCCGCTTGTATTCCCCCATACCGCTTCGCCCCCCGTCTTCACCCATTGATAACACGGGCCGATTTATGGTCCAAGGCCCAGAAATTACCAGTTTTCGGGGCTTCGTTCGGGATTTTGGTGCTTTTTTTGTGTGTCAGGGCGTTATGCACGATGACATAAATGGATATGCTTCCGACACATTCGTGAAAAATTCCTGCTGTAAGTTCTACCCCGTGACGCGCTGGTTACGGCTGTTTTTGCCGTCTGATAACGAAATGATTTGAACCATAGGACCCTTTGAATGGCCATCAATAAAGAAATGCCAATCCTGGTCGTCGACGACTATAAGACGATGTTGAGGATACTGAAAAACCTCCTGAAACAGCTCGGTTTCAACAACGTTGAGCAGGCATCGGACGGCGCCGAAGCGTTAAGCTTGCTCAATGCGTCCAAGTTCGATTTCATCATTTCGGACTGGAACATGGAGCCGATGACGGGGATAGAGCTTCTCAAGAAAGTCCGTGGCGACAGCAAACTAAAGCACATTCCCTTCATCATGGTCACCGCCGAAAGCAAGACCGACAACGTCGCCGCCGCCAAGGAAGCCGGCGTTTCCAACTACATCGTGAAACCCTTCAACGCCGAAACGCTGAAGGGAAAGATGGAATCGGTGATCGGGGCGTTCTGAAGACTTAGCGGCTCAAGGTTTATCGCAAGCCCTTTTTTTTTGCTCCTGGGCCATAACGTTCGCCCTTGCGCGCGCCTGCCCTTGTGCGTAAACCATAATCAAACAAGCAACGAAACCGCCCAACACGGAGGATATCCCATGGATGCCAAGGTGTTTGACAAGTCACGCCTGCCCAGCCGGCACGTGACGGAAGGGCCGGAGCGAGCCCCACACCGGTCGTTCCTTTATGCCATGGGGCTGACGGAAGGCGAAATCCACCGCCCCTTGGTGGGCGTCGTCACCAGTTGGAACGAGACCGCGCCCTGCAACATCACCCTTATGCGCCAAGCCGCCATGGCCAAGAAAGGCGTCGAGGCGGCCGGCGGCACGCCCCGCGAGTTCACCACCATCACCGTCACCGACGGCATCGCCATGGGCCACCAGGGCATGAAATCGTCGCTGGTCAGCCGCGAAATCATCGCCGATTCCACCGAGTTGACCATGCGCGGCCATTGTTACGACGCCATGGTCGGCATCGCCGGCTGCGACAAGTCGCTGCCGGGCCTGATGATGGCCATGGTGCGGCTGAACGTGCCTGCTGTGTTCATGTACGGCGGCACCATTTTGCCCGGCCGCTTCAAGGGCCGTGACGTGACCGTGGGCGACGTCTACGAAGCGGTCGGCGAGCACACCGCCGGCAAGATGAGCGACGAGGACCTGCTGGAGCTGGAGAGCGTCGCCTGCCCGGGGGGTGGTTCGTGCGGCGGCCAGTTCACCGCCAATACCATGGCCTGCGTCTCGGAAGCCATCGGGCTGGCGCTGCCCGGCTCGGCCGGAACGCCGGCGGTCTATGAAACCCGGGACGAATACGCCAAGGCGTCCGGCGAGGCGGTGATGGCGTTATTGGCTGAGGGTATCAAGCCACGCGACATCGTCACCCTGAAGGCGCTCGAAAACGCCGCCGTCGTGATCGCCGCCACCGGCGGTTCAACCAACGGGGGCTTGCACCTGCCGGCGATCGCCAACGAGGCCGGCATTGACTTCGACCTGTTGGATGTTTGCGAAATCTTCAGGAAAACGCCCTATCTCGCGGACCTGAAACCAAGCGGCAAGTACGTGGCCAAGGACATGCACGAGGCCGGCGGCATGCCGGTGCTGATGAAAACGCTGCTCGACGGCGGATACATTCACGGCGACTGCCTGACCGTGACCGGCAAAACCATCGCCGAAAACCTGGCCGGCGTGGAATTCAACGAGGACCAGGACGTCATCCGGCCGGTCACCGACCCGTTGTCGCCGACCGGCGGCGTCGTCGGGCTTCAGGGCAACCTGGCGCCGGACGGCGCCATCGTCAAGGTGGCCGGCATGAAGAACATGCAGCACACCGGCCCGGCCCGGGTGTTCGAGAACGAGGAGGAATGCTTCCAAGCCGTGCTCAACAACGACTACGCCGAGGGTGACGTGCTGATCATCCGCAACGAAGGCCCCCGTGGCGGCCCCGGTATGCGCGAGATGCTGTCGACCACGGCGGCCATCTACGGCCAGGGCATGGGCGACAAGATCGCGTTGATCACCGACGGACGGTTTTCGGGCGCGACGCGAGGCTTCTGCGTCGGCCATGTATCGCCGGAAGCCGCCAATGGCGGCCCCATTGGGCTGCTCAAGTCGGGCGACGTCATCACCATTGACGCCGAAAAGGGGACCATAGACGTGGACCTTACGGAGGCCGAGTTGAAAAAGCGGAAAAAGGCCTGGAAACCCCAACAAAACGATTACCAGTCCGGTGCGCTTTGGCGCTATGCTCAAACCGTGGGCGAAGCCCGCCACGGCGCCGTCACCCATCCGGGAGCCAAGGCTGAAACCCACATCTACGCCGATATTTAGGGGGGCCTAGTTGAGCAAAAAGGATAAAACCGCCGACAACCGCGAATTTGAGCGCAAGGACATTCTTTTCGCCGCCCGTCTGTACGTCGGCGACGACGGTATGGACTGCGAGATCGTCAACATCTCGTTCGGCGGCGCCCAGATACGTCTCGCGCGGGCCTTGAACAACGGCGATATGGTGGTGCTCGAAATCGAGCCCTTCGGGTCGTTCAACATGGAAGTCCGCTGGTCGGACGGCAAGGATACCGGAATTCGGTTCGATGACGATCCGGCCAAGGTGGCGGAACTGGTCATGGCCATCGCCACCTACGCCTGAAGCCGCGTGAGCCCTCCCCTCCTCGACCTGGATTTTGTCCGCGGGCTCTATCCCGACAACTGCTGGCACTGGGCGTTCTTCGAGAACGCGGGCGGGTCTTACGTGCCCGAGAGCGTGATCGAGCATGTTACCCGGTACATGCGCGAAACCCAGGTCCAGCCGGGCGCCGCCTACGAAGCCTCGGCCACGGCCGCCGAACGGATGGCCACCGGCCAGCGCCTGATGGCGGAGATGGTGGGCGCCCGGGCGGACGAGGTCATCATCGGCCCGTCCACGACCATGAACGTCTTCGTGCTCGCCAAGGCCTTTGCCCATATGCTGGAGCCCGGCGACGAGGTCATCGTCACCAACCTGGACCACGAAGCCAACATCGGCGCCTGGCTGAGGCTGGCCGATCACGGCGTCAAGGTCCTGGAATGGCCGGTCAACCCGGACACCGAATCCCTGGACCTGGATGCCCTGGACGGGCTGCTGACCGAAAACACCCGGCTTGTCTGCTTCAGCCATTGTTCGAACGTCTTGGGCGGCATCAACGACGTCCACGCCATCACCCAGAAGGCCCATGACGCCGGCGCCCTGGTTTGCGTCGATGGCGTCGCCTACGCGCCCCACCGGGCCGTGGACGTCAAGGCGCTGGACGTGGATTTCTATTTAATCAGCCTCTACAAGCTCTATGGGCCGCACGTGTCGCTGCTGTACGGCAAGCGGGAACACCTGGAAAGGCTTCCGGGCCAGAACCATTTCTTTCTCGACGATCAAATTCCGTTGAAGCTGAACCCCGGCGGCCCCAACCACGAATTCACCGCGGCCCTCGCCGGGGTCGGCGATTATTTCGAAGCGCTGGCCGCCCACCACCTGGAAGATCCGCCCAATACCTTCCACGGAAGGGTCCAGGGCATGTTCGACCTGTTCGCCCGTCACGAGGAGACGCTGGCGGCACGGTTCGTCGATTTCCTGTCCTCGAAAAAGGGCGTCAGGCTATTGGGGCCGAAGACGGTTGAGGCTCAGGTCCGGGCGCCGATGTTCTCGTTCACCGTCGACGGCCGGTCGTCGGCGGGGATTCCACCGCTGCTGACGCCGGCCAAGGTCGCCATCGGCCACGGCCATTTCTACGCCAAGCGGCTGGTGGACGCCTTGGGCGTCAAGGCCGAGGGCGGCGTCGTCCGCGCCTCCATGGTGCATTACAACACCACCGAAGAGGTGGATAGGCTGATCGAGGCATTGGACGAGGCGCTCGGGTAGGTTTTAGCAGCCCTCCCATCCTTCGAGACGGGCGCCGACGCACCCTCCTCAGGATGAGGGGATTCCTTAAAAGCGCTTCATCCTGAGCTCGTCGAAGGAGAGGCGCGGACACTCCCCTAAGCCGCGCTTGCGATGCGCTTGACCTTGATCCGGCCGGCCTTCTTCTTGGCCTGGGCCAGGTCATAAGCCGCCTGGAGCCGGTACCACGTGTC
>CAZVFL010000062.1:0-12251 GCA_964626025.1 uncultured Thalassospiraceae bacterium
GACATGATTTTGGAAAACGCCGGCACCCTCGGCGGAAGCACGCTGACATGCCCCATGGTCGTTGCCGGCAATCGCCTGGCCGCCGATGACGTCGGGGCGATTTTGGAAGCGGCGGGGAAAACGGTCACGGTCACCGAAAACGTCATGCCGGAATTGGGCACCCTCAACGTCGAGCCCGCCCGCGCCGCCATCCGCCAGGTGTTCATGGACCGCATCGTCCACGCCAAGGGCATAGACAAGGCGGCGGCAATGTTCGACCGGGTCCTGATGCCGACCCCGGCGGCGGTGTTGGAAGGGGCGCGGCTGTTGTCCGAGGGCGTTCCCGGCAAGCCGGGCCTCGGCCCCTTGTTGGTCGTTGACGTCGGTGGCGCCACCACCGACGTTCACTCGGTGGCCGGTGGCGAGCCAACGGGAGAAGGCGTCATCCCCCATGGCCTGCCGGAGCCCCATCTAAAGCGCACGGTGGAAGGGGACTTGGGCATGCGGGTCAACGCCCAGGCCATCGCCGAGGCGTCCGGGCTTGAGGCGCTGGCCGCCGCCGCCGGCCTTGAGCCCGAGCGCGCCCGTGAACTGCTCGACGGTCTCGCGTCCGACATCGAACGCCTGCCCGTTGGCGAGGACGAGAAGCGCCTCGACCAGGCTTTGGCCGAAGCAGCTCTTAAAATCGCCGTCAGCCGCCATGCCGGCTCGGTCAACATCGTGCAGACGGTGACCGGCCCCCTCAGCGTCCAGACCGGCAAGGACTTAGGCGCCGTCCACACCATGATCGGCACCGGCGGCGTGCTGGCCCATGGCGATAACGCGGGCCAAGTCCTTCGCCAGGGCCTGGCCGACCCGGCGGAACCGCGGTCGCTCCGCCCCAAGGCGCCGGAGTTGCTGGTGGACGGCGATTATCTCCTGTTCGCCTGCGGGCTGTTGGCGGAAAAAGAGCCGGACGCCGCCTTGACGCTGGGCCTCAAGCACATGCATCCTGTCCGGGGCAACCCCGGATAAGAGGGCGGACATGGCTTCGAAAACGGACGACATTCCCCTTTCGGCGGCGGCGATTCCAGCCGATGATTTCGCCAGGATGCGGGCCGAGAATCTCGCCCGCTGGCCGACGGGCGCCGAGGTCGATATCGACGAAGCCGTCCAGTTCCACAAGTCCTTGCCCCAATCAAAACAACTGGGCTGGGTGATGCGGCGCGCCGCCGAGGAAGGCCGCTGCCTGACCCAGCCCCGTGGCGGTTTCGGGACACTGGAATTGCAACTGGAATTGATGCGGGCGCTGGACCAGGACGGCCTCGCCGACATCGTGCCGACGACCACCGACAGCTACACCCGCAACGAACAATGGAGCCAGGCTGAGGTCGGCATCGAGGAATCAAAGCGCCAGGGCCGGTCCATGCTCAACGGCTTTCCCATGGTCAACTACGGGCCCCGTGAAACCCGCAAGCTGATCGAGGCCATCTCCAAGCCGGCCATCGTGCTTTCCGGCACCGCCATGCCGCGCCTCACGGCGGAGGTCGGCTTCGCCGCCGGTTTCTCGGGCTATCTGGGGTCCGGCATCGCCTATACCACGTCCTATACCAAGGATACCTCCCTCGCCGAAGGCATCCGCAATTACCAGTACCTGGACCGGCTGGCCGCGCTTTATCTCGAGCATGGCGTTGACCTGCACCGCCGCCAGCCGGGGTTCCTGACCGGCACCAACGTGCCGCCCTTCATCGCCATCGCCGTTGCCGTCCTCGATGCGCTGTTGGCCGCCGGCCAGGGGGTCAGGAACTATGGCCTGGAACTGGGCCAGACCCTGCACCTGATCCAGGACGCGGCGGCGATCAAGGTATGCGGGGAACTGGCCGAGGAATACCTGGCCGCCGCAGGGTTCAAGGACGTTTTCACGCCGGTGACGTCGCTGCATTGGATGGGCGCCTGGCCCCAGGACGATGCCCAGGCCGCCGCCCTGGTGTCCTATGGCGGCACCCTGGCTGCCATCGGCGGCGCCGTCAGCGTCACCACCAAGACCACCCACGAGGCCTATGGAATCCCGACGCCCGACGCCAACGCCGAGGGGCTGCGCACCACCCGCATGGCGGTCTATCTGGCCCGCCATATCCGGCTCGACGAACTGCCGGAATTCAAGGCCGAGGTCGACCTGATCCGCCGCGAGGCAAAGCCGGTCATCGATAAGGTCCTGGAAATGGGCGATGGCGACGCCGCCCAGGGCGCCGTCAACGCGCTGGAGGCCGGTGCGCTCGACATTCCCTGGTCGCCCAACCGTTTCGTTAAAAGCCGGGTGATGCCGGCCCGCGACGCCGACGGGTATTTGCGTATTTTCGATCCCGGCGACATGGTTTTTGCCAAGGACGTGGCCGAGGTCCACACCGAAAGACTGAAAAAACGGGCCGAACAGGAAGGCGTTCCCTATGACAACGATCTGGCGGTGAAAAGCGTCTACGAGATTTCCGAGCCCCTGGACCGGCTGTTGCCCTATCCCTGGGCTGCCGAATAGCCGAAATCCCCGGTTATTGCCAATCGCCCGCCACCCCCTATAATTCCTGGGAAACCGGGGAATTAACCACCATGAGCCAACCAGCGTCGGCAGACGCCGCTTCCGGACCGGGCGGTGAAGCCGAAATCGTCCAGGGCCTTGTGGTCAAGGCGCGCGCCGCCATGGCGCTCTTCGCCGACGCCGACCAGGCCCGCGTCGACGAGGCGGTGACGGCCTTGGCCTGGTCCATCTACGAGCCCACCCGCGCCCGCGAACTGGCGGAACTGGCGGTCGAGGACACCGGCCTCGGCGACGTCGAGAGCAAGACCGCCAAGAACCGGCGCAAGACCTTCGGCTGCCTGCGCGACCTGATGCGGGCCAAGACCCGCGGCGTCATCGGGGAAGACAAGGCGCTCGGCATCGTCAAGTACGCCAAACCGGTCGGCGTCGTCGCTGCCATAGCACCCTCCACCAACCCGGCGGCGACGCCTATCAGCAAGGCGATGATGGCGCTGAAAGGGGCCAATGCGGTGATCGTGGCGCCGAGCCCCGCCGGGGCGTCTACCACCACCAAGACGGTGGACTATATGCGCGCCGAACTGGAAAAAATCGGCCTGCCCGCCGATTTGGTGCAGGTGCTTCCCAAACCGGTCAACAAGGCGCTGACCCAGGCGCTGATGGAGGCGGCGGACCTGGTCGTCGTCACCGGGTCCCAGAACAACGTGCACCGGGCCTATGCATCGGGAACGCCGGCCATCGGCGTCGGCGCCGGCAACGTTTCGGTGATCGTCGATTCCACGGCCGAGCTTAAGGACGCGGCGGAAAAAATCACCCAGTCCAAGATTTTCGACAATTCGACCTCGTGCTCGTCGGAAAACGCGGTGATTATCCTAGACGACGTCTATGACCATATGATCGCCGCTTTGAAGGAAACCGGCGGCTATCTGGCCGGGCCTGAGGACAAAAAGAAAATCCAGGAAACGCTGTGGGTGGACGGGCATCTCAACCGCAAGGTCATCGCCAAGGACGCCGACGTATTCGCGGCCGAGGCGGGGTTGGGAGAGGATGCCCAAAAAGCCAAATTCTTCATGGTCGAGGACGAAAACCCCGGTCCCGGCACGCCGTTCGCCGACGAGAAGCTGTCGCTGGTGCTCACGGTTTACAAGGCGCGTAATTTCGACGACGCCATGGCCCACGTCAACGCCATCATGGACGTCTGCGGCCGCGGGCATTCCGTCGGCATTCACACCAAGGATTCCGACCAGCCCCGCCGGCTGGCCGAGGAGTTGGACGTGGTCAGGGTCCTGGTCAACCAGGCGCATGCCTTCGGCGCCGGCGGCAGCTTCACCAACGGGCTGCCGTTCACGCTGTCCATGGGTTGCGGCACCTGGGCCGGCAACTCGATCTCGGAAAACCTCAATTACCGCCACTTCATCAACGTCACCCACCTGGTTACGGAAATTCCCGAGGACAAGCCGTCGGAGGAAGACCTCTTCGGCGGCCACTGGGACCGCATCGGCAAATGAGAAATCGTGAAAAAGTTCCTCACCCCTATGTGCCATATGGGGTTCGGTGTACTTTTTCCCGGTTGATTCACTGTCAAATCCGCCCTTGAGGCGGCTCCGCGGACGGTTTTGACGTTTTTAATCGGTCCGGTCATCAGACCGGACCTTTAATAAAAAGGTGGAAAGAAGGCGCCGGGCCGCCCCAAGCCTTCTTTCTTCTATATTGAAAATGAAAAAAAGTACACTGAGCAAAGCGAAGGACTTTTTTTCAAAGCAGGGCCTATGAACTTCGAGGAACACGCCGCCAAGCCGCTGTTGAAAGCGGCGGGCATCGCCGTGCCGGAAAGCATCCTGGCGCGAACGCCTGACGAGGCCGAAAAGGCCGCCAAGGAACTCGGTCTTTGCATGGTCAAGGCGCAGGCGCCGGCCGGCAAGCGCGGCAAGGCCGGCGGCATTGCCTACGCGGAGCAACCGCACGAGGCCCGTGAGGCGGCGGAGCGTATCCTTGGCATGGAAATCGCCGGGCATAGAGTCGAGAGCGTATTGGTCGAGGCGCGCGCCGACATCAAGCGCGAGTTCTATGCCGCCGTCCTCAACGACCCGGCAACCAAGGGGCCGCTGGTGATGTTCTCCACCGAAGGCGGCATGGACATCGAGGACATCGCCGACAAAACCCCTGATGCCATCCGCCGTGCCGAGGTGAATATCCGCCGGGGGTTCGGAATCGAAGAAGCCAAGGCGATGCTGGAAGGACTCGATCTCGGCGGCGCCGGAGACGAAATCGTGGATGTGCTGGTGAAGCTTTATGCCGCCTACCGGGACAACGACGCCGAACTCATCGAGATCAATCCACTGGCGTTGACCGGGCCGGGCTCGCTGGTGGCGCTGGACTGCAAGTTCGTGTTGGACGATTCAGGCGTAAAGCGCCAGGAAGAGCTGGCCGCCACCGGCACGCCGGAAAAGTTGACGGAACTGGAACAGCGTGGCGAGGACGCGGGGATTAAATACATCGAGCTGGAGGGCGACGTCGGGGTGCTGGCCAACGGCGCCGGGCTGACCATGACCACCATGGACGTGGTCCGCCATCACGGCGGCAGCCCCGCCAATTTCTGCGAGATCGGCGGCGAGGCCTACACCAAGGCCAAGACGGCGCTTGAAATGGTGCTCGACAAACCGGGGGTCAACAGCCTCGTCGTCAACTTCTGCGGCGCCTTCGCCCGCTGCGAGGTGATGATGGAAGGGCTGTTGAACGCCTGGGACGAACTTGAGCCGTCGCTCCCGGTATTTTTTTCCATCGCCGGCACCGGCGACCAAGAGGCCATCGAAATGCTCAAGGACCGTCTCGGCATGGAGCCCTATCCCGACATGGACGCCGCCTGCAAGGCGGCGGTCAAGGCCGCAAAAGGCGCATCGAAATGAGGATCGTCCGGGGGCAGCACCGGGTCCTGGTCCAGGGCATCACCGGCAAGCAGGGCACGTTTTGGACCGAACGCATGCAGGAATACGGCACCAACGTCATCGCCGGGGTCAATCCGAAAAAGGCCGGGACCACACATTGCGGGGTGCCGGTTTTCGCCAGCGCCCGGGAGGCCATGGACACGCTTAAGGACGAGGGCGGCTTCGACGCCTCGGTGCTGTTCATCCCGCCGTTGAGGGTCAAAGACGCGGCCCTGGACGCCATCGAGGCCGGGGCCAAGAACCTCTGCATTTTGACCGAGCACATCCCCGTCCACGACGTCATGCAGGTGATGGCGGCGGCCGGTGACTCAGGCACCTTCATCACCGGGCCCAACACGGCGGGCTCCGTCACCGTCGGCGAATGTTTCCTGGGCTTCATGCCGGCCTTCAACGGACGTATCTTCCGGAAAGGCGCCGTCGGCGTGATCTCGCGCTCCGGCTCGCTCGGCACGCTGATGTGCCAGAACATCGTTTCCGCCGGCTTCGGCCAGTCGGCCTTCATCGGTATCGGCGGCGACCCGGTCATCGGCACCACCACCCGCGAAGCCTTGGAGGCGCTGGACTCGGATAAAGGCACCGAGGCGGTGGTCATCGTCGGCGAGATCGGCGGCGCCATGGAGGAAGAGGCCGCCCCATACGCGGCATCCATGAAAAAACCGGTGATCGCCTTTATCGCCGGGGATGCCGCGCCGGTCGGTAAAAAGATGGGCCACGCCGGGGCCATCGTCTTGGGCCGCCGGGGCACCTATCAGTCAAAGAAACAGGCGCTGGAGGAAGCCGGCGTCACGGTGCTGGAAACGCCGTCTCACGTCGGCGGGGTATTGAAGGAAAGGCTCGGCTGATGAAGGCGATTCAGGTCCAGGACTACGGCGGCTCGGATCAACTGGTGCTCGCCGACGTGGCGGCGCCGGAACCGGCGGAAGGCGAGGCGCTTCTACGCACGGCCTACGCCGGTATCAATTTCATCGACGTCTATATGAGGGGCGGCATCTTCAAGAAGTCCACCACATACAAGAACCAACCGCCCTTCACCCCCGGCATGGAAGGGGCGGGCGTCATCGAGGCCACCGGCCCCGGCGTCGAGGGCTTAAAACCAGGGGACAAGGTCGCCTATTGCCTGGAGCTGGGCAGTTACGCCGAACTGGTGGCGGTGCCGGCGTGGAAGCTGGTTTCCGTGCCCGAAGACGTGCCCCTTGATATCGCCACGGCGTTGCAGTTGCAGGGGATGACGGCGCATTACCTGACCCATTCGCTCTACCCGTTGAAGGAAGAGGATTCGTGCCTCATCCACGCAGGCGCCGGCGGCATGGGCCAACTGGCTATTCAATTGGCCAAGATGCGGGGAGCCCAGGTGCTGGCCACCGTCGGCAGCGGGGAAAAGGCGGAGATCGCCAAGGCCCGCGGCGCCGACCACGCGATTCTCTATCGCGAGGTGGATTTCGCCGAAGCGGTTTCGGAGATCACCGGCGGCGAGGGCGTCGACGTGGTTTATGACTCCGTCGGGAAGGACACCATCAAACAGAGCCTCAAATGCCTGAAACCCCGGGGCATGCTGTCCAACAACGGCAACGCGTCGGGGCCCATAGGCGCCTTGGACCCGCTGGATTTGGCCGAGGCGGGCTCGGTGTTCTTCACCCGGCCGCACCTGGCCGACTATATCCCGACGGCTGAGGCCCGGCGGCGGCGCTCGGACGACCTGTTCAGGCTTTACCGCGAAGGGAAGCTCACCGTCACCATCGACCGGGAATTCCCGCTCTCGGACGCAAAAGCCGCCCACGACGCCATCGAGGCGCGCCAGAGCAAGGGCAAGATGTTGTTGGCGGTTTCTTAAAGTTCCCTGATTTAAGCTCGGGAATGAGGCTTAGGCAATCGCACCTCGTGACGTTCGCGGAAAGCCTCAAGACTCTGTTCAATCATTTTGACTTCGTTGACCGGAAACCGAAGTTTGGCTAGCGCATACCGCCAGAAATAGGGCGAGGCCAGGCCGTGACCGTTTTTACGGTGCGCCCACTTCCAGGCCCGCCCGACAGCGCGTTCATACATCAACCATTTGATCTTGCGGGGCAAGTTGGGATTGTCCTTGAGAAAACCAAGGTGGGTCGCGCTTAGGTCGTGGATCATTTGGGGAAAGTTGTCCATCATACGATCCTCGGCGACCAAGGGGCCGACACAGACTAACGGCTGGATGAAGATGATTTTTTCCCGTTGCGCTAGACGCAGGGGCAGCGCCCAATCCTGCACAAAGACCCGCTCATCGCACCCCCCGGCCTCTCTGAAGGCCTGGGTATTGAAAAAAGCGTTAGAACTGCCCGACCAGCCGTGGCGCACCACCTCATAGAGGGTGTTTTCAAGGTAGCGCGCCTGAATCGCCGCCTCGTCGGTAGGTTCCGGTTCGAACGTCATGTCCTCGGTATATTCCACACGGGAGGGCACGCCGAAAGGCCACGAATAGACCGCATCGGCTTCGAATTTCTCCGCAATTTCCTTCATCAGCTTGCCGGCATAGGGGATGAGGATGTCGTCACCGTCGACCATCTTCATCCATGTGTGAGCGGCTTCTTCGGCACCCCGATTGGTGGCAATGCTGGGTCCTTGATTTCTTTGCTCAATATAAACCGTGTTTTCCCAGCCTTCGGTAAGCTTCTTCACTAGATCGAGCGACCCATCCATCGAACCGTCATCGACAAAAACGAACTGCTTGTCGAAGTCACCGACCTGCGAGGCCAGCCCCTTGATCATCCAGGGAATGAACGGGGCCTTGTTATAAAGGGTAATGATATAGGAAACGCTGCCCATCTCGCATCCGTACCTAAAGCCCCGAGATCAGAATCCAAACGGTGTTGCCGGGCGCTTACTTGTCGTCCTGCTCGGCCGCTTTGACTTCATCGGCATCGTGCTTGAGCTTTTTCGCGTGCGCTCGGGCCCGCTCCTCGCGTTCGCGCCGCTCCTCTTCGAGCGCCTGCTTAATCGCCTGCTGGCGCCGCTTCTTGCCTTCCTCGTCGACGCCGATAAGCTTCTTGAGGGCGTCCAACATGCCAGCCTCCTTCCGTCAATTGAACGCAGTAGCCGTTAAGGATAACGCAAGCTGAAAAGAGTGTCCATTGGGGGGCGCGCGACCCCCCGTTGATGAGTGCATTTCCTAAAGCCCGCTGACCAATATCCAGGCGATGGCGGCCGGTGCCACGTATTGACAGACCGCCCGCCATACTTTCGCCCAGCGGAAGCCATGGCCGATGCCGCCGTTTTCCGCGTCCATGATCTTGGGGAACACCACCCAGCCGACGAACAACGAGATGAAGATGCCCCCCGTCGGCATCAGCACGTTGGACGCGATGTAATCCATGGCATCGAAGAAACCCTTGCCGGCAACGGTGAAATCGCTCCACATGCCCAGCGACAGGGACGACGGGATGCCGAGGAGGAAAATGGCCACCCCCGCGCCCATGGCCGCCTTCGGGCGGCTGACGCGCCGCTCGTCCACCAGATACGCCACCACCACCTCCAACAGCGACATGGCCGACGTCAGCGCGGCGACCGCCAGCAGCACGAAAAACAGCGTCCCGAAGAACCCGCCCCAGGGCATTTGCGAGAACACGGCGGGCAGCGTGATGAAGGTCAGCCCCGGCCCCGCCCCCGGGTCGAAGCCGAAGGCGAAGACGGCAGGCAGGATCAGGAATCCGGCCATCACCGCGATAAGGGTGTCGAGCGACGTCACCCACAGCGCGGCCACGGGAAGGTTGGTCTGGCGCGAAATGTAGGACCCATAGGTGATCATCGCCCCCATGCCCAGCGACAGCGAGAAAAAGGCATGACCCAGCGCGGCGATGACCATGCCCGGGTTGACCTTGGAAAAATCGGGATCGAGGAAGAAGGCGATGCCGGCTCCGGCCCCCGGCAACGTCACCGAGCGGATGCACAGCACCACCAGCAGCACGAACAATGCCGGCATCAGCACCCGGCACGCGCGCTCGATGCCGGTGCCGATGCCACGGGCGACAACCGAGATGGTCATCGCCATGAACAGCCCGTGATAGACGATGGGTTCCAGCGGGTCGGCGACGAAGGCCCCGAAGGCCTCGCCCAGCGCCTTGGCGTCGGCGAGGGCCAAAAGCCCCGTCGCCGTCTTGACGGCGTAGGCGATGGTCCAGCCGCCGACGACGCTATAGAACGACAGGATCACGAAACCGGTGAAAACACCCATGAAGCCGACGGCGACCCACGGTCCGCCCTTCAGATGGGCGAAGGCGCCGACCGGGTTTTTCTCGCCGGTGCGCCCGATCGCCAGTTCCGCCAACATGACGCTGACGCCGATGGTGAGTATGAAGCCGAGGTAGATAATCAGGAAAACGCCGCCGCCGTTCTGGCCCACCAGATACGGAAATTTCCAGATATTGCCCAGCCCGATGGCCGAGCCCGCGGCCGCCAGGACGAAGCCGAGTTTGGTGGAGAATTGTCCGCGTTCCCCCGCCATGGCCCCTTAGTTCCTTTCGCCTGGGTTCAGAATACCGCCCTGCGGATCAGGTTCAAGCCGATGATGAGCAAGGCCACCAGCATCACCTTGCGGAAGGTTTCCTGGTCTATGCGCTCGCGGATTTTCTCCCCTATCCTGATGCCAATCATGCTCGGCACGCAGCCCGCCGCCGATAGGGGGATAATGTCGCCGGAAAAGATGCCGTTCTGCCAATAGGCGAAGACCAGCGGAACGGCGAGCGAAAACCACGCCAGCCCCACGGTGCGCACGAAAGTGTCCTTTTCCAGCTTCAGCATGACGAAATACATGGTCATGGGCGGCCCCCAGATGGTCGAGATTCCGCCCATGAACCCGCCCATGGCGCCGGCCAGCGGGCCTGCCCATTTCTCCGTTTCGGGCCTGAGGGCCGGCACGTTGGGCCGGGCCAGGCTGGTTCCCGAAAAAACGACCACGCACACCCCCAGCACCCCGAACAGCACTTCAGTGTCCATGGCGACGATCAGCTCGGCGCCGATGAACAGGAACACCAGGGCCGCCGTGATCATCGGCCAGAATCGCCTGAGCGGCTCGATGATGTTGCCTGAGCGCGCCGTCTGCCACAGGTTGGTCACCAGGATTGGCACCACCAACAGGCCCAGCACGGGAATCGGCGGCATGAAATTCAACAAAATCGCCATTGTCACCAACGGCAGGCCGAGCCCGACCACGCCCTTGACGATGCCGCCGACGGTCAAGGCGAACGCCATGATGGCGATCATTTCCCATTCGAAACCGAACATGTGCGCTGGAACCCCCGGACCATCCCCAAAAAAAACCGCCTAAAAAACGGCGAAGAAATCGAAGCGGCGATTAGATCATATCCGCCGGGCCCTGGATGGAACACCTCAAATAAACCCCTTATACTCCCCCCATGCCTGAAACCCTTTCCGTATCCATCTGGCGCGGGGCCGGGGACGGCCGGTTCGTTTCCTATGACGTGCCACGGTTACAGAACCAGACGGTGCTGGACGTGGTCACCTTCGTGCAGCGCCGCCTGGATGCCAGCTTGAGCTACCGCTTCTCCTGCCGGGTCGGCATGTGCGGGTCGTGCGCCATGACAGTCAACGGGCGGCCCCGCTGGACCTGCCGCACCCATGTCGCCGATGCGGCCACGGGCGGCCGTCTTGAAATCGCGCCCTTGAGGAACCTGCCCGTGATCAAGGATCTGGCGGTGGACATGCGGGATTTCTTCGACAAATGGGCCAAGGCGGGCGGCCGGTTCCAGCCGACCCGGACCCGAACCGACGATTTCGCCCGCATCCCGCCCACCGAGCGTAAGCGCCAAAACGCCGATGCCGGTATTGAGTGCATCGGCTGCGCCATCTGTTACGCCGCCTGCGACGTGGTTCAATGGAAGCCCGATTACCTGGGCCCGGCGGCGCTCAACCGGGCCTGGACGCTGATTAACGACGCCCGCGACGGGTTGGGGAAGAAGCGCCTTTTGCTGGTGGCCGGCGACGGAGGCTGCCTATCGTGCCATTCCCAGGAAGGCTGCCAGGAGCATTGCCCCAAGGGGCTCAACCCGACCCGCTCCATCGCCGGGCTGAAGAAGGCGGTGGCGGTGGCGGCATTGAAGGGCGGGTTATGAACGGAGCAAAAGCCCAGACCCGGCTGTGGTTGGCGCAACGAATTAGCGCCTTCGTGCTCGCGGGTTGCGTCGCCGTGCACCTGGTGGGCATCATCGCCGCCCAGCAAGGGGGGCTTTCGGCGGCCGAAATCATTTCCCGGGTCGGCGGCAACGTGGCGTGGGCAGCGTTCTACGGCGTCTTTGTCGTCGCCGCCGCCGTTCACGCGCCCCTCGGGCTGCGCACCGTGCTTGCCGAGATGACGCCGTTCCGGGGACTTTGGGTCAACGCCATCGTCCTTCTTTTCGCGCTGGCCATGCTGGTCATGGGCGGCACCGCGGTTGCCGGCCTTTACCGTTTGGGAAGCGTCGGATGACGGGCGGGCACCGCAACCACGCCACCTGGTGGGCCTTCGCGCTGCATCGGGTATCCGGGTTTTTGCTGGCGCTGTTTTTGCCGGTGCATTTTTACGTGCTCGGGCTGGCGCTCGAGGGGGAAGCCCGGCTCGACGGGTTCCTGGTGTGGTCCCAGCTGCCGATGGTCAAGCTGGCCGAGGCCGGGTTGATTATCCTCTTGGCTCTCCATCTGACCGGGGGGGTACGGCTTTTGGCGCTGGAATTCGCCGGCTGGCGGGAAGGGCAGAAGACGCTGGTGGCGGTTTCCGGGGGGCTCAGCATCGCCGCCGGCCTGTTGTTCCTGGTCAATGGATTTTGAATTCCTGCTGATCCCCGGTGGCGCTTTTT
>CAZVFL010000063.1:0-11889 GCA_964626025.1 uncultured Thalassospiraceae bacterium
ATTCGGCGCAGAACTTCATGTTCATGCCCTTGCCTTTGGTCATGCCGGCGACCTTACCGTTGGGCATGATCATGGAATAACGCCAATCCCCGGACCCCTTGTTAAAGCCTTTGCTCATCTTTTCCATGATGAACAGCGGCCCGAGGCCGATTTTTCCGTCAAGACGAGTCACGAAGCTGTCCTTGGCCAGGACCGAACCTAACGGCATGATTCCCGCCTTTTCGAAATTCTTATAGTGATGATCGGCCTTTTTGTTGGCGTAGTTGTTGACGTACCGGCCGCCATGGGTGGCGGACTGATAGGCCACCTTGTTGACCTTGAGCCATCCGGTATAGCCCTTGACCTGTCTCATGCCAGCCTTGGCATAGATCCTTTTCAACTCGGGCTTCGCGCAGTTATAGGCAGCGCTTGCTTCAGCCGATGAAATTTCAGGGCCACCGCTGCCGGCACAGGGGTTGCACGGATTACACGGATTACAGCCCTTTTTAGCGGCGCACGGGTTGCACGGATTGCAGCTCTTTTTGGCGGCGCAGGGGTTGCAAGGATTGCAGCCTCTCTTCTTCGCGGCACAGGGGTTGCATGGATTACAACCCTTCTTAGGCGCACAGGGATTGCAAGGATTGCAGGGGCTCTTGGCCCAGGCCGCCTGCAGACGCGGCACCACACACTTCTTGGAAACCGCCTCGCCACCGGCACTGCACGGATTGCACGGATTGCAGCCCTTCGCCGCGCAGGGGTTGCCGCCCTTGGCCGCACACGGATTGCATGGATTGCAGCCCCTTTTCTTTGCGCCGCAGGGATTGCAGGGGTTGCAGCCCTTTTTGGCCGCGCAGGGGTTGCACGGTCGACACGCGGCAAGCTGGATTTGCCGGGGTTTCGGCTTGGCCACCGGTAACAAAGTTTGTTGTTCCGCCCCCACGTTCGCGGCGCTGGCTGGCGTTGCCGGTGATAACGCGCCCCCAACGGCAATCCCGGCCCCTAGGAATGCCGGAATGACCGTGGTCGACAGAAGCGAGAATTTGAATGACCTCAAAGTGGCCTCCTGTTCCGAATTCTTTATCTAATTACGAGTCGTTTTTATTAGAGTGTGCTGATCGTGGCAGAACCGCGCCGTTGCCTCGAATCAAACGTCTTCACAGGATTGTGATGGCCGGGCGCCGACGTACCTGGAAGGGTATACTTTTTCGGAAATTGGCGCTGTTCCAGGGAGCCGACAATTGAAAAAACTGCCGTATTTCCTTTTGGTTATAACCTTGATGGGGTTTTTCCACCTGGGCGCCTTGGCCGCCGAACCCGTCCCGGCAACGGTGAAAATCCCCGAAGGGCTCTTTATCGCCGGCTCCGACCGGGCCGAGCGTGAAGCGGCCTACCGTCTGGACGAGGCCGCTTATGGCCATAGCCGGACGCGGGAATGGGGTTGGTACGAAAGTGAGCAAAAACGCCAAAAAATCCAGACCGCCGCCTACCGAATCACCAAAACCCTTATCACCAATGCCCAATACCTGGCTTTTGTCACCGCCACTGGTCATACCGCGCCGGACGTGGACGCCAAGACCTGGGCCACGTACAAGCTGGTCCATCCCTTTACCCGCACCCGCCGCCACGCCTGGAAAAAAGGCATGCTTCCAAGTGGTCGAAGGGATCATCCCGTTGTGATGGTGTCTTGGGATGATGCCCGGGCCTATGCGGCGTGGCTCACGAAACGGACCGGCAAGACTTGGCGCTTACCGACCGAGGCCGAGTGGGAAAAAGCCGCCCGTGGGACTGATGGCCGCCGCTTCCCCTGGGGGGATTCTTATGAACCCGGTCTCTTGAACAGCCATGATCTGGGACCCTTCGATACAATGCCGGTGAGCCGGTTTCCGGAAGGCCGTAGCCCCTTTGGGCTTCTGGATCCGGCCGGACAGGTTTTCGAATGGACGTCTACTGAAGCGGGAAAAGGCCGCATCATCGTCAAAGGGGGATCCTGGGACGACAAGGGCTGCGGCGTCTGTCGCCCGGCCGCCAAGCACGCTAGGCCGAAATACCTGAAGCATATCCTGATCGGGTTTAGGCTCGTCAGGGTTGATTAAGTCGCAGCCGTCCCCAAGTCTCCTTACATCACCCATAAGTGATATACGTTGAATGGCGATGGGCCCGTTTCCCATGTACCAATCAAGCCGTTGAATCAGTTTTCGACCGCTTGAAAGGGAAAAGATATGAAAAAGCTATTTAGCGCCGTGGCGGCCCTGATCGTGGCCCTGGCGGTCGTCCCCGGCGCCCAAGCGGCGGCAAAACGGGTCAAGGTGACCGGCGAGATTATCGACACCTGGTGTTACGTCACCGAAATCATGTACGGCCTTGGTACCGCCCATCACCAATGCGCCGTCTGGTGCGCCGTCGGTGGCATCCCCGTCAGCGTCAAAGACGACAAGGGTGATGTCTATGTGGTGCTGAAGGTCGAGGGCGATGACACCAGCGTCGCCAACCAGCGCATCATCAACATTCAGACCCATAAAGTGACCGTTGATGGCGACCTCTATGAGCGTGACGGGGTCAAGTACCTGATTGTCACCCAGGTCGCTGACGACAAGGGCATCGTCAACCTGACCCACGATGAATACGGCATTCAGCCGTTCGGGAAGTAGCCATGAAAAAAATATTATCCTTTCTTATGGTGTCGGTCCTTTTGTTGGGCACCGGGGAGGCCCGTGCGGCTGAGGAATGGGGCATTGACGGCGAGGAGAAGGCCCGCTTCGAAGCCAAGGTTGTGGATGTGCTTTGTGAACTGACAGGCGACTGCCCGGTCGATTGTGGTAGCGGCAAACGCCAGTTGGGGCTTCTCAAAGACGACGGGACCTTGATCCTGCCGGTCAAGAATGTCGATATCTTCGCAGGCGCCGCCAACGACCTGATCGGATTCTGCGGCAAAAGGATCATTGCCGACGGGCTGTTGATCAAAAACCCGAAAATTCCTTTGTTCGCCCTGCAATTCAAAAAGCTGGCCCCGGACGGCAAATGGAGCCGCGCCAATCAGTTCGGCAAGGACTGGTCGAAAGCCAACGGGGGCAAAGCCGCCGGCCAATGGTTCAGGAACGATAAAACGATCAAAAAGGCCATCGCTGGGCAAGGCGTGTTCGGCATTCCGGGACTGAAGCCGAAAGAATGACCCCGGCACCGCTTGCCGTTGGCGGACCCGGGTTCAGGGGCCGGTTTTTAGGGGCGGCGGTGTTGGCCCTGGTTTGGGTGTTCGCCGTATCGAATGCCCATGCCAATGACCCCGCGCCCAACCCGGCGCCGAGTTCCGCTTCGGCCAAGGATTTCCCGATTTCTTTCGGCGGCCCTTTTACCCTTGTTGATCATCAGGGCCGGGAACGCTCCGACAAGGATTTTCAGGGCCGGTTTCTACTGGTTTTTTTCGGCTACACCTTTTGCCCGAATATCTGTCCGACCGGGCTGCAGACCCTTTCCTCGGCCCTCGACCTGTTGGGGGAAGGGGCGGCAAGGGTGCAGCCGCTTTTCGTTTCCGTCGATCCCGACCGCGATAAACCGGAAATCCTCAAATCCTTCGTTGTCCAATTTCATCCCCGCCTGATCGGGCTGACCGGTAGCGAAAAACAGGTGCGGGACATCGCCCTTGCCTACCGTATTTTCCGCGCCAAGGTCGTCCTTGCCGATGCGCCTAAGGACGAATACCTGGTGACCCATACGCCGACGACGTTTCTGATGGGGCCAGACGGGAAGTTCGTGACCCTGTTTCCCCATGATACTGATGCCGAGGTCATGGCCAAGGCGCTCAGCCGTTATCTTTCCGGGGGCGGTTCCTAAAGCCGGAATAGCGGCCTGAGCCGGACGCCGATAACGTTTCCGGCAATGCCGAAGACGATCCACGCCCAGCCGTGCAGGCTGGTCGAGGCGATGCCGCTGAAAAAAGCGCCGATGTTGCAGCCATAGGCGAGCCTGGCGCCATATCCCAAAAGTATGCCGCCGATTATCGCCGCCCACAGCGATCGCCAGTGATAATTGGTTTTCGGCGCGACTTTCCCGGCAAGGGAGGCGGCGGCGAAGGCGCCTAAAACGATGCCGATGTTCATGACCGAGGTCACGTCCGCGAGAACGGGACGCAACAGTGCGCCGCCGGCAAATCCGCCGGACCAAAATTGATTTGCCGATAGATCCATTCCCAAGGCGACGGCGGCCTTCGCCCCCCAAAGGGTAAACGCCCAGGTAATCGACCATGGATGGCCCGCGATCAGAAGCGTCGCCCAGTTAAAAAGCGCCAGCAGGCCGGCGCTAAGCAAAAGCGGCCACGGCCCGCGAACAAGCCGCTCAAGGGAAAATCCGCCTTGCCACCAAAGCGGCCGCTTGCTTTCGCCCCCAAGTCGGCGAAGCACGAAATAAATGAGCCCGAGCGCGCCCAACTGCAAACCGAGAGCCGGACCCCAGCCCAGTTCATTGGCGATGGAAACAGAGCCTATGCTCGGAAGCGAAGACCACCAGTAAAGGTCCAGGCTTCCCCACAGGCCGCCGAAGCAGAAAAACACCAGCGTCAGGACCATGCGTAAATTCCCGCCGCCGATGGTGAAAAGGGTCCCGGACCCGCAACCGCCGCCGATCTGCATGCCGATACCGAAGATAAAAGCCCCGAAGATCATGGAAATGCTGACCGGTGCGACGGCGCCGACAACGCCGTGGCCGAAAATTCTTCCTTCGGCCAGGACCGGCGCGAACAGCAACATCGCCGCCGCCAGCATGATCAACTGCGCCGTGATGCCGGAAATGTCACGCTCAAGAATGGCTTGGCGATAGGCACCGGTGAAACCCAAGGCCGCATGATATAGCGCCACGCCCAGGCCGATACCGACGCCGAACAACGCCGGAAGCCTGGCTCCGCTTGCCGATAAATGAACGATAAGGCCGGCGACCAACGCCAGCGCCACGAACAAAAACGGACGCTGGACCGGCGGCAGGGTGGCTGTGGCGGTGGTCATGGCCTTTTTCTAACTGGTTGCCTGTTTAACGATGCGGGCGAAGATGGTGTCCAGTTCCTTAGCCATCTTGTCCAGGGCCGGCACCTTGTAAGCGCCGAAAAGATGGCTCGGCAGACGGTACGTCAGCCGGGCTTTTCCATTGGGCTGTTCGGTGACGTAAAGCCTGACCGGCGCCTCGATGCCGGATGCCTCGCTGACCTTCAGCATGCGGACAGCGAAGTGGGGATTGAAAATCATGATCACCCTGTTGCCAGGAATGGTCACGCCGATCCTCTTGGCGCCGCAGGTGGCGCAGGCATTGCCGACGATGCCCATTTTGTTGGCCTTGATGGCGGCGGTGAGTTTTTCGATGAAGGCATCGAACGGCTGGCCCGTTTCGATCACCTTGGTGCCCGAATAGGGGGTTGGGTTTTCGGCCTTTGCGGGCCAGGCCATCAATGTGACCACCAGAAAAAACATTACCAAACGCATGAACCGTTCTCCGAGTTTTTCAATAAAACGAACATCAGAAAAACATAACCTATGACGGATGGCCGTCAAATAACGCTACCGTGAGGGTTCCGTAAGGTTCAGGGCTTGAGCCTCAGGGTCACGGTTTGACGCCGGTCCGAGCGGATGAAGGCAACCTCAATGGAATCGCCCGGCCTGACCATGTGGATGGCGCTTGGCACATCGCTGGCCTTTTTGATTGTTCGCTTGCTGATCTTAACAATGACATCCCCCACTTCCAGGCCGGCCTCGATGGCGGCCCCGCCACGGTCCATTCTGTCAATGGCGGCGCCCGCTCCGGTGTGGCGCTCGGCCAACGACAAGTCGCGGACGCCGAACCCCGGCTTGCCGCGGACAACCCGGCCCAGTTGTTTGAGATCCCTGACGACCCGCATCACCAGTTTCATGGAAGCGGCGAAATTAACGCCGATATTGGCGTCGCTGTCCTTGGTAAAAATCGCCGAAACAAGCCCGATCAAGCGCCCCTGGCCATCGATCAATGCGCCGCCGGAACCCCCTGGGTTGACGACGGCGTCTGTCTGGATGAAATCCTCGATCTCGTTGAAGCCCGTTCCCGTCCGATGCAAGGCCGATGCGACGCCACAGGTCATGGACAAACCCATTCCGAACTGATTGCCGATGGCGCAGACCGATTGGCCCAAACCGGGGTCCTCCCCGATAGGCAGAACCGGAAAGTCATGGTCGGCCTTGATCAGGGCGATATCGGTAAACGTGTCGCGGCCGATGATTTCTGCGGGCATGATTCGACCGTCCGAAAGCCTGATTTTTATTTTCCTGGCGCGGCCTATGACGTGGCCGTTGGTGGCCAGATAGCCTCCCGGCATGATGGCGACGGCGGTGCCTTCCGGTTCCTTGGGCCGGTTTCCGGCGCCCGGCCATTCCGGCAACAGACTGACCACCGATTTCAGGACACTAACGGTGAAATCACCGGCCCTGGACGGCCCCGAAAAAATGCAAACGGCAGCAAACCCCGCCGCTAGGCAGAGGGCGCGGGTTGTCCGGAAAATCGTCTTTGAAGAGCATGGCATGGATGTTGGTTCCCGGGGCTTGTTAATAGGATTATCCGCTTTTCGGCCAAGACGCAAAGTCCGGCACGGTATATACCTTTTCCCCTGAGGAAACGATTTAAAGGAAAATCCACACGTGAAATTCCCGCGCACCATCCGTCTTGACGTCTCCGACGAAAACGCCTTGCCCATGGCGGCGGAACCCGGGGAATGGGCGGTGACCGGGACCTTCGCTTTCGCCGATGCCGACCCGGCGGCGATGTCGGGGAAGCAACAGCTAGCGTTCAGGAACGGCTGGCTCGGCACCGAAAGCTTCGGGCACTCAACCTTCGTTCAGGTGACAGTCATTCCGGACGCCGAGTTCGAAGACGTCGTCCGCCGTCTGGCCGCCCATCTTCATGAACGCTACGGCGCGCCCGATATGCTGGCCGCCGTCGAAGCGGCCAAGGAAGAGGCGGCTTATGCGGCGGGACTTTGCGATCATCCCGCCGGCACCTTGCTGGCGATCGAAAGGGAGTTTACGGACGAAGGCGTGGCCGAACGGATCAAAGTGATCCCGAAAAGCGGCGAAGGGGCGCATGCCAAAATATGGTCCATCGAAGAAGACGAGGGCTGAATGGCGCGCCCGAGAGGATTCGAACCTCCGACCTCAAGATTAGGAATCTTGCGCTCTATCCAACTGAGCTACGGGCGCACGAGGGGAATTTGCACCATTATTTGCCGAGCGGATACGAATAATTAACCAGCAGGGTTTCAGTGCCCGGGTTGGTGTCGCTGATGGAGGCGTTCGATGAGTGCGAGATGGCAAGCCCAAGCCGGGAACGGTCGTCGAAACGGTAGGCGAATTCGATCTGGGATCGGAACTCAAGCTCGTGGCCCAGGTCCAGCTCGTCCGTTTTGCCCCGCCAATACGTGGCCGCAAAGCTGGGGGTGACGACGTAGCGGCGGCCGAAAAAAACGTCCAGAAGGATACCGCCGCCGATAAACGACATGCCATTGGAGACGCCCGCGGCGGTCAGGAACGGTTTGAAATGCCAGAGCTTGAAGTCCGAGCGGTAATCGAGGCGGAATTCGGCGCCATCATCCTTTTGCCGGTTGAAATCGAACCAGCCGGCGCCGATGGTCAGGAAAGCCGGTTCGTCGGCGCGTGCGGTTGCCGACGTCAGGCCGGCTACCGGCAGAACCACCGCAAGCCCCAATAAAAGCGCGAAATAAACCCGTTGCAACACGGTTTTTAAGCCCCTATCCCCAAAGCACGAACAACACGCATCTTAGGGATTCCTTCTCCGGATTCAAGGATTTACGGGGGAATGGGTGGTTGGTCCGTTATTTCCCCAACTTACCCTTCAGGCGTTCCGTCGCCTTGACCAGGGCCTCGCGGATGCCCGGCTCCATGGCCGAATGCCCGGCATCGGCAATGACGACGTAATCGGCCTTGTTCCACAAGCCAGCCACCTTGTCGGCGGTGACAATGGGACAGATCATGTCGTATCGGCCCTGGACGATAACAAGGGGAACGTCCTTGAGCCTATCAATGTTTTTCAGCAAAAAATCGTCATCCAGGAACATTCCGTTCTTGAAATAATGGGCCTCGATCCGGGCCAGCGCCAACGACCCGGACCCGCCGTCGGAAGGGGACTCTTCGGTAAAATTATTTCGCAGAACCGAGCACGAGGTCTCATACCGGTTCCAGGCTTCGGCCGCCGGGAGATGGACCATGGGGTCGGGATCTATCAATCGTTGATAGTAGCCCTCGACAATATCGGTCCGTTCGTCTTCAGGCAGGAAGCCGGTGAAGGCTTTCCAGGCCTCGGGGTAAACATGGCGAATACCGTTCAGAAACCAGTCCAGTTCTTTCCGGGAGCCCAGGAAAACGCCGCGAAGGACGAAACCAGCGCAGCGCTCGGGGTGTTTTGTCCCGTAGGCCAGCGCCAGGGTCGAGCCCCATGAGCCCCCAAAGACGAGCCAGCGATCAATCCCGAGATGCCGGCGAAGGGTTTCGATATCATCGATCAGGTGTTGGGTGGTGTTTTCCTCTATCCCGGAAAAAGGCTTCGACCGGCCGGCGCCCCGCTGGTCGAAAATGACGATGCGGTAGAAGTCCGGGTCAAAAAACCGGCGGTGCGCCGCATTGGCCCCAGCGCCCGGCCCGCCATGCAGGAATACCGCGGGGAACCCATCCGGGTTGCCCGATTGCTCCCAATACATTTCATGGCCGCCGTCAAGGGACAGCATGCCTTCCCCGAAAGGACTTATCTTGGGAAAAAGGGGCCGCCGTTCGGTTTGTGCATCCATGGCTTTCGGCCTAAGAACCCGGGTTTATAGGGAACCGTCGATAACGTAGGCCAGCAACTTTACCACCTGTTCGGGTGTTTGGGCGACAGCTCCATGCCGATTGGCGGTAATTTAGGCGGCGACCGTCTTTTTGTTTTCTCTGATGTTCTTGACGTAGGCTCGCTCGCAATGGTAGGCGCAATAAGGTTTTTCCGGTTCCGCCGGTTCGCCGCAGAAACGAAAGTCATCTTTGCCGGGCTCGCCTTCCGGCCAGCAGCACATGCCGGGGCGGAGCGCTTCGAGGCTGATGATTTGTGCCGGCTTGGGTTTTTGCCTGATGGGTGATCCCCGTTTCGGCAGGCCCAGACGGTGAACCTTGCCGACGACCGCGTTCTTGGTGACGGAAAGCCTTTTACCGATTTCGCTGGTCGGAAGGCCTTCGTCCCACAAGGCAATGAGGATGCTGATGCGCGTGGGCGTCCATTCCAGTGGTTCTTGTGACATGTTTGTTATACGACCCTCAACGGCGGACGATCCCAGGTTCAGCCTGCGTTTTGCGGTCGAAGCCTCCTTTTGCTGGTGCAGGGACGGAAATCATGAAACCAAGGATAATTACTATATTTGCGTATTTTCAGCAATAGCCACACCATATATTGTGTGGATAAGTGCGTTTTTTTCACCGGCGGCGCTTTTTCCACCCCGGACACTTTCGCTCCCGCCACTGCTGGGCTTGGCCTATACTCCGGGACTTGAGGCGCACTCGAGGAAGGCATGGCCAAAAAAACCAAAAAATCCCCGAAATCCCCGAAGAAGCCTTCGAGGAAGCCTTCGAAAAAGACGGTTGCCGACTGGCGCAAGCAAGCGACGGAGGAGCTGAAGGGGCGCTCCCCCGATGACTTAGTCTGGCAAACGCCCGAGGGTATCGAGGTCAAGGCCCTCTACACCGCCGAAGACCTGGAAGGTATCGAGGTGGCCGGGTCGTTGCCTGGGCTCACACCCTACTTGCGCGGCCACCGGGCGACCATGTACACGGGCCGTCCGTGGACCATCCGTCAGTACGCCGGCTTTTCGACCGCGGAAGATTCCAACAAGTTCTTCCGCGAAAACCTGAAGGCGGGCCAGAAGGGGCTTTCGGTGGCCTTCGACCTGGCTACCCACCGGGGTTTCGATTCCGATCACCCCCGCGTCGTCGGCGACGTCGGCAAGGCCGGCGTTGCCATCGATTCCGTGGAGGACATGAAGATCCTGTTCGACGGCATTCCCTTGGACGAGATGAGCGTATCGATGACCATGAACGGCGCCGTGCTGCCGGTGATGGCGGGCTACATCGTCGCCGCCGAGGAACAGGGCGTGGCGCCGGAAAAGCTTTCCGGCACCATTCAGAACGACATCCTCAAGGAGTTCATGGTCCGCAACACCTATATCTATCCGCCCGAGCCCTCCATGCGAATCGTTGCCGACGTCATCGAGCACACGGCCAAGCACATGCCGCGCTTCAACTCTATTTCCATTTCCGGCTACCACATGCAGGAAGCCGGCGCGACGGTGGTACAGGAACTGGCGTTCACGCTCGCCGACGGGTTGGAATACGTGCGCGCCGCGCTCGGCAAAGGTTTGGACGTGGACGCCTTCGCGCCGCGCCTGAGCTTCTTTTTCTGCCTCGGCATGAACTTCTTCATGGAGATCGCCAAGCTCCGCGCCGCCAGGCTTTTGTGGGCGGAGTTGATGGCGCCCTTCAAGCCAAAGGACCCCCGGTCATCCATGCTACGCACCCATTGCCAGACGTCCGGCGTCTCTTTGGCGGCCAAGGACCCTTACAACAACGTCATCCGCACCACCATCGAGGCGCTGGCCGGCGTCCTGGGCGGCACCCAGAGCCTTCACACCAACGCCTTCGACGAGGCGCTGGCGCTGCCGACGCCCACATCGGCCCGCATCGCCAGGAACACTCAGTTGGTGATCGCCGAGGAAACCGGCATAACTAATGTCGTGGACCCGTTGGGCGGCAGCTATTACCTGGAAAGCCTGACAAATTCAGTCGCCGCCGAAGCCCGGAAGCTGATCCAAGAGGTCGAGGAACTCGGTGGCATGACCAAGGCGGTGATCGCCGGCCTACCCAAGCAACGGATAGAGGAAGCCGCCGCCCGCAGGCAGGCCCGCATCGACCGGGGCGAAGAAGTCATCGTCGGCGTCAACAAATACCCCCCCAAGGAAGAAGAAGACATCGAGCTTCTGGACGTTGACAACACCGCCGTCCGCGACAACCAGATCAAGCGTCTCAAGAAAATCCGCGAAACCCGCGACCAGGCGGCGTGCATGGCGGCGCTGGACGCACTCAGCAGAGCGGCGGATGGCGGCAACGGAAACCTTCTCGAACTTTCAATTGACGCCACTCGGGCCCGGGCGACGGTGGGCGAGATTTCCGATGCGCTCGAGAAGGTCTTCACCCGGCACCGGGCGCAGATCCGCTCCATCACCGGGGTCTACGGCTCGGCCTACAAGGGCGACGAGGGGTTTCAGAAAATCCGCGCCGAAGTCGAGGCCTTCGCCGAGACCGAAGGCCGCCGCCCCCGGATGCTGGTGGTCAAGATGGGACAGGACGGCCACGACCGGGGTGCGCGTGTGATCGCCACGGCCTTTGCCGACATCGGCTTCGAGGTGGACCTGGGCCCCATGTTCCAGGCCCCGGAAGAAGCCGCCCGCGAGGCCATTGAGAACGACGTCCACATCATCGGCGTGTCGTCGCAGGCGGCCGGGCACAAGACCCTGGTGCCCCAGTTGATAGAGGCGCTCCGCGAAGGCGGCGCCGGCGATATCCTCGTCGTTTGCGGCGGCGTCATCCCGCCCCACGATTACGAATTTTTGTTCGAGCAAGGGGTTTCCGCCGTCTACGGCCCCGGTACCAACATCCCGGCGGCGGCGGTCGAGATCATGGAGCTTATCCAGAAGCAGAAACTGGCGGCGGAGTAGCTTTTACCAACCTTTCGAAACCCGGACACAAAAAAAGAAAAAGGCCGTCCCGATTTATAATCTCGGAACGGCCTCTGCCAATGGCTTTCCCAAACGCCGCGCTGTTCCTTGGCATGGCGGTAGCGTTCGATAACGCTCTTTGGCGTGATGTCGGTCAT
>CAZVFL010000064.1:0-11717 GCA_964626025.1 uncultured Thalassospiraceae bacterium
GACGACCCGATGACGACTTACGGACGACTTGGGGACGACCGGGTGACGACCGGGGGCCGACCCAAACGCGGCCCAAACCCGGCCTAATACCGGTACGAATCCGGCTTGAACGGGCCGTCCCGGGAAACGCCGATGTAATCGGCCTGTTCCTGGCTCAGCTTGGTCAGGTTGACGCCGAGCTTGTCCAAATGCAGCGCCGCCACCTTCTCGTCCAGGTGTTTGGGCAGGACGTAGACTTTTTTCTCGTATTCGTCCGGCTTCCGCCACAACTCCATCTGCGCCAGCACCTGGTTGGTGAACGACGCGCTCATCACGAAGCTGGGGTGGCCGGTGGCGCAGCCGAGATTCACCAGCCGGCCCTCGGCCAGCAGGATGATCCGCTTGCCGTCGGGCTTTTCGATCTCGTCGACCTGCGGCTTGATGTTGGTCCATTTGAAATTGCGCAAACCCTCGACCTGGATCTCGTTGTCGAAGTGGCCGATGTTGCAGACGATGGCCCGGTCCTTCATGGCGCGCACGTGATCGACGGTAATAATGTCGATGTTGCCGGTGGCGGTGACGAAAATGTCCCCCCGGGGCGCGGCGTCTTCCATGGTCACCACCTCGAAGCCTTCCATGGCGGCCTGCAAGGCGCAGATGGGGTCCGGTTCGGTGACCAGCACCCGGCAGCCGGAATTGCGGAGGCTTTCCGCCGAGCCCTTGCCGACGTCGCCGTATCCGGCGACCACGGCGACCTTGCCCGCCATCATCACATCGGTGGCGCGGCGGATGCCGTCGACCAGGCTTTCACGGCAGCCGTACTTGTTGTCGAACTTGGATTTGGTGACGGAATCGTTGACGTTGATGGCGGCAAACAGGAGCGAGCCGTCTTTCTCCATTTCGTAGAGCCGGTGCACGCCGGTGGTCGTTTCCTCGGTGACGCCCCGGATGTTTTTGCCGAGTTCGGCGTACCAGCCGGGCTTTGCGGCCAACCGCTTGTTGATCGAGGCGAACAACGCCTCTTCCTCTTCGTTCCCGGGCTTGTCGAGAACGCCGGCGTCGCTTTCCGCCTTGGCGCCTAAATGCACCAGGAGCGTCGCGTCGCCGCCGTCGTCCAGGATCATGTTGGGGGCGCCGCCGTCGGACCATTCGAAGATGCGGTGGGCGTAGTCCCAGTATTCCTCCAGGGTTTCGCCCTTGTGGGCGAAAACCGGGATTTCCGCCGCCGCGATGGCCGCCGCCGCGTGGTCCTGGGTCGAGAAAATGTTGCATGTGGCCCAGCGGATATCGGCGCCCAGCGCCTTCAGAGTCTCGATCAGGACCGCCGTTTGGATGGTCATGTGGAGCGAGCCGGCGATCCGCGCGCCTTTCAGGGGCTGCGCCTTGGCGAATTCCTGGCGCACCGCCATCAGGCCGGGCATCTCCGTCTCGGCCAGGGAGATTTCCTTCAGGCCCCAATCGGCCAGGGATGTGTCGGCGACCTTGAAGTCATCAAAGGGCATATGGGCGGCTCCTCGGGATTTGGTTATTCATCGGGAATGGCGGGTTTACCAGCCGTTGAAAGCCGCCGCAACCAGTTTCGGCGATGTCAGGCAAGGGCGTTGAAGTCGTCCAACAGCATGGCGATGCGGCCGGCGTCCACCTGGTCCATGATCACCCCGGCCCGGTGGTTGGCGGCGGCCAGGTCCATTTTCCTGATCCGTTGTTTGACCCGGGGGATGTTGCTGGGCGTCATCGACAGTTCGCGAAGGCCGAGCCCCAGCAGCAGCGCCGAATACCGGGGATCGCCCGCCATCTCGCCGCAGATGCTGATCGGGATGCGGGCGCGGAGCGCGGCGCCGGCGGCGAACTGGATCAACCGCAGCACCCCCGGATGCAGCGGGTCGAACAGGTGCGCCACGTGTTCGTTGCCGCGGTCGATGGCCAGCGTGTACATGGTCAGGTCGTTCGATCCGATGGCCAGGAAGTCGCTGGCCTGGGCCAGGGCGTCGGCGGCCAGTGCGGCGCCGGGAATCTCGATCATGACGCCCATGGGCGGCAGCGGATCGGGCAAGGCAACACCGCGGCGGCTCAGCTTGGCGGCGGCTTTTTTCAGGATTTCCCGGGCCCGGCGGATTTCGCCGACGGTGGACACCATGGGCAGCAGGATGCGCAAGGGGCCGCTGTTGGCGGCGCGGAGCATGGCCCGGAACTGGGTTTCCAGCACGTCCGTCTGCACCAGGGACAAGCGGATGCCGCGAAGGCCCAGGTTGGAAACCGCACCCTCCTCGATGCCGTTGAGCAACGCGGCCACCGGCTTTTCGGCGCCGACGTCCAGGGTGCGGACCGTCACCGGGTTTTTGCCCATGACCCCGATCACGGATTTCAGTTGTTCGACCTGTTCGTCCTCGCTGGGGATATCATCGCGGTTCATGAACATGAACTCCGAGCGCAAAAGCCCGATGCCCTGGGCGCCGGCCTGGATCACCATGTTCATCTCGATGGGCAGTTCAACATTGGCATGAAGGGTTATCTCGGAACCGTCACGGGTGACGGCCGGAAGATTGCGAAGCCGGTCGAGCCGGCGCGTTTTCTTTTGGTGTTCGGTGCGCCGTCGTTCAAAGGCGCGTTTCGTTTTCTGCACCGGATTGACGATCACCCGGCCCGTCAAGCCGTCGACGATAATGACATCGCCGGTCTGGATGTCGTCCATCAATCCGGCCGCCCCCAAAACCGTCGGCAGGCCCAAGGCGCGCGCCATGATCGCGGTATGGCCTTCGGCGCTGCCGATCATGGTGGCGGCGCCCTTGACCAGGGCCGGGTCGAGTTGCGCGGTATCGGCGGGGGTCAGTTGTTCGGCGACGATGATGCTGCCCTCGGGGGCCGCCGAAAAAGGCTTGACCAGGGTTTTTGTCAAGTTTCGCTGAAGCCGGTTTCCGACTTCCCGGATATCGTCGATGCGGGCGGCGATATAGGTATCGTCCATGGTTTTGAAAACCTTGGCGATGGCCGCGATCTCCGCCTTGACGGCGGCTTCGGCGTTGACTTGCTTTTCGGCGATGCGTTTGAGGGCGCCACGGACCAGGCGGGAATCCTTTAACATGTGCAAATAAGCATCGAGAAGGAAACCCAGCTCTTCGGCGGCGGCGTCGGTCTTTGCGGCCAACCTGGATTGCAAACGCCTGATCTGCCGGCGGGCAAGATGGACGGCGTTATTCAGCCGTTTTTGTTCCTTGGCCACCTGCTTTTTGGGGATGCGGCGCTCGGGCACGTCAACGGCGCCGCTTTCACGGACGTAGGCCTTGCCGATGGCGATACCCGCTGCCACGCCAATGCCTTTGAAATGCTGTTCCTTGGCCATCGGGTTTCCGTTTCAGCCTGCCTAGGCCCCGGGTCCGTTCCGGGGCTCGTCCTCTTCAAATCTGGCGGCAATCAACGCCTCAAGGGCATCGACGGCGGCCTTTGCGTCGGGCCCGCTGGCGATGATCTCCAGGTCGCTTCCCGGCGATGCCGCCAGCATCATCAATCCCATGATGGAAAGCCCCGAAACCGACTGGCCGTCCTTGGCAACTTCGATTTTCGACTCGAAGCTGCCGGCCGCTTCGGCGAATTTCGCGGCCGCCCGGGCATGCAGTCCGCGGGAGTTAAGGATGGTTGCCTTGCGGCGGACGGTCCTTGCTTTCTTTTTACCGGACGGGCTGTCACCGCTGTTCATGACAGGGAATCAATCCTTTTCCTGGGACAACAACTTGGACGCGATGTTGATGTATTTCCGGCCCGCTTCCTGGGCACTTTCGATGGCGTCATCCAACGACTCGGTCTTGGAAACGCTGGCCAGTTTAATCAACATCGGCAAATTGACGCCGGCGATGACTTCCACATTCGCCTTGTCCATGACCGAAATCGCCAGATTGGAAGGCGTGCCGCCGAACATATCGGTCAACAGCACGACACCGTCCCCTTCGTCCGCCTGGGCGGTGCTTTCGAGAATCTCGGCGCGCCGTTGTTCCATGTCGTCGTCGGGGCCGATGCAAACGGCCTTCACGTTCGGCTGCGGGCCGACAACATGCTCCAGCGCCGCGATCAATTCCACGGCCAGACGGCCGTGGGTTACAAGCACCATACCGATCATTTTTTTTAGGGGTCTCCCTTATCCCCCGGTGGTCAGCCGGGAGTTTGATATCAATTGCCCTATTTGTCCAAGTCCCTGTGCTGCAATTGTACGTTCCGGGTTTTGCCGCCCATCCAGCGTGCCAGCTTTTCGGCAACGAAAACAGAGCGATGCCGTCCGCCCGTGCACCCCGCGGCGATTGTCAGATAGCTTTTTCCCTCGTCTGCGTAACGGACGAGCAAGGGCTCCAACAGCCGGGTCAGGTTGTCGAAAAAGGGCTTAAAGCCGGAATCGGCTGATATAAACGCCCCCACGGCTTCGTCGAGGCCGGTGAGCTCCTTTAAATCCTGCTGGTAATGCGGGTTCGCGAGAAAGCGCACGTCGAAAACCAGATCGGCGTCATGAGGCAGGCCGTGGCGGTATGAAAACGAGGTAACGAAAACCGCCAGCCCGGCACTGTTTTCAAGTCCGAAATGTCCTTCAAGGGTTCGCTTCAGATCCTTGAGCGCCATTTCGGAAGTGTCGATAAGCACATTGGCCTGTTTCAACACGTTCGCCATCAGGCGTCTTTCGCGCTTGAGCCCGTCGCTGACCGGGCGGTCGTCGGCCAAGGGGTGGCGGCGCCGGGTTTCCTCGAAGCGGCGGCCCAGGATCTCGTCGTCGCAGTCCAGGAACAAAAGCGTCACATCCATATCGGGACGTTCGACCAGGTGGTTCAGTTCATCGAGAAAGCCCTGAGAATTGAAATCGCGGGTCCGGATATCGATGCCGATGGCGATGGGACGGAGAAAATCGCCGGGTGTCACCATGCGGTGGATGAGCGCCACGGGCAGGTTGTCCACGGCCTCGTAGCCCAGGTCCTCGAGCACTTTCAGGGCCGAGCTCTTACCGGCGCCCGACACCCCCGTCACCAGGAGAAGCGGGGTTGCCGCTTGACTGTCATCGTTCATGGCCTGTCCATTATAGCCCGGCCCCGGATTTTAGGGCAGCACGCAACTTGGCCGGGGCCGAAACCTCGAACGGGTCCAGGCGGACCAGAGGAATCGCAAGGCCGAGAATTTCCAAGCTCGCCGGTTCCGGTACGCGTTCCACCTCGCCGGCGTCCACCATGTCGACAACCAGGGCCACCGGGGTTTCGCCAAGCGCGTCCACCGTCAGTATGCCTAGACCCCTGGCCTCGATCTTGCCGGCGATTTCCTTTGGCGCCGAGGCGACCACCCGTTGTTCATCGCCGCTTCCCTGAAGCGCAAGCTCGGTGCGGTCGTCGGCGACCAAACGGGCGCCCGAGTCGATAAGCCTCAGCGCCAGGTCCGATTTGCCGCTTCCCGAAGGCCCCCGCAGCAAAACGCCGGCGCCCCCGATATCAACGCAGGTGGCGTGAATTTGTTCCATGGGTTGAGCGTGGAGGGCCAGGCTTTGCCTGTCAACCGGCCGGCAGACGGACCGTAAACCTGGCGCCGAGGACCCTTCCTCCCGGCGAAGTGCGGTTGGATACGCTAAGCTGTCCGCCGTGCGAATCGATGATCTGTTTCGAAATGCTGAGCCCCAAGCCGGAATGGGTGCCGAACGTTTCCTCACCGCGGCGCTCGGTATAAAAGCGCTCGAAGATGGCTTCTTCCTTGCCGTTCGAGATTCCCGGCCCGTCGTCGTCGAAATCGACCACCACCCAGCCGTTTTCCCGGGACGTGGTGATGGTAATGGCGCTTTCTCCCGGGCTGAAGGACGCCGCGTTCGTCAGCAGGTTCTGGAATACCTGGGCCAGGCGCCCTTCGATACCGTCGACCATCAGCGGGCCGTTTTTCGCCGCGATGTTTTCCAGAAAGACACGGGGGCCGCCTTCGTTGGTGGTTTCATGGAGGTCGGTCAGGGTCGCCAACATGGCGCCGAGGTCCACCGGCCCGGTTTCCGCCCGCGACAATTCCGCATCCAGCCGCGAGGCATCGGAAATATCACTGATCAGCCTGTCCAGCCGGACCACGTCCGCCTGAATGATTTCCATGAGCTTTCTTTGCTGTTCCGGGTCTTTCAGGCGCGCCGTGGTTTCAACGGCGCTGCGGAGCGAGGTCAGCGGGTTCTTGATCTCGTGCGCCACGTCGGCGGCGAAGCTTTCAATGGCGTCCATGCGTTGCCACAACGCTTCCGTCATATCCTTGAGGCTTTCCGCCAAATCGCCGATTTCGTCGTTTCTGCCGGCGAAGTCGGGAATCGCCTGCTGGCGGCCGTGGTCCTTGCTCACCCTTTCCGCGGCGTCGGCGAGGCGGCGGATCGGCCGGGCGATGGTGCTCGCCAGATACATGGACAACAGAACCGTAACGGTCAACGCGACGCCGAATATTTTCAAGATATCGAGACGGACCTCCAACAACGCCTTGTCGATGGCATGGGACCCCCGGGTCAGCATCAACGCGCCGAGCACCTGCTTGTAGCGCTGCACCGGCACGGCGACGCTGAGGACCATTCTGTCCCCGCCGGCGCTTCGGACCACCGCGCCCGTATCGCCCAAAAGCGCAGTAATGACTTCCGGGTAGTCTTGGGCGTGTTGGCGGGATTTTTCCCTGTAGACTTGCAAGGCGTCATGGCCGGTCAGCCTGCGCATCAGCCGGTCATAGACGTCCAGCACGGCCGGCAAAGCCCCACCGTCGGCGCCCGGCGGCGGCAGCGACTCGATCTGGACCAGCCGGCCGGGGCTCATCAAATGGCGGGAGTCGGCGACCATGTTTCCGTTGTCCCGGAAAAGCCTGGCCCGGGTCCTCGTCGTTTCGACCAGGCGGCGGAGGATTTTATTGGCGATATCTGTTGCCAGTTGCTGATTCGAGGGATTTTTGGCGACGACGGCGCCTTCTCCTAAAGCGGCAGCGAACATTTGCGCCTGGACCCCAAGCGCCTTGATTTCCGCATCAATCAGGTTTTGGCGGTATTCACCCAGGTACAAAAGACCACCGCCCAGAATGCCGAGCGCCACGACGTTGACGGCGAGAATGCGGCGGGTCAGCGGCGAGAACGCGCGTTTCGCCCGGCGGCCCGCTTGCCGGCCCTTTCGCTGCTGCTCCGAGGCTTTTGTCATGCCATTCCCCGTGGGGGATTAGGTCCCCCGGTAACGGTAGCCGACGCCGTAAAGGGTTTCGATCTCGGCGAAATCCTCATCGCTTTCCTTGAATTTCCGGCGCAGGCGCTTGATGTGGCTGTCGATGGTCCTGTCATCGACGTAGATATGTTCCCCGTAGGCCGCGTCGATCAACTGATCGCGGTTTTTGACGTGGCCGGGACGGCGAGCCAGCGACTTGACCAGCAGGAATTCGGTGACCGTCAGGTTAATTTCCTCATCCTTCCAGGTACAGAGGTGCCGGGCCGAATCGAGGACCAGATCGCCGCGGCGAAGCACGTCGGCGTCCGATTGTTCCTGGCCGGCCAGGTCGTGCCGGCGCAACACGGCGTGGATGCGCTCCAGAAGAAGCCGCTGCGAGAAAGGCTTCTTGATGTAATCGTCGGCGCCCATGCGGAGCCCCATGACCTCGTCGATCTCGTCGTCCTTGGAGGTCAGGAAAATTACCGGCAGGTTGCCCTTCTGGCGCAGTTGGCCCAGAAGCTCCATGCCGTCCATGCGCGGCATCTTGATGTCCAGGATAGCCAGGTCCACCGGCTTCTTGCCGATTCCGTCCAGCGCCTCGATGCCGTCGGCATAGGTGTCCACTTTATAACCCTCGTCCTCAAGCGCGGCGGAAAGCGAGGCAAGGATGTTCTGGTCGTCGTCGACAAGGGCGATGGTATTGGGCATTAAGATGGCTCCTTTAAGACGCCGAAAGAGGATTGCCGCCGGTTCCGGGGGCAGGCCTAAAGGTGATTTATGGCAAAATTATAGCCATTTGAAGGACATCACCGAAAAATTAGCGCCGTTTAGCGCCATAAAGAGGCCTACTTGGCGATTGACGCCCGGCTTTCCCCCCTCCTATAGTCGTTTGGGACGGTTCCCCTTAGGGCGAAAGAGCCTGGGGATCAAAAGGGAACACGGAAAAGTCGACCCCATCGGGGACTTTCAACCGTGGCTGCCCCCGCCGCCCGGCGCCATGGCCAAGAAACAGACCAAAACCGATCACGCCTGGGCCTCCCGGCAATTGATTCACCGGGCCCGGGCGGCGATGCTGGCGACGGCGCTCAAGCCCTTCTCGGGCTGGCCTTACGGGTCGCTGGTCAGCGTTGCCTTGGATTGCGACCTCTCTCCGTTGATGTTGTTTTCCAACCTTTCCGATCATACCCGGAACCTTGCCCATGACCCCCGCGCGTCGCTGTTGTTCGAGGAAACGTCGCGCTTGAAAAACCCGCAAACCGGCCCCCGGGCCACGGTTATGGGCAAAATCGGGAAAACCACGGACGACCGCCACCAACGGCGATTTCTGGCCCGCCACCCAGAGGCCGCCCTTTATGCCGGTTTCGGCGATTTCAACTTTTACCGGATGCAGATCGAAAGGGTTCATTTCGTCGGTGGTTTCGCCAGCGCGATCTGGCTCCGGGCTTCCGACATCACGCCCTCGGCCTCGGCCGCCCGCGCTATCGCCAAGGCCGAACCCGCCATCCTGGAGCACATGAACCGAGATCACGCCGCCGCCGTCGATCATTATGCCAATGCGCTTTTGGGCCTCGGCGGCCGGGGCTGGGAAATGACCGGCGTTGACCCGGACGGCTGTGATCTCAGGCTCGGCGGCCGCTTCGCCCGCCTGGAATTCGAAAAGCCCGTCAAAACCCGAAAAGCCGTCCGCGAGGCACTGGTGCGCATGGCGCGCCAAGGGGGGAAATAGGGGGAAAAAGGGCCCATAAGCGGCGCTTTTCCTGGGATTGCGCCGGCGCCGCCCTTATATGATAGAAAGCTGAAAAAAAAGATTTGGCGGGCCGGGGCATCGAAGGCTATCTTCGGTGGCAACAATAACCGGCAAACCCAAAGACCTGCATCAGACCGGCGCCTTCGGGGCAAAAGCAACGGGGAGGGACACCCGTGGAGAATATCGGACACCGGGTTTCGAGCTATGGCCTGGATAATCACGGGCTTGAAAACGTCAAGCGCGCCTATTGGAACCTTTCGGCGCCCGAGCTCTATGCCGAATCGCTGGGCCGGGACGAAGGCACGCTGGCCCAGGGCGGCGCGCTGGTGACGCTGACCGGCGAGCACACCGGCCGGTCGCCCAACGACCGCTTCGTCGTCGAGGAAGACACCACCAAGGACGACATCTGGTGGGGCGATATCAACAGGCCGATTTCCGAGGACAACTTCGAGCGCCTTCTTGACAAGATGCTGGGCCACCTGCAGGGCCGGGACGTGTTCGTCCAGGACTGCTATGCCGGCGCCGATGAAACCTACCGGATGCCTGTCCGCATCGTCACCGAAGAGGCCTGGCACAACCTGTTCGCCCGCAACATGTTCATCCAGCCCGCCGACAAGGAACTGCTGGGCTTCGAGCCGACCTGGACGGTCCTGCAGGCGCCCAGCCTGGAAGCCGACCCGGGCACCGACGGCACCACGTCGGGCACCTTCATCGTCGTCCACTTAGGCGCCCAAATGGTCCTGGTCGGCGGGTCCGGGTACGCCGGCGAGATCAAGAAGTCGATTTTCTCGGTCATGAACTACCGGCTGCCGCCCCTGGACGTGCTGCCCATGCACTGTTCGGCCAACGTCGGCGAAGACGGGCATTCGGCGATCTTCTTCGGGCTATCGGGCACCGGCAAGACGACCCTTTCGGCCGACAGCTCGCGCACCCTCATCGGCGACGACGAACACGGCTGGGGCCCCAAGGGCGTCTTCAACTTCGAAGGGGGGTGTTACGCCAAGACCATTAATTTGACCCGTGAGACGGAGCCGGAAATCTTCGAGACCACGCGGACCTTCGGCTCGATCATCGAAAACGTGGTCATGGACCCGGATTCCCGCGAACTGGACTTCTTCGACACCACGCTCACCGAAAACGGCCGGGTGTCGTATTCCATCGAACAAATCCCCAATGCGTCCGCGACCGGCATGACCGGCCATCCGACCAACATCATGATGCTGACCTGCGATGCTTTCGGGGTGCTGCCGCCGATCAGCCAATTGACTCCCGATCAGGCCATGTACCATTTCCTCTCGGGTTACACGGCCAAGGTGGCCGGCACCGAGAGAGGATTGAAAGAGCCCCAGGCGACGTTCTCGACGTGCTTCGGGGCGCCGTTCATGCCCCGCCACCCGACCGTCTACGCCAAGCTGCTGGGCGAAAAGATGGCCAAGTTTGGCGCCAAATGCTGGCTCGTCAACACCGGCTGGTCCGGCGGCGGCTACGGCGTCGGCGAACGGATGGAGATCCAGCACACCCGGGCCATGGTCAACGCGGCGCTGGACGGCCGGCTGGCGGACGCCTCGTTCACGGCGGACGAGAATTTCGGCGTGCAGGTGCCCGATGCCTGTCCCGGCGTGCCGGCCGATGTGTTGAACCCGCGCAACACCTGGAAGTCGAAGGACGCCTATGACGCCCAGGCCAAGGCCTTGCGGCGGCTTTTCGAAGACAACTTCCAGCAGTTCGAACAAGACGTCGACGACAAGGTCAAAGCAGCGGCGATCAAGGCGGCGGCCTGACGCTGGTCGTCCGCCGGTCGTCAGCAAGTCGTCAGCGGGTCGTCCATAAGTCGTCCATAAGTCGTCAGTGGGTCGTCCTAAAGTCGTCATCGGGTCGTCATAAAGTCGTCGTTTTTGACACCCGGAATCGGCATAACAAATTGATTTCAAAAGGTTTCTGCGCCTGAGGCGGGTGAAAAAGTCGTCATTAGTCGTCAAAAGTCGTCATTGCTCGTCTTTGCCTCCGATGAAGGACGCGCACGGGACCACCACCGCCCGAGCACAGGCGTTTGATCGTCCAGCCCTATTCACGATGTCAAAGAGCGTGTTTTCATCCATAGTCCGGATAAGAACATATATAGAACATTTATTTCGGATGTCAAGCCCACTCCGAAGCCCGTCAATGGGGCAGGGGCTTACCGCAATGGGGGCAGGCGTCGGGGCGAGTCGGACCAGCCTCAAAGTGTATTCCAAGTGGTGTTGGTTCGCATTGATTTTCCCATGATTAATTATTTTGAGGTCTGTAACTCGAATCGAGTTCCGGGAGCGGGACATTTTTTGGGGAAATAAGGAAATCGGTCACTTTCTGTCCCGCTTTCACTGGCATCTCCGTCTAAATTGTTCATATAGTTTAGGCATCGATTCGAAATAGTTTTCCTGTGGTGATTCATATGAAAGAAGAAGACCTTACTCGGTATTTTATTGTCACTACGGGTCGCTCGGGCTCATCATTGTTGGCAGCGATACTTGGGGACTCGGGCGCTGATTTTGGTCTGTCGGTGCCTGAGGATTGGGATAAAAACTACGGTACTCTTGAGCATCCCGCTATTGACGAAGTAAGTCGCCTATTTCGCAGAGCACGATATGTCTCAGCGGGCAAAAGGTACTTCTTATTCTATAAATATCTGATCGACATGCGCCGTAGCCTCGGCAAGAAAAAACTTAAGCGTGCCTTAAGAACAATTCGTTATTCCAAGGGGGAAAACTTCGATCTTTGGATTTGGCACGTGATCAAACTGGGTTATCGACCACAAATTATCGTCACTTACCGCAACTTTGTTGATACCGCTATTG
>CAZVFL010000065.1:0-11555 GCA_964626025.1 uncultured Thalassospiraceae bacterium
AAGTCAAAGGCCCGGCTGTTGACCGAAAACTCCAACCGGGTGACGTTCGAAGACGTCGCCGGAATCGACGAAGCCAAGCAGGAGCTTGAGGAAATCGTCGAGTTCCTGAAAGATCCGCACAAGTTTCAGCGCCTCGGGGGCAAAATCCCGAAAGGCTGCCTGTTGGTGGGCCCGCCGGGCACCGGCAAGACGCTATTGGCCCGCGCCATCGCCGGCGAGGCCAATGTGCCGTTCTTCACCATTTCCGGTTCGGACTTTGTCGAGATGTTCGTCGGCGTCGGCGCTTCGCGCGTCCGCGACATGTTCGAACAGGGCAAGAAGAACGCGCCCTGCATCATCTTCATCGACGAAATCGACGCCGTCGGCCGCCATCGCGGCGCCGGGCTGGGCGGCGGCAACGATGAACGCGAGCAGACCTTGAACCAATTGCTGGTTGAAATGGACGGCTTCGAATCCAACGAAGGCGTGATCCTGATCGCCGCCACCAACCGGCCCGACGTGCTGGACCCGGCGCTGTTGCGTCCCGGCCGTTTCGACCGCCAGGTGACGGTGCCGAACCCCGACATCCTGGGCCGCGAGAAGATTCTCAAGGTCCACATGCGCAAGGTGCCGCTCGCTCCTGATGTGGACGCCCGGGTGATTGCCCGCGGCACGCCCGGGTTTTCCGGCGCCGATCTGGCCAATTTGGTCAACGAGGCGGCGCTGTTGGCGGCCCGCATCGGCAAGCGCGTCGTCACCATGGCCGAGTTCGAAGAATCCAAGGACAAGGTCATGATGGGCGCCGAACGCCGGTCCATGGTCATGACCGAGGATGAGAAGAGGCTGACCGCCTATCACGAGGCGGGGCACGCGCTGGTTACCATGCAGGTGCCCAAGGCCGATCCACTGCACAAGGTCACCATCATTCCGCGCGGCCGGGCGCTGGGCATCACCATGAGCCTGCCTGAGCGCGACCGGCTCAGCTATTCCCGGTTGGAGCTCGAATCCATGCTGGCCGTGATGTACGGCGGGCGCATCGCCGAGGAGCTGGTGTTCGGCAAGGAAAACATCACCACCGGCGCCAGCAACGACATTCAGCAGGCGACCAGTTGGGCCCGGCGCATGGTCACCGAGTTCGGATTTTCGGAAAAGCTCGGGCGGCTGCGCTACTCCGACAACGAGGAAGAGATTTTCCTCGGCCACTCCGTGGCCCGCCAGAAAAACGTTTCCGACGCGACGGCGGCGCTGATTGACCAAGAAGTTCGGCTCCTGATCGACGAAGCGGAAAACACCGCCCGCAAGATCCTGACGGAAAAACGCAAGGAACTGGACGTCATCGCCACGGCGCTTCTGGAATACGAGACGCTGAACGGCGAGGAGGTGGGCGCACTGTTGCGCGGCGAATCCATCGTCCGGCCCGAGGATACGGACCCCCCTGCCGAAGGCGGCCACAAGGCGTCGGTGCCTTCCAGCGGCAAATCCAAAAAACCCAAGGGGCAGCCCGGCATCGACCCGGAACCCCAGCCCGAGACCTGATCGGGCCGGGGGGCATTGAGGGCGGCATTCCATGAATATCGGTAGAGGGTCGGCAAAATCCTTCGCCGGCTTTCTGCTCGACCAACCCCGCCTTATGGGGGTTATCAATGTCACCCCCGACAGCTTTTCCGACGGTGGCGAGGCCCTTGACCCCGCCCATGCCCTTGAACGGGGCCGGGCGATGCTTGAAGAAGGCGCCGATATCTTGGACGTCGGCGGTGAATCCACCCGCCCCGGGGCCGAGTCGGTCTCCGCCGAGGATGAAATCAACCGCGTCGTGCCCGTGGTCAAGGCGCTTTCGGAAATCGGCGCCAAAGTCTCCATCGACACCCGGCGCGCCGAAGTCATGAAGGCGGCGATCGAAGCCGGCGCCCAAATCATCAACGACGTCACCGCGCTTACGGGTGACCCGGATTCGCTCCCCCTGGCGGCGGAAAGCGGGCTTCCGGTGGTGTTGATGCACATGCAGGGAGAGCCCGGCACCATGCAGGACGATCCCCAATATGCCGACGCCGCGAAGGAGGTTTTCGGCTACCTCAAGGACCGGGTGGCGGCTTGTGAGAAGGCGGGGATAGAGCGTTCGCGACTCGCCGTTGACCCCGGCATCGGCTTCGGCAAAACGGTCGCCCATAACCTGGAGATTTTGAACCGCCTGGAGCTTTACCGGGATTTCGGCCCACCGGTGCTGTTGGGGGTTTCCCGCAAGAGCTTCATCGGCAAACTCAGCCGGGACGAGCCGCCCAAGGACCGCGTCCCCGGCTCGATCGCCGCCGTGCTTGCCGCCGCCCGGCAGGGAGTCAGGCTTTTCCGGGTCCACGACGTTGCCGAAACCCGCCAGGCGCTTGAGGTGTGGCGCGCCATCGAGACGGGCGGTGGCGGAAGCTGAAAAAAATTGAAATAAAATGTGACGCCCGGTCTTAACCGGTTTGTAATATGAACATCAGCAAGTTGCCCCTCAAAGGAGGGACGGGACCAGCCATGACAGCAAAACTTTTCGGCACCGACGGCATTCGCGGCACCTCCAACGCCGAACCGATGACGGCGGAAACCGCGCTTAAAGTCGGCATGGCCGCGGCCATTCAGTTCAACCGCGGCGACCACCGCCACCAAGCGGTGATCGGCAAGGATACGCGGCTAAGCGGTTATCTGCTGGAGCCGGCGTTGACGGCCGGCTTCATCTCCATGGGCATGGACGTGGTCCTGGTCGGGCCGATACCGACGCCGGCCGTCGCCATGTTGACCCGGTCGCTCCGCGCCGACCTGGGAGTCATGATTTCAGCCTCTCATAATCCTTATGAAGACAACGGCATCAAGTTGTTCGGCCCGGATGGTTATAAATTGTCCGACGCCACCGAGGCCGAGATCGAGGCCCGCGTCAACGCCGACATGAGCGCCGATCTGGCAAACGCCGCCGCCTTGGGCCGCGCCCGGCGGCTGGACGACGCCCGCGGCCGTTATAACGAATACGTCAAGCAGACCTTCCCCCGGGGGTTGCGTCTCGACGGGCTCAAGATCGCCGTCGATTGCGCCAACGGGGCGGCCTACCGGGTGGCGCCCGAGGTGCTGTGGGAATTGGGCGCCGAAATCGTGCCCATCGGAGTCGAACCCGACGGCACCAACATCAACAAGGGCTGCGGGTCCACCGATACGGACTCCATGCGTTCCTTGGGCCTGGCCCATGGCGCCGATATCTGCCTGGCGCTGGACGGCGACGCCGACCGGGTGCTGATCTCGGACGAGAAGGGCAACTTGGTGGACGGCGACCAGATGCTTGGCCTGATCGCCAAAAACTGGGCTGAAAAGGGCCGCCTGAAAGGCGGCGGCGTTGTTTCGACGGTGATGTCGAACCTGGGGTTTGAGAATTTCCTTAAAGGCCTCGGCTTGGCGCTGATCCGCACCCAGGTAGGCGACCGCTATGTGGTCGAGCGCATGCGCCAGGACGATTACAACCTGGGCGGCGAACAGTCCGGGCACATCATCATCTCGGATTATTCGACCACCGGCGACGGCCTGATCGCGGCATTGCAGGTGTTGGCCGTGGTCGTCGCCGCCGGCAAACCAGCCAGCGAGGTTTGCCGGGTGTTCGAGCCTTTGCCCCAGGTGCTGCGCAATGTCGAATTCAACGGCGGCAAGCCCTTGGAGGAAAAAGCGGTCAAGAAGGCCATCAAGGAAGGCGAAGGGCGGCTCGGTTCGACCGGCCGCCTGCTGATCCGCCCCAGCGGCACCGAGCCGGTCATCCGGGTGATGGCCGAGGGCGAGGACGAGGCCCTGGTTTCGGCCGTGGTCAGCGACATCGCCGGCGTTATCGAACAGGTAAGTTAGAGAAAATGAAGGGGCGCGTGCTTGTCGTCGCCGGTTCGGATTCCGGCGGCGGTGCGGGAATCCAGGCGGACATCAAGACAATCACGGCCTTGAACGGCTATGCCATGACCGCGGTGACGGCCTTGACCGCCCAGGACACCAAGGGCGTCTCCTCGGTCATCGAGACGCCGCCTCTTATCATCGCCGACCAGATCCGCGTCACCCTGGAAGACCTGGGCGCCGATGCGGTCAAGACCGGCATGATGGCCGACGTTCCCACCATCGAGGCCGCCGCCGACGCGATGGATCAATGGGCCGGGGGCCTCCCCTGGGTGGTTGACCCGGTGATGGTGGCCAAGGGCGGCCAGCGGCTGCTGGCCGAGGACGCCGCCGAGACGCTCAAGACCCGCTTGGTCTTCAAGGCGGCCCTGGTCACCCCCAACGTGCCCGAGGCCGAAGCCTTGACCGGCCTCCCCGTTGCCGGCGTCAGCGACATGGAAACCGCAGGCCGGGCGCTACTGGATATGGGTTCTCAGGCGGCGCTGGTGAAAGGGGGGCATCTGGAGGGCGATTCGGTCACCGATGTATTGGTTTCCGCCTCAGGCACGGAGCGTTTCGAAGGTCCCCGCATCAAAACATCCAACACCCACGGCACTGGCTGCACATTGGCCTCGGCCATTGCCATAAGTCTGGCCCAGGGGATGGAGCTTTCCGACGCGGTCGGTCGCGCGCGCGGTTATGTGCTTGAGGCCATCCGCACCGCCCCCGGGTACGGCTCCGGCCACGGGCCGTTGAACCACGCCCATACGGTCAAGGAATAGGCTTATCATGACCGAAGAAAGGGTAAAACCATGACCGAGGAAGTTTTCCGGGACGACGCCTACGCCAAAACCTGCGAGGCCACCGTCACCCATGTGGACGGGCGGGGCATCCAATTGGACCGAACCGTTTTTTATCCGGCCGGCGGCGGCCAGCCCGGCGACACCGGCGTGCTCAGGCGTGATGACGGCAGCGAAGTCTCCATCATCGACACCTTCAAAAGCACGGACACCGGCGACCCCGTGCATGTGCCGGCGGAAGGCGCTTCGCCGTTGGCTCCGGGCGATAAAATCACGGTCGAGATTGATTGGGATCGCCGTTTCGCCCACATGCGCATGCATTCCGCGCTTCACCTGCTCTGTGCCGTGGTCGAAGGGGGGGTCACCGGCGGCTCCATCGGCGCCGAAAAAAGCCGGCTCGATTTCGATTTGCCGGATACCTCGCTGGACAAGGAGCAGATCACGGCGGATCTCAACCGCCTGGTCGAGGAGGACCACCCGTTGGATGCGCGCTGGATCACCGAGGACGAGCTTGGCGCCAACCCGGACCTAGTGCGCACGATGTCGGTGAAGCCGCCTTCAGGTGCCGGCCGGGTCAGGCTGATGGAGATTCCGGGCGTCGATTTACAGCCCTGCGGCGGCACCCACGTCCGGCGCACGGGCGAGATCGGACGCTTGCGTGTCGGCAAGGTCGAAAACAAGGGCCGCCACAACCGCCGCGTCAACATTCATCTTGACGAATGAGGCTGCAAAAGCGATTAACGCCGTAACCGCCGCCTTTGTCATTTCCAAGGAAATTCCATGACCAAAAACAGCTATCAAATCGCCGTCATTCCCGGCGATGGTATCGGCACCGAAGTGGTGCCCGAGGCTATCCGGGTGCTGGAAGCCGCCGGCCGCAAATTCGATTTCGCCTGCACCTGGGACGAAAAGGACTGGAGCTGCGAGCGGTTCCACAAAAAGGGCACGATGATGCCGGAAGACGGCCTCGACCAGATCAGGGACCACAACGCCATTCTGTTGGGCGCCGTGGGCTTCCCGGGCATTCCCGACCATATTTCGTTGTGGGGGCTGCTGATCCCGATCAGGCGCGAATTCCACCAATACGTCGCGCTTAGGCCGGTGCGCCTGTTCGAGGGCATGGAAAGCCCGCTCGCCGGGCGCAAACCGGGCGACATCGACTTTCTGATCGTGCGCGAAAACAACGAAGGCGAATATTCCGAAATCGGTGGCCGCCTTTACGCCGGCACCGAGGACGAGGTCGTTGTCCAGCAGAGCATTTTCACCCGGCGCGGCTGTGACCGCATCATGCGCTATGCCTTTGAATTGGCCCAGACCCGCGAACGCAAGCATTTAACCTCGGCCACCAAGTCCAACGGCATCATCCATTCCATGCCCTATTGGGACGAACGGTTCGAGACCGTTTCAAAGGATTACCCCGACGTCACCACCGACAAGTACCACATCGACATTCTTGCGGCCCACTTCGTCCGCAACCCGGACTGGTTCGACGTGGTGGTGGGGTCTAACCTGTTCGGCGACATCCTTTCCGACCTGGGCCCGGCGGTGACCGGCACCATCGGCATCGCGCCCGGTTCCAATATCAACCCGGAAAAGGAATTTCCCTCCATGTTCGAGCCGGTGCACGGCTCGGCTCCCGACATTGCCGGCAAAGGCATCGCCAATCCGATCGGCCAGATCTGGTCGGCGGCGATGATGCTGGAGCACTTGGGCCAGGAGGAAGCGTCACAGGCCATCGTCACCGCCATCGAGAAGGTGCTGAAGGAAAGCGACGTCAAAACCCCCGACATGGGCGGCAAGGCAACGACGGAGGACCTGGGCCAGGCCATCGAAGCGGCGCTGTGACGTCCCCTGGCGACGAAGGGGAACTGGTCCTTCGCGCCGCCGAGGGCGCCGCCGAATAAGTCGATTAAGTCCGCCTTCCGGGGGCCAAATCGGTCCAAATCGGCAAATTCTTGTTACGAAGCATAATCAAAGATTAGTATTTGAATGCAAAGTCAGCTACTATACCTAGTGGTTTTGAGGGAGGTCACGTGGTTGATAGGGCGCGACGGGCCTCGGTTTCTGCGCCCGTAAAGGGGACGTCGTTCGTGACAAGGCAATTTAGTCGCATTGCTTTCGTGATGGTGGTTGCCATCGGCCTCGGCGCTTGTGGCATGTTCCAGGCCGATATATTCCAGGGTTCCTTCTGGGCCTCCAGCCCGCTCAGGCAGAACGACGAGGCCGAACTCGGTATCGCCGAACTGGCCAAGGGGAATTACGTTACCGCCGAAGGCCATTTTCAAAAGGCGCTCAGGCGGAACCGCAAGGATATTCATGCCCTTCTCGGTTCCGGCATCCTCTATCAAAACACCGGCCAGTTGACGAAAGCGCGGGAGATGTATGAAGCCGTCCTGGCGATCCGGCCCGACGAATCGATGCAGTTCGTCGTCTGGAACAATATCTCCACCCGGCCCGCGTCCCAGATCGCCAGCGTCAATCTTTCGCTTCTCGATTCGGGCGGCGTGCCCAACGCCATGGGCGCCGCCGCTCCTGGACAGGGAGGCTTTTTCCCGTCCGCCGCCGCGCCGATGCCGGTCACCCGACCACCGCCGGTCTCGGCGGCACCCACCGGTTCGGCGATGCTGGGCCGGCCGCCCCCGGCGTCCTTCCAACCGGCGCCGGCCGTTCCCGGTGCCGGCGGCCCGCCGCCTGTAATCGGCAAGTTCGCCGATGCCGACGCCAATATCGTTTCGCGCTTTTCAACGATTAGGACGCTTCGCGATCAGGGGCTTATCACCCAACAGGAATTCGCGGCCCGTAGGCGGGCCAATATCGGCGCGCTTCTGCCGCTGACTTCGCCGCCGCCGTCAGCCGGCCTGTCCAGGCCGGTGCCGACGACCGAGCAGATCACCGGTAGGCTGCGCGCCATCGGCCGGGCGCTTGAGATGCGGGCCATCTCGGTGACCCAGCATTCCGCCGAGCGCAACATGATTCTGGACGCCTTGATGCCGTCTGCGCCGGTGGTGGTGGAAAACCCGGGGGCACCGCCCCGGGGCCTGATGGAAGCGGCGGACGCCGTGCGCCGCCTCGAACAGCTTCGCGATGCCGGCTATATCAGTTCCGACGAGTACGTGAAGGAACGCCAGGCCATCGAAGTCGCCATGCAGCCGGCGCCGCCGAGAATGGCGCCCGCCGCCATGACACCCAGCCCGGACAAGGAAACCATGGCCAAGCCTTCCGGTTCCGGCCCGGCGGTGCATTTGGCTTCCTACCGGACGCGCAAAAGCGCCGACAAGGGGTGGGCCCAGATCAAGCGCGCCAACAAGCAACTTCTGGCCGGGCTCGAGCACAAGGTGACCCGAGTCAATCTGGGCAAGAAGGGGACCTTTTTCCGGCTCAAGGCGGGGCCGTTCAATAACGCCAAGGCCGCCAAGGACATGTGCCGCAAGCTGAAACGCCGCCGCCAGTTCTGCGAACCGACGGTGATGTAAGGGGGCTAATCGGCGGTTTCGACGACGCCTTCCTTTGCAAGCCTTTCCACGTCGGCGGCGGAATAATCCAACAGTTCTTCCAGGATTTCCCGCGTGTGCTGGCCGAGCGCCGGCGCCGGATTGCGGGGAAGTTCAGCGTTCTGTTCCATGTGCGGCGGCGTGCGGGCGAAACGGTATTCGCCGACGTCCGGGTCTTTGACGGGCATCAGCATGCCGCGGGCTCCCACATGGGGGTCATTGAAAACGTCCTTGGCGGTGTAAACGGGCGATACGGGAACCCCGTTGGCGTTGAAGATTTCGACGGCTTCCGACCGGGACAGGGAAGCCAGGAATTCGGCGATAATGGGGTCCAGGAATTCGTGGTTTCGGGCGCGGGCCAGGCTGTTTTCCGAACGCTCGTCGTCGATCAGGTCTTCGCGTCCCATGGTCTCGCAGAAACGTTTCCAAATAATATTGTCGGGCACGTGGACGGCCAGGTACCCATCCTTGGTTTCATAGGCGCCGCGGGGGAAGAACACCGTGGGCACGCCGCGCTTTTGTTCCTGGCCGGCGACGGAATAGAGCGTCACCATGGTTTCGTTGAGGCTGAGAAGGTTGTCGAACATGGCCGAATCCACCAATTGGCCTTCGCCCGTCCTTTCCCGCATGAAAAGCGCCTGCATGATGCCATAGGCGGTGACCATCCCTGAGTAGATGTCGGCCATGCCGTAGATGGTCCAGCTGGGCGGTTTGTCGGCGTAACCGACCAGGTCCATCATGCCGCTCATGGCCTCGGCGACGATGTCGAAGGCGGGGCGGTCGGCATAGGGCCCCTTGTACCCGTCCAGGCGTCCGAAGCCCGAGATGATGGCCCATACCAGCCTCGGATTGAGGACCCGAATGTCCTTATGGCCGAGGCCCATCTTGCTCATGGAGCCGGGGCGCAGGTTTTCCACCACCACGTCCGACGTTTGGGCCAGCTTCTTGAAGATCTCCTGGCCCTGAGGGTCGCGCAGGTTCAGCGCCAGGCTCTTTTTGTTGCGGTTGTAGGCCATGAACCCGGCGCCTTTCTTTTTGCCGTCTTTTTCGGCGAACGGCGGCATCTGGCGGCGCGGATCCCCGGTGCCGGGACGCTCGATCTTGATGACCTCGGCGCCGGCATCGGCCAGCAGCATGGTGCAATAAGGGCCGGCGATATACTGTTCCAGCCCGGTGACGCGGAGTCCGGAAAGTGGCCGGTCGGTGTTGTCGGTCACGGCCTAGTCGCCGATCCATTCGACCAGCGTCGAAACGCCCATGCCGACGCCGACACAGAGCGTCGCCAGGCCATAGAACGGCCGCGGCGCGTCCTTGGCCCGGCGCTTCATCTCGTGGATGAGGGTGACCAGGATGCGGGCTCCCGAACAACCTGTCGGATGGCCGAGCGCGATGGCGCCGCCGTTGACGTTGGTGATATCGTGCTCGAGGCCGAGCCTTCGCATGCAGCCGATGGCCTGGGCGGCGAAGGCCTCGTTGAGCTCGACCAGGCCCATATCGCCGATGGCCAGGCCGAACCGTTTCAACAGCTTCTCCGTCGCCGGCACCGGGCCATAGCCCATGACCCCCGGGTCAACGCCGGCGCTGGCCGAGCCCATCCAGCGGACCATGGGTTTCAGTTCCAGGTCCTTGGCCTTAACGGAGCCCATCATCAACAGCGCGGCGGCGCCGTCGTTGATGCCCGACGAATTGCCCGCCGTCACCGTGCCGCCCTCGCGGAAGGCGGGTTTCAGCTTGGCCATGTCCTCAATCGACGTGGCCAGTTCAAGGCGGCCGTTTTGCCGCCGGCAGCGCGGGTGTTCGTCGGTGTCGACGATGACCGGATCGCCCTTGCGTCGGGGGACCTCGATGGCGACGATTTCTTCGGCGAAAAGACCGTCATTGATGGCGTCAACGGCGCGGCTATGGCTTTCGACGGCGAACGTATCCTGATGTTCGCGGGTGATCTGCATTTCGTCGGCGATGTTTTCGGCTGTTTCGCCGAGGCTGATGATCGGATAGAGGGCGTCCAGCTTCGGGTTGTCGTAGCGCCAGCCGACGGTGGTGTCCCATGCCATGGCGTCGCCGAGCAGGCCGGCGCGCTCGGGCTTGGGTACGCTCAAGGGCGCCCGGCTCATGGATTCGACGCCGGACCCGATAAAGACCTCGCCTTCGCCGGCGATGATCGCCTTGGCGCCCTGGTTGACGGCTTCCAGCGCCGACGCGCAGTTCCTGTTGATGGTGACGCCGGGCACTTCCTTGGGCCAGCCGGCCAGCAACACCGACATGCGGGCGACGTCCCGGTTGTCCTCGCCGGCCTGGTTGCCGCAGCCGGCGTAAACGTCGTCCAAAAGCGCCGGATCGACGCCCGTGCGGTCCATCAGGCCCCTATAGACGGCGGCCAGCAGGTCGTCGGGGCGAACAGACGACAACCCACCACCGTATTTTCCGATCGGGCTGCGGACTCCGTCGATGATGACGACGTCGTTCATTGGCGGCGTTATTGGGTTCTTCGAACGGGCGGCGGCATGGTCGGCGCCGGGCTGACGGGGGCGGGTTGGATGAGGGCGCCGGCGGGGGCGGCGGGCGGTGGCTCCTCCTCTCTTGGCGATACGGTCAGGGTGATTTCCGAGCCGGTTATCCTGGAGGCCTGAATGGCGATGGTCAGAATCCGGTTCTCGCGGTCATAAGAAAGGATGCTGGTCGGCGCGCGCACCGAGGTCAGCTTCCGCCAGCCGTAATTGGGGAGTTCCCGCGCATAGAAATCGAACATGGTATCGGCGCTGTGGGTGAGCGTCGTCAGCGTCAACTGCCCGTACCAGGTCCGGCTGCCGACGATCACCGTTTTGTCCACATTCCGCCGTACCCCCTTGGGGATGGGGATGTCGGGGAACTGGCTGGCCATGGGCCCCCCCTTGCCGTCCTTGCCGGCGCTGACGCCGCTGGTCGCCCTGATGCCGGCCGTTTGGGCGCAGCCGGCGAGGATCAACAGGGAGGCGATCAGGCACGCGCCAAGCGCGATCCCGGCCGATTGGCGAAATAAACGGATTGGGGCGGATTTAGCCATCGCGTGACACTCCTCGGAAACGGTGGACGAGCCGCCGTCGGGGGGGCGAATCCACGAAAACAAACCTATATCATTCATCTTCGAAGGCCAATAACCGGAGCCTGCCGGCGCCGCTGGCCGCCTGTCAGTCTTCCCCATGTCTTCCCCGCGTCGTCATCGTGTCGTCCTCATGTCGTCCTCATGTCGTCATCGTGTCGTCCTCATGTCGTCACCATGTCGTCCTCATGTCGTCATTTTTTGCTACTTTTTCCCCCTTAACCCATTGAATTTTCACAATTCATAGCCTAAAAACCGGCGAAAATGTCGTCATTTGTCGTCATTTTTCCTTTCGACGAGGCTGAAAACAGGAATTTTTAGGGGATGTCA
>CAZVFL010000066.1:0-10421 GCA_964626025.1 uncultured Thalassospiraceae bacterium
GGACGAATAAAGACAAGAGGCGGGGACGGGCGCAGCCCGGACAGGGACGAATAAAGACAAGAGGCGGGGACGGGCGCAGCCCGGACAGGGACGAATAAAAACAAGAGGCGGGGACGGGCTTTCGCGACGCCGGGCTCAACGCTGAAATGTCAATAAATGCCCTTGGCCTCGGGTGGTCCGGCACCAATATTTATGGGGCCGAAGAACACCGCTTTTTAGGTCCCGAAAGGAAGCTAAATGCCCCAAGGTACCGTCAAGTGGTACAACCCCGCAAAGCGGTTCGGGTTTATAGAACCGGAAGAAGGCGACAAGGATATTTTCGTCCATGTCACTGCCGTCGAGGCCGCCGGTCTTTCCTCCCTTCACGAAGGCCAGAAGATTCAATACGAACTGGCGACGGGTGAGAACGGAAGGTCGTCCGCCATCGACCTCGTGATCGTCGAAGGCTAGCATCTGCTCCCTTCTGCGTTTACCTTTCGCCCGCCGGGAATGCGCCCGGTCGCGCCCTTGAATGCGCGCCGGAGAAAGCCGCCATGCGGGTATCCGATTTCGACTACGACCTTCCCCGGCGGTTTATCGCCCAGCGCCCGGCGGTGCCGAGGGACCGGGCGCGGCTGTTGGCGGTCGGCGCCGGGGATTTTCAGGACCTGGGTATGGCCGAGCTACCGGGGCTCCTCAACGCCGGGGACGTCATGGTCGTCAACGACACCCGGGTCATCCCGGTGCGCCTTAAGGGCCGAAAAGAGAATGACGGCCCCCGCATAGAGGCGACCCTGCTGAAGCCCGAGGCCCGCGGAACCTGGCAGGCGTTGGCGCGGCCGGCCGGCAAGCTGAAACCCAAAGACACGGTCGTTTTTGCCCCCGGTCTCGCGGCCGAGGTCGTGGCCCGTGGCGAGGACGGCTGGGTGACGCTCAGGTTTCCGCTTGCCGATGCAGACTTGATGGCGGCGCTTGAGGACCACGGCGCCATGCCGCTGCCGCCCTATATCAAGCGCGACAAAGGTGATCCAAAGGACCTGGACGATTACCAGACCCTGTTCGCCGAAAACCCGGGCGCCGTGGCGGCGCCGACGGCGGGGCTGCATTTCACGCCTAAGCTGCTGAAGGCGGTGGAGGCCGCGGGCGTCACCGTGGTCCGGCTGACGCTGCATGTGGGCGCCGGCACGTTTCTTCCGGTCAAGGCCGAGGACACCCGGGATCACAAAATGCTGGCCGAGTGGGGTGAAATCACGGCTGAAACGGCCGCCACCGTCAACGCCGCCAAAGCGGCCGGCGGCCGCGTCGTCGCCGTCGGCTCGACGGTGCTGAGGCTTTTGGAGACGGCCTCGGGCGAGGACGGAAAGCTCGGCCGCTTTTCCGGTGAAACGGACATCTTCATCACGCCCGGCACCCGGTTTAGGATTACCGATGCGCTGCTTACCAATTTTCACCTGCCGCGCTCGACCCTGTTCATGCTGGTCGCGGCGTTTTCCGGGCTCCAACGGATGAAGGCCGCCTACGAACACGCCAAGGCCGCCGGCTACCGGTTCTATTCCTACGGCGACGCCTGCTTCCTCGAAAATTTCGCGGAAGAGCAAGAGGCGGAGACGGGTAAAGCCCGGACAGGGATTAAAAAATGACCGGGCTCGCCTACGAGATGCTGAACACCGACGGCCGGGCCCGCACCGGCCGGCTGCAAACGGCGCATGGGACCATCGAGACGCCGGCCTTCATGCCCGTCGGCACCCAGGCCACGGTCAAGGCGATGACGCCGGACGCCGTCGCCGGTACCGGCGCCCAGTGCATTTTGGCCAACACTTACCATTTGATGCTGCGCCCCGGGCCGGAGCGGATCGAGCGCCTGGGCGGGCTTCATAAATTCATGAACTGGCCGGGGCCGATCCTCACCGATTCCGGCGGCTATCAGGTGTGGTCGCTGGCAGGCCTCCGCAAGATGGACGAGGACGGGGTCGAGTTCCGGTCCCACCTGGACGGCTCCGCCCACCACCTGAGCCCGGAGCGGGCCGTCGAAATCCAGCACCTGCTGGGCGCCGACATCGCCATGGTGCTGGACGAATGCACGGCCCTGGATGCGTCCAAGAAAGACGTGGCGGCGTCCATGCGGCTTTCCATGCGCTGGGCCGGACGCTGCAAGGAGGCGTTTCGGGCCAAGGACGGCCGCCGCCTGTTCGGCATCGTCCAGGGCGGCCTCCATGACGATCTTCGCGCCGAATCGGCGGAGACGCTGGTCGGGATCGGTTTCGACGGCTACGCCATCGGCGGGCTTTCGGTCGGCGAAGGCCAAGAGGAAATGTTCCGGGTGCTCGACAATGTCGCGCCGCTGCTTCCCGAAGACCGGCCCCGGTACCTGATGGGGGTGGGCAAGCCCCAAGACCTGATCGGCGCCGTCATGCGCGGTATCGATATGTTTGATTGCGTACTGCCGACCCGGTCCGGGCGCACCGACCAGGCGTTTACCAGCCACGGCCCGTTGAACATGCGCAACGCCCGCCACAAGGACGACCCCGGGCCCCTCGACGGGGCCTGTGGATGCCCGGCGTGCAAGGATTACAGCCGCGCCTACCTGCATCACCTGGTGATGGCGAAGGAAATTCTGGGCGCCATGCTGTTGACCTGGCACAACCTCACTTATTATCAGGACCTGATGGCGGGCATGCGCCGGGCCATCGCGAAGGGCGCGCTGGCGGCATTGGCGGCGTCGTTTGAAAAGGCGGGAGCGGCGAAGAGTTGACATTGAAATAAATTCCAGTTAAATTGAATTTTAATCTAATATCCGGTTTAACGGGAATCTTCATGCGCCCCTCCATGCGCCCCTCCATGCGCCCCTGGGCAAAGCGACTGAACGACGTTTTCAAGCAATCCGGTTGGAGCAAGAGAGAGCTCGCACGCCGGTCGGGCGTCAATTACGACAGCCTCAACAAGTATCTCACCGGCAAGGTCGAGCAACCCCGGGGCGACAGCCTTCCCCGGCTGGCCAAATCCCTCGGCGTCGGCGCCTTGTGGTTGCGCGAAGGCGTCGGCCCCCAAGGGGTGAAAAAAACCGGCGGCGACTATGGCGCCCTGACCCAACTGGGGGGCGGTGGCTCGGGAATCCCGGGGGGAATCCCCGAAAGCCCCGAGAAGGCGGTGCTGGAAACCGTCGCCAACCCGCACAAGGGGACCGATTACCTGGTGCGCTTCACGGCGCCCGAGTTCACGTCGCTGTGCCCGGTCACCGGCCAGCCCGATTTCGCCCATCTGGTCATCGATTACGTGCCCAAGGCGTTGATTGTCGAAAGCAAGTCTTTGAAATTGTTGATGGCGTCTTACCGCAACCACGCGGGCTTCCACGAGGCCGTGACGGTGGCCATCGCCGCCCGGCTGGTCGACGAGGCCAAGCCCAAATGGCTCCGTATCGGGGGCTATTGGTATCCGCGCGGCGGCATTCCCATCGACGTGTTCCACCAAACGGGGCCCCCGCCCCAGGGCCTTTGGATCCCCGATCAAGGGGTGGCGGCCTATCGGGGCAGGGGCTAGACGTTATCCTTTGACCGATTCGCAAAGAGCGGCGGGGAGCCGCCTTCAGGCCGCTTTTAGCGCTCTTTTCAGCGCCTTGGTCACTTCGTCGATAAGGAACGGCTTGGTCAGATAGCTTTGGAACCCGGCCTCGAGCCCCGCCTTGACGTCATTGGGCATGGCCCTGGCGGTCAACGCGATGACCGGGATGTCCCTGGTTTCCTCCTCTTCCTTCAGCCGCTTCAACGCCTCAAATCCGTCGATCCCGGGCAGGTTGATATCGAGAACGATGACGTCGGGCTTGTAGGCTTGGGCCAGTTGCAGGCCCAACTCGCCGGTATGGGCGGAAAGCATGTGAACATCGGACATGCGTTCGACCAGGGTTTCCATCAGTTTCAGGTTGGCCGGGTTGTCCTCCACGTAAAGCATGGTGCGGCCGGCGGCTTCCAGGGAGGCGGGGGCTTGCTTGGCCTTTTTGGCTTTTCGGTTGACCGCCGCGCCGGCGGCGGCCAGGGGGATGTCTATAGTGAAGGTGCTGCCCTTGCCGTGGGCGCTTTCAAGACCGATGCGGCCGTCCATCATCTCGACAAGCTGTTTGGTGATCGCCAGCCCGATGCCGGTGCCCTGGATGTCCGTGGCCTCCAGGCCCAACCGCGAGAACGGCTGGAACAACTGGTCCTGTTTTTCCACGGGGATGCCGGGGCCGGTATCGGAAACGGCAACCCGCAACATATCCGCCGCCGTTTCCTCGGCTTTAAGAATCACCGTGCCGCCGTCGTGGTTGTACTTGACGGCGTTGGACAAAAGGTTGAGCAGCACTTGCTTGAAACGCACCGGGTCTACCAACACGGTTGGCAGGTTGGCGCCTTCGGTGCGGTCGATAATCTTGATTCCGCGTTTTCCGGCCAGGGTCCGGGTGATCGTCATACAATCCACGAAAACCGCCGCCGGGTCGGTTGGCTCCGGTGAAAGCGAGAATCTTCCCGATTCGATCTGCGCCAGGTCGAGCACGCCGTCGATCAACGTCAACAGGTGTTCGCCGCCGGAAAGGATATGTTTGACGCTTTCCTTCCCGGAATCGTCGAGGGGATGTTTGGGGTTGTTTTCCAGAAGCTGGGCGAAGCCCAAGATGGCGTTCATGGGCGTCCTGAGTTCGTGGCTCATGGACGACAGGAACGCCGATTTCGCCCGGTTGGCCGTCTCGGCTTCCTCCTTGGCGGCGATAAGGTCCTGTTCGGCCTGCTTGCTGTCGGTGATGTCACGGACGATGCCGGTGAAGGTGACATCATCGCCGGTCCGCGTTTCGCTGATCGCGAGGTGCATGGGAAAAGTGGTGCCGTCTCGGCGCCGGCCTTCGACCTCGCGGCCGATGCCGATAATTTTCTTTTCGCCGGTGGCCTGATAATGGGACAGATAGCCGTCATGATTGTCGCGATAAGGGTCGGGCATCAGCATCTTGATGTTACGGCCCACCACCTCGCCGGCATCGTAGCCGAACAACTTCTCGGCGGTGCCGTTGAACGAAGTCACGGTTCCCTTCGGATCGATGGTGATGATGCCGTCGGCGGCGGTGTCCAGGATCGATTGCAGCCGATGCCGGCTTTTCAACTCCTCGTCTTGAACCCGGTTCAGGTTCGCCATCATGCGGTTGAAGGCCATCCCCAGAAAACCGAATTCGTCTTGCCTCTCGGTATCCATCTGGTGGCCGGTGTCTCCGCCGCCGATAATTTCCGCGCCCATGACCAGTTGTCCAAGGCCGCCGCCGATGTTGCGGGTAATGCCCCAGGCCACCAACAGGCCAACGCCGGCGCCGATGACGGCCAGCACGACCAAGGCCAACACCGCTTGGCGTGTCGAGTGCCTGGCGTTCTCGGCCGCCTGTGACGCCGAACGGCGAACCAGGGGCTGGATCTGATCGTCGAGGATGGCGTCCATGACCTGGAGGATATTCTCGAAGCTCTGTTGGCGTTTTTCCAGGTCGTTTACGATGTCGATAACCCGGTTGCCGGCAAAGACGGCGTCCGCGAAACCCTTGTCGATGAGGGTAAGGATTTTCCGCTCCTCGCCGGAAAGCCGGGTCTCCCGGTAAAGCCCCGAAAGCCGTTGAAAGTTTTTCTCCGCATTTTCGATCCGATCGCGCAGGGCAGGCTCCGGATGGGCGATATAGCCCTCGATGGCGGTAAAAGCCTCGAAGATATAGACCTCCATGCCCAGCGACAATTCCCGCTTCCGGGCGGCCCCGGTCCCGGCTTTTTCGATGGCGGCATCAAGATCGTCGTCGATCAATATGTCGATGGTCTTGACGTCCTTCGCGAACCGCAACCGCGCCTGGCGCCGCTGGTCCACCAACGCCACGATATGGTCTCCCAGCACCTTGAACTTGCTGTACAGCACGGCAACCCGGAGGCCCAGCGCCTTCTCCTTAGCGGTCTGGGCGAGGCGGCTGAACGCAGCCGCGTAGCGCTCGAAGTCGGCTTCGGAATCGCGCTTTCTTTCAAGATGCGCGGGGTGCTGATGGTTTTCGTAATCGAGGACCGCGCGGGTGGTCTCGCCGGCGTTGATCTCCATCTCCAGGATGGCGTGTTCCAGAGGCTGCTCAATCTCGATCAATTGCGTGACCACGGTATCGATCTTCTGAAGCTGCCAGTAGGACGACCCCACGGCGAATACCAGGACCAAGATCAGGAACCCAAACCCCGCCCACAACCGCCGCGTAATGGTCCAGCCCCGCGGCCGCATTCGCCGCTCGGTGGCCAACCACGGGTCAGCGGCTTTAGGATCGATGATGGTTTTATCCATTATATCCATTTCGTCATAAAGCCCACGCCGGGCGGGTTTGATTCGCCGCCGTCCCGGGCCTTTTTTGACCGCCGCCTTCGCCCGGTCCCTGCGGGCGTTTGACCGGATGAATACGATAATATTCGTAAAATATGTCCGCCGCATAACCGCCGGTTAACCGGCATGTGTCGGTTTATGACCGAATGTGACAGGGGGAAAGAGCCGCTAGGGCTTGGTTTTGGCCGTCTTCGCCCTTATAGACGCAGCCGGCGGTGCAGGTTTCCCAGAGCTTGACCCGGACGAGGCCCGGCAGGTTGGGTTTCAGGCGGTCCCAGACCCACCGCACAATGACTTCGCTGGTCGGGTTTTCCAGGCCCTCGATGTCGTTGAGGTAACGGTGGTCGAGCAGGGCGTGGATGGGCTCGCAAGCCGCCCTAGGGTCAGGAACCATTAATCTCATGCGATTCCGTTTGACGAGGACGTTTCGGATCCCATGCCTTGACCATGTCCGCCAACGAGATGTTAAATATGGGCGTGATGGGCCGACTATCAATTATCACCGACATCATCTTCCAACCCGCTTTCGACGCCGCCGAGAAAGGCGCTAAGCAGGGCAGACCCCTGGCGCAATTTAAACTCGGCTTCATGTACTACAAAGGTCGCGGCGTGGCGCAGGACTACACGGAGGCGGTGAAGTGGTGGCGACGGGCCGCCGAGCAAGGCTTCGCCGAAGCCCTGAATAACCTCGGTATGATGTACGGCAACGGCGACGGCGTTCCGCGGGACTCTGTGCAGGCGCACAAGTGGTTCGACCTCGCGGCCTCGCGCCACCCGCCGGGCAGGAAACGCCGCAAATCCATGCGTGACCGCGACTTCCTCGCCAGGAAAATGACCTCCGCCCAGATTGCGGAGGCGCAACGGCTGGCAGGCGAATGGATGGCGGCGTTCGAGAAGCGGGAGAAGAAGTAACGGCGGCTAAGCAGATTCACATTATGGGCCAAAAACGGCAGAAACCGTACTACTCTACAGGGGAATTCGACTAGCGTTTACTGGACTGAACCATGTGTGACACCTTTATCGCATTGCCGCCGGCAACCAAGGACGGGTCCGTCATCTTCGCCAAAAACAGCGACCGCCCGGCTGGCGAAGGACAGGGTATCCGCGTTTACCCCGGCTCCCGCCACGCGGCGGGGGAGGTTCTTCAATGCACCTACATAGAGATTCCCGAAGTCGAGCGAACCCATGCGGTGCTTCTCTCTCAAATCGATTGGATGTGGGGGGCCGAAATGGGCGCCAACGAATACGGCGTCGTCATCGGCAACCAAGCGGTTTGGACAAGGTTCCCCCCGGGTCCGCCGGCATTGCTGGGAATGGATATGGTCCGCCTCGGGTTGGAGCGCGGCCGGACGGCGCGGGAAGCTCTCGATGTCATCGTGTCGCTTCTCGAGAAATTCGGCCAAGGCGGTCCCTGCGCCGAAAACGATCCGGGGTTTGCCTACGACAATTCCTTCCTGATCGCGGACTTAAATGAAGCCTGGGTGTTGGAGACGGCGCAGCGCCTTTGGGTCGCGGAACGGGTGCCGAGCGGTGTCAGGAATATTTCCAACCGGCTGTCCATTCGCGGCGGATACGACCTCGGCCACCAGGACCTGGGCCACGAGGCTCGCTTGCTCGGCCTTCCCTGTGACGGCGGATCGGTCGATTTCGCCGCCTGTTTCAGCGTCGCGCCGGTGGAAGCGGACCCGGGCTCGCGAGAGGCGTGGGGGGCGCGTCTTCTAGCCCGGAATGACGGCGCCATCACGCCGGAAATAATGATCGACGTGCTGCGCCACCATGAAAGCGGCATATGCATGCACGGCGGATTCGAGACGACGGCCTCGATGGTGTCCCGGCTATCGCCGGGAGGCGATGCAACCCATTGGCTGACCGATGAGGCGAACCCCTGCCGCGCGTCCTTCCGACGTGTCGATGATCTGCGGCGCTCCGGCACTGTATGTGAACGCACATAATTCACGTAAGGAAACAGATATAGCTCCAGGAGCGAACCATTGGGCCCCGGTATGTCTGCTTTCGACGTTTACACCCGCTCCATTACTGGCCTACAAGACGAACCTGTAAATCGAATTGGCGCCACCCTGCAAACGCACCAAGAACAATAGCCAAGTCATTGGGTTGAAAAAGGGTTGCAAACCGCCCAAAAGCTCTTTTCCAAGGGGCCACGTTACCGCCTTAAGATATTGAATTGAAAGCAACGGATGGGTGCCCGAGTGGTTGAAGGGACCGGTCTTGAAAACCGGCAGGGGTTAACGCTCCTCGTGGGTTCGAATCCCACCCCATCCGCCAATTAATTCAATTAGTTATGGTAAAACTTTATAGTGTATCCGCCCTCAATAATTGACTTTTTGGGACACTTGATTTGGTTTATTTGACCCAAAATCCCAAATTAGGGTGCTTTCATGGCCACCATTGAGAAACGCGACCCCTATCAATGGTGAGCGAAAATTCGGCGCAAAGGGTACCTCACTCGAAGCAAGACATTTGACATCTAGATCGAATCAGTCTCCTGGGCCCGTGATCTCGAAGGCGCCATTGACAAGGGGAACCAGTCCCTTCCCTTCATCGCCGGCAATTTAACCTTGCATGAATCTCTTGACCGGTACGAACACGAGGTCACGCCAAGAAAGGCAAGAAACAAGAAAAATACCGTTTAGCCTTGTGGCGCAGAGATCCCCTAGCTGACAAACTTCTTATTGAAATCAAGGGGGCCGACTTGGCGCAATGGAGAGACCGAAATCTTTCTGAAGGATTCTCCGCTAGCAAAATCCGAAACGACCTTAATCTCCTCTCACACATTTTTACTATTGCAGCGTCCGAATGGGGACTGGAGGGCCTTTCCAATCCGGTTCGCGGAATTCGCAAACCGTCGCTTCCTCAAGGACGGGACCGCCGGTTAAAAGGGAACGAGGAAGAGCTGCTTTTTGATGCCTGCCTTAAATCCCGATCCAAATGGCTTTATCCTATTATCATCACGGCGATTGAAACGGGAATGAGGCTGGGGGAAATCATGGGTTTGCGCTGGGAGCATATAGATTTGGAGAGACAAGTTGCACACCTTCCGGACACCAAGAACAACCTTCGCCGCGATGTCCCGCTGTCTACGAAAGCCGTTCAAATATTCGAGAGCATTAGGGGCTCAAGTAATGACAGGGTATTCCCTATCACCCCTGAATCGGTAAAGTCTGCCTTCAAAGATGCGGTGAATCGTGGAGGTCTTTCCGACCTGAGGTTTCATGACTTACGTCATGAAGCCACTAGTCGCTTTTTCGAAAAAGGCCTCGATATGATGGAGGTTGCAACGATTACAGGGCATAAAACCCTGACCATGCTTAAACGCTATACGCATTTGAAGGCGGAGGACCTGGCCAAGAAGCTTGGTTGAAATCTGGCTCCAGACCCCACCGGTTTTCGGGACTTTTAGATTTTAAATTTCTTTGTACCGCCCTCAACTAAGTTATTTTTTCTTTCCTTAGAGTCCGTTTGGAAAAGAATGGTGTGATTTCATGACCTTGCCAATCGCCTGATCATAAGTTGGATCATGGCAACCTCAAGGTAGGCCATCGAGGTTTCGACGATTTTCTCAAAGTCCTTTGCAAGCCGCCGGTTTCGTCCCATCCACGCAAAAGTACGCTCAACCACCCAGCGATGCTGGCGGCGTATCCCAAGGCCAAGGTGATCGTCGCCCATTTCACCCACATCCGGCATCCGGAAAAGCAACGGCGATTCACGCCGGATTACGTACGTCATCTGCTGTCCACATATCCCAACCTGTATTACGACCTGGCCAATGGCCACTCCAACCGCAAGTGCAAGTGAGCGGGACCCGGCACGACGTGCTGGTCGGGCGACACCGTCCTGTGGGAAGGCGGCGAAGGCAGCCAGACCGACACGGTCAGGGCCGAATGCCTTCGGGGGTGGCGTATTTCTCGGCCAGCGCCGCCGCATCGGGATGGTGCACCGACACATACCACGTTCTTGCCGAGCGGTCCCAAAAAGCTCCGGTCTCCCTCGCCTTTTCGGTCTTGCCGACGAGGCCTGGAAGCCATAGCCGGTCCTCGCGCTCCACGAAACGCTGGCGGAATAAGGCCTCT
>CAZVFL010000067.1:0-274 GCA_964626025.1 uncultured Thalassospiraceae bacterium
GCATTAGCGTCAAAAAAACCCTTGCCAACAGGGAGCCGTCCACACATGGCTATTAACGGACATTAGGCTGAGTGGAGTTTTAGGTCTGCTTTCGATCTGAAAGCAGACATTGCCGCGAATTGGTGTGTAAAAACGCCCCGGGTGATGGCCTTCCTTCGCTAAAGCTTCGGAAGACACGCTTTCGCCCAAAATGCGTTTTCGGGTAGCTTGCCACCCGAAGCCCTGAGGGCGAAGGATGGTGGTGGCCTTAGGGGAATCGAACCGTCCTGCGCAA
>CAZVFL010000067.1:374-4406 GCA_964626025.1 uncultured Thalassospiraceae bacterium
TCGCGGGCAAACATAAAGAATCAGGGGTTCCCTGGCGCGGCTTGCGCGAAGCAGGATGATGGTGGCCTTAGGGGAATCGAACCGTCCTGCGCAATCGCGGGCAAACATAAAGAATCAGGGGTTCCCTGGCGCGGCTTGCGCGAAGCAGGATGGTGGAGCCGAGGGGAATCGAACCCCTGACCTCCACGTTGCGAACGTGGCGCTCTCCCAACTGAGCTACGGCCCCGGATTAAACGACGGCCCGGGTTCGGGACGTCACCCCCGGCGCGGCGGATATTGTGTCCGGGCGTCCCTTCCTGTCAAGGCTTGGCGGCCTTGCGCCGGGCCGGGGGGAAAGCTAGGCTCTGGGCCGTATCCGCAACTTTACGTCCGGTCGTTGTTCAAAATGTCCAATCCCTTCATTTGGCTCATATTGCAGGTCATCGACCTTTATATGTGGGTCGTCATCATCGGCGTCGTCCTCAGTTGGCTGGTGTCGTTCAACGTCGTCAACACGTCCAACCGGTTCGTCTACATGGTCGGCGATTTAACCTACCGCCTCACCGAACCGGCGCTCGGCCGGATCAGGCGCGTGATGCCGAAGCTGGGCGGTTTGGATATTTCGCCGGTGGTCCTGATCATCCTGCTGATCTTCCTGCAGCGGTTTATCCTCTGGGGTTATCGCGAGCTTGGATAGGGAATCCCCCTTCGCCCCCGCATCCGGCGGCGTTTCCGTCAACATACGGCTGACGCCGAAGGCGTCCCGGAACCGCAACAAGACGCTTTTCATCGAGGGGCCTTCCGGCGATCCGTTGAAGCGGCTCGGGGAAAGCCTATGAGCGGCGCCCAAATCATCGACGGCAAGGCCTTCGCCGCGAGTCTCTGTAAGAAGATCGCCAAGCAAGTGGCGGCCTTAAAAAAGGACCATGACGTTTCCCCGGCGCTGGCGGTGGTGCTGGTCGGCGACGACGAGGCCAGCCACGTCTACGTCCGGGCCAAGGGCAAGCAGGCGGAACAAGTCGGCATGAAGGCGATTGAGCACCTGTTGCCCGCCGCAACGCCCGAGGCCGAGGTGCTCGGCCTGATCGACACCCTCAACAACGACGCCGCCGTCTCCGGCATCCTGGTGCAACTGCCGCTGCCCGCCCCCATCGGCCAGGCAGGCGTGCTCAGCGCCATCAACCCGATCAAGGACATCGACGGCTTCCATCCCCGGAACGTCGGCCAATTGTGGTCCGGCGGTGGCGGTGGGCCGGGGTTCGTGCCGTGCACGCCCTGGGGCTGTTTGATGATGCTCAGGGAAACGCTTGGCGAACTGAAGGGAAAACGCGCCCTGGTCATCGGCCGCTCCAACATCGTCGGCAAGCCGATGGCGGCGCTGCTGCTGGCCGAACATTGCACGGTGACCATGGCCCATTCCCGGACCGAGGACCTGGCCGAAAGATGCCGCGAGGCGGATATTCTCATCGTCGCCACCGGCCAGGCGGAGATGGTGCGGGGCGACTGGATCAAGCCGGGGGCCACGGTCATCGACGTCGGCATCAACCGTATCAAGAACGGCGCCGGGAAAGGCGACGGAAAGAAAACCCGCATCGTCGGCGACGTGGCCTTCGACGAGGCGCGTAAGATTGCCGGCTTCATCACCCCGGTACCGGGCGGCGTCGGGCCGATGACCATCGCGTGTTTGATGCGAAACACCGTCATCGCCGCGTGCCGGCAAAACGGACTTCCGGAGCCGGAGATTTAGCCCTCCCCGGCAATCACCTTTGGCGTGGGAACGGATTTCCTCTCCTTCGAGACGGGTCTTCGCCCCCCTTAAGGCATGAGGAAATCCTTACGCCTTTACCTACCGCCTCATGCTGAGGAGGCCGCCAAGGCGGCCGTCTCGAAGCATGAAGAGGCCAAAGAGGAGTGTCCTAAGCCCCCCGCTCCCATTGAGCATTCGGCGCGGGCGTTGTAAAAGCGCCGCCATGACAACCGCCACCCTTCCCGTGCCGTGCCCCAATTGCGGCGAGGCCCAGAACGTCACCCCCGGCAATTTCGACCCCGAGGCCGAACCCTTCGGGCCGGTGACGTGTATGGTGTGCGGGCGCGCATTCACCAGGGACGAGTACATGACCGGCCTCAAGGCCAAGCTGGCGGAACGGGACAGACGCCAATGAGCAGGGCCATCTCCCATATCCGCAACTTCGCGATCATCGCCCACATCGACCACGGCAAGTCCACCCTCGCCGACCGGCTCATTCAACTATGCGGCGGGTTGCCTGAGCGCGAGATGACCGAGCAGGTCCTCGATTCCATGGAGCTTGAGCGCGAGCGCGGCATCACCATCAAGGCGCAGACCGTCAGGCTCAACTACAAGGCCGAGTCGGGCGAGACCTATCAGCTCAACCTCATGGACACGCCCGGCCACGTGGATTTCACCTACGAGGTGTCGCGTTCGCTGGCGGCGTGCGAAGGATCGCTGTTGCTGGTCGATGCGACGCAAGGGGTCGAGGCGCAGACCTTGGCCAACGCGTATCTGGCCATCGACGCCGGTCACGAGGTGGTGCCGGTGCTCAACAAGATCGACCTTTCGGCGGCCGAGCCGGACCGCATCAGGGAACAGATTTCCGAGGTCGTCGGCCTCGACACCACGGGCGCCCTTGAAATATCGGCCAAGACCGGCGACGGCGTCCTGGACGTGCTGGAGGCCCTGGTCGAGCGCCTGCCGGCGCCGGTCGGCGATGCCGATGCGCCCCTGAAGGCTTTGCTGGTGGATAGTTGGTACGACCCGTACCTGGGCGTGATGATCCTGGTCCGCATCCATGACGGGGTTTTGAAGAAGGGCATGAAGGTGCGGATGATGGCGTCCGGCGCCGCCCATCAGGTCGAACAGGTCGGCCACTTCACGCCGAAGCCGGAAAAGGGCAAGGAACTCGGCCCCGGCGAGATCGGCTTCATCACCGCCGCCATCAAGACCGTCGCCGATACTCTCATCGGCGACACCCTCACCGAGGACAAGAACCCGGCCGCCGAAGCGCTCCCCGGATTCAAGCCGTCGGTGCCGGTGGTGTTCTGCGGGCTTTTCCCGGTCGATACGGGCGAATACGAGGACCTGCGCGACAGCTTGGCCAAGCTGCACTTGAATGACGCGTCATTCCATTACGAGGCGGAGACGTCGGCCGCGCTGGGCTTAGGCTACCGCTGCGGGTTTTTGGGGCTTTTACACCTGGAGATCATCCAGCAGAGATTGGAGCGCGAATTCGATCTCGACCTGATCACCACGGCGCCCAGCGTCGTCTACCGGGTCCACACCAGGGACGGCGGGATGAAGGAACTGCATAACCCCGTCGACATGCCCGACCCGGCCCAGATCGAGCGCATCGAGGAACCGTGGATCAACACCACCATCATGGTGCCGGACGAATACCTGGGATCCGTGCTGTCGCTGTGCACCGAGCGCCGCGGCGAACAGACGGAGCTCACCTATGTGGGCGACCGCGCCATGGTCCGTTACCGGCTGCCGTTGAACGAGGTGGTGTTCGATTTCTACGACCGGCTAAAATCGGTCAGCCGCGGCTACGCCAGCTTCGATTACGAGCTCGGCGACTATTTGGAAAGCAGTCTGGTCAAGGTCTCGATCCTGGTCAATTCGGAGCCCGTAGACGCGCTTTCCTTCATCGTCCATGCCAGCCACGCCGAAAGCCGCGGCCGCGCCATCTGCGAGAAACTGAAAGACCTGATCCCGCGCCAGCTTTTCAAGATCGCCATTCAGGCGGCCATCGGCGGCAAGGTCATCGCGCGCACCACCGTCAGCGCCATGCGCAAGGACGTCACCGCCAAGTGCTACGGCGGCGACGTGACCCGGAAGAAGAAGCTTCTGGAAAAACAGAAGAAGGGGAAGAAGAAGATGCGCCAGTTCGGCGAGGTCGAGATTCCACAGTCGGCTTTCCTGGCGGCGCTGAAGACCGAAGAGTAACGGTCACAGGCCGTTTGCCCGCGCCGCCGAATTCTTTTTGTCCCTGTCGGACCTTCGGTCCTCCACGCCAGATTCTTTTTGTCCCTGTCGCG
>CAZVFL010000067.1:4506-10271 GCA_964626025.1 uncultured Thalassospiraceae bacterium
TTGTCCCTGTCGGACCTTCGGTCCTCCACGCCAGATTCTTTTTGTCCCTGTCGCGGCTCCGCCGCTCCACGCCTCTTGCGGCGCTGAAGACGGAAGAGTGATTTTTATTTTTCCTCGTCGCCCTTGTCGCCCTGGTCGCTCTCGTCGGCCTCTTCCGCCCCGTCGAATTCCAGATCGCCCAACTCCGCATCTTCCGGATTGGGGTAGGCGCCGCCCTCGGAATCGATCAGGTCGTGACCTTCGTGGTCCGGGGCCTGGTCGTCGCCGTCGGTGTATCCGGCCTCTTTGGCGTCGCGGACCAGTTGTTCGTAAAGCAGAAGCGATTCCTCCTGTTTTTTGAGGTCTTCCCGTTCGGCGTCGGACATTTCCCGGTGAGGCCGGCAGAACCAGACAAGGGTCACTCCCGGCAAGGCGAAAAGAAACCATGCCGGCAACGCCAGAATCCCCACCAATACCGGGTCCCAAAGGACGAGGGAAAGCTTCTCGACCTGAATCTGGGTGACCACCAGGTTTCCCGGCCACGCCGCGTACCAGAGTTCATAGGCCGAAACGAAAAAACCGTAATCCCCCGGCATGGTGCGGGGGATGGCCTCCGCCGACGCCGCGGCGAACGCCAGGATCAGGAACACCCAGCCTAAATAGAACAACACCCGCATGAGCGTATTTTAACCGCTGGCGACGGAGAAGGCTTGGACCTTTTCCTGATCAAGCCCGGGCCTGAATCCCTTGGCGATCACGACGGCGCCGGCGTCCAGGGTAAGCGGTTCGGTGAAAATACCGCCAATGGGGCGCAAAAACCCGTTGAGTTCGCCGGCGTTGTTGATGGCCTTGGCGGCGGCGCAGGCTTCCATCCAGCACGAAACGTCACTGGCGACGCCGTTGCCGAGCACCGGCTCCATGCCGCATGATCGAATGAGTTCGAGGCCGTCCATGAGCCTCTCGATGCCGCCCATCTTGAACAGCTTCAGCTTGACGAAAGCGGCAATCCCTAATTCCCCGGCGCGCTCGATGTCGTCCAACCCGAAGATGGATTCGTCCAGCATCATCGGCACCGGGGATTGACGGGCGACGGCTTCGGCGGAATCCCAGTCATCGGCGGCGCACGGCTGCTCGAACAGCTCGATGCCGGCCGGGTCCAGTCCGGCGGCGAAACGCAAGGCCTGTTCGCGGCTGTAGCCCTGGTTGCCGTCGAGCCTAAGCAACGCCCGCCCCCGGAGCGTGCTTTGAATGACCCCGACGCGCGCGAGGTCGGCGTCGACATCGAACCCGACCTTTACCTTCAGCGTGCCGAAGCCTTCAGCCAAAAGGCCCTCGACCTCGGCCGGGATGGCGTCCAGGCTGGTTTCATTGACCGGCCCCAGAAGCGGTATCCGGATTTCCTCTGCCGGTGCCAGAACATCGTTGCCCTCCAGCATTTCGAGCGCCGACGTGAAGGCGGTGACGCAGAAAGGCTGGTCCGGGAGCGATTTCGCCAGCGCCACCTTGGCTTCGCCCGGCGTCTTCCCGACCAAGCCCTCGGCGCGCTTTCGTGAGAACGCCCAGGCGTCTTCCACCGTGCCGCCGCCATAGGCGGCCAACAAAGTGGCCTCGCCGAAACCGTCGCGGCCGTCACTGTCCCGGACCTCGATAATGATGGTGTCGAAGTGGGTGACGTCGCCGAAGGCCAGGTGGTAGGGCTGTTTAAGCGGCAGCTTCAGCAGGTTGAGGCTGAATTCATCGATGGTCACGAGCCGCCGCCGGGGTCGGCCTTGAATCCGGCCGCCTCGATGCCGATTGAGGCGGCCGCCTCGTCGTTGTCGGAGACATCGCCCGAGATGCCGACGGCGCCAATGACGGCGCCGGTTTTGGAATCTGTAATCAGGACGCCCCCCGGCACCGGAATCATTTTTCCGCCGGACGCGGCGCCGACAGCGGCCAGGAACTGCGGGTTTTTCTCCCCGAGTTCCCTGGACCCGAGGCCGAAACCAAGGGCGCCGTAGGCCTTGCCGATGGCGATCTCGGGACGAAGGATGCCGCTTTCATCCTGGCGCATGAACGCCACCAGATGCCCGCCCGAGTCCAGCACGGCGACCGTCAACGGGTGCATGCCGGCGTCCCGTCCTTTTTTCAGGGCGGCCTCGGCGATTTTTACGGCTTGCGCCAGGGTTAGGTTTGTCATCGCTGTGAGGCCCCGTTAAATAAAGGAGGGAGAGGGCCATGATACCTTTTCCACGTCCCTGCTGGATCAAATACTACCACAGGTGCTTATTGACGAAGGCCTTGCCCGAGCCGGATTTGAAATATCGTTCAAGTTTTCTTGCGTGCTTTTCCGTTTGCATTGCCACGTAGGATTTCAGCGCGACGGGCAAATGGGCCTTCGTTGATTTGACGTTGCCCCGCTGATGCGTTTCCACCCGACGCCGGAGGTCGTTCGCCGAACCTACGTAGACATCACTGTTTTTCAACTGGAGGAAATAGACATACCACACGTCAGGTCTTCCTTCGCCCCTGCGGAGCTACGGAAGACACTCCTACGCCTAATCGCCTTCGGGAGCCAGCCCATTACATGGCCTGCGACCCGAAGCCAAAGGCGTAGGGTGGCGTAGGGTTGGCGGAGGGAGAGGGATTCGAACCCTCGATACGGTTGCCCGCATACACGCTTTCCAAGCGTGCGCCTTCAGCCACTCGGCCACCCCTCCTTGAGAGGCCAAAACGTAACCGAGGCGTCTCCCAGCCGCAAGGTTTTGGGCCCTAATCCTCTTTCTCGGCGTGCGCCCAATCGTCAATGAACCGATCGATGGCTTTCCGGGCCGGGAGACACGGTGCCCCCTGGACCTCGGCGCGCAGGTAAATCAACATCAAGGTACAGGCCGTCAATGCGACGTCGTCGCGGCGGCGCTGGGCTTCTGAGTGCAGGCTTTGGTATTCGACGATGGCGCGTTTCGGCCCCAGGGGATCGTCCTTGTAGATACGGGCCACCCGGTCCAGGTGTTCGCGGGTCATGAGGGCGGCGTCACGGACCGTTTCGGTTCGGAAGCTCTGATAAGCGTACTCGATAATCGCCGGCGCGTCCTTGTTGAGCTGTTTGATCTCGCGCTTTCTTCTGTGGTCTTTTAAAAAGCCGAACACGAAAGTTTATCCCCCTTTCTGAACCCTTTGGTTTAGGTGATGATAGTCCGTGATCTTCCGCCGCCCAAGCCCTAGCCCTTAAAGGAGGCCCCGCCCATGACCCTGCAACGCCACGCCGCCGATTTTAAGATTCTGCCGGCCAAGACGATCAAGGCCTGGCGGGATATACCGCCGTCTATCGTGTCCGACTGCATGAACCGCACCCATTTTATGGCTGCTGCCATTAAACCCGTCAAACCGGGGACCCGGCTCGCCGGTCAGGCCCGCACGGTGACTTCCATGGTCGGCGACAACGGCATTTCCCACGCCGCCATCCCGCTGGTCAACAAGGGCGAGGTTCTGGTCATTGACGCCGGCGGCCATGAAGACGTTGCCGTCTGGGGCGCCATCATGACCCACGCGGCCATCGCCCGTGGCATCGCCGGGGTCGTCATTGACGGCAGTGTGCGCGACGTTGCCGAAATCCGCGAACTGGGTTTCCCGTGCTATGCCAGCGCCCAGGTGCCGTCGGGTCCGCACAAGGGGTTCGGCGGCATCATCGACGGGCCGATTTCGTGCGCCGGCTGTCCGGTGAAGCCGGGCGACCTGGTCATCGGCGACGACGACGGCATCGCCGTGGTGCCGTTGGAATGGGCGGACGCCATGCTGGCGGCATCGACGGAAAAGCTCAGCCAAGAAGAGGGGACAATAAAGGCCATCGCCGAAGGCCGTACCACGGCGGATATCCTGGGCATTCCGGAGCCGGAACTGATCGGCGGCTGACCGCCGGTTCCCATAGCTGAATCGAACCTTACTTTCAGTATGGTTGATTACGAAGGCTTTAACTTGCAGTATGGTTGATTACGAAAGCGTTACGGTTTTCGTTGCGTTGGCGATTCCTATTGGCTAGAAGTTGCGTGGCCGAAACGACCCAACCGCCTGGGATAGGGAAATGGATTCTGAATTCACCGATCTGAAGGCGCTTGATATTTGGCGCCGGACCATCGTTTCGAGCGTGCGTCTCGAAGCGCCGGACCTGTCGGCCCGCCAGATGGCGTTGCTTTTGAACGTCTATCTGACGCCGCCGCCCCACACCGTGCGCGGGCTGGCGGAAAACTTGAATATATCCAAGCCGGCGATTACCCGCGCCCTCAACCGGTTGAGCGAATTGGGCATGATCAAGCGCAAAACCGACGAAGCCGACCTTCGCAGCGTGCTCATCCACCGTACGGTCAAGGGATCGGTTTTCCTGCGCGAATTCGGAGAACTGATCGTTGCCGCCGCCAAGATGGAAGACGGCGTCGACCCTTCGGGGCTACCGCCCCGCTTTTAAGCCTGATTAAACGGCTTCCGGCCCCCGCTTGGCCGGCGGCCGGAAGCGGCCGAGGTACGTCGGCAGGATAGCTTCCGCTGGCATCGGCTCGATGCCAAGTTCCCTGAACCCGGGCCGGGACCCGGAAACCACGTTGTCGCGGGTCAAAAGCTTGACCTGGTCCCGGGTCAATAGCGGTTTCGGCCAGAATTCCAGAAACCAGGCCTCGAAAGCGGCAACGGCAAACGGCAACGGCGCCAAAAACCGTTTTCGGCCGGTTCCGTCCAGCATCAGCTCCATGATTTCCTTGAAGCTGTATTGGCGGGGACCGCCGAGTTCGTAAACCAAACCCCCGGTCGAAGGATCGGCGAGGATGTTCATGATGGCGTCGCCGACGTCGCCGACATAGACCGGCTGGAATCGGGTGCCGCCATCGCCATAAAGGTCGATGTCGAGGAATCCGTTCTCCGGGAAAAGCGTGATCTTGGGCCACACCGGGCAGCCGAACACCGGCAGCACCGGCGTCAGCCGGGCCAGGCCGGCGAACAGGTTGAAGAAATTGTCCTCCGGCCCGAAAACGACGCTGGGCCGGACGATGGTAGCGCCGGGAAAAGCCTTCATCACCGCCGCCTCGCCGGCCGCCTTGGTGCGCCCATAGCGGGCCGGCGAATTTTCATCCGCGCCGAGGGCCGACACGTGCACCAGCCGTTTGGCGCCCGCCTCCTTGGCGGCCTCGGCGACGTTGCCGGCGCCGTCGACATGAATCCGCTGGAACGTGCGTTTGCCGCGCTCGAAAAGGATTCCGACCAGGTTAACCACCCAATCGGCGCCGTCTGCGGCGGCCTTCACCTGGGCCGGGTCGGTGATGTCGGCGGGCCAGGGCACCACCTGGCCGGTATCGCCACCGATTTTCAGAAAGTTTGCGGCTTCGATGTCGCGGACGGCGATGCGGACATGGGCGCCGGCCTTAGCCAGGCGGTTTACCAGGTGGCGGCCGACAAAGCCCGATCCACCGAACACGGTTACCACGCGCTTATCCAAGAGGCTGCTCCTCAACGATAATGCACCCGGCTTACAATGCGGACCAAAGGCCGTCAACCTTGGTGGTTCACAGTTGACATCCCCGGCCCGGCGGATTAACGACTGTCCCCGTCACCAGCCTTTGACGCAACCGTTTCCCGGCGCCCAGGTGGCGGAATTGGTAGACGCGCAGGTTTCAGGTACCTGTGGCCGCAAGGTCGTGGAAGTTCGAGTCTTCTCCTGGGCACCATTTTTTATCGCAAGAGGACCCGCCCTTTGAAAAGCAAGGCAAAATCCATCGAGGTTCACCAAGGCGACCTTCCGGACGGATTGACGTTCAAGGGAA
>CAZVFL010000068.1:0-9950 GCA_964626025.1 uncultured Thalassospiraceae bacterium
GCCAAACAGGTACGTCATGCCGGTGATTGTACGCGAAAATGCGCCGTCTTTCCATAAAGTTCGTTTTTTGTTCTAAAATCTCTTGACTTTTTCCCTTTTGTATGATCTTATTCCGTTTTTGAACACGGAAAAAGGACTAAGATCATGCGACTCGAGGCCCACGCCGGGGCCCATCTCCGTCCTTGGCCCCGCCAAAATAGGGACATTTATGGACAAATAAGGACATTTACGTACATTTCTATGGGGATTTGCCATAACGCCGAGGAAGCCCTAATGCAGCGGTTTTTCCAGCCTGCCGGCCAGGTCCTGGATGTATTGCCAGGCGACCCGGCCCGAGCGCGCGCCGCGTGTCACCGCCCATTCGTTGGCTTCGCCGGTCAGGTCGATGGCCGGACCGTCGAGCCCGAAGTGCTTGGCATAGCCCTCGACGATGGCGAAGTAGGTTTCCTGATCGCAGTTGTGGAACCCCAGCCACAATCCGAAGCGGTCGGAAAGCGACACCCTTTCCTCGACCGCCTCCGACGGGTTGATGGCGGTCGAGCGTTCGTTTTCGATCATGTCGCGGGGCATCAGGTGGCGGCGGTTGGACGTCGCGTAAAACAGCACGTTGGCGGGCCGGCCTTCGATGCCGCCTTCCAACACCGCCTTCAGGGATTTGAACGAGGTGTCCGAGCCTTCAAAGCTAAGGTCGTCGCAAAACAACAGACACTGCCGCCCCGACGCCCGCAACAGGGACAACAGCTTGGGCAGGGACGGGATGTCTTTGCGGTGGATTTCCACCAACGCCAACGATCCGGGGGTTTCCTCGATGACCTTGGCGTGCACGGCCTTGACCAGCGAGCTTTTGCCGGTGCCGCGCGCCCCCCACAGCAACGCGTTGTTGGCCGGCAGCCGACGGGCGAAGCGCCGCGTATTGTCCATGAGAAGGTCCATCTGGTCGTCGATCCCCTTCAGCAGAAAAATCTCCACCCGGTTGACGTTGGCCACCGCTTCCAGGCGCAAGCCGTCGGCGTGCCAGATAAAGGCGTCGGCGGCCCCGGTGGCATCGAGGCCGGCGCTTTCGGCTTGCGAAGGGGACAGGCGCTCCAGCGCCGAGGCGATGCGCCCCAGGACCTCCGGCCCCGCGGCGCTGCTGGTTGCGCCGCCGCCCGCGCCCATATAGGCCCGGAGCTTTTCCACCGTGCGGGTGGTGACGCCCTTGCCGCTCCTCAGCCTGGCCACCAGCTTGCCGTCGTTGCAGGCCCGCCGGCCGAAGGTGGTTTCCGCCATGCCGGCCTGGCGGACGAAGGCGGAAATCTCAGCCAGGAGTTCCGAGCGGATGCTCATGGGGCCACGATTATGGGAAATTTCCCTTTTTGTCAACAAAAAATAACAATTAATTACAATACATTAAAGGATATTTTATGATTAAAGTGGGCAAAAATGGGATTTTTCCCACTAAGGGCCTTGGGCCTCCATCCTTCGAGACGGCCTCCGGCCTCCTCAGGATGAGGGCTCGCGCTTTCGATTTTTCCCCTCGTCCTGAGGAGCCACGCGGCCTCCGGCCTCCTCAGGATGAGGGCTTGCGCTTTCGATTTCCCCCCTCGTCCTGAGGAGCCACGCGGCGCGTGGCGTCTCGAAGGATGGGGCTCTCCGTCCGGCGCCCGGTTCAAGGCCCTTTCAGTTTGCAACGCGGGCCCGGGCGGTTATAGTCCGGCGTCGATTTCTTTTGATCCCCGATCCGGGGCCAAATTCGAGGAGCGCTGAATGTTCGTGACGCCTGCTTTCGCACAAGACGCCGGCGGTGGCCAGGGTAGTGGCTTTGAGGCCTTTTTGCCGCTGATTCTGATCTTCGTCGTCTTCTATTTCCTGCTTATCCGGCCGCAACAGAAGAAAATGAAGGACCACAAGGCGGCGCTGGGCGCCATTCGCCGCAGCGACAAGGTTGTCACCGGGGGCGGCATCATCGGCACCGTGACCAAGGTGGTTGACGACAACGAGGTCGACGTCGAAATCGCCGACGGCATCAAGGTCAGGGTCCAGCGCAGTTTGATTTCGTCGGTGCTGTCGAAGACCGAGCCGGTCGGCGATGAAAAGAAACCGGATGAACCCGGCAAGGAAGGCGGCGGCTCGGGGGGCGGTTCGGGCGGTGTCTCGGGGATCATGGGCATGCTTTTCGGCGGCAAGAAATAGAGTTGAATTAGGGTTTCGGGCGCGAAGATTTCGCCATGGTTTACTTCGCCAAGTGGAAAATTGTGCTGGTATTGGCTATCTGCGGGCTTGGCGTGGTATTTTCGGCCCCCAACTTCCTCAGCCGTCAACAGACCGAACTTCTGCCCGCATGGGTGCCAAACCAGCAGGTCAGCCTGGGGCTGGACCTGCAGGGGGGCTCGCATCTTCTTTTGGAGGTCGGCGTCGGGGCGGTGATCAAGGAATACCTTGAAGACCTCGTCGATTCCATGCGCTTCGAGTTGCGCAAGGCACGCATCCGTTATCAGGGCCTGGGCGTGGTCGGCCTTCGCGCCGCCGTCACCATCAAGGACCCGGCCAAGGCGGAACAGGCGAGGGCGTTGTTGCGGGAGCTCGATGCCGACAACCAGCTTGAATCCGACGGTAACAGGATTTTCATTTCCCTGACGGAAAGGGCGCTCGCCGACCGCAAGAACGCCGCCATCCAGCAATCCATTGAAATCGTCCGCCGGCGGATTGATGAAACGGGCACCCGCGAACCGACCATCCAGCGCCAGGGCGACGACCGCATCCTGGTCCAGCTTCCCGGCATTGAGGACCCTGAACGGGTCAAGCGGCTTCTCGGCAAGACCGCCAAAATGACCTTTCACCTGGTTGACCAGCGCAATTCCGTCGAATCGGCGATGGCCGGACAGGTGCCGCCGGGATCAAAGCTGCTTCCCTACGACGAACGGGACCCCGAGAACAGGGGGCGGGTGATTCTGATCCGCAAGCGGGTCATGGTGTCGGGCGACACCCTCGTCAACGCCCAACCGGGTCAGGATTCGCGCACCAACGAGCCGGTCGTCAATTTTCGTTTCAATGCCGTCGGCGCCAAGCGTTTCGGCAACGTCACGTCGAAGAACGTCGGCAAGCTGTTCGCCGTCGTGCTGGACGGCAAGGTCATCACCGCGCCGGTCATCCGCGAGCCGATCCTCGGCGGGGCCGGGCAGATCAGCGGCGGTTTCACTTTCCAGGAGGCGCAGGACCTGGCGCTTCTGCTCAGGGCCGGGGCGCTGCCGGCGCCGTTGATCATCCTTGAGGAACGCAGCGTCGGCCCCGGCTTGGGCGCCGATTCCATTGCCGCCGGCAAGTTCGCATCCATCATCGGCATGATCGCCGTCGTGGTGTTCATGGTCTTGGCCTACGGGCTTTTCGGTTTGATGGCCGACGTGGCGCTTTCTCTGAACATCGTATTGATCCTGGCGGCGCTCAGTCTCCTGCAGGCGACGCTGACGCTTCCCGGTATCGCCGGCATCGTGTTGACCATCGGCATGGCGGTGGACGCCAACGTCCTGGTGTTCGAACGCATCCGCGAAGAGGTGCGGGCCGGCCGGACGCCCATTTCGGCGGTGGATGCAGGGTATTCCCGGGCTTTCACCACCATCATCGACGCCAACCTGACGACCCTGATTGCGGCGCTTTTGCTTTATATCTTCGGTTCAGGCCCCGTCCGCGGGTTTGCCGTAACGCTCAGTATCGGCATTGTCACGTCGATGTTCACGGCGATCATGTTGACCCGGCTTCTGGTGGTCACCTGGCTCAAGCGGACAAAGCCCGATTTGCTGCCGCTGTAGGAGAGGGGAATCATGCTCGGCTTCAACCTGGTATCGCCCACCGTCAACATCCGGTTTATCCCCCGAAGGATACTGTTTTTCGTTTTTTCCGGGCTTCTGGTGCTGGCCTCCGTGGGGCTGTTCACCATCAAGGGTTTGAACTACGGCATCGACTTCAAGGGTGGCATCATGATCGAGGTGCGCACTTCCGAGGCCTCCCGAATCGGCGATATGCGGAGCCGGCTTGGAGACTTGGGGCTGGGCGAAGTGGCGTTGCAGGAATTCGGCCAGCCGACGGACGTATTGATCCGCGTCCAACGCCAGCAGGGAGGCGAAGCCGCCCAACAGGCGGCGGTGGCCAAGGTCAAGGAAGCGCTCGGCGCCGGCGTCGAATACCGGCGCACGGAATTCGTCGGACCCAAGGTCTCGAAAGAGCTGTTCTGGGACGGGGTTATGGCGGTGAGCTTCGCCATCCTCGCCATACTGGTCTACATCTGGTTCCGTTTTGAATGGCAGTTCGGTCTCGGCGCGGTCATCGCGTTGGTCCATGACGTGCTCAGCACCATTGGCCTGTTCGCGGTCCTGGACCTGGAATTCAACCTGTCCACGGTGGCCGCGATCCTGACCATCGCCGGCTATTCCATCAACGATACGGTGGTGGTTTATGACCGGGTGCGCGAAAACCTGCGCAAGTTCAAGAAAATGACACTGCCCGAACTTCTCAACAACTCAATCAACCAGACCCTGTCGCGCACGGTCATAACCAGCCTGACCACCCTGTTGGCGTTATTCTCCCTTTATTTCCTGGGCGGCGAGGTCATCCGCGATTTCAGCTTCGCCATGATCTGGGGGGTCGTTATCGGCACTTATTCGTCAATTTGTCTGGCGGTGCCGGTGCTTTTGTATCTGAACATCCGCCGTGGCGGCCGGCCCGGAGACAAAACGGCGGAAGGACCGGAACAGGAGGCGGCGGTGACGCCCGCGCCGTAAAGCCATTCCCGGACTGGACATCACGCCTGAACTTGCCCCTGGCCGGCAGCTTATCCAGAGCTACGGTTCCATGCGTTTCCGCATCGCCGGCCAAGTCCACGAAGGGTCCGTCCTGGTCTTTCCCGAACTGACGCTGCCCTGGCCCGTCGCCGGCTGGGAACACATAACCTTGGAGTCCCTTTCGCAAATAACCGCCGGGGAAGCGCCCCAGGATCTTCTTGTGGTCGGTTGCGGCGGAGCCTTCCGGCCGGCGCCCGAAGGGCTTAAGGCGGGCCTCAAGGAACGGGGCGTGGCGCTCGAATGGATGGACACTGGCGCGGCGTGCCGCACCTTCAACGTTTTGCTGGCCGAAGACCGCGCCCTGGCCGCGGCCCTGATCGCGGTGGAATAGGGCAGGCCCACGGAGCAAATGAAAACAGGGCCCGAAGGCCCCGTTTCCACCAGGGTCCGCACCCCCATTCAGTAAAGATTCTGTGCCGAAACCATGGCATAGAGCATGGGGATGGAAAGCATCGTATTGGTGCGCGAAAACAGCATCGCCGTCCTGGCCGAAGCCGCCTTGGTGTCGGCATCCGCCTCGACGATGCCCAAGGCGATCTTCTGTTTCGGCCAGATCACGAACCAGACGTTGAACCACATGATCAGCCCTAACCACATGCCGATGCCGATGGCCGTTGCCTTGGCGCCGCCGCCGGCGAAGCCGAGCGTTAGCGCCTCCACCAGATAGCCGTTCCCGAGAGCAAGCATCAGCCCGGTGACGATGGTCGCCATGGCGGCCCAACGGAACCACCACAGCGCCGCCGGTGCGATGACCTTGCTGATGGCCGGCTTCTGATCGTCGGGAATATTCGGCATGTTGGGGATTTGGACGAAATTGAAGTACCACAACAAGCCGATCCACATGACGCCGCTCAAGACATGCAGCCAGCGCCACATGAACGCGATCCAGGCGGCGCCGCCGGGCGTGCCCTCGCCGGTGGCGCCGACGACGATGACGATCATGACGACCGTCAGCACGAAGCCGACGATCACGGTGTTTCTGAGATTGCTGAGGATGCCAGCCATGGCTTTTCCGCCTCCTTTAAATTCCTTGGCTCCGAATTTAGAGCCCCTCTAAAAAGCTTGGTTTCGGTATAAGGACGAAACCCCCCGCCTTCAATGTTAATCCTGAAGTCCAGTCTGAGCAGGCCGCCCAGTAAGACGGGACGAATCAGGCAAGGCTGATAAAAGGCATATTCGGAGGGTCGGATTCGGCTTTCCCATTGCTAATTTAGCGCCCTTGCGGGTCCGGCGGCAGCTCGAGATCATCCTCGGGCGGTTTGGCCCCGGGCTCGCCTTCTTCACCGCCCGCTTTCTTCGCCGCTTCGGCGGTTTTGCGCTTTCTCCGTTCGGCCTGAAGTTCTTCCGAGGACTTTTTTTCCGGCGGCGCGCCCTCTTCGGCGCCTTCCGGCGGCGCCATCGGTTCGGCTCCCGGCGGCGCCATGCGCGAGCGGCTGATCCGCATCAGTTCGTGCGACGACACCTGCGGGAATATGGGCGGCGAGTTGGCGAGATAAAGCATCACCGCGCCCCGCTTGGTATCCGGAAAACCGCCCCGGCTGTCGTCGTATTTTCGGATTTCCAGTATCGTCACCACCTGGGTCTTGGGGTCAAAACTGCGCCATGCCAGGGTCGGGTTGTCCTGGCGCGGCTGGGCGAAGGGGGCGATGGAGCGATTCCAGACGTCCGTCGGATCGCCGAACCGTTCGTGAAAAAAGGCGGCGACCCTGGAGAAGGCCTCGGACGGAAACAGCGCGTGAAAACGGCTGGCGATGCCCTGGTCGTACCGGGCGATGGCTTTCTGCCCGGTATAAAGAATCGTCGGAACCAGAAAGTCGGCCTGCATCTTTTCCGGCCAATCAACGGCTTCGAGGCAGAACAACGTCGTTCCCCTGTTTTTCTTGACGCAGCGGTTGTGGGGATCGATCCCTCTGCCTATGGGCGGGAAGCTGTTCTCAAGCGACACGGATTCGCCGAGGCTCAGCGTTACCCCTTTCAACATGTTTTCCGGCAGGGGGGCCTTCATCGGCCTCCTCATCGCCAGGGCGGGCTTTTCGGCGGTCTCGACCTTGGTTATCGGCCAATACTTTGGCGGCCCTTCCTTTGCCTCTTTTTCGCCTGTTGTCTCCACGGCCGAAGCCAGTTTCTCCTCGGGCTCAAGCTCGACCCGGCCGGACCGATCCTTATTTCCGAGATCAGGCGTCAGGACGCCGACCAGTTTGTCGAAAGCGCCTTTGAAAAAGCCCGGCTTTTCAGGCGGTGTTTCGGCGGCCACCGGTTTCGCGCTGTCGGGTTCGGCCGCCGGGGCTTCCGCGAGGGGACCCTCTTTCACCGGCGCCTCGGTCCCTTCAGGTTTGGCGGCGGTCTCGGCGGGAATTTCCAGCGGCTTCCGGTCCGGCCTGGAGGCGGCATTCATGATCTGCATCTCGGGCAACCAGGCTTTGAATTCCTCCTCGTCGCCCTTCTCTAAAAAGTCGGCCAGCTTGTCCAGGAAACGGGGCGAAAACTTTTTCGGCGCATGGGGCTTAGGCGGCGGCAGCGGCAGTTCATAGGCGGCTATTTCTTGCGTAGGCGTTGCCGGGGGTTTTGCTTCTCCGGGGTCTTCCTTTCCTTCGTCCGGTTGATTCTGGTCGGATGAAAAGAGGCCGGCCATCCGTTCCAGGAAGCCTTGCTTTTTTTCCTCCGGCTTCGCTTCCGGTTTCTTTGCCTCTTGCTCGGGATCGATTTCCACCACCACGTCCGCCGTCATGGTCTCGGGCGTCGTCTCCTCCAGCTTTGCCGGGGCGTCCTCGGTCAGTTCCTCGACAATTTCCGTCGGCCCTCCTCTTTCCGGCGAGGCAGCCGGGGGGGCGTCGCCGGTCTCTTCGATGACGACTTTGTCGGATTCCTCGACGGTCGCCTCGACGATCGTTTCATCCGGCGGCGCTTCCTTTGCCGTTTCCGGTTCCTCGGGCGGCTTCTCGCCGCCGGGCCTGACCTGTTCGACAAGGGATTTGAAGAATTGGCCGTTTCCCTTTTCGCCTGGGGGGCCGGATGGGCGGCCGGACGGCGCCGACGAAACCGGCCTGTCCCTGGGTTTGGGTGGCGGCGAGGCGAATTTGCGTTTGGCCGCGGTCCTGACCGCCTCGGCGGCCTTTTTCCTCTTTCCGGGAACCAGGGCGACCGGCGGCGTCTCACCCAGGAGCCGCCTGGACAACAGGTAATGGGCAACAATGAAATGGCCCCTGTCGACGGCCAGATCGGCGGCGGTCATGCCTTCCTCGTTTTCGGCCAAAAGGTCCGCCCCGGCCTCGATGCTGGTCTTGACGGCGGCCATGTCGTTGAGTTCGACCGCCTTGAACAGCTTGAGGGTCGGTTGGCTAAGCCCTTCCGCCCGGGTTTTTTCGGAAACCGGCGGGACTTTGCCCCGGGCTTCGGCCAGTGTCTTCGCCGCCGCCGGCCCAGCGGAGCCCCACGCCAACAGCAGCGCCATCACCGGCGCCACGGCCAAAATGGCGACACGCGCCGCCCCTTTGCGGCCCCGCCGGAAAGAGCAGGGCCGACGGCGGAAAAGGGAAATCGATGGTGCCGTTACCATGACCTCAACACCCTGCCCCCGAAACCGGGGCGGTCCCGTGCGCGCACTAGAATCCAAGCGATTCAATCACTCCGGATCGCGATCGCCGAAAGGAAACGATTCGCCCCCATCATGCCATTTTTTGCCCCTCCTTTCGAGGGAGGGCGACGGCGGGGAAGGCCGGCCGGGGCGCCGCCGAAGGCATTGTGACTTTGCCTGGGCAAGCTGCTATACCGGAAAGGGGCTCTTGCCCGGGTCAGCCTTGGGAGGCAATTTTTCTATGGAATACAGGCGTTTAGGCAACAGCGGCCTGCTCGTGTCGCCGGTCTGTCTCGGCACCATGATGTTCGGCGGCCGCACCGACGAAGCGGCGTCAAAGCGCATCATCGCCCATGCCCGGAATGCCGGCATCAACTTCATCGACGTCGCCGATGTGTACGTAAAGGGCGAATCGGAAAAGATCGTCGGCCGGGCCATCAAGCGCCATCGGCACGACTGGATCCTAGCGACCAAGGTCGGCAATCCCATGGGCCCAGGCGCGAACGAGCAGGGCCTCGGCGCCAAATACGTCCATCGGTCCATAGACGCCAGCCTCAAGCGGCTGAACACGGACTTCGTCGATATCTATTACTTCCACCTGGATGACCTGGACACGCCGCTGGAGGAAAGCATCCAGGCCGCCCATGACATCGTTGGCCAGGGCAAGGCGCGCTATTGGGGGATCAGCAATTATTCGGGCTGGCGCATCGCCACCCTTTGCAGCCTGGCCGAGGCCATGGGCGCGCCGCTGCCGGTGGTCTGCCAGCCCTATTACAACGCCATGAACCGAATGCCGGAAACCGACACGCTCCCGGCGTGCGAATACTTCGGGCTCGGCGTCGTTCCCTACAGCCCCTTGGCCCGGGGTGTCCTGACCGGCAAGTACAAGCTGAAGGACAAGCCGGACAAGGGAACCCGCGCCGGGCGGGGCGACAAGCGCATGCTGAGCACCGAATTCCGCCCCGAATCGTTGCGGATGGCGCAAAAGATCAAGAAACACGCGGAAAAGCGGGGCATGACGGCGGGCCAGTTCGCGTATCTCTGGGTGCTCAACAATTCGATCGTCACCTCGGTGCTGGCCGGGCCGCGCACCATGGCCCAATGGAAGGAATACCTGGGCGCACTCAAGCACGAATTCACCACCGCCGACGAGAAGCTGATCGACAAGATGGTGCCGTCGGGCCATCCATCGACGCCCGGCTATTCGGATCCCAAATATCCCTACCAGGGCCGCCAGCCGTGGACCGGGTAGGGGCGGGGACCGTTAGGCCTTGCGAAAGAGGGTAAAAGCCCGGCCCGGTGACGGCGCCGGCCTAGCCGGCACGGGCGTCCGTCCGACTTTCCGCTTAGCCCAGGCGGCGCGGATCTCGTCTATCAATTCTTTCAGGTAGATGCCTTTTTGGGCGCTTCTGCACATTGATTTCGATCTCCCCCATAATCATGGGTGACGGGTTTCAGTCCGGTCAAGGTCTTTCGCCCGAACCTGTCCTTGATGGGTTCCTGGCCCGGATTATGGAAAATCCCGGCGGAATGTCCGCAAACGTCCGCAAACGTCCGCAAGT
>CAZVFL010000069.1:0-9491 GCA_964626025.1 uncultured Thalassospiraceae bacterium
TACAGCGCCATCACCAACGCGCCTTCCGGCCCCATAACCAGTACGCGCTGCACCAATCGGCCCTCCACCGGCTTGAGGTCCAGAAATTCGAGCCGGCGCGGCCGGTACACCGGACGGTACTCGGCGGCAACCATTGCCAGGAACGTGCCGGCGTCGCCGAATTGGGCGCGGATCGCTGGCGACGCGAACGAGAAGGCGGCAACGGCGTCGTCCCGGCGGAAGGCCGCAACCTGGCTTTCAATCACCGAAATAATCTCGGCCCGAACCGCCGCATCGGGTTTGACCGCGTGTTCTCCGGCCGCCGTCATCGGCAACAGCAACAGGGTCATCAGGATTATCAAACGGCCCATGCGGCCCTCATCAATCGGGTTTGCCGGAGTTTAAACCGGCTTTTCCAAGACTAAGCCCCAAGTTCGCGGAAATCGTGCCTTAATACCCGTCCGAGGAACCTGCATTTTCCCCGCCGCCATCCGAGGGCCCGCCCGCATCAATGCGTGCGCGCAAAATCCCGCATGGTGTCGATTTCCAATTGCGCTTCATCAAGCTGGTTTTTGACGATATCGCCGATGCTGACCATTCCCTTCAGTTCGCCGCCGTCGACAACCGGAACATGGCGCACACGCTTGACGGTCATCTGGCGCATGACGCTTTTGACGTCATCATCCATCTTGCAGGTATGGGCCTCGGCCATGATCTCCTCGACTTTCTGGTCGAGGGTCGCGGCCCCGTGCGTGACCATGGAGTGAAGGACGTCGCGCTCGGTAACAATGCCGACCAGTTTCCCGGTTGGCCCGCAGACTATGATAGCGCCGATCTTCATTTCCTTGAACATGCGGATGGCGGTTTCCACGCCGTCGTGGGGTTTCATGGTAATGGTGGAGCCACTCTTCTTTCGCAGAATTTCGGATACAAGCATCGCTCCTCTCCTTGTTGTTAGAACCGACACTCCTCGGTAAGCCTTCGATTTGGTGACAATTATACCCGACATTTCCCGGATCACCTTCAAATTGACCCCGACACCCCCCCAGCGCCGCGTTGATGGCCGCTCACCCCCCGAAAGCGGACCATTTTCAGGGCCGGTGTTGAGGTCCGGTGCTGAGCGGACGCGCAAAACTAAGTTCGTGGCCGTCCGGATCGGTGATGTGGAAGTACCGTTCGCCCCATTCCGCATCTCTGGGTTTTGTGTCGGGTTTAAGTCCTTCGGTGACGGCGTGACGGTAAAGCGCGTCCACGTCGGCGACGTGGAAGATGGCACGGCCCCACCACGACCACTGGCGATCGGACGGCTGGGCAGTGAGGTTGAGAGTGCCGGTGCCGACGCGGAAGCTGGTGAACTTGTCCTCGGCGCTGGCGTAAGTCACGTCGAAGCCAAGGGTTTGATAAAAACGCACCGCTTGCTCCATGTCGTGGGTGGCCAGGGTGATGGCGTTGATGGATTCAATCATCGGCTTTTCCTGTTGAATTCTATTTCCTTCGTTTGTTCATCCACTCACCGGCAAGTTTCCGTGCCCTGGATACATCGGCGGGGAACATTTTCTGCTCAGCCATGTCCCGGTTTTTCCTGGCGGTCTCGTGCCCCTGTGCAGCGGCGATGGTCCACCACATAAGGGCGCGGGTGTAGTCCTGCATGACACCCAATCCGCTGCCGTACATCACACCCAAATTCAACTGGGCATCGGCAACGCCCTGACCGGCGGCGAGACGGTACCACTCGAACGCTCTCCCCTGGTCCCGAGGGACGCCTTTTCCGTATTGGTACATATGGCCCAGATTGTTCCGGGCGGAGGCATCTCCCTGACCGGCGGCCAGCGTGTACCACTCGACGGCGGTCTCGTAATTTCGGGCGACCCCCCGTCCTTGACGATACATATGACCCAGGTTGTTCTGGGCCGGGGCGATTCCCTGTTCGGCGGCGCGGGTGTACCACTCGGCGGCGGTCTTGTCGTTCCGGGGGACGCCCAGCCCGTTTTTGTACATCACACCCAGATTGAACTGGGCCGGGGCAAATCCTTGTCCGGCGGCTGGGGTGTACCACTCGACGGCCGTCCGGTAATCCCGGGCGACCCCCCGTCCTTCCTGGTACATCACACCCAGGTTGTAGCGGGCATGGGCGTCTCCCCGTTCGGCAAGCGGTTTCCACTCCTTCAACGCCGTGGCGAAGTCGCCTCTTTCAGCCGCCTCCATCCCTTTAAGGAAATCCGCCGCAAACGAGCCGGAAGGACCGGCCATAACGGCCAGCAACAAGAGGCTTGAAAGGAGCCGTCGTTTCATCGCCATGCCACCCCTAACTTAAGCATCCCCGCCGAAACCCGGAATTGTCAAGGAATCACCAGTAGTCTATGCTGCCGCCCGCAAATAAGAATAAATCCTGGGGAGGATTTGGCGATGGATGCGACCGCTTCGGTCGAGAGATTCCCGGCCCTGGTGCTCAACGCCGATTTCCGGCCGTTGAACTATTTTCCGCTGTCCTTGTGGTCGTGGCAGGACACCATCAAGGCGGTGTTCCTCAGCCGCGTCAACGTGGTCTCGGAATACGACCGCGTCGTCCACTCGCCGAGCCTCGAAATGCATCTGCCCAGCGTCATCTCGCTCAAGAATTACGTTCACATGGACCGCCGCCCGGCGTTCACCCGCTTCAACGTGTTCCTGCGCGACGGCTTTTCGTGCCAGTACTGCGGCGGCGGCTATCGGGCCGAGGACCTGACCTTCGACCACATCGTGCCGCGTTCGCGCGGCGGCACCACCGTCTGGGACAACGTGGTCACCGCGTGCGAGCCGTGCAATTTGAAGAAAGGCCACCGGCTGCCGGCTGAATCGGGAATCCGGCCGCTCAGGAAGCCCCGGCGCCCGACCAACTACCAGCTACAGGAAAACGGCCGCGCCTTCCCGCCCAACTTCCTGCACAAAAGCTGGCGCGACTTTCTCTATTGGGACACCGAGCTCGACCCGACCTGATCGGGCGCGCAACCCTTTACATATTCCCCGGCATCCCTATACTCCCGCGCTTCATTCCCGGGAACGCGGATGGCTGTAAAAAAACACCATCCCGCCTTGTAGACCGAGGCCTACCGGGACAACAACACCCGGTTCAACGAGGGTCTTTCGAAGATGACCAAGCGGCTCAAGTCCAAGTACAAGATCAACCGGCGCCTCGGGGTCAACCTCTGGGGGCGCCCCAAAAGCCCCGTCAACACCCGCGATTACGGCCCCGGCCAGCACGGCCAGCGGCGCCGCCGCAAGCCCTCGGACTACGGCCTGCAATTGCGGGCCAAGCAGAAGCTGAAGGGCTATTACGGCAACATCACCGAGAAGCAGTTCCGCAAATATTATACCGAGGCGGCCAGACGGCGGGGCGACACGTCGGAGAACCTGATCGGCATACTTGAGCGCCGCTTGGACGCCGTGGTCTACCGGATGAAGTTCGTGCCGACCGTGTTTTCGGCGCGCCAGTTCGTCAACCACGGCCACATCCACGTCAACGGCAAGCGGGTCAACATCCCCAGCTTCCAGGTCAAGGAAGGCGACGTGGTCGAGGTCAAGGAGAAATCCCGCGAGCTTCCGTTGGTGCTGTTGGCCATCGAAAGCGCCGAGCGCGACGTTCCCGATTACATGGACGTCAATTTCAAGAAGATGCAGGGCACCTTCAAGGAAACGCCGAAGCTCGCCGACGTGCCCTATCCGGTGACCATGGAGCCCAACCTGGTGATCGAGTTCTACTCGCGCTAATCGGTTGGTTTCCGGATGCGGGGGAAGGAAAGGACCGCCGAAGCGGCCCCTTCCCTCAAGAACTCACTGGAAAACGGGGTTCTCAATTAGGCGTTATTCACACCTTACCCTTAGTCTACACAGTAAACGGGGTTCTCAAAAAGGCGTTTTCACGCCTTTTCCTTGTTTTATACAGTTATCAGGCGTTTTCCACGCCTTTGTTCTCGAAAAGTTCCTTCAATTCGCCCGATTCATGCATTTCGCGGACGATATCGGAGCCGCCGACGAATTCCCCCTTGACGTAAAGCTGCGGGATGGTCGGCCACGACGAGAACTCCTTGATGCCCTGGCGCAACGCGTCGTCGGCGAGCACGTCGATGCCCTTGAACTTGACCTCCAACATGGTCAGGGCCTGGGCGATGGCGGCCGAAAACCCGCATTGCGGCATCATCGGGCTGCCTTTCATGAACAGCACGATGTCATTGCCGTCGATTTCGCTCTGGATTTGGTCGAAGACCGGGTTGTCGCTCATACTTTAAGTCCTTTGTTTCTCTTATTCCTCAGGCGCGCTGGTCTGCAATTGAAGGGCGTGCAGTTCGCCGCCCATCCGCCCTTGAAGCGCCTGGTAAACCAGTTGGTGCTGCTGGACGCGGGACTTGCCCTCGAACGCCGAGGAAACAACGGTCGCCGCGTAATGGTCGCCGTCGCCCTTCAAGTCCTGGATGGTGACCCGGGCGTCGGGCAGGCCTTCCTTGATCAGCCGTTCGAGGTCTTCCGCGGCCATCGCCATGGCGCCAATTCCTTTAAAAACCCGATTGCCGTTAACCTGGGATATGGCCCGAAAGTTCCCACCCGTCAACCCTTCATGGCGTAGGGGATTGAACCCTCAGCGGCCGGCCATGTAGCCGGGAAGCCAGCCCTCGTTGGCTTGGCGGAGCACGTCCAGGGCCGTTTCCCCATCGCCGCCGATCAGCGACAGGCCCTTGCCGCCGGTGATGCCGATGCCGATGGCCTGGATGCCGACCACCTCGGCCAGGCCCAGCACCCCGGCGGCGTCGGTGGTGGTCAGCAGATAGCGCCCCTGGTCCTCGCCGAACAGCCAGGCGTGGGCCGGCATGGTGTCTCCTTGGGCATCCTCGGGAACTTGCATGGTGGCGCCGATGTTGCCGGCCAGCGCCATTTCGGCGGCGGCGACCAGGATGCCGCCGTCCGATACGTCATGACACGCGGTGATCTTGCCGTCTTCGATCAGGCTTCTGACGAAGTCGCCGTTGCGGCGCTCGGCCCGGAGGTCGACGGGCGGCGGCTGGCCCTCTTCGCGGCCCTCGATCTCGCGCAGATATATGGATTGCCCCAGATGGCCCTTGGTTTCGCCGATCAGCACGATGGTCTCGCCTTCGGCCCGGAAGGCGAGGGTTTGGGCGTTTTCATAATTCCCGATCAGCCCGACGCCGCCGATCGCCGGCGTCGGCAGTATCGCGTTGCCGTCGGTCTCGTTGTAGAAACTGACGTTCCCCGACACCACCGGGAAGTCCAGCACCTTGCACGCCTCGGCCATGCCCTCGATGCAGCCGACGAACTGGCCCATGATGTCGGGCTTTTCCGGGTTGCCGAAGTTCAGGCAATCGGTGATCGCCAGCGGCTTGGCGCCGGCCGCCGTCAGGTTCCGCCAGGCCTCGGCGACGGCTTGCTTACCGCCCTCGGCCGGGTCGGCCTTGCAGTATCGGGGCGTGCAGTCGGTGGTGATGGCCAAGGCCTTTTCGGTGCCGTGGATGCGGACCACCGCGGCGTCGCCGCCGGGACGGCCGGTCAACAGCGTATCGGCCATGACCATGTGGTCGTACTGCTCCCAGATCCAGCGCTTGGCGGCAAGGTCGGGCGAACCCAGGAGCCGTTCCAGCGCCGCCAACGGGTCATTCGGCGCCTTCACGTCGGCGGCCTCGACCGGGGCGGGCTTGGGCGTTTCCGTCCACTGGCGGTCGTATTCGGGCGACGCCTCGGCCAGCGGGTCGATGGGCAAATCGCCGACAATCTCGCCCTTATGGCGGAGCACCATGCGGCCGGTATCGGTGAGCTCGCCGATGACGGCGAAGTCGAGCCCCCATTTCTCGAACACCTTCCGGGCCTGGTCTTCGGAGCCTGGTTTCAAGACCATCAGCATCCGTTCCTGGGATTCCGACAGCATCATCTCATAGGCGGTCATGCCGGCTTCGCGCTGCGGCACCTTATCCAGGTCCAGTTCCACGCCCGAGGCCCCCTTGGACGCCATCTCGAAGCTGGAGCACGTCAGCCCCGCGCCCCCCATGTCCTGGATGGCGACGATGCAATCGGTCTTCATCAGCTCCAGGCACGCCTCGATCAGCAGCTTCTCGGTGAACGGGTCGCCGACCTGCACGGTCGGGCGCTTGGCCTCGGCGTCGTCGCGGAACTCGGTCGACGCCATGGTGACGCCGTGGATGCCGTCGCGGCCGGTCTTGGACCCCACGTAGACGATCGGGTTGCCGGCGCCGGACGCGGCCGAATAGAAAATCTTGTCCTTCTCCGCAATCCCAACCGTCATGGCGTTGACCAGGATATTGCCGTCGTAGGCCTTATGAAAAGTGCACTCGCCGCCCACCGTCGGCACGCCGACGCAGTTGCCGTAGCCGCCGATGCCGGCGACCACGCCGGCGACCAGGTGGCGGGTCTTCTCATGCTTGGGGTCGCCGAAGCGCAGCGAATTCATGTTGGCCACCGGCCTCGCCCCCATGGTGAACACGTCGCGCAAAATGCCGCCGACGCCGGTGGCGGCGCCCTGGGTGGGCTCGATGAAGCTCGGGTGGTTGTGGCTTTCCATCTTGAACACGCAGGCCTTCCCGTCGCCGATGTCGATGACGCCGGCGTTCTCGCCGGGCCCCGAGATCACCTGCGGCCCTTCGGTGGGCAGGGTCTTCAGCCATTTCTTCGATGATTTGTACGAGCAATGCTCCGACCACATCACCGCGAAGATGCCGAGTTCGGTGAGGTTGGGCTGGCGCCCGAGAATCTCCAAAACCTTGGCGTATTCGTCCTCGCTCAAGCCGTGGCTTTCGACGACTTCGGGCGTAATCGGGGAGGGGCTCTCGCTCATGGAGACATTTTTATCAGATCAGCGAAGGAGGGCAATGGCCGGGAAGTCAGAGCTTCAATATACCGGGTAGATCCGAAAAAAATTTGTGGTCTTTATATCAGGTATGTAAGTGGAAATTGTGGAAGGTAACTTTTAAATATTTGCCAGAAAACGAGAAATTGGAGTGAAAGCTTTATGGTTTAACGGAATAAAATTTTCCGTCCTTCTCCACAGATTATGGAGAGCAAGTCCAGGGTTTCGCTTGTACGCTATCGACATAAAACAGCGGACCCGTGCCTTATCAAGTTTACTGACAGTCCACAAGTTAGCTTCCGTACAGTTGCAGGCAGTTTCAGCACATTCAGCTTCTTTTGAGTACTTATCCTTTATAACTTCCCACAGTACGGTTTCCATACACCCGGGTTGGTCAGGCGATGGCCACATCCAAATGGATACCGAAGGGTTACCCTCTGATTTGACAGCCGGATCAATTGGGGTGCCCCAATCCCTTTTTAAATCTCCAGCTAGCCTTGCTTTTTCGATTTGGTTGCAAACCTCTTTGAAGGAAGCAGCGGGGTTTCCATCGTTGTCGGCTACGATTACTACATCTTTAACCTCAGAAAATTTAGTCTGAGGCTCACAAGCCATCACAGCATTTTCAAATCCAGATTTTCCTGATTTGCTCCCAAGGTCTGTTGTGGGGCTTACATCAAAGTCGTTCATCTTACGAAATGTGATGAGTGCTCTTAAAAGCGCTGCGTCTTCAAATCCTTCCGTCAAAATAAAACGAGAGTATTCAAACTGTTCTCGCTTCGGCATTTCAAGCCTTACCTAACTTCACCAGCTTTGATACCTGCTAAAACCTGTTTGCCGGAGAATTGGTGGATAATCGGTCCTTTTTTAGAATACTCTACCCTCCATAATGAAAGGTCTTCGAAGTTGTTTTCGGCAGCATCGACTAATGCTTCTAACCACTCCTCACTATGGGTCGTAAGGAATAATTGGCTGTTGTAATTTTTTGAAAGGGCTAACAGACCGCGCCACAAAGCCTGTTGGTGTCGAAAATAGATTCCGTTTTCTATTTCATCAACAAGAACCACAGAATTCGATCTTGAGGCTATTCCTAACATAATTGAAACCATCCGATTGATCCCACCAGAAACATTTGCCAGTGGAATTTTCTCCGGGTTTCCCCGAACAACTGCATAAATAGTGGGAGCCCCAGCATCGACCTCAATAGAAAGATCATCTATCCAATCATATTCACTTTTCACAACGTTAATAAAATCGTGCATCTTTCCTTTACGGCTCAATTCAGACAACCGACCGGCGCTTTCTCCTGAAGGGATGGTTTGGTTTGCTGGAAACAAGAAGAACCTATCAAGATCTTCGTCACTACTTTCAAATTCAAGACCAGATGGCCCTAATTTAGGAAAAGACTCATGCTCTCTCCCCTCAGAGTCCCGCCAAACAAAGCAGATCGGAGACGTGGATGGTTCGTTTTTTTCAGAGTCGGGGGAAAGAGGAATTGATAACTGAGACCGCCCACGAAAGAGATTAACAGAACGAGACTCTATGCCATCTCCTTCCAAAACAATTGAAACGGTGTTTTCCCATTTTCGGGCGTAGAAATAATCTCGCCATATCGCTTCTTCGATCATGCGAGGGGTGCCAGAGAACGAGCCATCTAGGCCTCGACTTTTTCTAAAACGCAGCCCCAACTCTGGAGAACTCCCCAAAGCAAGAAAGATTCCTTCCAAGAGTGCAGTTTTCCCACTCCCATTATCACCAACAATGACATTAATTCGGCTGCAATCGGATATCTCAAGATGTTGAAAACACCGAAAGTTTTTGATCTCTATTGAACGAATCATTTTATACCTAGTCAGCTAATTTTCGTGAATATTCATAGCAGGATAGAAAGAAAATGGCATCATTCTAAACCCTGGCGTTTGAAGCAGAAATTTACCCTAGCCTTTTCCTTCCATCGCCCTCAAGGCTCACGGTGTTTTCTTCGGCCGCTTTTCCCTTCGACCTACCCCCAAGGCCCCTTCGACCCGCTGCGGTCGCGGCCGAGAATCTCCAAAACCTTGGCGTATTCGTCCTCGCTCAAGCTGTGTTGGCCGACGACTTCGGGCGTAATCGGGGAGGGGCTCTCGCTCATGGAGACATTTCTATCAGATCAGCAAAGGAGGGCAATGGCGGAAGCGGCTTATGGGTACCGTCTTATCTCGGGTCCGCTTTACCCCCGAAAGCGGACATATTTTGCGTGTGCGTCAAATGTCTGCTTCTGACCCAAAGCGGATATTGCCTAAACCGGATGTGCTCTAGTGGAGTAGCTTGCGGCGGTCGACCTCGGCGTATTCCTTATCCAAATGACGCCTGCGGTCGGGGATGATCTCCATTGGCTGTCCGCAGCAGACCTTGAGTACAGACGGAGCGTCTCGTCGGGTGTACCCACAGACCGAGCATTTACGTATCTCAGCGTCAGTTGGATGCGGCCCCTTCGTGGAGTGCTCGTCGTCAGACATACTCATCTCCCAAGTCTTCTTGGGTTCTTTGGATGAAACTACCAGCTATCGCTTCGCGCATCACAACCGACCTGGAAAAGGTTGGCAATTAAATTCTTGCTGAGGTCCGCTCCTGATGCAATGGACGGCTCCCACCCAACGGCATCTCGATGTGCCAAAGTTGTGGT
>CAZVFL010000070.1:0-9285 GCA_964626025.1 uncultured Thalassospiraceae bacterium
CGATGGCTTCATCCAGCCGCCCCAGGTTTTTCAGGGCATTGCCCAGGTTGTTGTGGACTTCGGCGTAATCGGGCTTGAGGGTAAGGGCCTTCAGGTAACTGGCGACGGCCTCATCCAGCCGCTCCAGGTCTTTGAGCGCAACGCCCAGGTTGTTATGCGCGTCGGCGTAATCGGGCTCGATGGCAAGGGCCTTCAGGTAGCTGGCGACGGCCTCATCCAGCTTCCCTCGTTCTTTGAGTACAATGCCCAGGTTGTTGAGTGCGTCGGCATAATCGGGCTCGATGGCCAGGGCCTTATGGTAGCTGGCGACGGCTTCATCCAGCCGCTCCAGGTCTTTGAGCACATTACCCAGGTTGTTATGCGCTTCGGCGTAATCGGGGTTGAGGGCGATGGCCTTCTCGTAACTGGCGACGGCCTCATCCAACCGCCCCATTTCCCGGAGCACATTACCCAGGTTGTAGTTGGCCTCGGCGTAATCCGGCTTGAGGGTGAGGACCTTCAGGTAGGTGGCAACGGCGTCGTCCGGCCGTCCCAATTCCCGGAGCACGTTGCCGAGGTTGTTCAGCGCCTCGGCGAAATCCGGCTTGATATCAAGAATCTGCCGGTAGACCGTCTCCGCCTCTTGCAACTGTCCGGCTTGATGCAACCGAAGGCCTTTCTGAGCAAGTCTCAAAAGTTTATCCGCCGGGACACCACGCCCGGTTTGTCGAGGGGGTTCAGGCGATTGGCCCCGCTTTTTTTTTAAGGGCCTTCCTGGCCAGGTTCTTTTGATGACGTTTTTTAGCCCTGTTCATAATTCAGCCGGCATTTTCCACTTGGCCTATTTTCCAGACCCCATTCTGTCAAAACGGTGATTAATGAACAATAAAAGGGGTAATGCCGGAGGTCCGCTTGTGGCCATCAGCCGACATGGGTGATGCCGCCTGCCTGCCCCGACGTCTGGGCCCCCATTGCGGTAAGCCCCTGCCCCATTGACGGGCTTCGGAGTGGGCTTGACATCCGAAATAAATGTTCTATATATGTTCTTATCCGGACTATGGATGAAAACACGCTCTTTGACATCGTGAATAGGGCAACCCCTTGAACGTCCTTGCGGCGGGCGGTTTTGTGCGTTCGGTTTTGCGTCACCGATCCTTCGACACGCTCGCTAACGCTCGCGGCTCATCCTTCGAGACACCCGCGCTGCGGGCTCCTCAGGATGAGGCGTTACTATATTCTTCCCTTACGCCTTAAGGAGGACTGGAGGTCCGTCTCGAAGGGTGAGGGGGTCGAAGACTCGTCTCGAAGGGTGAGGAGGACTGGACATGACGACTTTTGACGACTAATGACGACTTTTTCACCCGCCTCAGGCGCTGAAACCTTTTTGAATCAATTTGTTATGCCGATTCCGGGTGTCAAAAACGACGACTTTAGGACGACCCGATGACGACTTTAGGACGACTTATGGACGACCCGCTGACGACTTTCCGACGACCGGCGGACGACCGGCGGCAGGAAACCTTACGCCGCCGCCTTGATCGCCGCCGCAGGCAGGCTAAGAAAGCCAAGGGGGCGGGCAAGGGAGGTAAGGCCGCTAGCCACGGCCTCATCGATCCGCATTACGCCAACGCCCGGATCCTCAGCCTTCGACTCGACGAAGCCGTCGATCACCACCGCGCCGGGCGCCTGATTGAGGCCGAGGAAATCTACCAGCGGATTCTGGCCATCGAACCGGACTGTCCTCACGCATTGTGCCCGCTCGGGATCATTGCGGGGCCGCCGGGCCGAATTTGCCGAAGGGCAAGCGCAGCAAAAACTTCCCTTTCCGCTGGTCAAAAATTGCCGGGTGAGCGGCCCTTTTTGCCCTGAAAAGCCGCCTTTTTTAAAATTAATCTTTTAATTTCAATTGGTTGCAAAAGCCGGAAAGTTGGCCCGGCCTTTGCTGGTAAGGGGCGGGACCCAAGTGCACTCGGAGATAGCCATGAACGACCTGTTTATTAAAGCCAGCGCCATAAGCGACAAAGCCACCCAGGGCCCTCAGGGACCCGACAATGTCTCGGCCCTGGTCGGATTGGCGGTTTCTTTCCAGGATATGATTCACAAGGCCGGCGGCCGCATCGAGGATGGCTTCTCCCAGCTGGTCGGCCGCGCCGACACGTCGGCCGGGATCGAGCGCGCCGAAGCGCCCCGCCCCGCCGACGATTACGGCCGCAATCAGGACGATGCCCAGGACCGTTTCGACTCTCGCGACCGTTTCGACAATGATGCCCGTAGCAAGGATACGGGCGAAGACCGGCCCGATGCGAACCGTCTCGAAAAAGATGATGATTACGGTCGCGAGCCCGGCGCCGAGCACCACGATGACCGGGGCGACAGCCATGCCGGGAACGACGGCGCCGACCAGGACGACGGCGCCGACCAGGGCGACAGCGCCGACCAGGGCGACAGCCATGCCGGGGACGACGGCGCCGACCAGGACGACGGCGCCGACCAGGGCGACAGCGCCGACCAGGGCGACGGCGACGAAGACCCGTCCACCGACCAGCAGGCTTCCGATAACGACAGTAAGGACGGTGAAGGCGACGGGCAGTCCGCCGAAGCGGGTAGTGAGAACGAAGCCGGCGGTGATGAAAACAGTAATCAGACCGCCACGGCGCAATCCACGGAATCTATGAACGAGGCTTTGGCCGGTCTGGTGGCCGGTGGTGAAGCCTTAAGCACCGACGGCAAGGCGTCCGAACAGGGCAAGGTCAGCTCCCAGGACGGCATCGCCCGGGCAACCAGCAATATTTTCAACATAGGCGCGGAAAAAGCCGCCGCCCAGGGAACGGAAAACATGTCCCAGACGGCGGTTGAAAACACCTCGAAAACGACGCTTTCATTTTCCGGCCAGGGCAAGAGCGGCCAGGACAACCCTCTGAGCCAGGGTCAGGCCAATGCCAGCGAACAGGCCAAGGGTGTCGCCAATGAGGGGTCCGCCATTGTCGCGGGAACCGACGGAGAAGAAGGCGCGAACAACGTCGTCGCCCAGGCCGCCGGCCTTGCCAAAGCCATCGGCGACGGCACCCGGGCCCAGGTGACGATCACCGTCAACAACGAATCCCAGAACCTGACCTCGAAACCGAGCCAGGCGCTCACCGCCAATGCCGTGTTGAGCACGGAAAGCGGCGCCCAGCAGGCAAACAGCCAGAACACCAACACCCATACACCGGGCAACAGCCAGAACCCGACGGCCCAGGCCCAGGCGCAATTGGCCGAGGCCGCCCAGGCCCAGAACCAGGGCGCCCAGGGAACGCAAGCCGGTAGCGCCGCCAGGGGGATTGCCCAGGCGTCCTCCGCCGTTTCCAGTGGTTCCGGAAACGCGTCCCATGCCGGTGGCGGCGAAGGCATGGCCCAGGCTGGCGGCTCCAACAGCACCCAGCAGACGCAAAGCCAGTCCGCCGCCAACCAGACGGACAACACCCAGAAAACGTTCCGCACCGGCCATTCCATGGTCGAGCAGATTTCGGTCAAGATCACCAAGGCGATCCAGGCCGGCAACGACAAGATCACCATCCGGCTGCGCCCGGCGAACATGGGCCGGGTCGAGGTGAAGATGGAGCTGTCCCAGGACAACCGCCTGACCGCTATCGTCACCGCGGACAATCGGGACACGCTGGAACAGTTGAAAAACGACTCGCGCAGTCTTCAACGCGCCCTTCAGGAAGCCGGCTTGCAGACCGGCGACGGCGATTTGCAATTCAACATGCGTGGCCAGGAAGGCCAGGATCAGGACGCCAAGGGTTCGTCGGACAGGCTTTCCTTCGACGACGAAGACCTGGCCGCCCTGGAAGCCGAGATCATCGACCCGCCTTTAATCGCAGCCGACGGAACAATTATTTCCAACGGCCGCGTTGACGTCAGGGCCTAACGGGATCGCTTGACAAAGCGGTCAGGAGAAAACAATGCCTTTAATCGGCGATTCATTATCATCCGGCAGCGTTCTTGATGGGTCTCAGTCCGCGGCTTCCAAGGCGAAGCTCGACGACGATCTCAACAAGTTCCTGAGCCTGCTTGTCACGCAGCTTCAGAACCAGGATCCGCTGGACCCCATGGACGCCAGCGAGTTCACCTCGCAACTGGTGCAGTTCGCCAGCGTCGAACAGCAGATTTTCCAGAACTCAACCCTGGAAAAACTGTTACAGCTGCAGGAAACCAACCAGGTCGCCAACCTGGTCGACCTGATCGGCACCACGGTCGAGGCCGAAGGCAGGAAGATGCCGCTGCAAAACGGCAAAGCGGACTTCACCTACACCATTCCGGCGGGCGCCAAGAAGGCGACCATCACCATCACCAACAGTTCCGGCCTGAGCGTGTTTACCGCCGACGCCGATACGGCAGCGGGCAAGAATACGTTCTCCTGGAACGGCAAAAGCACGTCAGGCGTTCAGCAGAGCGACGGCGCCTACAACGTGCTGGTCAGCGGCACCGACTTCCAGGGCAACCTGTTGGAGATTCCGCATTCCGTCTTTGGCCGGATTACCGGCGTCGGCATCGATAACGGCTTTCTGACCCTCAACATGGGCGACGGCGTCAGCTTCGGCCAGGACAAGGTGCTGTCGGTGAAGGAAACGGTAACCCCATAGGGACATAGGAATTTATCGGGCGGCAACGGGCCGCCGGACATAAAACAACATGGATTAAGGGCCGGAGTTTCCGGCCAGATGAGAAAAGGAGAAAGAAAATGACTTTGTTTGGTGCATTGAGCTCTGGTGTTTCTGGATTGACCGCTCAGTCAAGTGCAATCGGTGCCATCTCCGATAACATCACCAACCTGAGCACGGTCGGCTACAAAGCCACCCAGGTCGATTTCCAGACCCTGGTGACCACGCAAACCTCGGCCACGTTTTTCTCGGCCGGCGGCGTGCAGTCAAGGCCGCGTCAGGACACCGGCATTCAGGGACTGTTGGCGGCGTCGACGTCGGCAACCGACATCGCCATTTCCGGCAACGGCTTCTTCGTCGTCAACGAAGCGCCGGTGCCGGGCCTCACCGACGAATTCCTGTTCACCCGGGCCGGCTCATTCTTCCAGAACAACGAAGGATTCCTGCGCAACACCTCGGGCTTCTACCTGCAGGCCTGGCCGACAGACCCCGCCGGCGTGGTTGTACCGGCCAACAGGAGCCTATCGATTTCCAACCAGAACGTTATTTCGACGGACTTTCTGGAAACGGTGAACCTCAACCGGGTCGGTGGTACCGCGTCTGCGACCAACAACATTTCCATCGGCGCGAACCTGCCGGCCAACGATACCGCGGGCACGACACAAAAGACCGACGTGCAGTTCTTCGATACCTTGGGCAATGCCACCTCCCTCAGTGCCGTCTACACCAAGACGACCGTCGACAACAATTGGGATCTTATCATCGAGCCGCCGACCGGAACGGCCGTCATTACGCTTGAAGATTCGACCTCCCCCACCGTACTGGTTTACGACAGCATCGGGCAGCTTGAGTTCCTCTCCCGTCCGGCAGAAGGCGCCATCGTCAAAATCGACGGCATCTCCTACGTTGTCGACTCTGATGGCGCCGGGGTGACCGAAACGGCGACTGTCAAACGCTGGATTACCGCCGGCAACACAAGTCTTGGCGATGATGTGATCGACCTGGTGACCGCCGTAAATACCATGGATTCCGACTTCGATACTGCCAGCGGCCGGATCGCGGTGAAGACCGGCTCCGTCAACACCATACTGTTCACGGCCAAAGGCAACGACGACATCGTTGTCGATCCGACCTTCCTGCTGGATGCCAAAAGCCTCGCCGCGGCCAACCAGACGTCGTCATTCACGGTGCGGCAGCAAGCCGGCAAATACGCCGACGAGACACAGTTTCACTTCCCGAACACTCCGGACGAAGGTGATACAATCGTCATCAACGGTATCACTTATACCTTCCTGACCGCCGAGGCGGCGGATGCCACCGGCGCCGACACCAACATCTTCACCAGCGCCACCGATAATGCGGCCAACCTTAAGGCGGCGTTGGAAGACCTGGAGGATGCGATCATCGCCAGAGATCCCGAGTTTACCGCCTCCAGCATCCGGTTGCGGGCAACAAACCAAAATGTCATCACCGCCGCTTTTTCCAGTGACACCCTGGTCCTGTCGTCCAAGGCCAACGGCCTCTCCTTTACCGTCGCGTTCACCGGATCACTTGCCCCCGCCGGGGGGCAGACACTCCAAAACGCTGAGAAGGCGTTTGTGGACTTGACCTCACCGGTCACGGTGGACACCGATTTCGCCATCATCTTCGATGCCGACGGCATCCCGAGCGCTTTTAACGTCAGCACGTTGGATATCCGTGCCTTCGCCAACGGCGCCAATGATATGGATGGCGATACCGCTGGCGGCAAGGCCAAAAAGATCACCCTTGACCTGGGCACGGTCAAGGAATCCAACGGCCTGACCCAATTCGGCGGATCGTTTGCGCCGGTCTTTATTATCCAGAACGGCTCGCAGTTCGGAACATTCGCCGGCGTCAGCATTACCGACGATGGGCTGGTGACGGCGCTGTTCGACAACGGTGAAACGCGGCCTGTTTTCCAGATCCCGGTCGCCACCTTCGTCAACGTCAACGACCTGGGCTCACGGTCGGGCAACGTCTGGAACGCGACCGAGGGGTCGGGTGATCCGACACTCCGCATCGCCGCCAGCGGCTCGGCGGGTGTAGTCAGCCAAACCACGCTGGAACAGTCGACCGTCGATATCGGGACGGAGTTCACCAAGATGATCGTGGTGCAAAGGGCTTTTTCGGCCGCCGCCAAGATCATCACGACGGCCGACGAAATGCTAGAAGAGCTTCTCAGGGTGAAACGTTAATAACAGTTCCACAACCCACCGTCCCAACCCACCGGGCCCGGTATCGGCAAACCATCGCCGATACCGGGTCCACCTTTTTGGGGCTTTGGTTTCCCTGGGGGTTTCCCTGGGGGTTTTTCCGGACAGGCCGGCGCCCAGCCTTCACAAGCGTTAACCTTGTTTTTTAGGGTTTCCTTAAGGCGCCCCGTTTATGGTCGCGGGAAACGATTAGTCGGCCAAACACCATCAACCGACCAGGGACATGACAGAACACAAAACTCCCCGAACCCACCCTGCCAAGGGCGGTGTCCAGGTCTCGGAAGCGCTGAGCCCTTCCGGCCGGCCGATGATGTTCGACGACCTGCCGCCGGCATCCACCAAACGGTGGGTTATCCGCCGCAAGGCGGAAGTGGTCGCCGGCGTGCACGGTGGCCTGATTTCGCTCAAGGATGCGTGTGCCCGCTACCGGTTGTCGGAGGATGAGTTCCGGTCGTGGGAAAAGCTTCTGGAGGATCATGGGATGGCCGGCCTGCGCATCACCCGCGCCAAGAAATACCGGCGCCCGCTCCCCAAGACGTCTCTCAGGAACCTCTAACGGGTGCCGACTATTTGACGGAAGTAGGCAACAATTGCCCATCCGTTAACTTCTTCTTCACGAACCTGGTTCTAGCATAGCCCCGTAGCGGAGAGATCGCCGCCGAGGTGGGACGAGGCGGCGTTTCGAATGTCTCTCAGCGAGTGCCATTAGGACGGGGAATGGGTGGTGGAAACACTTTTTCAAGCTCTTCGAAACTTGGGCCCGATGCGGCTTGCCGTTATGGGAGCCGTGCTCATGGGCATGGTCGGCTTTTTCGTTTTTCTGGCGACCCGCCTGGGAACGCCAAGCATGGTCTTGCTTTACGGCAACCTGGATACCGGTGACTCCGCCCAGATCGTCAACCAGCTTGAGAGCATGAACGTTCCCTTTGAGCTCAAGCAGAACGGCACGCAAATCCTGGTGCCCGGCGACAAGGCGCTCAGGCTGCGCCTGAGCATGGCCAGCGAGGGCCTGCCGTCCGGCGGCTCCATCGGCTATGAACTTTTCGACGATCAGAACACCATCGGGACCACCAATTTTGTACAGAACATCAACCTCGTCCGCGCCCTGGAAGGCGAACTGGTGCGCACCATCCAGACTCTGTCGTCCGTCCGCAGCGCGCGCGTTCATCTGGTATTGCCTAAACGCGAGCTTTTCAGCCGCGAAAGGCAACAGTCCAGCGCCTCCATCACCCTGAGAATGGGAAGCGCGGGACGCCTTGGAAAGGAACAGATCGCGGCCATTCAGCACCTGGTCGCCGCCGCCGTGCCGGGCCTCAACCCGAACCGGGTTGCCATTATCGACAGCAAGGGCAAGCTGTTGGCCCGCGGGTTCGAGGACGACGCCGCGACGGCCATGGCTGCCAAGGCCGTGGAACGGCGCCTGGCCTTCGAGAACCGCCTTGCCCGCACCATCGAGGAGCTCCTTGAAAAGACTGTCGGCATAGGAAAAGTGCGGGCCGAAGTGAAGGCCGATATGGATTTCGACCGGATCAGCACCACCGACGAAAAGTTCGACCCCGATGGTCAGGTCGTCAGGTCCACCCAGAGCGTCGAGGAAACCACCCAAAGCCGCGACGCCGAGGGCGCGCAGCCGGTCACGATCGGGACGAACCTTCCCGATCCCAGCGCCGGCGCCGGCGAAACAGCATCCAGCACCGCCGCCCAGAGCCGCATCGAGGAAACGGTCAATTTCGAAATTTCAAAGAAAATCACCAACCACGTCCGCGAGTCGGGCATCATCAATCGGATGTCCGTGGCGGTTCTCATTGACGGTATCCGGGGCATAGACGACGATGGCGAACCGACCTATCAGCCCCGCAGCGAAGCCGAGATGGAATTGCTCGCCACCTTGGTCCGCGGCGCCATCGGCTTCAACGCCGACCGTGGCGATACCGTCGAAGTCATCAATATGGAATACGCCGAGATCAAAGAGGAAGAGGTCGAGCTTGAATTGTTCTTCGGCCTGGACAAGAACGACCTCCTGAGAATGGCGGAAGTCCTGGTTCTCAGCATCGTCGCCATCCTCGTCATCCTGTTGGTGGTGCGGCCTCTCGTCTCCAGGGCTTTCGAAAGCATTCCGTCGGCCGCCGCCGCGGGAGAACGCCTGCTTGCCGATCAGGCCGCCGCGGCCGCCGCTGCGCTGACGGCGCCGGGGGTGGCCGCCGAGGCCGAGGAGGAGCCATTCGAAGAACTGATCGACATCGACCGGGTCGAAGGGCGGGTGAAGGCGTCCTCGGTGAAGAAGGTCGGCGAAATTGTCGATAAGCATCCCGAAGAAGCGCTCTCCATCGTGCGTTCCTGGATGTATCAAGAGACTTAATAGGGGTTTCGCACCATGGCGCGCATGAAAGACGATTACCGGGAGCTGTCGGGCCGCCAGAAGGCCGCCA
>CAZVFL010000071.1:0-9095 GCA_964626025.1 uncultured Thalassospiraceae bacterium
TGCGCAGCTACACCGTGGCGTCGGAAGTTTTGGGTATTCCGGAAAAAACCGATCCCCTGGTGACCAAGGGCAAGGCCGGGCTGGTCATGGCCTTCCAGGACGCGACGGCGGTGGTTGATTCGGCGGGCATTTGCCTGTTCACCACCTTCGCCTGGACGCTCGACGACATCGCGCCGCAGATCGACGCGGCGTGTGAGGGCGACTGGTCGGTGGACAATCTGATGGCAGTCGGCGAAAGGGTCTGGAATCTGGAACGCCAGTACAACCTGGCCGCCGGCTTCACCGGCAAGGACGATACCCTGCCGAAGCGCCTGTTGAAGGACGCGGCGAAGACCGGGCCGGCCAAGGGCCTGACCGCCGGGCTCAAGAAGATGCTGCCGGAATACTATCAGCTTCGCGGCTGGAGCAAGTCAGGGGTGCCGTCGAACCGGACGCTCAGCCGCCTGGCGCTGTAATATCCGTTATCAGGCATGCATGAATCGCGACAGACCCTCATGGTTCGAGACGGTCGCTCTGCGACCTCCTCACCATGAGGGCGAAGATTCCCGCACCTTATCCTGAGGAGCCCGCGAAGCGGCCATCTCGAAGGATGAGGTGCGCTTCATTCATTTGCGGATCGGGGCACTAGCTCATGAAATACATCGTCGCCGGCGCTGGCCCGGCGGGCGTGATCGCCGCCGAGACGCTGAGGAAGACCGACCCCAAGGGCTCCATCCTGCTGATCGGCGACGAGCCCGAGCCGCCCTATTCCAGGATGGCCATTCCCTATTTGCTGGCCGGCGGCATCAATGAGGCCGGGACCTACCTGCGCAAGGCCAAGGACCATTATAAAAACCTGAACATCCGCTACGTGCAGGACCGGATAGCCCGCGTATCGCCGAAGAAGCGCGAGATCACGCTGGCGGATGGCGGGAAAAAGCCCTTCGACCGGCTGCTCGTCGCCACCGGGGCGTCGGCGGTGAAACCCCCGGTACCGGGCCTGGATTTGCCGGGCGTCCATCACTGCTGGACCCTGGAAGACGCCCGCAACATCGCCAAGCTGGCGACAAAGGACGCCCCCGTTGTCTTGATGGGGGCCGGGTTCATCGGCTGCATCATCCTGGAAAGCCTGATCGCCAGGGGCGTCAAGCTGACCGTGGTCGAGATGGAGGACCGCATGGTGCCGAGGATGATGAACGGGACCGCGGCCGCCATGCTCAAGCGCTGGTGTCGATCCAGGGGCATCACCGTCAAGACGGCGACAAAGGTGACGAAAGTGGAAGAAGCCAAGACCGGCGGCCTCCGGGTGCACCTGGACCGGGGCCGGCCGTTGAAGGCGGCGCTTTTGGTGGTGGCGACGGGGGTCAGGTCCAATACCGGGTTTTTGAAGGGGTCCGGCGTCCGGATCGAGGACGGCGTGGTCGTCGACGACCATCTGAAGTCTTCCCAGGACGGCGTCTATGCCGCCGGCGACGTCGCCCAGGGCCCTGATTTTTCCGGCGGCTGGTCGGTGCATGCCATTCAGACGACGGCCGCCGATCACGGCCGCATCGCGGCGCTCAACATGGCCGGGCGCGATGCCGCTTATCAGGGCAGCCTGGTGATGAACGTGCTCGATACGGCGGGCCTGATTTCGGCGTCGTTCGGCCGTTGGCAGGGGGTGAAGGGCGGCGATTTCGCGGAAGCCCTCGACAAGGCCGAAAACCGCTACATCCGGCTTGCCTTCTCGGGCGATTGCATCATCGGCGCCCTGGCGCTCGGCCGCACCGACCATGTCGGCGTGCTGCGCGGCCTGATCCAGACACGGGTCCGCCTGGGCGTCTGGAAGCAAAGGCTGATCGCCGATCCGCACCTGATCATGGACGCCTATGTGGCGCTCGCGCCGAACGCCGCGCCGGCCGCCGCTTGAGAATATGATCGTCCGGGTCAAGCTCTATGCCAAGCTGGACCGCTACCTTCCAGACGGCGCGTCGGGCAACCAAGCCGACCTGGACGTCGCCGAGGACGCCACCGTGACCCGGGTCCTGACCGGGCTCGGCCTGCCGCCCGAGGTCTGCCATCTGGTGCTGATCAACGGCGTCTACGTCGCCCCCGGCGACCGGGCCAAGCAGGCGCTTCAGGACGGCGACCACCTGGCCGTGTGGCCGCCGGTGGCAGGGGGGGTTCCGAAACCGATCGTCATCGAAAAGGAAATGGCGGTGACCCACGCAGATTTCTTCCGCACGCTGCCCCGGGCGCTGGGCACCGATAAGTTCAAGAAATCCGGCGCGCGGGTGTTGCTGGAGAACGGCGACAAGCGCCTGAACATCGCGCTGGGACCCGAGGGCACCCGCCAGATCGCCAACCTCGCCGTCCCGGCGACGAACGTGGCTCTGACGTTCACCGGCTACACGGACGCCGAGGCCTCGGCCGCGCTGAAACTGTTCGAGCGCATGTTCCAGAAGGGCGGCGGGTAGTAGAGGGTCAGTCGCCCTTGCCGTCCTTCCCTTTGCCGCTGAAATCGATGCCGCCGAATTCCTGGCCCTTCTTGCGCCAGCGGGCCTCGGACGCCTCGACCAAAAAGACCGCCTTTTCGGCGCCCGCCGGGTCGGTGGGCTGTTCCCAGCCATGCGCAGCGAGGGCGGCCTTGAGATCAGGCACGGTGTTAACCGAACCGGTCACGACATCGACGGCGCGGGCGGTGTTGGGGCCGGTCTGGACCAGGAATTTGCTTGTCCCCCGCTGACGGAGAATCCGACCCGCGGCCGGCGCATTGTCGGCGTTTCCAGCCGTCATCCCTTCCCCTTCCCTTTACCCTGGCCCTTCCCCTTCGCATACGGATTGTCGCCCTGGCGCACGTGGAGGCGGATGGGCACGGCGGGCAGATCGAAGGACTCCCGAAGCCCGCCCACCAGGTAGCGCACATAGCTTTCCGGCAGCGCCGCCTTGCGGCTGGCGAACAGGATAAACGTCGGCGGCCGGGCCTTGGCCTGGGTCATGTAACGGAGCCTGAGCCGGCGGCCTTTCGAGACCGGCGGCGGGTGGGCGGCGGTCATGGCTTCGAGCCAGCGGTTGAGTTTCCCCGTCTCGACCCGGCGGTTCCACACCTCGTGGACGTCAAACACGGCGGGCAGGAGCTTCTCCATGCCCTTGCCCTGCAAGGCCGAACACGTGACCACGGGGATTCCCCGGACCTGGGGCAGCGAGGTCTGTAAACGGTCGCTTATGTCCGCCATCGCTTTTTTCTTGTCTTTGGTCGCGTCCCACTTGTTGACGGCAAGGATCAGCGCCCGGCCTTCCTCGATGACCAGCCTGGCGATGGAAAGGTCCTGTTTCTCCATCCCCTGGGTGGCGTCGATCACCAGCACCACCACCTCGGCATAGCGGATGGCGCGGAGCGCGTCGCCGACCGACAGCGCCTCCAGCTTGGCGGTGATGCGGGCCTTCTTCCTGAGCCCGGCGGTGTCGATGAGGCGGATTTGGCGGCCGTTCCAGACCCAGGAAACGGAAATGGAATCCCGCGTAATGCCGGCTTCGGGCCCGGTCAGCATCCGCTCCTCGCCAAGCAGGAAATTGACCATGGTCGACTTGCCGACGTTGGGCCGCCCGACGATGGCCAGTTGCAGGGAGTTTCCCCGCCAAGCCTCGTCGTCTGCTTCTGGCGCCTCGTCGCCGTCGTCTGCCGCCTGGTCCTCCTCCGATTCCGGGGCCGGCCCGAAAGGCTCGAGCGCCCGGTAAAGGCCGTCCAGGCCCTCGCCGTGCTCGGCGGAAATGGGGATGGGGTCGCCGAGGCCCAGGCCATAGGCCTCGATCCGGCCGCTCTCGCCGGCGCCGCCTTCGCACTTGTTGGCGACGACGATCACCGGCGTCGGGTGCCGGCGCAGCCCGTCGGCGAAATGTTCGTCCAGGGGCGTGATGCCGGCCCGGGCGTCGATCAGGAACAACGCCACGTCGGCGTCCTCGAGCGCGCGCTCGGTCTGTTCCTGCATGCGGGCCTCCAGGCTTTCGCCCGGGGCCTCATCAAGCCCGGCGGTGTCGATGATGGTGAAGTCCAGGCCGGCGATGCCGCCCTCGCCCTCGCGGCGGTCGCGGGTGACGCCGGGGGTGCGGTCAACGATGGCCAGCCGCTTGCCGGTCAAGCGGTTGAAGAGGGTGGACTTGCCCACATTGGGGCGGCCGATGACGGCGACGGTGAAAGACATTTTTCCAGGCCATGACCAGGACCGGCGACGGCCTACCGGTAAACAACCAGTTCGGCGTCGTCGGCAAGGAAATAGACGCTGCCGCCGGCGACCACGGGCGGCACCGAAACGCCGTCCGGCATTTCCACGGTGCCCAGGATTCGGCCCGTATAAGGCGAGATGGACATGGCCTCGCCGTGGGACCCGGCGACGATCAGGCGATCGGAGGCCAGGATCGGACCCGTCCAGATGATCAGGTCTTCCTGGTCTTCCGGGTTCTCGTAGCGGGGCAGCGCCCTGACCCAGTGGATGCGCCCGTCCTCACGTGAAATGCAGGCAATTTCGGCGTCGTTGGTAATGACGTAAATATAATCGCCGGCCACCCAGGGGCTTTCCAGACCGCCGATTTCCTTCTGCCACAACCGCCGCCCCGATCTGAGGTCGATGGCGGCCATCATGCCGCCGTGGCTGAGGGCGATAACGCGGCCCCGGTCGATCACCGGAAGGCCGCGGATATGCGACAGATTCGATATTATGTCGGTCCGTTTGACCGCGGTCAGGCTGTCCTGCCACAGCACCCGGCCGCTGGCCGCCTTCAAGGCCACCAGTTCGCCAGAGGTATAGGGGACCACCACCACGTCGCCGCTGACGGCGGGGCTGGCGCTGCCGAGGATGCTGGCCGATTCGGAAATGCCCGTGTGGCTCCATATGGCTTCGCCGTTTTCGGCGTTAAGGGCAAACAGCTTGTTGTCCACGGTGAGCACGAAAACCCGTCCGTTGCGGACTGTCGGCGCGGCGCGGGCCGGGCCGCTGACCCGTTGACGCCAGATTTCGGCCCCGGTTTCGGCGTTAAGGGCAATGGCCTCGGCGAACCCGGTGCTGACGAAGAGACGGCCCTGGTCATAGGAGACGCCGCCTGAAATATGACCTTCGTCCTCTTCATCGGGGGTCAGGTCGGTTCTCCACAGGCGGTCGCCGTTGGCGGCGTCATAGGCGCTGACCACCGATTCGGAATCCATGACGAAAACACGGCCTTTCGCAATCACCGGCGAAGAAGCCAGGCGGATATCATCGTCGGTGCCGGAGCCGATATCCACGGACCATGCCTGGCTGAGGTTCTCGGCTATCTGCATGTGGTGCATGGCATGGTTGGGAAAGCCCCCCGATTGCGGCCAATCGGCGTTGGCTTGGGGCGCGGGCAGGAGAATCTGCACGTCCGCCAGTTCCGGATCGGGGCTTAGGGTGCGCTGATGCAGGAGAATGGCGATCCGGTCGCCGGGAAGGGGCGGCGGCTTTTCCTCGGAAAACAAGCCGGTAACCGTTTCGCAGCCGCTTAAGCCGAACACCAACAAAAGGGTGGCGGCCAGTCCGCTTGCGCCGGTATTTGCAGTGCGTTTCATCATCGCCCCGGAATCATTGTCCGGTAATGGATAGCATTTCCCGGGCCCGGGCGCGAACGCCTTCAGGCGCGTGCCCATCGCCGGCAAGGCTGGAGAACAATTTCCGGGCCCGTGCCTTGTCTCCGGTGCGCATGGCCAACAGGCCGGTGATTTCGGCGGCGCTGAAACGCCAGGAGCTGGATTCGGCCAATAGGGGCTTGAGGCGCCCTTCCAGGGAAGCCAAATCGGCGCCAGGCGCGTTTAATTCATGATAGGCGCCGAGGATCAGGGCCAGATTCCGGTAAATGGAATCCAACCCGGAATCTTCGGAAAGCCCACGGTAAGCCGCCGCCGCGCCTGCCGAATCGCCGGTCTCGGCCATCAACCGGGCTTGGTTGAACCGCGCCAAAACCTGATAGCCGGCCTTGCCGTCTCCGGCCATATCGGAAAACGCCTTAAAGGCTTGTTCGGGGTTATTGGCCTCCATGTCCTGGGTGCGGGCGAATCGTTCACCCGCTTCGTTGCGCGACGAAATATCATATGCCTGCCATCCCTGGTAACCGGCGACGCCGGCGACCAGGGCGATGGTCGCGGCGATGACGTACTTGCCGTACTCCCCCCACAGCTTTTGCCACTGGTCCTGGCGTACTGCCTCGTCGATTTCCTTGAACAGAATGTCGTCTTCGGTTTTTTCGGCCACGGGGGAACTCCGAATCAATCAAGCCGGCCGGGGCATGCTCACCGAAGGCCGGCCGGGAAGGGCGCTAAAATAATCCCCCGGGGGGCGGAAGGCAAACGCCGGCTAACGGAATTAGTAAGTTGCTGAAAAACCCATGATTTAGAGCCATCACCCTTCGAGACGAACCTCCGGTCCTCCTCAGGGTGAGGGAAGAATATAGCAACACCTCATCCTGAGGAGCGCCGGGACGGCGCGTCTCGAAGGATCGTTGCCGCAAATCCACTTTTTCAGCAGCTTGTTGGCCGGTTATTCCCGCCACTTGATGGAACATCCGATGCTGGGGGTCTGTTGTTCCGGCCCTTGTCCCGTTTCCGCCACCCGGGTCATGGCTTCGAACAGTTCCGGCCGGGCATCGGCGGGCGCCGTCTCCTGGCGCGACGCATCGAGACGCCCGCGGTACTGTAATTCAAGCCCGGCGTTGAACCCGAAAAAGTCCGGCGTGCACCGGGCATCGTAGGCGCGGGCGGTGTCTTGCGTTTCGTCGAAGACATAGGGAAAGGTGAAGCCGTTCTGCCGGGCCACCACTTTCATGTTGTCGAAGGAATCCTCGGCGTAGACTTCGGGGTCGTTGGACATCACGGCGATGACGCCGATGCCGTGCTCCTGGAGCTTCTTGGCGTCGCGGACGATTCGCTCAAGCACGGCCTTCACGTAAGGGCAATGATTGCAGATGAACATCACCAACGTGCCCTTGGGGCCCTGGATGTCGGCCAGCGTATAGGCCTTGCCGTCGGTGCCTTGGAGGCTGAAATCGGGTGCCTTCCAGCCGAAGTCGCAGAGTGGCGGTTCAACAGCGGCCATGTCGGTTGGTCCCTTGAATTATCAATGCGACGGCCCCTTTTGAGGTCAGGTCCGGTTAAACTCTTCATAAGCCAGCCAGTTAGAATAGCTTTTTAGTATCAGATAGTTACGGTTTCAGTCAAGGGCTGGTACAACGTCCAGCTAACACTGCGACCCCTTGACAGGGATGGTAAAAGTGAACATATCATAAACATGGAAAATAGCTTTAATTGGGGCGCAGGCGTGTTGGTTGGTGCTGCTGTCGCTGGCACCCTTACCGCCGCCGCCGTCAACATGCAGGACGCGGTTCTGTACGGCGACCCCTGGAACCAAGAATACGTTGCCTTAGCATCCGCCCCTTCATCGGGGCCAACCTTGACGATGTTCGGTGTGACGCCAGCCGTCAGCGTGGTCATCAACCGGCCTGATCCGTTCATCAAGACAGTTTACCCGTCGAGCTGAACGCGGACGACGTAGTAGGCATGGTCGAGCCAACAGTCCTAGAAACACTTCTTTTTGAGTTTTCTAAACTTCTCCAGTGGATTTTCAATTCTGCCTTGTTGTTCCTAAACACTCCGTTGGGGCTGACTTTAATCGGGACATCCTTTGCAGCGTTTGCAGGCGTGTATGGAGCGCACACAATCATTGAAAGGAATAAACGCAGGGAAGAATTGTTGCGAGAAATACGAATTACGAACGCTGCGATTATGGTTTCATTTGAAATTTGCAATTCGTATTTGGCTCTAAAGAATCAACATGTGAAAGATATGGGGCTTCGACATGCCCATATTGCGGGCTCCCTCGAAGAATTTAATAAGGGTAGAAGAAGTGGCCAAATCGGCCCTGAAATGGTTTTTGAATTTCCAGCCGATTTCATGATCTTGAACCCAATGAAAATGCCCGGCGAGATATTAGTAAAACAAGTATTTGAGCAAATTTCCGCCAGCGCAAAAGTGTGCACCCTTACGAACACTCTTATTCGATCAATGGACTCGCTAAATCTAACTATTACCCAAAGGAACGAACTCATTAACACCTGGAAGACTTCACCAGAAGTTTTGGGGAATAATCTGATTCGATTTTACCTTGGTCTTCCTGATCCAGCCGGCCACGTTGACCGGAGTTTTCCTGATTCAATCGAAGGAATTTGCTCTTTGACGGACGACTGCATTCAATTCAGCAAGATGCTTTGCGACGATTTATCAGAGCACGGAGAGCGCCTTAATAAACGTCTTGGGAAAGATGTTCCCAAAATAAACAAACCCGAATGGGCCAATGCAGTTGATCTGGGCCTCATGCCTGATCCGAAAAACTACGAAGATTGGAACAAAATGTTTGTTAAGCATAAGGACCAGAAAAAAGAGAATCGGTAACCGGGCCTCGCTTTGGTAGTACCCTTAAGGGGATGTGCAAGGGGGTGAAACCAATGGGCCTCAAAGAAGAATTGCAGAAGATCATCGACGCGGAGCGGCAGAATCTAGGCGATGAAGATGTCGCTCAGGACGAATACTCTGCAAACAAAAAAAGACAATTCTCGGTTTTGGGAAAACTGCTGAGGGAACTGTCTAATGAGTTAGACCCTCAATATGGCGAGATCAGTGTTTCGGATGATTTCGCCACAATCGTCTTGGCCCGTAAAGAGGGCAAAGGAGAAGAAGAAACTCAGATAACTGTCGAACCGGATTATGACACCTCTTTGGGAGAAGGTTCGTTTCTAGGCAAATTTATAAATGTTGACGGGTTCCGGTTAGAGCAGGAGGACTTCTATCAATACCCCGAATACAACACGTTTGAAAAAACCGAAAAATTCCCGACGGAAGAAGCAGTGATGGAATACCTATTGAAGGAGATCGGCGAGAAAATCGCTTATTTTCAGCACATTGAGAAAGGTTAGACCAGCCGAGGGTACTGAGGAATAGACCATGAAACGCATCATACTCGCGGCGCTGGTTGGGGTGCTGGGCAGTGGGCCGGGGGGGGCACGATAAATGAAGATTAATGGACCGACTAAATCGAGAAACGCAGGAGAGGCTAGACCAGCATTTTACAGGCATCATA
>CAZVFL010000072.1:0-8618 GCA_964626025.1 uncultured Thalassospiraceae bacterium
TCACGTGGATCGCGACGCCGGCCCCGAAGCCCAAGAGACAGCCCGGCTCCGGGTCGAAGATGGGCTTAACGCCGTCACCGAAAAGGCCGACCAGCTATCGGGCCGCTCGCCGGTCGAACCGGCGCCGACCAGGGAATCTGCTCCTGGCGTCGAAAGCGGAGCGTCGTGATTCTATCCCTTTACCGTTTCTTCTCGGGCGCGGCGGCGCCTGCAATCTGGCTCTATCTCGGATTCCGCAAGGCCCGAGGCAAGGAAGATGCGGACCGGTTCCCCGAACGTCTCGGTCATGCCGGCCGCGAGCGGCCAAACGGTCCACTGGTCTGGGCCCATGCCGCCAGCGTCGGCGAATCCCTTTCCCTGCTGCCGTTGATCGGGCGTCTTGTTTCTGATCGGCCGGGTCTTAAAGTTCTGATGACGACGGGGACCGTTACCTCGGCGCGCCTGATGGCGGAGAGGCTCCCCGACGGGGCCTTTCATCAATATATCCCGGTTGATCGCATCCCTTGCGTTCGGCGGTTTCTCGATCATTGGAAACCCGATCTAACGCTATGGGCGGAATCGGAATTCTGGCCCAACCTGATTACCGAAACGGTGGCCCGGAAAATTCCCCTTGTTCTCGTCAACGGCAGGATTTCACCTCGGTCCTATTCGGGCTGGCAACGGTTTGGCGGCCTGATCAAAAAACTGCTTTCCGGTTTTGATCTCTGTTTAGGGCAGACCGAGGCCGATACCGAACGCCTCCGTCAACTCGGCGCCGGCACCGCCCGGCATGTGGGCAACCTGAAATTCGCGGTCCCGCCTCTCCCCGCCGACGATGAGATGCTGGCGAAATTCGAAAATGGCCTTACAGGAAGGCCCCTGTGGCTGGCGGCGAGCACCCATGCCGGCGAGGAAAAAATAGTCGCTCACGTGCACCAGCGGCTCAAGGTCAAGCATTCCGGATTGTTGACCATAATCGTGCCGCGCCATCCGGACCGGGGGGCCGGCATCGCCGCCGAACTCAGGGCAGAGGGCTTGGCTGTTTCCAGGCGCTCGGCGGGCGACGCCCTGGTTCCCGGGACGGACATTTATCTGGCCGACACTTTGGGCGAACTGGGGCTATTCTACCGCCTGGCCGGGATCGCCTTCATGGGTAAGTCCCTGGTGCCGCTGGGCGGCCAGAACCCATTGGAAGCGGCGCGTCTGGACTGCGCCATCGTTCACGGGCCGCACATGATGAATTTCGAGGACATTACCGAACGCCTGAAAAAGGCGAATGCCGCCACCGAGGTGGCGGACGAAGAAGCCCTGGAAGCCGCCGTCGCCCGCTTGCTCGACGACCCGGCGGCCCGCGATGGCATGGCCGCCGCGGCGGATGGTTGTGCCGCCGCCGAGGCCGGGGTGCTGGATGCCGTCCTGGAGGAGCTCAGGCCGTTTCTCGATTCATTAACCGAAAAAGACGGTGCCCGTGCGCGCGCCTGACTTCTGGGGCCGTGACGGAGGCATCCTTGGCCCGATTTTGGCGCCGGTGGGTTGGGGGTATGGCTTGGCAACCCGACTCCGGTTCGCCCTGGCCCGACCGTGGAAGTCGGATGTTCCCGTCGTTTGCGTCGGCAACGTGGTTGCCGGCGGTGCCGGCAAGACCCCCGTTTCCTTGAGCCTCGGTGCGCGCCTGATGAAGCAGGGAAAGACAGTCCACTTTCTCAGCCGCGGATTTAGGGGTTCGGAGGCCGGGCCGCTCAGGGTGGACCCAAAGGTCCACACCGCCCAGGATGTTGGGGACGAGGCCCTGCTTTTGGCCGCCCAGGCCCCGGCCTGGGTTTCCGCCGACCGGGCGGCCGGCGCCCAAGCCGCCGCGGGCGCCGATGTCCTCATCATGGACGACGGGTTCCAGAACCCTTCGGTGGCCAAAGATTTGTCGCTGGTGGTGGTCGATGGCCGGTACGGCTTCGGCAACGGCCGGATGATACCGGCGGGCCCCCTCAGGGAATCCGTCGCCGCCGCTCTTGGCCGCGCCGATGCCTTGGTGATGATGGGCGCCGATGAGGCCGGAATCGGAAACCATCCAGGGGTTCTGGAGAAAAAGCTTCCCATGCTTCGGGCCAACGTCAAGCTGGGCCCAGAGGCAGGGGCGTTTAAGGGTAAGCCCATCTTTGCCTTTACCGGCATCGCCAACCCGGACAAATTTTTCGCGACCCTTGAGGATTTCGGTTGTGCGCTAAAAGCGGCTAAGGCCTTTCCCGACCACCACCGCTATTCAGCCGGCGAAATCCATCGCCTGAAATCTGAAGCCGAAGAAATGAAGGCGGCCCTGGTGACGACGGAAAAAGACGCCATGCGGCTTTCGGCCCCGGACTTGAGCGGCGTTGAGGTCCTGACTATCTCAATCGAGTGGGCGGACGAAGCGTCACTGGACGCGGTGTTGCGCCCGCTTTTTGATGATTGACACCCGCTATGCCCCGGATACCAAAACCCATTAACCGATATATTTTTCACCCCATACAAGCGGCGGCGGCGGTCGTGGCCTATAGCCTGATGCGGGTTCTGCCGATCAACATGGCCTCAGGCCTGGGCGGCTGGCTGGGCCGGATTTTAGGGCCCCACCTCTCGGTTTCGTCGAGGGCGGTCCGGAATCTCACCGATGCCTTTCCCGAAAAATCCAAGGCTGAAATCGCCGCCATCGTTCGCGCCATGTGGGACAACCTGGGCCGGGTGGCGGCGGAATATCCTCATTTGAGCGAGATCAACGTCTATGACCCGGGTGGGCGGGTCGAGGTCACCGGCGCGGAATACGTGGACCTGTTGCGTGATGACGGCGACGCCGGCATATTTTTTTCCGGCCATATCGCCAACTGGGAGATCGTGTCCCTGGGCGCGACCCAACGCGACCTGCCGCTGGACCGGGTTTACCGGGAAGCCAACAACCGGCTGGTGGAATGGCTTTATCAACACGGCCGCGCCGCCGTCGAGGGCGCCCTGATCCCCAAGGGGGCTGCCGGCGCCAGGGTGCTGCTGAGGTCCCTCAAGGACAAAAGGCACCTTGCCATGCTGGTTGACCAGAAGATGAACGACGGCATTCCGGTGCCGTTTTTCGGCCGCGACGCGATGACGGCGCCAGCGCTCGCAGAACTGGCGCTTCGCTATGACTGCCCGGTGATCCCGGCGCGGGTGGTGCGTCTTAAAGGGGCGCGTTTCCAGCTCAAGATATTTCCGCCGCTGGAACTGATCCGGACCGGCGACCATAAGGCCGATGTCGCCGCCAACATGGCCCAGGTCAATGCGCTTCTCGAACAATGGATCCGGGAAACGCCCGAACAATGGCTGTGGCTGCACAACCGATGGCCTGATTAGTTCCCCGCCGGGCCCACCAACAGGGCCGGGTCCAGGTGGGTGCCGAACAAACTCACCCCCCAGTGCAGATGCGCCCCCGTTACCCGGCCTGTTTTACCCACCGTACCGATCGCTGAGCCCTTGGCAACGGTTTGGCCCCGGGCGACGAGGATGTCGTCCATGTGCAGGTAGACCGATGATAACCCGTGGCCGTGGTCGATCATCACCGTCTTGCCGGTAAGGAACATGTCCGGGTGCGCCAACGCCACCACGCCGTCGGCGGCGGCCATCACCTTTGAGCCCCGCCTCGCGGCCACGTCGACACCGTTGTGGGGCCTGCGGGGCTTGCCGTTGAGGATGCGCCGGCTGCCGAAGACCCCGGATACCGGCCCCCGTGCCGGCCACATGAAGCCGGCGGCGAAAAAGGGCTGCTCCGAATCCCGCTGGCGGACGGCCGAAATTTTGGCGTTGTCATTCTTGATGCGCTTGAGGTCCTCGGGCCCGGGCGTCACCTGGCGTTCGGGCAGCCCGTCGATGCGCTGAACCTTATATTCCCGTTTTGCCACCTTCAGGGTCTTGTTCGTCAGGCTGCCGTCCGGGTGAGATATGCGAAGACGGGCGGCCGCCTTGGCATCGCGGCCAAAGCCCATTAGGAACGCGCCGCCGCCCGAAACCCGGACAGGTTTCCCGTCGACGGTCACCTTGGCGCCCGGTTCCGTCTTTCCGATCACCAGCCCGCCCTGGGTCAAGGGCCCTTCAAGGGAAAGAGTCCCGGCATGGGGGGGCTCCGTGCCCAGGAAACAGACAAACAACCCGGCCGCCGCGACCCGTCCCGAAATCGTCAAAGCAGCGTCCCCTGTTCGCCGCCGCCCTCCGGCCCTTTTTTGGGTTTGGGATTTTTCCTTTTTTTAGGTCCACCGCCTTGGCCCTTGCCGCCTTTGCCTTTAACCGTGTCCACGGTAGCCCCGGCCTCGCCGTCGTGGAAGCGCATGGTCACGCCCATGCCGGGATTGAGCCCGGCCGCCGCGGTCACCGGCTGGTCGGCGCCGTCGACGACCAGCGCGAATCCCCGCTCCAGCACCCTTTCGTAGGAATAGCTCTCCAACAGCGCGATCGCTTGCTTCAAGGCTTGGCGGCGGTCGCCAAGGATCGCCTTGGCGGCGGCCTGGAGCGCCCGCGCCTCGCTTTTCAACCGGCTTCCGGCGTGGGCAAGCTGCTGGTGGGGTTTGGGGATTCCGGCCGCCAGCCGCGCCAGCTCCGCCCGCCGGCTTTCCATGCCGACGCCGACGGCGTTCTTTAACCGCCCGGTCCAATCATCCAGCCGCTGGACGAATTCATCGGTCAGCCGCCTCAGGTCCGGCAGGCCCCTGGCCAGGCCGTCAAGCCGGGTACGGCCGTCTTCCACAATCCGGCCCGCCGCGGCGACCATGCGCGCGCCGCCTTCCTCCACCTGGGCCAGCAGGTCGGCCCTGACCGGCACCGCCATCTCGGCCGCCGCCGTCGGCGTCGGCGCCCTCTCGTCGGCGGCGAAATCGATGAGCGTCCAGTCGGTTTCGTGGCCGACCGCCGATATCAGGGGAATGACGCTGGCCGCCGCCGCGCGGACGACTTTTTCCTCGTTGAAGGCCATCAGGTCCTCGAGGCTGCCACCGCCGCGCGCCACGATCAGGACGTCGGGCCTGGGAACCTTGCCCTTGTCCTTGAGCCGGTTGAATCCACGGATGGCGGCGGCGATCTCGTCGGCTGCGTTTTTCCCCTGCACCACCACCGGCCACAGCAACACCCGGCGCGGGAACCGGTCCGCCAAGCGGTGCAGGATGTCGCGGATGACGGCGCCGGTGGGTGACGTGACGACGCCGATGACGTCCGGCAGGAAGGGGATTTCCTGCTTGGTTTCGGGGTCGAACAGGCCTTCCGCCGCCAGCTTCTTTTTTCGTTCCTGCAAAAGCTTGAGGAGCGCCCCTTCGCCCGCCAACTCCATGGCCTCGACGACGATCTGATAGCTGGAGCGCTGGGAATAGGTGGATAGCCGTCCGGTGACCACGACCTCCATGCCGTCTTCGGGCTCGAGCCCCAACTTTCCCGCCGTGCCGCGCCAGCATACCCCGTCCAGCACCGCGTTCTCGTCCTTTAAGGTAAGGTAGAGGTGCCCCGACGCCGCCCGGATGACGCGCGAAATCTCGCCCCTGACCCGGACCCTGGGGAAGGCTTCCTCGACGGTGCTTTTCAACAGCGCCGAAATCTCGCCGACCGTCAGGACCGGCGGGCCTTGATCGGCGTCAAGGCCGGAGCCTAAATCTTCGGCAATGCTGGATGGACGCTCGCTCATGACTACAGTATGTATGATTGAAACGGGTTCGGGAACCGGGCTCGAACAGCATATGGGAGGAGGCCCAAGGCATGAAGGTTCTGGTTGTCGGTTCGGGTGGGCGCGAACATTCCCTTTGCTGGGCGATCGCCAAATCGCCGAAATGCGACGAGCTTTTTTGCGCGCCGGGCAACGCCGGTATCGACCAGGTCGCCATCACCCAACCCATCGAGGCCGACGACCTGGACGGAATCATGGCCTTCGTCCAGGAAAACGGCGTCGACTTCGTCGTCGTCGGCCCCGAAGGCCCCCTGGTGGCGGGGCTGGTGGACCGCCTGGACGCCGCCGGGGTCAAGTCCTTCGGCCCCACTGCCAAGGCCTCGGCGCTGGAAGGGTCCAAGGGCTTCACCAAGGATCTGTGCGCCAAATACGGCATCCCCACCGCCGATTACGCCCGCTTCGACGAGCCCGACGCGGCCAAGGAATACATCCACGTCAAGGGCGCCCCCATCGTCGTCAAGGCCGATGGCCTGGCCGCCGGCAAGGGCGTGATCCTGTGCCGCAACGAGAACGAGGCCCACGCCGCCATCGACCACATCATGATCGAGGCCGCCTTCGGCGACGCCGGCGCCGAGGTCGTCATCGAGGAAATGCTAGAGGGCGAGGAGGCCAGCTTCTTCGCCCTGGTTGACGGCAAGACGGCGCTGCCGCTGGTCGCCGCCCAGGACCACAAGGCCGTCTTCGACGGCGACCAAGGCCCCAACACCGGCGGCATGGGCGCCTATACGCCGGCCCCCATCGTCACCGACAAGATGGCCGCCCGCATCATGGACGAGATCATCAATCCGACCATCCGGGGCGCGGCGGCGGAGGGTTGCCCCTACAAGGGGGTGCTCTATGCCGGGTTGATGTTCACCGAAAAAGGGCCGCAGTTGATCGAATACAACGTGCGGTTCGGCGACCCGGAATGCCAGCCGATGATGATGCGGCTCAAATCCGACGCGCTGGAGATGCTTCTCGCCTGCGCCGAGGGCCGGCTCGACAAAATCACCCTGGCGTGGCGCTCCGATGCCGCGTTGACCGTGGTCATGGCCACCCGGGGCTATCCCGGGGCTTATGAAAGGGGCTCCCGGATAAAGGGCTTGAACAAGGCCCAAAGCCTCAAGGACGTGGAAATCTTTCACGCCGGCACCGCCGAGGTGGACGGAAAAATCGTCGCCAACGGCGGCCGGGTGCTGAACGTGACGGCCCTGGGCAAGACCGTCAAGCAGGCCCAGAAACGGGCCTACAAGGCGGTCGGCCACATCAATTGGCCGGAAGGCTTCTGCCGCACCGACATCGGCTGGCGGGCGGTCTGAAAAGGGCCGGGCCACCCCTTTTTTCGCGGGCCTTTTTTCGCGGGCCTTTTTTCGCCCGCCCAAGACCCCTATATAACGTCCAACCAGCAATCGCCAACCGGCGGGGGAGGAGACCCATGGCAACCAATAGGGACGACAAGATAGACGGGCAGACACGCACCGAACTGGAAGCGGCGGCCTTCCGCGGCCTTGTCGAGCACCTCCGGAAACGCACCGACGTCCAGAACATCGACGTCATGAACCTGGCCGGGTTCTGCCGCAACTGCCTTTCCAAGTGGTACCTGGCGGCGGCCGGGGAAAAGGGCCTGGACATGACCTATGCCGAGGCCCGCGAGATCGTCTACGGCATGCCCTACGAAGAATGGAAGGACAAGTTTCAGACCGAATCCTCGGACCAGCAGAGGCGGCTTTATGAAGAGACCAAGCAGCTTCACGCCGACATCTCGGGCCATTCCAAGTAACTGGCCAAGTAACCGGGCAGACCCTTAATCCATGACCAACGCCACGCCGCCCGAGCTTTGGCCGAACTCCGGCTTCGGGCTTTTGGAGCGGGACAAGGCCGGAAGGCTCAAAGTCACCGCCGGTTTTCTTTCCGCCTATCTCGCCCGCCCCGAACTGGCGCCGGTGGACGAATCGTGCGACGCCGAGCGCGCGCTTCATGCCCGGCTTTCGGAAGACCCGGCGGCCCCGGTGGCCGCGGGCGAGGTGGCGGCCTTGGCCGACGAAGACGCGCGCGAGAACTACCAGGTTTTGCTCGACTTCCGCGACAAGCTGCTGGAGGCCGGCACCATCGAGGCCTTTTATCTGGGCCTGTTCAAGGCCGGCGACGTCGGGCTGCCGGCGCTGTTTCTGGACCAGATGGCCCATGTGATCGTCCGGAATATCCTGGATGGCGTCACCGATCCGTTCCAGGCCCGGGCCGGCGAATTGCTGTTCCGCGAACAGAGCGCCACCGTCGAGGACGGCGCCATCCTTTTGGGCGACTCGGAAACCGTCGAGATGCTGGCGACCACCCGGGGCTTCGGCCAACTGGGCAAGCTGGTGGTCGAAAGCGGCATCGAAGCCAGAGAGGTCAACATGGACGTGCTGCAGCCCGACGGCGCCGATATCTACTGGGAACGCAACGAACGCTTCGACACGGTCTTGGACCTGACCTTCGCCCGGCCCGGCGTGGATGCGCTCAGCCGAGTGCTGGAGGCCTGGGTCGCTCATTTTCTTGAGGCCAAGGTCTCGATCCAGCCGGTGCAGAAGATCACCGACGAACGCTGGGTCTGGCACGTCGGCCTCGATAAGGAATCGTCGGTTCTCTTGAACGACCTCTACGAAGACAAGGACGTCACCGATGAGCGCATGGAACGGATGCTGAGCCTGTTCCGGCTCGATTTCGAAGACGCCCGCCTGATGCGCGCCGACGTCGCCGGCCGGCCGGTCTATATGGCGCTGTCCATGACGGCGGAAAAGAAGGTGCGCCTGAAGCCGCAGAATTTACTCGTCAACCTGCCGCTGGCCCGGGAATCGTAGGCCCTTGAAGGGGGCGGCCCGGATTATGGAAAATCCAGGTCGGAACGTACCTAAATGTACGTAAATATACCTAAATGTCCTCTTTTAGAATCAAGAGGCGCGGAGGACCGAAGGTCCGACCG
>CAZVFL010000073.1:0-8466 GCA_964626025.1 uncultured Thalassospiraceae bacterium
ATGGCACCGGCGAGCATCGTCGCCGCACCGACCCCGGAGGCCGTGGCCAAAAGCTGTCTGCGGGATAAATCGATCATTTTTCCATCTCCTATACGGATGTCGTTCGCTTGCACTGTATTTTCTACGCGCTTTGGCAAGAGGCCGCATTGATCTGGATCAAGTTGCGGCCACGCCGCAATTGGAGAGGGTCAAGACTCCCCCGTGCCGCTTGTTGTCTCGGAATTCGCCGTTGTAGCCGTCAGCCATAGGAAACGCAGGCCTTACAGACGGTCTCGCTGACGTCGCCCACGAGATGCGCGCGCCTGAGGTCCTGGAACTTCTCCGAATGCCAGGCTTCCATGAAGGGCGTCGTCTTCAAATCCCCCATATGGAAGCGGCCGTCGTGGTCGAAACAGCACGCGCTCAGGTGCCCGTCGTAGGTGACCCGGGCCTCGGTGAACAAGGACCAGCACGGCACCGGATCGCGCATGTTATCAAACCGTCCCGGGTTGCCGCCCTTGATGGCCCAGCCCCGTTCGTTCTCGGCGACGCTGACTAGGTCAGCCTGGGAGTAGAGCGGCAAGGCGTAGACCTGGTCGAGAAGCGGCTCCAGTTCTGCGACGACGGCCTTCATGCGCTCGCTCTGTTCGCCGTCGTAGTTGATGTAGGACGCATAGACCCCGCAGTCGTAACCGCCTTGGTCGCGGACCTGGACCGTGGACTTGATGTTGTCGATGATGTCCCGGTAGATGGAGGGCTTGACCTCGGCGACGTCGGCGAACTGCTGCTCGTCGGCGTAATTCAGCGAAAACTTGAGGCTGTTGAGCCCCGCTTCCATGCAGGCCTCGACCCGGTCGGCCGTCGACAGGGAGCCGTTGGTGGTGATGAACACATAAGGGAAGCCTTCGTCCTTGGCCGCCTGGATGGCGTCCGGCAGCCAATCGAGGATGAAGCTTTCGCCCAGGTAAAAGACGCCGATCTCCTCGACGCCGGACCGGCGCAGGTCAGCCAACAGCTTGAGGTAGAAGTCCCAGTCCATGTCGGCCTTGTCGCGAAGCTTGTAGGCCGTGGCGCAGAACGAACACTTGAAATTGCAGCGCGCCGTCAGCTCGATCTTGACTGCCTTGGGACACGGCGGCGCGGGAACGCGCCTTTCTTCGTCGATGCCGGTGATGGCGTCGATGCGATCGGTAATCTTTCCGATGGGCATGCTTGGCTCTCCTGTCCTGTTTGCAGTTTCGGTAGGACCGCCGCGCGGGCGCACGAAGGCACCGGCCTCCGATCCTTTGGCTGGAATTCCGCCGTCAGTCCTTCGGCCTTTCGACGCCGTCTTCAACAAGGCGTTTCACCTGCTCGTAGATCAGCATCCAGGTGTTGTGGCCTTCGGCGTTTCCGGCCTCTCTTAATTCATTGGCGCGCTGTCTCGCCTCGACCGGCGCGTCCTTGCCGAACCGATCGACGAAATTTCGCGCGGCCTGGGGAATTTTAACGTCTTTGGTCATTGTCTTCTCCAGTGGCGCACACGGTATGGGGCATTTGGCCCGGATCCGGCAAGGGCCGGAACTGGGAATGCGGGGGGTCGGGTTGCGCTGCATTCGGGTCACCAGTGTGGTCATGGAACCTTGACCCTAGAAGGCACGGCTGTCGGTTTCCTTGACCTCAGTCAAGTACCTGCGGCTCACGCGTCAGCCGGCGTGACGGGGAGTTGGCGCCCATAAAGACCGCCAGAATATGATTGTGAGGGCCCATCGGGCGCGTTAGGTTTTACCACAGGGCATCAGCGGAAATATGGCCAACGCCGCTGCCCCATGTCGAGAAGCAACGGGTTCCCTGAGGGGCCGGAAGGACGAACCCAACGATGAACGACGGTGACAAATCCGCGACGGCTGTTAACTGTTTTACGTGCCAGGCCCGGGGCCGCACCGAATGGTGCGTCTTGACCGACGAAGAGCTGGCGCTCGTGGATCAGGGTAAGGTCAGCCGCCAATACCTCCCCGGCGACGTAATCTTTCACGAAGGTGATGAATGCCGCGGGGTTCATTGCATCGAAAGCGGCCTGGTCGGTATTCGCAAGATGGATGCGGGCGGCAACGAGGTCCTGCTCAGGCTCAACCATCCCGGCGACACCATGGGCTATCGGTCGTTCCTGGCCGGCAACGATCACAACAACAGCGCCGAGGCCCTCGAGCCGTCGGTCATCTGTTTGGTCAGTGGAGGGACCGTGCGCTCCTTGCTGGAGAAAAATCCGACTCTCGGTCTGCGGTTTCTGAAACACGCGGCCAGGGACCTCGATGACGCCGAGGAAAAGGTCCTGCAAAGCACGACACTCCCCGTCCGCGCGAGGTTTGCCCATCTCCTGTTGGTGCTGAAGGAGCGTTACGGGGTTGCCGGCGAGGACGGCGCGCTGGTTTTGGAACTGCCGTTGTCCCGCCAAGACATGGCGGCGATGATCGGCATCCGGCCCGAATCCATGTCCCGGACCATTCGCAGCTTCGAAGAGGACGATATCGCCCACTTTTCCGGCCGTCGGGTGCATGTGGCCCGGATCGAGGACCTGATCCGGGAGCTGGAGCACTCGGCCGAACTCTGACCGCCACGCCGGACAAAAAGAGACGGGACCCGAGGGTCCCGTGAGTTGAACAGGGAAGCCTGTCGTCTGGGGAGACGAAGGGCTTGATTGTCCTTGGTCCGGGGGTGTTTCCTCGAAACCATCGTCGATTTTAAGGAAACGATTGGGGCACCGCCTTGACTTCGGTCAAGCGGACGATGATACGCCTTCGAACCCATATCCGGATGGAAATTAGCCCTATTGGGATACCCGGACCTGTGGTTCCGACGCGCCCTCCCAGTCCATGATCTCCCGGTAGAGCCTCTCGTATTTCTTCTGTGTCTCCTCTCCGAAGAGCGGATCCTCGACCGTCTCCCAGGCGTCCTCCAATTCGGCCCAGTCCGAGGGCGCCAGGGTCATGCGCGCCTCCGGGAAGAACAGGACCTCTTCCATCTGCATGTGATTGCGCGAGAAGCTGAGATAATCATTGGCCACGTCCAGGAACCAGTCCCGGGACAGCGTTTCGTCGTCGAGCACATTCCTGACGGCGGACGAGAACCGCAAGGTCAAGGTCGACAGTTTCTCGTGCTCGAGTTTCAGGTTGCCGATGATATTGGCGGTAACCGGGTCGCGGGCCTGCAGTTTCTCGAATATCAGGTCCTCCTTGGGGTGGTGGCAGAGGTCCGGATAGTGCAGGCAATATTCCAGGATGTTCTCCACCAGGTCGTAGTCGGGGCGTCCGCCCTCCTTGAACGTGTTCAATTCCCGGGCCAGAAGGTCAAACAACCGTGCCATGTTCCGATGGTCGTCTCGAAGCACATCCAGAATTTTCGTCATTGTTCCTTCTCCTATGCATTGTTTAGGGTCCAGCGTGAATGCATACCGGAAAGGAGGGTGTTCGGCCTTGATCTTGGTCAAGCGTCGCCGAGGCGGCCCGCCGGACACCAGCCGCGTTTTCGTCGGTTGTCTATCCACATTTGATTGAGGCCAGGACGGTCAGCTTGGCGTTGGTTTCGTCCGGCGACGGCATATCGTTACCCGGCGGCACCCCCGGCACCCCCCGGGACCGCCGCCGGGTCCTCGATCAGGTCCCTGAAGATACGGTAAACCTCGTCCGCGGTCTCGCTAATCTTGGCTTCCAGCGCCTCGAAATCGGCGGCACCGCCGATCCTCACCAGGTCTTCCTTCAGGGCGTTCGACATTTCGGTTTCGCGTTCGGGAGTCATTTCGCCTTCGATGGTCAGCGCCAACAGGCCTTGCAAACCCTGCCACAGGCCCAAGGCCTCGATCAGGTGGCCGCCGGCCCCCGCGTCCAAAAGCTCCGCCCCGATAAGCGCCTCCAGGGTCCCCGACGTGTCGTGGCCGAGGATGTCCGGGTGCTCATGGGCGTGTTTCAGGGTCAGGTACTGGGCGATAAATTCGATGTCGACGATGCCGCCGCGCAGGTGCTTCAACGCCCACAGGCACGCCGCCGGGTGCTCGGCATCGAGGCGCCGGCGCATGTCGGCGACGTCCCGGAGCAGGGCCTCGTCGTCGCGGGCGGCCATCAGCGTTTCCAGCACCGCTTCGGTGATCAGCCGGCACAGTTCGGGCGGTCCGAGAATCGTCCGCGCCCGGGTCAGCGCCATCCGCTCCCATGTCCACGCCGAGGCCGCATGATAGTGAACGAACCCGTCGAGCGTCGAGGCGATGGGGCCTCGGTTTCCAGACGGACGCAGCCGCATGTCGACCTCGTACAAGAGCCCCTCGGACGTCAACGCGGTGAGGGCGTTGATCAGGCGCTGGCTCAGGCGGGCGAAATATTGCGCCGCGTCGAGCGGCTTTTCGCCGTCCGAGGTCTCGCCGGCGGCGCCCTCAGGCACCCGGTAGATAAAGATCAGGTCAAGGTCCGAGGTCGCCGTCATCTCGCGGCTGCCCAGCTTGCCCAGCGCCAGCACCGCCAGGCCGGAGCCGGGGAACCGTCCGTGCCGGCCGGCGAATTCCTCCTCGATGACTGGGAAAAGCCCTGAAAGCGCGGTCTCGGCGATGGCGCTGAAGGCGTGTCCGGCATCGCCGGGCTGAATGGCGCCGCGCAGGCATTGCACGCCGACCTGGAAACGGCGGTCGTTGTTCCAACGGCGGCTAAGGTCGAGGGTCTGTTCGATGTGTTCGGCCCGTGCCAGCAGGTCCGTCAGTTCCTGAAGAAGTGCCTGGGAGTCCGGCAGCGGGTCGAAAAAGTCAGGCGTCAACACGCCATCCAGGGTTGCCGGGCGGCGGCTCAGGTGATGGGCCAGGCGAGGGGCCTTGCCCATGATCTCGGCGACCAGGTCCAGCAACTGCGGGTTGGAATGGAACATCGAAAAAAGCTGCACCCCGGCGGGCAGCCCGGCCAGGAACTCGTCGAACCTGAGGAACGCTACGTCCGGCGCCGGCGTGGCGCCGATGGCTTTCAACAACGCCGGCATCAGCTCGGTCAGGATTTCCCGGGCCCGGGTGCTGCGGGTCGCCTGGTAGCGCCCGTGGTGCCACCTGCGAACGGCCCCGTCCACGACTTCCGGATTGGTGTAACCGAGCGCCTTGATGGTGGACAGCGTCTCCGGATCCGGGTCGCCGCCGGTGAAAACCAGGTTGCCGACGTCCCCGCCGCCGGCGTCGGCGGCCAGCGTCGGCGCCTTCTCGAACAGCTCGCCGTAATGTTTCTGGACGTTCCCTAGATGGCGGAGCAATTCGTCCGCAAAAGCCTCGGTGCCGTCGAAGCCCATGAACACGGCAATCCTTCTGAGTTCGGCCGGGCGTTCGGGCAGGGCCTGGGTCTGTTCGTCGTTGATCATCTGCAGGCGGTGCTCCAACCGGCGCAGGAATTCGTACGCCTCAATCAGATTGTCCGCGGAGTTCCGTTGGCAACGGCCCAGCCGCGCCAGGACCGACAATGCCTCGCAGGTGGCCGGCGCGCGCAGGTCCGGCTCGCGGCCGCCCCAGATCAACTGCAGGGTCTGGGCGAAGAACTCGATTTCGCGGATGCCGCCGCGGCCGAGCTTTATGTTGTGGCCACCGACCGCGATATCGCCGCCGCCGCGGTGCGCGTGGATCTGACGCTTGATGGAATGGATATCCTGGATGGCCGCGAAGTCCAGGTTCTTGCGCCATACGAACGGCGTCAACTGCTTCAGAAAGGCATCGCCGGCGTCCCTGTCGCCGGCCACCGGCCGCGCCTTGATCATAGCCGCGCGCTCCCAGTTCTGGCCCAGGCTTTCGTAATATGTTTCCGCCGCTAGCACCGAAAGAGCGATCGGCGTCACGCCTGGGTCGGGGCGCAGGCGGAAGTCGGTACGGAACACGTAACCGTCGGCGGTGCGTTCCTCGATCAGGCGTATCAAGTCGCGGGTCAGGCGCACGAAATGGTTCTGCAATCCTTCCGGGTTGTCGGTGTCGATCCGGTCCAGGTCGTAGAGGACGATGAGGTCGACGTCGCTCGAATAATTGAGCTCCCTCCCGCCCAGCTTGCCGACGCCGATCATCACCAGGCCGGATTCCCGTTCCGGGTCGTCGGGCTGCTTGAGCGCAAAGGCGCCGCGCCCGGCGGCTTCGCGAATCACGTGGGCGGCGGCGATGCCGAGCGCGTCGTCGGCGAAATCCGAAAGCGCCCGGGTCACCTGCGGCAACGCCCAGGTGCCGGTGATGTCGGCGATGGCCACGGTCAGCGCCATCCGCCGCTTGGCGATCCTGAGCCGGCGGGCCAGGCCGTCATGGTCCAGGGACTGCCCGCGGCACCTCTCAAGCTCTTCGATGACGCCGGCGAAGGTGTCGTCGGGGCCATCGTTGAGCAGCCGTCGGGCGAATTCCGGCTCCTTGATGATCGACGTCGTAAGAAAAGGGCTGTTGCCGAACACCGAGTCCAGCAGCCGGCGGCCGAGCGGGTCATCGGCGGCCTCAGCGGCGAACCGTCGAAGGGCGTCCCCGGCGTTCCCGGCGTCCGTCGCCGCCTCCAACCAGCGTTCCATGCCCAGCGCCGCCTGTTCGGCCGACGCCGACGCCGGAAACGCGCATTTACTAGTTAGAAACCCGAAATGGTGCATAATGAACGGCTCCGAACAGCCGGAGACTGCGGGAACCGGCGGGTTCGGTCAAGAAGCCCCGACGGCAGCCCAACGGACGCCATTCCGCGTTCTCGACGGTTGTCTATCCGCCCTTGATCGAGGCCAGGACGGTCAGCTTTCAAGGTTCCTTTCATTCCGCAATTGACCTGGGTCAAGGCTCCTCCGCACCGAGGCGCCTATGATTCCTATCGACGGCGCTGGCATTGACCACGATCAATGCGTGGGATCGGAAACCGTGCGACGATCGTGCCGATCAAGGCCGATACGCCCGACCATGGGAATGGCAAGATGAACCACAGAGCCGAGGCGGGTCCGGCGATCCTGCAACACAGCTTCCGGCCGTTTTTTATGGCGGCGGGTTTTTGGGCGATGCTAGCCATCCCTTTTTGGCTCCTGAGCTATGGGGGTGTTTTGGTTCTACCCGCGGGCTTTGATGGCCTTTTGTGGCATCAGCATGAAATGCTATTTGGTTTCGCCAGCGCGGCAATCGCCGGTTTTATCCTCACAGCCATCCCGAATTGGACCGGCCGCCTGCCCGTAAGTGGCTGGCGGTTAGGCTTGTTGGTGTCGTTCTGGCTTGCCGGACGATTGGGTTTCTTAGGCGCCGCCTCGATAGGCCCCATAGCAACGGCAGTTTTGGATTTGTCCTTCCTAACCACGCTCGCGGTGATGATCGCCCGCGAATTAATCTCAGGGAAAAACTGGCGCAACCTGCCGGTGCTCGTCCTGATTTCCTGTTTTGCCTTGGGAAATTGGCTGGTGCATTTCGAAATCATCGGGTTCGCCGAAACGGCGGCGGTAGGATTTCGGCTGTCTACTTTTGTGTTGGCCATTCTGGTGGCGGTGATCGGTGGGCGGATCGTTCCAAGCTTTACCCGCAATTGGTTGGTACGCAATGGCGCAGAGGTTCTGCCGGAGCCAATGGGCCGTTTCGATGCCATTGCTTTGGCAGTCCTGATCATATTCGTTGTCGCCCAGATATTCGTACCGGATCATCGATTGACGTCCATCCTCGCGTTGCTTGCCGGTGGGCTTCATGGATTGAGATTGGTGCGCTGGAAAGGCTGGGCGATATTTGCTGAACCGCTCATGTGGGTGCTGCATTTGGGTTATGCCTGGCTGGCAGTCGCTCTGATATTGATTGGCCTAGCGGGGCTGACGGATACCGTACCGGCGACGGCAGCGATCCATGCGCTAACGGTGGGTGCCTTTGGCACGATGATTTTGGCTGTGATGACCCGCGCTTCCTTGGGCCATACCGGACGGGAGTTGACGGCAACACCCGGGACAACGGTTATTTTTATTTTGATCACCATTGCGGCAATTGTGCGCGTTGGGGCGCCCTTCTTAAATGATCAGGGCCTAAATGATCAGAGCCTTTCTGCGATTTGGATTTCCGGTATCGCTTGGACGGCAGCATATGGTCTGTTTACCGTGCTCTACTTTCCGGTTTTTACCCAGCCACGCGTACAAGCCCGCCAGCCGGCGCCGGCGCCAATCAAAGGGTCTGGTTCTTGACGCCCAAAATTTCGATCCACAGTGTGGTTGATCCCTGATAGCCGCGGTGATTCATGGTGACTGATACAAGGCACGATCCGGTCCGGAAGGAATACGGGGCGCTTGCCTCCAAATACGACCGGAAATGGGCCGGTTATGTCGAGGCCACCATCCGAGAGACATTGCGCCGGATGCCCCTGAGCCCGGGGGATCGGATACTCGACGTTGCCTGCGGAACGGGGGCTTTGCTCCGGGCGGTCGCAGCCTCGGACGTTCGGGTGACCTTGGCTGGCGTTGACGCCACACCGGAAATGCTGGAAATCGCCAACTCACGGATAGGGTCATTGGCCGATTTAAGACACGGGC
>CAZVFL010000074.1:0-8100 GCA_964626025.1 uncultured Thalassospiraceae bacterium
AGTGGTGGGCCCGGGAGGATTCGAACCTCCGACCAGACCGTTATGAGCGGCCGGCTCTAACCAACTGAGCTACGGGCCCCCGGTGGGATTTACCAAGTGGGGTTTATCTTCCCTCTATAACACAAAAAATAAGGAGGCGGCCTTTCGGCGCCTCCGATGTCTGAAATCTTTTTTTATCCCTGTCCGGCCTTTCGGCCGTCCTCGCCTCTTGCCTTTTCCGTTTTTCCTAGTAGTCCAGGAAGCTCCGCAGTTTCCGGGACCGGGACGGGTGCTTCAGCTTTCTGAGCGCCTTGGCTTCGATCTGACGTATTCGTTCGCGGGTGACGGAAAACTGCTGGCCGACCTCTTCAAGGGTGTGGTCGGTGTTCATGCCGATGCCGAAGCGCATGCGAAGCACGCGTTCCTCGCGGGCCGTGAGCGAGGCCAGCACCCGCGTCGTGGTTTCGCGCAGGTTCGCCTGGATGGCGGCGTCGAGGGGCTGAACGGCGTTCTTGTCTTCGATGAAGTCGCCCAGGTGCGAGTCCTCTTCGTCGCCGATGGGGGTCTCGAGCGAGATCGGCTCCTTGGCGATCTTCAAAACCTTCCTCACCTTTTCCAAGGGCATGGAAAGCTTGACGGCCAGTTCCTCGGGCGTCGGCTCGCGGCCGATTTCGTGCAGCATTTGCCTGGACGTCCTGACCAGCTTGTTGATGGTCTCGATCATGTGCACCGGGATGCGGATGGTGCGGGCCTGGTCGGCGATGGAACGCGTGATGGCTTGCCTGATCCACCAGGTGGCGTAGGTTGAGAATTTGTAGCCGCGGCGGTATTCGAACTTGTCCACCGCCTTCATCAGGCCGATGTTGCCTTCCTGGATCAGGTCGAGGAACTGCAGCCCCCGGTTGGTGTATTTCTTGGCGATGGAGATGACCAGGCGCAAGTTGGCCTCGATCATTTCCTTCTTGGCCTTGGCGGCCTCGCGCTCGCCCTTTTGCACGGTCGAAACGACGCGCCGGAACTCGCAAATCGGCAGGCCCGCTTCCTGGGAGACCTCGCCGATTCCCTTGCGGATTTCCTTGACCTCGCTGCCGTAGCGGGTGGAGAAGCGCTTCCAGCCCTTGGCGGAAAGCTTCGAAATCCGCCTCAGCCATCCGGGATCCAGCTCGGCGTCCCGGTATTGATCCAGGAAATCCTCCCGCTTGATCTTGGAATTGGTGGCCATGCGCAGAAGCTTGCCTTCGAAACCGATCAGCGTGCGGTTGAGGCCATAAAGCTGTTCGACCAGTTGTTCGATGCGCGCGTTGTTAAGGTGCACGTCATCCATCAACGCCACCAGGTCGTGGCGCAGCTTGCCATAGCGCTTTTCCTGCGACGGCTTGATTTCGCCGCCTTTCTGAATGGCCTCAAGGCGGATGATCTGAAGCTTGTAGAGCTTCTTGTAGGTCTTGTTGATCTTCTCGAACGTATCGACGACTTCCGGCGTCAGCTTGGCTTCCAGCGCCGCCAGGGACAGGTTCTGTTCTTCGGAATCCTCGTCGTCGTCATCGTCGCCGGAGGATCTCTTTTCCGCCTCTTGGTCCTTGCCGTTGCCTTTCGCCTTTTTGTCGTCCTCCTTTTTCTTGTCGTCCTTGTCGTCTTCTTTTCCCTTGCCTTGGGTCTTTGCTTCCCTTTCCCGCGAGGCTTCCTCGAGTTCCTCGTCGGTCATGGCCTGGCCCGGACCGCCGCCGTGGGTGGCGTCCAGATCGATAATGTCGCGCAGCAGCATCTCTTCGGCGATCAGCGAGTCATGCCACTGGACGATGGCGCGAATGGTCAACGGGTTTTCACAGATGCCGCCGATCATCATCTCACGGCCGGCTTCGATGCGTTTGGCGATGGCGATTTCGCCTTCGCGGGACAGCAGTTCGACGGAGCCCATTTCGCGGAGGTACATGCGAACCGGGTCGTCGGTGCGGCCAAGATCGCTTTCATCGACGTTGCCGCTTTTCCCCTTCACCACGGGTTCTTTTTCGGTGGTTGCCTTGGCGGCGGTGGCTTCCTCGCTATCCTCGCTGTCGACGACATTGATGCCCATTTCGGACAGCATGGTCATGGTGTCTTCGATCTGCTCCGAAGACACTTGGTCGGGGGGAAGCGCCGCATTGAGGTTGTCATAAGTGACGTAGCCCTTCTCCTTCCCTTCGGCGACCATTTTCTTGACGGCCGCGTTAAGGGTGTCCAGAAGCGGGCTGCCGCCGCCTTCTTCCCGGGTTTCCGCTGTTTGTGTCGCTGCTTTGGCCAATTTTAAACCTTTGTTGCCGGTTGTGACGCCTGAAGACACCACTCAAACCCACATGATCACATCCAGTCCAGGTTCTTCAGTGGCAGGTCACGGGCGGTCGCCGGACGGGCAAAAAAAGTGGCTCACGTGGCTTGCGCCCCATTCTCCGTTTGACGCAAGCGAAAAAACCACATGGTTTAAGGTGGTTTTCTGAGGCCGCCGTTACAAGTTCCAATTATGCCGCCTGGATGTTTAAGGCCCGGGGCCGGTTTTTGTCAAGCGCCGGAGCAAAAAAACTCAATATTTCCAAGGCGTTCCCTTATGCAAAAGCCGGGCCAAATACGCAAAAGCCGGACCAAAAAGTGGGCTGAAAAATCCGGAAAGGCGGTTTAGGGGTGAAAATCACTCCCGGTGGCCGGGCATTGTCTGTTCCAGAAGCGCCTTGGTCCGTTCCCAATCCTCTTCGGCAATCCCGGTTTCCTTATCCTGCTTCAGCCTTTCGACCTCCGGCGCGCCTTCCAGGTGCTTCAGAAGCTCGGCGTTCTCATTCCAAAGAAGCTGGTATTCGTCCTCGCCCGCGTCCTTGTTGATGTGGCGGTTCTGACCGATAAGGGGATCGCGGAACAAAACTTCAAGGCTTTCCGCAAAACCGCGTTCCCGAAGCACCTCCTTGACGCCGTCGGATTCCATGCCGGCGTCCTTCAACAGCACCGATATCAGCTCCTGGCGCAGTTGATCGAAGCGCCCTTCGCCGAAACTGAACTTGCCCAGCGTTTCCTCGACGCCGTCGAAGATTTCCGGATGATTGATGATGATCGCCAGCAGCACCCGCTGGGCGCGCTCAGGGGTGCTGACGGGGGATTTTGTCTGGGCGTTGAGCTCGAGCGCCATGGACGGCGCCCAATCGCCGGTCTTGCCTTTTTTCCCGGCCCCAAACCGCGACCCCGCCCAGATACGGTCGTTGAAAAGCGACATGAAATGGGATCGAAGGGTGCCGTCGGTGATCTCGCGGGCGTAATTCCCGAGCCGCTTTTGAATGGCGGCGCGTTGCTCCGGCGTTTTCGGCAGCCTGCCGCCCGTTTCCATCCGCCACAGCACTTCCGAAAGCGGCAGCGCGCTCTCGATCACCCGGGCCATGGCGTCGGCGCCCCCCGACTTGATCAGGCTGTCCGGGTCCTCGCCACGGGGCAGCATGGCGAAGCGGAGCCCGAAGCCGGACGCCAGCAGCGGCAGCGCCCTTTCCGCGGCGCGGGCGGCCGCCTTCTCGCCGGCCTGGTCGCCGTCGAAACAGAGCACCGGCTCAGGCGCGATCCGCCACAGAAGCCGCATCTGGTCTTCGGTCAAGGCCGTGCCCAGCGGCGCCACGGCGTTCTCGAACCCGGCCTGGTTGAGCGCGATGACGTCGGTGTATCCCTCGGTAACGATAATGGCGCCGGCCTTGCGGGCCGGGCCCGACGCCGATTTCAGGCCGTAAAGCACCCGGCCTTTGTGGAACAGGGCCGTTTCCGGGGAATTCAGATATTTCGGCGCGTTGATATCGGTTCCTGCGTCTTGGCCCCCCAGGGTCCTTCCGCCAAACGCGATGACCCGATCGCGCTGGTCGGTGATCGGAAACATCACCCGGCCCCGGAAGCGGTCGTAGGGGGGCTTTGGTTTTTGTTTCCCTGTCCGGGCTGCGCCCGTCCGCGCCTCTTTGGCGCTTTTCCCTGTCCGGGCTGCGCCCGTCCGCGCCTCTTGATCGTCGGGGCGGATCAGCATTCCGGCGCCGACCATCAGGTTTTCGTCAACGCCGTCCTTGGCCAGCGCGTTTTTCAGGATATCCCGGCCGTCGGGGGCAAACCCGAGGCGGAAACGCTTGATGACGTCGTCATTGAAACCCCGGCGTTTAAGGTAATCGAGCGCGTGTTTGCCTTCCGGCATGGACAGCCGGCGCTCGAAGAACCGGCAGGCCTTCTCGGTGACGTCGAACAGCGTCTGGCGCTGTTTGTGGCGCTCGCGGTCCTGGGGCGTTTCCCGGGGGACCTCCAGGCCGGCTTCCCCGGCCAGCTTCTCCACCGCTTCCGGGAAGGTCAGGCCGTCCGTCTCCATGACGAAGTCGAAGGCGCTGCCGTGGGCCCCGCAGCCGAAGCAATGGTAGAAGCCCTTTTCCTCGTTGACGGTAAAGGACGGCGTTTTTTCCTTGTGGAACGGGCACAGGCCCAAATGCTCGCGGCCCTTTTTGGCGAGCTTGACGCGGCCGGAGATGACATCGGCGAGCCCCGTGCGGGCGCGCAATTCGTCCAGGAACTGTTCGGAAAAGGCCATGGGTGTTGCCGACCGTTGACGGAACGTCGGCCCGATCAAACGCGGGGCCGAATCGGGCCATTATACCAAACTTCAGGGGCCGACCTTTGATGTGGATAACTTGAAAAACGGGGATAAAGAGAGCAAGAGGCGCGGACGGGCCCGTAATGGTTTCGGGGGACACCCCCGTGCCCCCGGGCCGGACAGGGAAACAAAAACTCCTAACCCAGCCGTTCCTTGACCATGGCGCTGGCCTTGGAGAAATCCATCCGGCCCGTGTATTTCTCCTTCAACGCCCCCATCGCCTTGCCCATGTCCTTGAGGCTTTCGGCTTCGACTTCGGCGATGACGTCCTGGATGGCCTGGGCCAGTTCGTCATCCGACAGCTGTTTGGGGAGAAAACCCTCGATGATGGCGATTTCCTCGGCTTCCTTCTGGGCCAGCTCCGGACGCCCGCCCTTTTCATAAAGCTCGATCGATTCGCGGCGCTGCTTGATCATGGATTGCAGCAGCCCCAGCACCTCGTCGTCGGAAACGCCGTCCCTGTTGCCCTTGGATTTGGCGGCGATGTCGCGGTCTTTGATGGCGGCCAGGATCAGCCGGAGCGTCGAGACCGAGCGCTCGTTCCTGCTTTTCATGGCGGCTTTCAAGGAGTCGGCGAGGCGCGGGCGAAGCATGGCCAATCACCACCGGATTTCTTGGGGAAACGATGAAGGTACCCAAAAAAACCCCAAAAGGCAACCCAGGTTTTCAAAATAACCTATTGAAAAATAAGTGATATTCCTGCTCCAGAGTCTTGACCTGTCATGCCCGATTGCTTATGAAGGGCGAGCCTTTGCATTGACGCGGGCACAGCCCATGACCACAGCCGATCCACCCGTCATCCCCGCCGGGAGCGCTTCCCGGGGGGCGGCCTTTTCGCGCCAAGCCGACGCCGCCCTGGTGCTGGCCACCGGCGAGGTGTTTTGGGGCCGGGGCGCCGGCGCCATCGGCAAGGCGGTGGGCGAGGTCTGCTTTAATACATCCATCACCGGCTATCAGGAAATCATCACCGATCCCAGCTACGCCGGCCAGATCATCACCTTCACCTTCCCTCATATCGGCAACGTCGGGACCAACGCCGAAGACCTGGAAACATTGAACCCGGCCGTCCTGGGCTGCGTGCTCAGGACCGGCATCACCGAGCCCGCCAACTGGCGTTCGGCCGGAAAACAGGGGGGGCACCTGGATGCATGGCTGAAATCCCGGAACCTTCCGGCGGTGACCGGGGTGGACACCCGGCGGTTGACGCGGCTGATCCGCGATTCCGGCGCGCCCACGGGCGTCATCGTCAACGCCGGGAAGGGCCAAGCCATTGACGTGGATGCGCTGAGGGCCGAGGCGGGCATTTGGCCGGGGCTTGAGGGCATGGACCTGGCCGGTGACGTGACCTGCCGCCAGACCTATTCGTGGGACGAAACGGAATGGGCGCTCGGCCAGGGCTTCGGCAAGCAGGAAAAGCCCCGCTTCCACGTCGTCGCCGTGGATTACGGGGCCAAGCTGAACATCCTCCGGTGCCTGGCGTCAAGCGGCTGCCGGGTGACGGTGGTGCCGGCTCGGGCGACCGCCGAAGACGTGCTCGGTCATTCGCCGGACGGCGTGTTCCTGTCCAACGGGCCCGGCGACCCGGCGGCGACCGGCGAATATGCCGTTCCGACGATCAAGGGCGTGCTCGACGCCGGGCTGCCGGTATTCGGCATCTGTCTGGGCCACCAGATGTTGGCGCTGGCCTTGGGCTGCACCACATCGAAGATGCACATGGGGCATAGGGGCGCCAACCAGCCGGTCAAGGACCTGGAAACCGGCCGTGTCGAGATCACGTCGCAGAACCACGGCTTCGTGGTTGACCGGGAGTCGCTGCCCCAGGGCGTCGTCGAGACCCACCGGTCGCTTTTCGACGGCACCCTGGAAGGGCTCAAGCTAGACGGCAAGCCGGTGTTCTCGGTGCAGTACCACCCGGAGGCCTCACCCGGGCCCCAGGATTCGCATTACCTGTTCGAGCGGTTCACGGAGATGATGGAGGGAGGGTGATGGCTGAACCTTTCAGCTTTTCTGATGTGAAATCGGCCATTCTATTTTTTATGCACCGAGAATGCATGTCAGGAGGTCGTGTCGAATTTTCACAATCTACGTTTTTTGACGAGATCAAATGTTTCCCTCGCAATTATATTCACATTGCTTTGGCTCAACTGGTTAAAGAAGACCTCATTGATCGTGTGACTGTTCCATTGACTCCTGACCCTTCCAGTGGAAGAGGACAGAAGGTTGCGGAGCGCGCATGGTACGAAATTCGGGAACCGGGAATCCATTTGGTGAACAATTTGGAGCCAGAGGATAAAGACTTGATAATTGCCCGTCTTGAACTCCAAGCTGAGGCGAGCAGTAGTGTTGTCGTCCCAGCCTCTGACCGTGTTGTAACTCTCGATCACAATAGTTCTGATTATAAAGAAGCCGTTTCGTCACTTGAGAAGGTTATCCAGGAATTTCGGAAAGATCACCATCTCGACAATGAACTAGGGCACGAAAAAGGGGCTCTTCTTAAGGCCCTCGAAGGCGGCAGGGAGCTTCTTGATGATACGACGATCAATCTTCGTATTGGTACGGCACTGATTGTCGAGCCGCTAAAACGGATCATTGAGAAATACGATCAGGTTCTTGTGGGTGCATTGGCCGCGACAGCCCTGGGATTAATCGCAAAACTGTTGGGGCTCGGCTGATGCCTAAGCGCGAAGACATATCGTCCGTGATGATCATCGGCGCCGGGCCCATCGTCATCGGCCAGGCGTGCGAGTTCGACTACTCCGGCGCCCAGGCGGTGAAGGCGCTCGGCGAAGAGGGCTACCGGGTCATCCTCGTCAACTCCAACCCGGCGACCATCATGACCGACCCCGGCATGGCCGACGCCACTTATATCGAGCCGATCACGGTGGACATGCTGGAAAAGATCATCGCCAAGGAAAAACCCGACGCGCTGTTGCCGACCATGGGCGGGCAGACGGGGCTCAACGCCGGCATCGAGCTGGCGGAGAAGGGGATTCTCGACAAATACAACGTCGAGATGATCGGCGCCAAGGCCGACGTCATCGCCAAGGCCGAAGATCGCCTGAAATTCCGCGACGCCATGGAAAAGATCGGCCTGGAATGCCCCGAGAGCCGCCTCGCCGGCTCGCTGGAAGACGCCAGGAAGGCGATGGCGGAAATCGGGCTGCCGCTGATCATCCGCCCGTCGTTTACCTTGGGCGGCATCGGCGGCGGCATCGCCACCACCAAGGACGACTTCGAGAAAATAGTCGAGGGCGGCCTCGATGCGTCGCCCGTCGGCCAGGTTTTGGTCGAGGAATCGGTACAGGGGTGGAAGGAATTCGAGATGGAGGTCGTCCGCGACCGCGCCGACAACTGCATCATCGTCTGTTCCATCGAAAACATCGATCCCATGGGCGTGCACACGGGCGATTCCATCACCGTCGCCCCGGCGCTGACCTTGACCGACAAGGAATACCAGATCATGCGCAACGCCTCGATCGCGGTGCTGCGCGAGA
>CAZVFL010000075.1:0-8054 GCA_964626025.1 uncultured Thalassospiraceae bacterium
CGACCCGAAGCCGGCGGTCCGGGGTCGGGTCGTTGGTCAAATCCTCCGCGGGTCGATCGATGCCTTGCGAATGGTTTTCGGAGAAGCGCAAATGTTCGGTGAAGAGTTCCTTAGGCGTTAGTCCCGGAACGTTCAGCGTAACGAATAGGAGATTTCTTCCAGCATCGGCATAATCGGGCTTGATGGCGAGGGCCTTGTGATAGCTGGCGACGGCCTCATCCACCTTCCCCAAGTGTTTGAGCACATTGCCAAGATTATTATGCGCCTCAGCGAGACCGGGCTTGATGGCGAGGGCCTTGTGATAGCTTGCCATGGCCTCATCCAACTTCCCCTGGTCTCTGAGCGCATTGCCAAGGTTGCTGTGTGTTTCGGCGTAATCGGGCTGGATGGCGAGGGCCGCGTGATAACTTGCCACGGCATCCGGCAAAAGGCCCAGTTCCTGAAGTGAGCAGCCCAGGTTGTTGTGGGCCTGCGCGTAATCGGGCTTCAAGTGGATTGCCTCGCGGTGGCAGGCGGCGGCCTCTTCGGCCAGGCCCAGCAGGTCCAGCACCAGCCCCAGGCTGGTATGGGCTTCGGCCATATCCGGCCTCAGGCGGAGGGTTTCGCGGTGGCTGTCGGCGGCGGCGTCCAGACGACCCAGCGTCTTCAGCACGTTGCCGAGGTCGAAATGAAAGGACGGGTTGCCGGGGTCCGTTTCGATGGCTTTGGCGATCAACCGGGCTGCTTCGTCCCCGCGCCCGGTGTGATGCGCGATGACGCCGAGAAAATGGTTGGTGATGGCATGACCGGGAGCGATGTCAAGGATTTGCCGGTACAGGCGTTCCGCCTCGTCCAGGCGGTCGGCCTGATGGGCCTCGATCGCCGGTTTCAATAGCGCCAACACCCGGTCCGGGAGCGCGTTGTCCGCAGGCGGAGTTTTCCCGGTGGCGAGCTTCAATTTTTTGTTCCGTTTCGCCTGCCGGCGCCGTTCCGCCCTGTCCATCCCATACTGTTCCTGTGCGCCTTGCAGAATCCGAGAGACCATAATGACTGAAAACGCTATTTAACAACACCGAGGTAAGTACGATGTCCGTTTGTGGCTATTAGCGGACGTTTCATACCATGCCGAGTTGCGACCGCTTTTAGGTGCACAGCGGACGTTTCTGAGGTCCGCTTTAAGGTGCACAGCGGACGAAGTTCAGGCCCGGCGTTGAGGCCCGCTTTTGACCCGAAGCGGACATTCTCCTCCAAAACATCCTTATTCGACGATCACCAGCGTGCGCAATTCGATGCTCTCGCGCGGCGGCGCGGTTTCGTCCATGTCCGGCAGTTCGAACGCGCCGTGCGGGGTGAATCGCGCCCGGCCGTCGTCGAGGCTGTCCCAACCTTTGATCAGCAGAACTTCGTCCGGGGTCATGCGCGGCGTGAAGTACCAGCGCTGCAACGGCGCATGGGCCAGGTGATAGATTTCGCCGACCCGGTCGGGAAACACCTGATCGGTCGCGATTAGCTCCTCCGGCCGCACGCTGGACGCGTCGGCGAGGGCCAGCGGCGCGCGCAGCACGGGGCCCTGGATCGGCCGCCAGACATTGACCTGGATGATCCGTGCGCCGGACGCGGCGAGGCGCTTCGCTTCAGCCTCGCCGAGGATGTCCTTCGCCCGTTGCGGGCCGCTCTTGGCGGTATAGTCCACGTGCACGCGCCTGGCCGGGCCGCGCAGACCGTCGCGGTTGACGGCGCCCGCGCCGCCATCGGAGCGCCGCGTGACGTCGAAAATCACCACCCGGTCGGCGTCGAACCGTTGGCGCAGAAGCGCCTCGATTTCCGGGTAATACTGGTTGTCCACCGCGTCGTCGTCGTACAGGTCCTCGACGGCGGTCGTATGGCGCAGCAACTCGAACCCTTCGCGGTCGATGGACAGCGTGTCCGCGATCTCCCGCATATCGCCGATCGGCACCGTGTGCTCCTCGACCTCGAAGAACATTTCCGGGACGCCGCCGGTCAGCCGAGAGCTGTGGAACACCGGTTTGGTGTTCTGCGGGCGAATGAAGGACAACGCCCCGCGAACGTCTGCAACGGATTGCGGCCGGGCGGCCTGCGGCGACGCGGCGGAAATAATCTGGTTCATGGCCTTGTTCCCCGCTGGAGGCTTCCGGAAACCATGGCGTCTATCTGGTCGCGCCGGATGCCCATATCGCGCAATAGATGATCCGGCAGGTCGTTAAGGCGCCGGCGCTGGCCGTGGCGCGTGTTCCAGCGGACGACCGCGTTGACGGTCCAGGCCACGGCGGCGATGAACAGGCGGCGCAGTTCCCTGCTGCGCAGGACGCTGGCTCGATTGGCGATGGTCAACGGTTCAACCTGGTCGAGCACATCGGTGTTGGCGAACCGGAGCGGCGGATGGTTGTCTTGGGAGCCGACCCGGAGGCTGAAATCCTGGCCATACGGTTCGCCAACGAAGCTCGCCGCTTGGCCCAGGCCGGGGCCCGGGCCGGCGGCGGTTTCTCTGTATCCTGTTCCGGTAATTCTTCCTTGTTGCGGATAATCGGGGCTTGGCGCTCTAACGTGGGACATGGTGTTTACTCCTCGGTCGCTAGGGGTTGGGAGGGGCCGGTGATCAACGACCGACCCTTCAAACTGATACCGGAAGATATAATCTATTGCCTGGCGTTTGATAATATTGTTATTATGACTAACTTTAATGAATATAATTCATAAATAGGTGGTCCCCATTCGGCGGGTTGCGCCATGGACAACACAAGCGAAATGGCCGTGTTCGTGCGCGTGGTCGAGGCCGGGAACTTCTCCGCCGCGGCCCGCGAACTGCGCCTGACGCCCTCGGCGGTGAGCAAGCTGATCGGCCGATTGGAAGACCGGCTCGGCGCCCGGCTGCTCAACCGCACGACGAGAAGCGTCACCCTGACCGAGGAAGGACGCGCTTTCTATCAACGGTGCACGCCGATCCTGGCCGCCATCGACGAGGCGGAGCGGGCGGTGGCAGAACTCCACGGGGAACCCCGGGGCTTGCTCAAAGTGAACGTCTCGACGGCCTTCGGCCACTATCACATCGAACCTCTGATCCCGGGTTTCCTGGCCCGATATCCCGATCTGCGACTCGAGCTCACTCTATCGGAAAGCATCGTCAACCTGATCGAGGAGGAGGTGGATGTGGCGGTTCGCATCGGCCAACTGCCCGACAGCTCGCTGATTGCCCGCAAGCTGGGTGCCGCGCGGCGCATCGTGGTCGCCTCGCCGGCCTATCTGGAGCGGCACGGCACACCGCAAACACCCGACGACCTCAAGGACCACAACTGCCTCAGGCTGAGCAAGGCGACAAGCCTGAACCAGTGGGAATTCAAAGGGCCCGGCGAGCCGAGGCGGATCGACGTCGCCGGCAACTTCGAGGCCAACAGCGGCATCGCCCTCCATCGTGCCGCCATCGCCGGAATCGGCCTCATCCGGGTCGGTAACTTCACGGTCGCGGCCGATGTCAGGACGGGACAATTGGTGCCGGTGCTGGCCGATCACGAGACCCCGTCGGAGACCAACATCTACGCCGTCTATCCCCATAACCGGCATCTGTCGCCCAAGGTCCGGGCCTTCGTCGACATGCTGGTGGATGCCTTTTTGCCGGTTCCCCCTTGGGAACGGGCGGCGACTTAAACCCAAGAAATGGGATCAAGCGTCTGTGATGGTGTCAACAGACTGATCACTGTTCCTTCGCATGAATGTCCGTTTGTGGCTATGAGCGGACGTTCAATACCAGACCGAGTTGCGACCGCTTTTAGGTGCACAGCGGACGTTTCTGAGGCTTCATGTGCGCTCTAGAGCGGCCCGTGGTTTCCTGATCCGGCCTGTTCGGCTATTCTCGGTGTCGTAATCGGGAGTCATCTGGAAAATATCGGTTAGGGAGGATGTCATGGCAGAGAGTGTCTACAAGGTGATCGAACTCGTCGGCTCGAGTCCTGAGTCCTGGGAGAAGGCGGCGATCGCCGCCGTCGAGCGGGCCGGAAAGAATTTGCGCGACCTGCGCATCGCCGAGGTCGTCGAACAGGATCTCCACATCGAGGACGGCAAGGTCGCCGCCTTCCGCGTCCGGCTCAAGGTGTCGTTCAAGTTCGAGGGCGACGCCTGACCGTCACCGCCGGGACAACGGATTTTCCAAGGGGGGGCTGCCAACACCCATTTTCAGGAGTCCCCCTTCATCCTTATGTCCGCTTATGACCCTAAGCGGGCTTTCGTTGGATTTTGCGATTTTGCAGGACTGTGCCGTCAGCAAGGGTTTCTTGAGGGCGCTTAGTCGTAGCGTTGGTCGGGCGACGTGATCTCGGTCAGGTTATCGAGCTTGAAGTCATGGGTTTTGGGTATGCAGATCATGTTAAACGAGCCCATGTTCCCGAACACGTTCTCGGTATTCCCGAAGAAGTTATCGGGGTTAAAAAGTGGGGGGCGGTGCAAGAACAGGCGGTAGTCCGCCGCCATCAGCTGCTCGACCAGGGCCTTCGACTTCTCCTTGCGGTCGTTCTCCACGTAGAGCACGGGGCGGAACTTGCCGATCGTCTCCTTGGCGCCCTCGATGACCGCGCCCTCCATGCCCTCGACATCGATCTTGATCAGGTGGCACGCCGCCAGCGGCAGCGCATCGAGGACGGTAACCGGAACCGATTCCCCCTTGTCGTCACCGCCGAGTTCGACGCCGCCGTAGTTGCCGCCGTCGGAATAGTTGATCCGTGGCACGATGATGCTGCCTGCCTCGGCGCCGGCCGCGGCGTGGACCGTGTGGACGTTGGCGAGCGCGTTCAGCGCAACGTTGGCGCAAAGGGTCTGGTAGATGACGCGCTGCGGCTCGATCGCGACGATGGAGCCGTTGGCGCCGACTCGCTTGGCCATGGGCACCGTGAAGCAACCGATGTTGGCGCCGACGTCGATGGCGACCATGCCCGGTTTGAGAATGAGCGCGAAGAGTGCGCTTTCTAATTCCGAAAATTCGCCGTAAAGATCAAGCGAGCGTCCGATATGGGTGTCGGTCGAGTTGTAGAGCATCGGCCCGTGTCGGCAGCGTTTGACACGCATATGCTGTTCATGGACAAGAATTTCTTCAGCCGACATCAGGCGCCCCTCAGGTATTTCCGGGGGTCGGTGGCGTGGCGGCCGCGGCGCAGCTCAAAATGAAGCTGTGGGCTGTTGACGCCGCCCGTCGATCCGACGGTGGCGATCTGCTGGCCCCTGCCGACCTTCTGCCCGCGTTTCACCAGCATCTTGTCGGTGTGGGCATAGGCGGTGACCCAGCCGTCCGCGTGCTTGATCAGCAAAAGATTGCCGAACCCCCGGAGTTCGTTCCCCGCATAGGCGACGACGCCGTTCTCCGACGCCTTCACCGGGGACCCCCGCTTGGCGGCGATGTTGATGCCGTCGTTGCGCAAGCCCTTGGCCTTGGCGCCGAAGCCCGAGACCACCCGGCCCCTGACCGGCCAGATAAAGCCCTTGCCGCTGGCCCGGGGCGTCGCGGGCAAGGCGGCCGGGGGCGGATGGGTCCCTTCCGCCTTCTGAACCGGTTGGGAGCCCCGTTTCACGCCCGAGGGCGGCGGCGAGGCGGGTTGCCGGGGCAGGACAAGCCGTTGCCCGGCCTGGATGGCATAGGGCGGCCGCAGCCCGTTGACCCGGGCCAGCGCATAGGGGTTGGCGCGGTATCGCCGCGCGATGCCGTAAAGGGTTTGGCCCCGGGTAACGACGTGCTGGCGGCCACGCGGCAGTTTCACCCGCTGTCCCGCCCTCAGGTGATAAGGCGGTTTCAGGCCGTTGGCTTCGATGATGGCGCGCACCGGCACCCGGTGACGGCGTGACAGGGCATAGACCGTATCGCCGCGCCCGGCGACGACGGCGCTGGCGCCGGTGAAGGCGGAACTGAACGCCGGGCCCCGGGGCGGCGTGTTGATGTCCCGGGGGCCGTATTCGGGCGGCGGCCATTCGATCGCGCCGCAACCGCCCCCCAACGTGAGCCCGCCGGCAAAAAGGGCGGCATGGACGAGAGGTCGCGGGAAAAGTCTCATAGGCGGATTATCGCTTATCGCCGCCCTGCCCATCAACGGCGGGCCCGAAACCCCCGAAAATCGCGGTCCTTGGGCTTCAGTCCCCGGCGGCGCCGTCGATCAGGGGCACGAATCGGGTGGCGCCCAAATCTTCGGTTTCGGCGCCTTCGGGCGTGCGCGTGACCTTCAAAAGATGCTGTTCGTTTTCATCCAGGCCGACGGGGACCACCATGATGCCGCCTTCGGCCAGTTGGCCGAGCAGGATTTCCGGCACGTCGGCCGCCGCCGCGGTGACCATGATGCGGTCGAAGGGCGCTTGCTCCGGCCAGCCGGCGCTGCCGTCGGCGGTAAGGGTGGTGACGTTGACCAGCCCCAGCCGCTTGAACCTTTGTTCCGCCTCTTTCAGCAATTCCGGGTGGCGTTCCATGGTGTAAAGCCGGCGGCTGAGCCGGGCCAGCACCGCCGCCTGATAGCCGGACCCGGTGCCGATCTCCAGCACCTTCATGCGGTCGGTGACCTCCAGCGCCTGGGTCATCCGGCCGACGGTGGCCGGCGCGCTCAGGGTCTGGTGGTGGCCGATGGGAAGCGCCACGTTCTCGAACGCCCGATCCTTGAAAGGCTCGGGCACGAACATGTCGCGGGGGGTGACTTCCAGCGCCTCCAGCACGCCGACGTCGGTGACCCCTTGGCGGCGGATATCCAGCATCATCTGCGCTTTGGGTGACGCCGGGCTCATGGGGTCCGGGCCTTAGCCGCCATCCGCCTTGATCACCTCGAGGCCGCCCATGAAAGGCCTGAGCGCGTCCGGCACGGCGACGGAGCCGTCGGCCTGCTGGTTGTTCTCCAAGATGGCGATCAGGGTGCGCCCGACCGCCAGGCCGGAGCCGTTGAGAGTGTGGACGAATAGGGTCTTCTCGACGCCCCTGTTCCAGAAGCGAGCCTCCATGCGCCGGGCCTGGAAATCGCCGCAGTCGGAACAACTGGAAATCTCGCGGTATTTGTCCTGGCCCGGCAGCCACACCTCGATGTCGTAGGTCTTCCGCGCCCCGAAGCCCATGTCGCCGGTGGACAGCACCACGGTGCGGTAGGGGAGGTTCAGGCGTTTCAATACCTCCTCGGCACAGCCGGTCATGCGTTCGAGTTCGTCCCCGGACGTTTCAGGCATACAAACGGTGACCATCTCGACCTTGGTGAACTGGTGTAAGCGGATCATGCCGCGCGTGTCCTTGCCCGCCGCCCCGGCCTCGGAGCGGAAGCACCAGGTCATCGCCGCATAGCGCCGGGGCAGAGTATCCGGCTCGACGGTGGTGCCGGCGACCATGTTGGTCAACGGCACTTCGGCGGTCGGGATCAGCCACAACCCGTCCTTGGTCTGGAACAGGTCGTCGCCGAATTTGGGCAATTGCCCGGTGCCGAACAGGGCATTGTCGTTGACCAGGGCCGGCGGGTTGACCTCGGTGAGCCCATGCTCTTCGGTGTGCAGGTCCAACATGAAGTTGGCGAGCGCGCGCTCCATATGGGCCAGGGCGCCCGACAACAAAACAAAACGCGCGCCGGACATCCTGGCCGCCGACTCGAAATCCATCAGGCCCAGGGCCTCGCCGATATGGAAGTGCTCTTTCGGTTTGAAGCCGAATTTCGGCTTGTCGCCGACCACGCGCTCCTCCCGGTTGGCCGTCTCGTCGGCGCCGTCGGGCACGTCGTCGGCGGGCAGGTTGGGGAGTTCCGCCATCGCCCGGTCGAGCGCCTCGTAAGCGGCGTCGGCCTGCTTTTCAGCCTCGGCTTCGGCGTCCTTGGATTTGGACACCTTTTCCATTTGCGCCGCCGTATCCTCCCCACGGGCCTTGAGGGCGCCGATTTCCTTGGAAAGTTTGTTGCGCTCGGCCTGGATTTCCTGGGCTTTAGTCTGCAAATCGCGGCGCTTGGCATCGAGTTGGATCAGGGCTTCCGCCTGGGGCTTTAGTCCCCGGCGTTCCATGCCGCGGTCAAACTCATCCGGGTTGTCGCGGATCCACTTGATGTCGAACATGGGTTGCCCCCACCCCT
>CAZVFL010000076.1:0-7774 GCA_964626025.1 uncultured Thalassospiraceae bacterium
CCGGCGCAGCCTGTCCCGGCGCCGGCGCAACCGCCACCCGCCCCGGCGCAGCCGCAAGCCCCCCCGGCGCCGGCAGCGCCGAAACCGGCGCCCAAGGCTTGAGCGCCGGAAAGAGAGCGACCCGAGCCATGGCGACGTCACCCAATAAACAATTGCCGAGTCAGGAAAACCTGCTGCTGGACTATATCCAGCGTCTGGAAAAGCACCGGGAGGGACGCAAGGCCGTTCACCTGCATCTTTCCCTGCTGCGCCCCGGCAATCGCCAGGAACAGCATATCCGCGCTGCCGCCGGTAATTTTGAGCCCCTGGTCAAGTCCATGGACGGACAGGCCTTCACGGTCAAAAACGCTGATATTTTCTTCATTTACAAGGATACGGCCCATCCGCGGGTCGAAACCGCCGTCCAACAGATACGCTATCTGTTCGACGACGACCCCCTGCTTTCCGAGGGAAAAGATGCCGATAAAAAGTTCGTTTCCTGGTACGACGCCACCGAGGATTTCGACGCCTTCCTCAAGGACGTCCAAAACCTGGCGCAAGCCGAGCAAAAGCGCCAGACCGAGGTCCGCAACCGCATGGATGCGCGCGCCTCCCTGAAGGCCAAGCAGGAACAGGGCGAACCGTTAACGCCCCGGGTGCTGGCCAGGGTCGAAACCGCGCTCAGCCGGGCCGATTTGTCGAATTTGGTGCGCCGGCAGTTCGTCTGCCGGGTGGATTCGAACATGGTGCCCGAACAGGTGTTTTCCGAACTGTTCATCTCGATCAAGGATCTGCGCGAAACCATGCTTCCGGACGTTAATCTGGTCGCCAACCGGTGGCTGTTCCAGCACCTGACGACGACCCTGGACCAGCGCATGCTGTCCATGCTGACCAAGACCGACGCCATATCCATTTCCGGCGACATCAGCTTCAACGTCAACGTCGCCACGGTGCTGTCTCCGGAGTTCCAGGCCTTCGACGACAACATCGCCGCCGGGCGCCGGGGCGCCATGATCATCGAGTTGCAGAAAGAGGATATATTCTCCGACCTCGGCTCCTATGTGTTCGCCCGCGAGTTCGTGCAGGAAAAGGGCTACAAGGTCTGCATCGACGGCCTGACGGTGGAAACCATCGGCATCATCGACCGCGAGAGCCTGGGTGCCGACCTGGCGAAGCTGATCTGGCATCCCGACCTGGTGGACGGGGGCGAGGAACTGCACGAGAAAATCCGCTCCATCGTCAAACGCGGCGGCCCGGACCGGCTGATCATGTGCCGTTGCGACAACCGTGAAGCCATTGATTTCGGCCGCGCCGTGGGCATTGACCTGTTCCAGGGCCGCTACGTCGAAAACATGATCGCCGAAGACGGCCGCCGCCGCGAGCTCCTGAAGCTCAAGCGCCGGATCGAACGCGAAGGCGAGGAGCCGGATTTCGGAGATATCGAGTAATGGCGGGGCTTTATCCCTTTTTTTCGCTGATGCCGGCATAAGCCAGAATTTCCTTGATTGCAGTAATTTTCTTTGCGTCCACCCTCACCTATAACCGAAAATAGCCGAACACGCGCCCAGGAAAAAAAGCGAAATGAAAAACAACAAATCCAAGAAAGGTAGTAGAGGAACCCCAGCCATGCCCAAGTGGGACAAACAACAAAAATTCCTTTCCGGTCATCTTTCGGGTTGGTGGCGGGACTGTTGCATCGCCGGCACTTTCCTGACGCGGCTTCCCTTTCCGGCCGTCAAGGGCGGCGATAAGAAAGGGGCCCTGGCGATGGCAAGCCGGGCCTTTCCGGTGGTCGGCGCCGCCATTGGCCTGATCGCCGGGATTTCCCTGATGGCCGCTGCCGGCCTGGACCTGCATCCGTTGGCCTGTGCCTTCGTTGCGCTCGCGGTCTCGGCGCTGGTAACCGGCGCACTCCACGAAGACGGCTTGGCCAATGTTGCCGACGGTTTCGGCAGGGGCAAGACAGCGACGGAAAGCCTCAAAATCATGAAAGACTCCCAGATCGGCGTTTTCGGGGTGTTGGCGGTGGTTCTTTCCGTCGGCATCCGTGCCGGCACGCTGGGCGGGCTTCCCGGCCCGGGGGTGGCGATCGCCGCCCTGATCGCTGCCCATGCGCTGTCACGCGGTCTGTTGCCGGCGGTGTTGGCAAGGATGACGCCGGCCCGGAAGTCCGGACTGGCCCATAAAGCCGGCACCCCCGATGACGAAGGCTGGGCGACGGCGCTGGTGCTGGGCGGGCTTCTGGCCTTTCTGTTTCTGGGCCCCATGGGCGGCCTGATGGCCATTATCGCCGCCGTTGCCGCCGTTGCCGCCGTTGCCGCCGTTGTCTGGCTGGCCAACCGGCAAATCGGCGGCGTTACCGGGGACGTTCTGGGCGCCCAGCAGCAGATGGCGGAAATTGCCGTGCTGGCCGCGGCGGCGGCAGCGCTATGAGCGGGACGACCCGCTGGTGGTGGGTGCGCCACGCGCCGGTCGTTGGCGTCAATGGGGTGATCTACGGCGCCAACGACGTTGATTGCGATGTTTCCGACGTTTCCGCCATCAAGGCGCTGGCCCGGGCCTTGCCCGAAAACGCAGTGTGGGTCACGTCGCACCTGACCCGCGCCAAAAAAACCGCCCAGGCTCTTGCCGACATTGGGCTCCGGTTCGAAGAGCCCCTTATGGAGGAAAACCTGGGCGAACAGAATTTCGGCGACTGGCAGGGGCTTTCCTGGGACGAGATGCGGGAAAAGGACAAGCAAACCTATGAGGCCTTCTGGGAGAACCCGACGGCCCATCGCCCGCCCGGCGGCGAAAGCTTCGCCGATCAGATTCTCCGCACCGGTGACGTTATCGGCCGGCTGACCATAGAACACCAAGGCCGCGACATCGTCGCCGTCACCCATGGCGGCACCATTCGCGCCGCCCTTTCCATTGCCTTGGACCTTAATCCGGTCCAGGGCATGGCGCTTCGCATCGATACGCTGTCGATCAGCATTCTCGAACACGTCGAAGACGGCCTGCTTCGGGGCCATGGCGGGGTGTGGCGGGTGTGCGGCGTCAACCAGTCCTCGCTTTAGGGCCGGCCCCCGTGGAGGAACGGTCTTGAATCCCCCAGGCGGCGTCAAGGCCCAGGCAGGAGTGGAATTCTGATAAAGGAGATGCCGGAATGAAACGCTTTCGTGTTTTAGGGGTCTTCCTGGCCGGGCTGTTCGGCGTATGGGGGCTTTCGGCGTGCCAGGAATTCACCGAGACGCCCGAGGCCGGGACCGCCCGGATCATCGAGATGTCCGCCGAGACGGTGGAAAACTTCATCCGCCTGCCCCATTTGAAGGAATTCGCCAAGCACCTTCCCCAAGCCCGCGCGCTGATGATCTTTCCGGCCGTCGTCAAGGCCGGGTTCATCGTCGGCGCCGAGGGCGGCAGCGGCGTCCTCATTGCGCGCTCGGCCGGCGGCGGCTGGGGCTATCCGGCCTTCTATACCCTCGGCGCCGCCAGCCTCGGTTTGCAGATCGGCATCCAGGACACCGAAACCGTCCTGGTGATCCGGAACGAAGGCGCGCTTCGCTCGATCATCAAGCACCAGGGCAAGTTCGGCGCGGATATTGGGATCACGGCCGGTTTTTACGGCGCCGGGATGGAGGCCTCGACGACGACCAACTTGAAGGTTGACGTTCTGGCCTTCACCAACGCCAAGGTCGGCGCCTTCGCCGGTGCGTCCTTGGAAGGCGCGGTGCTGGCCCGGCGCCGGGATATGAACGAATTCTTTTACGGCCAAGGCGCCACCCCCGACGAAATCGTCCTCGGAGGACGCCACAAAAACGCCCGAGCCGACAAGTTGAGGTCCGCCCTTGCCAGATTCTGAACCAAATCGGACGCCACGCGCCCTGATGGTCCAGGGCACCGGGTCCGACGCCGGCAAGTCGCTCCTGGTGACGGGCCTTTGCCGGGCGTTCCTGAAGCGTGGTTTGCGTGTCAGCCCGTTTAAGCCGCAGAACATGTCCAACAACGCCGCCGTCACCAAGGACGGCGGCGAGATCGGCCGCGCCCAGGCCTTGTAGGCCAGGGCCGCCGGTATGCCGCCGACGGTGCATATGAACCCGGTTCTCCTTAAACCCCAATCCGAAACCGGCGCTCAAATCGTCGTCCGGGGCCGGGTGGAGGGCAATGCCCAGGCCCGCGACTACCACGCCCTGAAGCCGACGCTTCTGCCCCGGGTGCTGGAAAGCTTCTCACGCGTCGCCGAAGACGCCGATCTGATCCTGGTCGAAGGCGCCGGCAGCCCCGCCGAGATCAATCTTCGCGAGGGCGACATCGCCAACATGGGTTTCGCCGAGGCCGCCGATGTCTCTGTCGTGCTGGTCGCCGATATCGAGCGTGGCGGTGTCATCGCCAACCTGATCGGTACCTTTGATCTGCTGTCCGATACCGAAAAAGCCCGCACCAGGGGCTATATCATCAACAAGTTCCGTGGCGATCCGGGGCTGTTCGAGGACGCTTATGGGACGATCAAGGGCAAGACCGGCATGGATTGTTTCGGGATCGTGCCCTTCTTCGACGCCGCCCGGCTGCTGCCCCAGGAAGATGCCATGTCGCTGGACTATGAAAATGTTCCCGATGCCTCCCTCCGCGTGGCGGTGCCCAGGCTTTCGTGCATCGCCAACTTCGACGATCTCGACCCCCTGGCCGCCGAACCGGGGGTGGCCGTCGAGATCATCGAGCCCGGATCGCCGATCCCCGGCAATGCCGACATGGTGGTTATCCCCGGCTCCAAATCCACCCTGGCCGATCTCAAGCTCATTCGCGCCGAGGGTTGGGATGTGGACATTGCCGCCCACCGCCGCCGCGGCGGGCTGGTGGTCGGCCTTTGCGGCGGCTATCAGATTTTGGGAACCCGCGTCGCCGACCCGGACGGCATCGAAGGCCCGCCCTCGGACGCCCCCTCGGACACAGAGGGGTTGGGACTGCTCGACATCGAAACGGTGATCGCCGGCGCCAAAACGCTTAGCGAGATAAAAGGCGTCGAGGTCGAAACGGGCGAGGCCATCAAGGGCTATGAAATGCACATCGGCACCACATCCGGTCCCGGCCTTGAACGGCCCTGGCTGAAGCTCTCGGACGGCCGTGACGAAGGTGCCAGGTCCGCCGACGGGCGGGTAATGGGAACCTACGTGCACGGGCTATTCGCGTCCGATGGTTTTCGCCATGCCTTTCTTTCGCGTCTTTCCGGCGGTCGGTTCGACGGCGTCGCCTACGAACGGCAAATCGAAGAAACCCTGGATCTGCTGGCGGCGCACCTGGAAGCGAACTTGGATCTGGATGGATTGCTGGCCGCCGCCGACCCGGTCAGGAAACAGGCGTTCGGCGCTACAGGCTGAAGCGCACCATGGCGAAGGCCGCCACCCACATGACGTTGATCAGGCAGGCCACCACATAAAGGTAAAGCCCCCGGGAAATATCCCTGGTCGTTGCCTGGGCGCGGCCGTCGCCGATCCACGGATCGTTGACCGTGCTGCCCGGGTAATGGCGGGGGCCGGCCAGGGTCAGGCCGAGGGCGCCGGCCATGGCGCCTTCGGGCCAGCCGGCGTTGAAGGACCGGTGCTTGTGTGAATCCCGCAACATGATCTTTAGCGATTTTTTGGGATTCGCCGTCGGCACGAACAATGACGCGAAAACGATAAACAATCCCGCAAGCCGGGCCGGAATCAGGTTCAAGACGTCGTCCAGCCGGGCCGCCGTCATGCCGAAGGCCCTGTACTGGGGGGTCCGGTGGCCGATCATGGAGTCCATGGTGTTGACCGCCATGTAAACCAGCAGCCCCGGAAACCCGAACAGCACGTACCAGAACACCGGCGCCACCACGCCGTCCGAGAAGTTTTCCGCCAGCGATTCGATGGCGCTTCTGGCGACGCCGGGCCCGTCGAGGGAGGCCGGGTCGCGGCTGACGATGTGGCGGACGGCGTCGCGTCCCTGTTCCACCCCTTCCAGGAGCGCCTTGCCGACGACGCTAACGTGGTTGTAAATCTGCCGCGCCGAGAGCAGCGTGACGAGGCCCAGAAATTCCAGAATCCAGCCCCATGGGTGGTTGAGGCTCAGCCACGCCACCGCCCAACCAACGGCGAACGCGGGAACGATAACGAAAACCACCACCAGGGCGCCCCGAATGGCGCGGTCGGCCTCTTTCCGGTGTTCGCGGTTGAGCTTGCGGTCCAGGAAACCGACCATGTTGCCGATGATGCGGACGGGATGGGGCACCGCCTTGAACAGGCCCCAGCCTTCGCCGACATAGGCCTCGACGACGATCGCCATCAACAGCAAGACCAGCGGGTCGAACCCGCCGCCGCCGCCCGCCATGCCGAAGGTCAACATGGCTCAGACAATCGCCGCAGAGACCCGCCCCCGTCAATGAAAATGCCCGCCTTTCCCCCGCTCTAAAACTCTGTATGAACTTAGGCACCGGACCCATCGCCCGGAGGCAATGACCAGGCGGACCCGGCGGCGAAAACGCTCGAAGGCAAGGACCAAGCGTGATGACAGAGAAAACCGCCGTCATGATTTGCGGCCACGGCAGCCGCGACGATGCGGCAATCGAGGAATTCAACAAATTAGCCGGGCACCTTTCCAAAAGGCTGCCCGATTTCGACGTCGAAAGCGGATTTCTTGAGTTCGCGACGCCGGTGATCCGCACCGGGCTGGATAAGCTGAAACAACTGGGCGCCGAAAAAATCGTCTGCGTGCCGGGAATGCTGTTCACCGCTGGCCACGTCAAGAACGACCTGCCATCCGAAGTCAACAACTTCGCCGCCGACAACCCCAACATAGAAGTCGTCTTTGGCCGCGAGCTGGCGATCGACATCAGGCTGTTGGAAGCCGCCCGCCAGCGCATCGAAGAGGCGGAGAAGGAAGCGCATCGGCACGCCGCTCGGCCATGACTTCTGCGCCATATCGCTTTCAGACCACCTGACGCCGTGGGAGGATATTGAGAAGCGGTTGCAAGCGGCGGCCTCGGGCGACTTCGTCGTCGCGCTTTACAACCCGGTTTCCAAGCGCCGGACGAAACAACTGGCCCAGGCGCGCGACATCCTGCTTGGCGCGCGGTCGCCGGAAACGCCGGTGGTGCTGGCCCGCAACCTCGGCCGCGACGGCGAAACCGTGGATGTGGTCAGCCTTGGGGCGCTAGAGCCGAAACTGGCCGATATGCTGACGCTGGTGCTGGTGGGTTCGTCGCGCACACGCGTTCTGGAACAAGGCGCCCGGCCCAAGGTCTATACGCCCCGGGGCTACGGCGATAGAGTCGGGCTAACCAAACAATGGGCACAATCCGGAAAGGAGTAACCGCCATGCGATTTCTTCTCGGTCTGATTTTCGTCTTCACCCTTGCCGTCCCGGCCCCGCTTGCCCCGGCTCTGGCGCAGAAGCTGCCGACCGCCAAGGAAGTCGGTAAGATCGTCTTCAAGGAAGTGGAAAAGCGCGCTATCGAGGAATTCTTCGGCAAGAAGGCGGCCGATGCGGTGACCGGCGGCAAGGGCAAAAAAGCCAAAAAATGGAAAAAGAAGAAAGACAAGGGCCGTGGCCGGGGCGGCGGGCTGCCGCCGGGCTTGCAGATGCAGCTTGAAAGGAACGGCACCTTGCCGCCGGGCCTGGCCAAGAAGAGCCTTCCGCCGGGGCTCCGGAAAAAGCTGGGTGACGCGCCCCCGGGCACCGAGCGCGCTGTTGCCGGTGACGACGTGGTGCTTTTGGAAAAGGCCACCGGCAAAATCCTGGACGTGATCCAAGGCGTCCTCAAAGGCAATTAAGAACAGACGCCCGGCATGAC
>CAZVFL010000077.1:0-7551 GCA_964626025.1 uncultured Thalassospiraceae bacterium
GCGGCAACAATCCTTCGACACGCTCGCTTGCGCTCGCGGCTCAGGATGAGGCGTTACAATATGCCTCACGCCTTAAGGAGGACCGAAGACCCGTCTCGAAGGGTGATGGCTCCAAATCATGGGTTTTTCAGCAGTCCTAAAGATTTTCGATACGGATCATCCTGGGCGGCTCGACAACGGCATCCACGGACGAGATTTCCTCCAGTGCCTTGGTCATGCGGGCTTCTTCGGTGTCGTGCATGGTCATCACCACCGGCACCGCCTCGCCGGGGTCGCGGGTCCGTTGCAACACCGATTCCATGGACACCTCGTGGTCCCTGAGCGCGGCGGCGATATCGGCGAACACGCCCGGCTTGTCGACCACCATCAGGCGGATGTAATAGGCGCCGAAGTGTTTATCCATGGGTACGGGCGGAATGGATTTCAGCTTGTCCGCCGGCACCCCGAACGTCGGCACCTGCAAACCGCGCGCGATGTCGATCAAATCGGCGGCGACCGCCGAAGCCGTCGGACCGGCGCCGGCGCCATGGCCTTCGTGGACAATGGTTTCAGAGAAGTCGCCTTCCGCCACCACCGCGTTGAGCGTACCGGAGACATGGGCAATGGGCGAGGAGGCCGGAACCATGCAGGGATGGACCCGTTGCTCCAGTCCGTCTTCGCGAACGGACGCGACGCCCAGCAGCTTGATGCAATAGCCCAATTCGCTGGCGAACCGCATATCGATCGGCGATATGTGGCGGATGCCTTCGATGTGAACGGCGTCGAAATTGATCTCGCCGCCGAAGGCGACGCTGGCCAGGATCGCCAGCTTGTGCGCGGTGTCGATGCCGTCGATGTCGAAGCTGGGATCGGCCTCGGCATAGCCCAATTTCTGACACTCGGCCAGAACGTCGTCGAACTCGCGGCCCTGGTCGGTCATGGCGGAAAGAATGTAATTACAGGTGCCGTTGAGGATGCCGTAAACGCGGCCCAAGCGGTTGCCCGCCAGTCCTTCGCGCAAGGATTTGATGATCGGAATGCCGCCACCGACCGCCGCTTCGTAGGCGAAGGTGACGCCGGCGGTCTCGGCGGCCAGGGCCAGGGCCGTCCCGTGATGGGCCATCAAGGCCTTGTTGGCGGTGACCACGTGCTTGCCGCCCTTGATCGCGGCTTCGCAAAGCTCTTTGGCGATGCCGTCGGACCCGCCGATCAGTTCCACCACCACATCGACATCGTCATCGGCGGCCATCGGCAGGGCGTCGGCGTAACAGCGGATGCCGTTCTTTTCGGCCTCTGTCATCTTAGAAGCGTCGGGATCGGCAACAGCTACCAAGCGGACGGCGCGCCCCGAGCGGCGTTCGAGAATTTCCGCCTGCTCCATCAGCAGCTTAAAGGTGCCGGCGCCCACCGTGCCGAGGCCGGCAATGCCTATTTTCAAGGGGGGGCTCAATGGGTTGCCGCTCGCGTGGAGCCCGTCTCGGATTCGCCCAGGAAGGCCTTGATGTTGCGGACGGCCTGACGGATGCGTTGGCGGTTTTCGACGAGCGCGATGCGGACGTAGCCTTCACCGTGCTCTCCGAAACCGATCCCCGGCGAGACGGCGACTTCGGCTTTCGAGAGCAAAAGCTTGGAGAACGCCAGTGAGCCGAGTTCTTCGTATTGGGGCGGAATGGGCGCCCAGGCGAACATGGTCGCCGGCGGCGACGGCACGTTCCAGCCGGCGGCGGCGAGGCCTTCGATCAGAACGTCGCGGCGGGCCTTGTAGGTCTGGCGGATTTCCTCGACACAGTCCTGCGGACCGCCCAGCGCCGCCGCGGACGCCACCTGGACCGGCGTGAAGGCGCCGTAATCCAGATACGACTTGATCCGGGCCAATGCCGCGATCAGCTTTTTATTGCCGGTGGCGAACCCGATCCGCCAGCCGGGCATGGAATAGGTCTTGCTCATGGAGGTGAACTCGACGGCGATATCCCAAGCCGCCTTGATCTCGAGGATGGACGGCGGCGGTTGGTCGAAATAGATCTCCGAATAGGCGATGTCGTTGAGGATATAGATGCCGTGATAGAGGCAGAAATCCACGACCTCGTTATAGAAGTCCAAGCCCACGGTCTTGGTCGTCGGGTTGTTGGGATAGTTCAGCACCAAGGCTTTCGGTTTCGGCGTCGAGTGCTGGACGGCGCGTTTCAAGCCGGACAGGAGCTCTTCCTCCGGCTCAACGGGAATGCTGCGGACGGCGGCGCCGGCGATGATGAAACCGAACTGATGGATCGGATACGAGGGATTGGGAACCAGGATCACGTCGCCCGAGTTGGTAATGGCGGACGACAGGTTCGCCAACCCCTCTTTCGAGCCGAGGGTCACGATGGTTTCCGTCTCCGGGTCCACGTCAACCTTGAAACGGTTTCCGTAATAGCCGGCGATGGCCTTTCTCAGCCCCGGGATGCCGCGCGAGGTGGAATAGCGGTGCGTCTTCGGGTCGCGCACCGCCTCGATCAGCTTTTCGACGATATGGGGCGGCGTCGGCTGATCGGGGTTGCCCATGCCGAAATCGATGATGTCGGCGCCTTCGGCGCGGGCGCGCGCCTTCATGGCGTTCACTTCGGCGAACACGTAGGGCGGCAAGCGCCGAATCCTGTTGAATTCCTGCTCCATAGCGCATCCACATGCCAGATGGCGGTTAACGGCACAAGCCCAAACCGCCCGCCATCATAGGGCGGGCGCGGGTTATTCCACAAGCCGGCGGGGATCAGTTGAAGAGATAGACCTCGGCCCGGCGGTTGCCGGCTTCTCCCGACGGCATGAATTCGTGATACATGGGCTCGGCGTCGGAAACCGCCGTGATATCGATTCTATCGCCGCTGACCCCGAGCCGGACCAGTTCGCCGAAGACCTTGTCGGCGCGCTCCATCGAGATTTGGAAGTTCGCCATCTTGTGCCTGACCGGAGACAGGTTGCGGGTGCGCGAACTGGCGTGTCCGACGATGCGGAGGGTGCCGCCGCTATCCAGTTGCAGGTGACTCACCGAACTCAGGATCCGCCGGGCCAGCGATTCCAGCTTGGAAGACCCGTTGTCGAACAGGATGGTGGCGACCTTGACGGCGGTGCCGCGAACGATCGGGGCGCCGGTCAACCGGCTGCCGGGGACGGCGGCGGGCGGGGCCATGCCCATGGGGACCGGTGAAGCGGCCATGGCGCCGGCGGTTCGAATGCCTTCGGAGGAAACGATGATGGTCGGCAATTCACCCGGCTGGATAGGCAACGGGATGGAGGGGGGAACGCCGCCGGCGGTCTTGGCCTCGGCCTGGATATCGGCGAGTTGTTTCCGCAGGCGGGCTTCCGTTTCGGTCTGTTCGAGGGTCAGCGTCGGCGGCTCCAACAACGGCATGGGCGCCGGCTCGGAAGACACGATGGTCGTCTCCACCGGGGTCACGGGCGTCGTCGGCGCCGCTTTCGGCGGCGGCATGGTCGTCCCCGGGGATGCAACGGGGGCCGGGGCCGGCGAAGGCTTGACCGGGACGGATTCGGCGGATGGCTCTTGGCGCTTGATGGCGGGGGCGTATTTCGGCCGTTCCGGATCGGCGGCGAGCCCGCCGCCGGTTTTATCGCGGGCGCGGGCCTTTTCATCGACGGAAGCTAAATTAGGAAAGGGCTTGTCGGCGCCCGGCGGCGCCTTGCCCCGGTCGGCGGCGAGGCCGTTTTCCTTACCTTCTTTTTTCTTATCCTCGGCTTTTTTATCGGCAAACAGGTCAATGGTACCGCGGTACCATTCGGCCGGGTTGACGGCGTCGGGTATGGTCGTGCACGCGCCGAGCACCGAGGTGCCCAGGAAAATCGCGGCCAACAGCGCCGTCTTGCGCAGAATTTTGCGACACGGGAGGTGAATCTTATTGCCGATTTTATGATCAGCCATTCTTGCTTTACCCCTCAAACAGCCCAGGTATCCGGGTATCGGAATTCTTCCTTTGAATTGCACGTTGCCTTAAAAAGGTTAAGGGTTTACAAACACAACCCATCCTGAATGCTGCAGTGCAGCATAGAGGGATTTCACCAGGCTCCGCTGTCCGCCTTGGAAACAGGTTTAAAATGAACAATCAAACCGGCCCGGCCGGCCCCACCCCCGACACCGCGGAATTGTCCCGGTCCATGGCCGAAATCGCCGAATTGAGCCAAAAACTGGTAGCCGATTTCGTCACCCGCCAGGCCCAGGAAGGCTTGGCCCCGCCCGATCCGCAGAACATCGGCCACGCCTTCATGGACATGACAAAGCGCCTGATGGCCGACCCGGCGCGGTTGATGGAAGCCAACCTCAACCTGTGGCAGGACTACGCCCAACTGTGGCAAAGCGCCGCGGCGCGGATGATGGGCGGCAGGCCTGAGCCGGTGGCGGCGCCCGATCCCGGCGACCGGCGGTTCAGGGACGCGGCGTGGAGCGACAACGACGTCTTCGATTACATCAAGCAATCCTATCTTTTGACCTCCAGGTGGATGCAATCCACCGTCGGCGACGTCGACGGGCTTGACGCCAAGAGCGCCCAGAAGGTCGATTTCTATACCCGCCAGTTCGTCGAGGCGATGTCGCCCAGCAACTTCGTGATGACCAATCCCGAGGTGCTTCGCGCCACGGCGGAGAGCGGAGGAGAAAATCTTATCAACGGCTTAAAGAATCTTCTTAAAGATATGGATGAAGGCAAGGGCCGGCTGAAAATCCGCATGACCGACGACGACGCCTTCGAGGTCGGCGTCAACGTCGCCCAATGCCCGGGCAAGGTGGTTTTCCGGAACGACTTGATGGAGCTGTTGCAGTTCGACCCTTCTACGAAGAAGGTCCTGAAACGGCCGCTTTTGATCATCCCGCCCTGGATCAACAAGTACTACATCCTCGATCTCAGGAAGGAGAACTCGTTCATCCAGTGGGCGGTCGACCAGGGGCATACGGTTTTCGTCATTTCCTGGGTCAACCCGGACGGGAAACTGGCGGCCAAGACTTTCGACGACTACCTGCTGGAAGGGCCCATGGCGGCCATGGACGCCATCGAACAGGCAACCGGCGAAGACGAAATCGACGCCCTCGGCTACTGCATCGGCGGCACTTTATTGGCCGCGGCGTTGGCCGCTATGGCGGCCAACAAGGACACCCGGGTGGCCTCGGCGACGTTCCTGGCCACCATGATCGATTTCGAGGACGCCGGCGAATTGGCCGTCTTCGTTGACGAGGAACAGCTTTCCAGCCTGGACAAGAAGATGGACGAAAAGGGCTATCTGGAAGGCGATCACATGGCCGCCACCTTCAACATGATGCGCGGCAACGACCTGATCTGGTCTTTCGTCATCAACAACTACCTGCTCGGCAAGGAGCCCGTCCCCTTCGACCTGCTGTACTGGAACGGCGATTCCACCCGCATGCCGGCGGCCATGCACTCGTTCTACCTGCGCACCATGTACCTGGAGAACAAGCTGGTGGAACCGGGGGGCATCACGCTCGCGGGCCAGCCCCTGGATTTGCGCCAGATCGAGACGCCCAGTTACGTGTTCTCGACCCAGGACGACCACATCGCGCCGTGGAGGTCCACCTACGCCGCGGTGAACCTCTATAAAGGCCCGGTCCGGTTCGTGCTGTCGGCGTCGGGCCACGTCGCCGGGGTCATCAACCCGCCGGCCGCCGGCAAGTACTGTTACTGGACCACCGCCAAAAACAAGAAGAACCCGAAAAAGCCCGAGCAATGGTTCGAGGCCGCCAAGCAGCACCAAGGATCGTGGTGGCCCGACTGGGACAAATGGGCGAAGGGCCAAGCCGGCAACAAGGACGTGCCCGCCAGGAAACCCGGCAGCGGCAAGCTCAAGGCGATTGCGGACGCCCCCGGCGAATACGTCAGGGTGCGCTCGGATTAGACATGCCGCCGACCGCCGACGAACAGGCGCTGATCGAGCGTTTCTCCAACACATACCAGCGGCTGACCTCGTCGGAAACCATGATGGAGATCGAACGCACCGTGTGCGGCTGCGATTACGGCTGCACCAGCTGGACGACGCGGAAGGAAGCCGACGATGTCGGCAAGATGCTGGGCTTAAGCCCGGGGGTGAAGTTCCTCGAGGTCGGCGCCGGTGCCGGCTGGCCGGGGCTGTATCTGGCCAAGGAAACCGGCTGCGACGCTACGTTGATCGACCTGCCGCCCGAGGGCCTGAAGGCGGCGACGGAGAGGGCCGAAACGGACGGGCTTTCCGAAAAATGCCAAATCATCCAGGGGGACGGGGCGGCGCTGCCGTTTGGGAACGGTTCATTCGACGCCATCTATCATTCCGACGTGCTCTGCTGCCTGGTCGAGAAACAGGCGGTCCTGGGAGAGTGCCGCCGGGTCATCCGGGGCGGGAAAAAGAACGGCGGCAAAATGGTTTTTTCGGTGATATTGATCCGGCCGGGCTTGTCCGCCGCCGATTATGACATCGCCGACGCCGGCGGGCCGACGTTCGTCGCGGCGCCGGCGCCCTACCCCGACATGATCGAACGGGCGGGTTGGCAGATCACCGATCACGGCGACCTGACGGCGGCGTATGTCGAAACCTTCCGCCACATGTACGGGTTGGAACAGGCCAACGCCGACGAACTCGACCGGGTGCACGGGCCGGAAGGCGCCGCCGACTTGCTGGCCCGCCGGGCGCGGACGCTGGACGCCATCGAGCGGGATTTATTGAGGCGCGAGATTTTTACGGTGGTGGCGAAGTAACCCGGGGGGTGAAGTGGCGCGAATCAAGGGGCGCGCCGGTATGGACGCGCCCCCTGTCCCGGTCCGGCGGTGATGGTTAAGCCGCCTTTTTCTCGGCACCGATCATCTTCTTCGCTTTCTTAACAAGGGATTTGATCGGGTCGGTCTTGATCTCGATTTGACGCGGTTTCAGTTCCTCCGGAACCTCGCGCTCAAGATCAACAACCAATACGCCGTTCTCAAGGTTGGCGCCATTGACCTTGATGTGGTCGGCCAGGTTGAACTTCAACTGGAAATTCCGCCCGGCGATACCGCGATGCAGGAAGGCTCCCTCTTCGGCCTCATCGGCCTTGTTTCCGCTGATGGTCAAGGTTTCGTTTTCCAAGGTCACATGGAGCTCGTTCTCACCGAAGCCGGCCACGGCAACGGTAACCCGATAGGCATCCTCGCCATCGGTTTCGATGTTGTAGGGGGGATAGGTGACTTCCGTTCGCGCCAATGCGGCATCCATGAGACGCTGCATCCGGTCAAAGCCAACAGAGTGACGGAACATGGGGGAAAAATCGTAGGTATGCATAGCATATCCTCCTTCAAGCGATATGAACTGCGGAACCCGCCACCATGGCCAAGTTCCTACTGCAAATCCGAAGCAGACCCTCTCAGAGGCGTCTTCTTCATGCTTGAGATATGCCTGCCATAGGTTGCTTGCAAGTGCCGCAATCGGATTCAACCTCGCCTGAATGTTAACTTTACGCCCCCCCTTGACAGCCGCCGCCAACGTGCCTATGTTCTTCTTTCGTTCTATACTACGACTTTGCTCTTTGACATCGTGAATAGGAGGAAACCGGTTCACCCCCAGATGCTCAGGGGC
>CAZVFL010000078.1:0-7035 GCA_964626025.1 uncultured Thalassospiraceae bacterium
GTGGCGGCGGCCCGGCGCAAGCTGGACCCGCACCCCGCCCGCGAACGGCTTTCCACCGTCGGCACCATGGCCATGCTGGACGTCACCAACGCCTACGGCTCGCTGCCCACCCGCAACAGCCGCGACGTTCAGTTCGATGGCGCCGACGGGATCAACGTCAAGGCCATGCTCGCCAAGCGTGAGAGCGACGGGCGCGCCAACCTGATCACCAACAAGGCGTGTTTCGGCTGCACCATCGGCTGCGGGCGCGTTTCCAGAATCGACCCCAGCCATTTCAGCATCAAAGGCAAGGAAGGATATTCCGGCGCCCTGGGCGGGCTTGAATACGAATCCGCCTTCGCCATGGGGCCCATGTGCGGCATCGACGACATCGAAGCCGCCACCTACGCCCAAGCCATCTGCAACGAACAGGGCATGGACCCCATATCATTTGGCGGCACGCTGGCGGCAGCCATGGAGCTGTTCGAGACCGGCGCCATCACGAAAAAGGAGACCGGCGGCCTTAGCTTGCGGTTCGGATCGGCCGAGGCGTTGGTCCGGGCCGCCGAATTGACCGGCAAGGGCGAAGGGTTCGGCAAGGACTTAGGGCTTGGCTCCAGGCGATTATGCAGGAAATACCGCCGCCCGCAGTTTTCCCTTACGGTCAAGGGGCAGGAATTTCCGGGCTATGACCCCCGGGCCATGCAGGGAATGGGGCTCGCCTATGCCACGTCGAACCGCGGCGCGTGCCATATGCGCGCCAGCCCGTTCACCGACGATTTCGCCCACGTCCGCACAAAAGGCAAGGCCAAGATCGTCAGGGACACCCAGGACATCGCCGCGATGATCGATTCCACCGGACTTTGCATGTTCACCCGCAACGCCTGGGACCTGGATGATTATGCCCGTCAACTGGACGCCGCCTGCGAAGGGGGCTGGACGGTCAGGAAGTTGAAGAAGGTCGGCGAGCGCATCTGGAACCTGGAACGCCAATTCAACCTGGCCGCCGGCCTGACCGCCGCCGACGACACGTTACCGGCCCGTATTCTCAAGGAAGCGGCAAAGACAGGCGCTGGCAAGGGCCGGGTTTCCGAGCTTGGCGCCATGCTGCCGGAATATTACCGGCTCAGGGGCTGGACCCGGAAGGGCGTGCCCAAGCCCGAAACGCTCCGGCGTCTGGGGCTCCGTTGAAGCTCAAGGTCAAACTGATTTCCATCCAGGGCGGGCTTCCGCAGGATTTCGACTTGCACGGCGAAGGCACCGTCGAGGCCGCCCCTGGCGCCACCTTGGCCGATGTTTTGACGGCCATGGGGCTGCCCGAAGACGAAGCTTACGTGACGTTGGTCAACGATGATCCGGTACCGGCGAACAAACGTTCGAAGCGTATCCTGGCGCCCACCGACCGGTTGACTATTTTTCCGCCGATCAAGGGTGGATAGGCCGGCCCTGGATGCGGACAGTCGCCGCCCGGCTTGACCCACTGACCCCAAGCCGGCCAGGACCGCTCAGGAGAACATCTCGAAAAGCCGGGAAATATTGAGGGGGTTCCGTTTCGGCCTGATCCGGGCCGATTCATTGTGGAAGAAGCGTTGCTCGAACAGAAGCCGGTCCCGATGGCTTTCGAAACGGATAGTCAACTGCTTGACGATGTTTCCGCCTGAATCCTCGCCGATCCCGGCCAAACTGATATTCCAATTCCTCATGCAGCTGTTTTCGAGCCAGGCCTCCAAATCCTCGACGGGGCGACGGGTGTAGAAACGGATGTCGAAATGCTTGTAGGTGTCGGACTTGCTGATTTTCCTGAACGCCTTTTTGTCTTTTAAACTGTCGAAGAAGACGGTCACTTTTTTGCCGATCCAGCCGTTTTCGTTCTGAATGACCCCGCCCAGGTGTATGCCCTGATACCTCAGGCTGCATTGGTCCAGCAAATCCTCGGTCTGCTCCCAGCTATCGCGGGTGAACATATGGACGCCGTACTGTTTGTTGCGGATAAATTTCAGAAAGGTCTTCCTGTCCGCGAGGCTATCGAAGAATATGAGCAACCGTTTTTTCCCTTCTCCCCTCTTGACCATGGAGATTTCCGCCAACTGGATATCCCAGTTTTGTGCGCAATGCCCCTCCAGCCACTTTTCGATCTGTTCGGTAGACCGATCGGAATAGAAGCGAACGCCGTATCTCTTCTTGCTGATATCTCTACGTTTCCGCCCCATTTACCTTATTCTTTTCAAATAGTTGAGGTATTTCGTTCATAACAGGCATACTCCAATGTGTCTGTATAACTAAATTATGTCAAATCTATACTGAACTTTTATTTATTCTTTATTTGCTTTTTATTCTATCTATAATTGAATAAAATTTTATACAAATTAACGAGGCCTCCTCTCACCCGCGCTCAGTCAGCGTTACGGGCAGGGCCGGGCACCCGAACCGGGCGGGAATGAGGTCCCAGGCACGCGGATTTTCGTTACGCGTGCGCAAGGAATTTTGGAAAATATATTCTTAAATGCTCTGGTCGCGGGGATTGAAGAACCTGGGCGCCGGCGGCGGCCTTTTTTGCGGCGGTAGCGGCGGCGGGATGATTTCGACGTTGAGATCGCCCCATTCATCGAGGCTGCGGCGCCAGAACGGTTTCTTGAGCACGATGGTGGAATTGCGCTTGACCGCGTCTTCGTAGGCGTCCTCCAGTTTCTCCGCCAGCCGCAGGTTCCAGGGAATTTTGTAGTTCCGAGGTTCCAGCGACCCGTCGAGCCTGAGCCACAGATAGATCGCCTTGCCCTCGTCAAGGGTGGTGCCGAGCAGGATCGCCTTGTCCGTGTTGCGCTCGTACCATTCGAAGCTCATGGGCTTGGGCTTGCTCAGCATTTCGATCATTTCGACATAGACGATGGGAATGAACAGCGCCGCCACCACGACCGCCAGCACCCGGACCCGGGTCGGCCGGGGGGCCCAGATGGCGATGCTGGCCAGCGCCGCGGCGATGCCGGTGGCGCCGGCGAAGACATAAAACAGGATATCCATTATTTCTTCTCCTTGAATCCCTTGAAACCCGTAATCAGCGGCCGGCGGAGGGTGCTGACGCTGTCTTCCACCAGTTCGCCTTCGGCGGTCAGCCGGAACCGGTAAGCGGTTTCTTCCTGGTTGCGCCGGTCGAGGTTGATGGTCGTTTCGAGAATCTGCCTCATGTCGTCGTACTTCTGCTTGACGCTGACGACCACGTTAACCGGCACCGTGACGCCCAAGGGCAACGGCCCGTACATGTGCACGTTGACGATGTATTCGCCCGCCGGGATGCCGCGGCTGTAGGATATCTCGTAGTTTTCATCGGTGGCATCGCCCTCGCCGCCCAGGTCGTCGCGAAGCAGGTTGAAGGTATGACCGCCCATGTTCCAGAACCCGACCGGAATTTCTCGGGGCGCCTGCACCCACAAGTCCACGTCATAGGGCATGTTGGTGGGCCAATGCATTTCGACGACGACGTTGCCCGGTGCCTTGTGGTCCTCGGATTCTTCCTGCTTGGGCGTGATGTGGGGCAGCAACATGATGACCATGGCGACGAAACCGATCAGCGCCAGCAGGATCACATCGCGGAACACCGTCCCCCAGGTGTCTTCATCCAGGTAATCAAGCCCTTGCACGGCTTTCTCCCAGTTCGATGACGGCGGTAATGAGGTCGACCGTTCCGGTAGTCAAAATTCCGTAGTTGACGGTCAGCCAGACGTACAGCACCGAGCCAACCAGGGTCGTGTTCAGCGCCACGGACATGCCGTTGATCAGGGTGGAAACCATGGCCGCCACGTTCTCGACCTGGGTGGCGGCGGCCGGGTCGATGCCGGAAAGGGCGATGATGAAGCCGATAACGGTGCCGATCAGGCCAAGCAAAACCAGCGAATTGGCGATATGGCGGATGGCGACGATGCCGTCGGTGAGCTTCAGCCTGAGCGCCATCACCTGGATGTTGCGGCTGCCCGCGCCGGTGCCGCCGATCTGGTCCAGGTATTTGCCGGTGCGCGAATCCGGGTTGGGGGTGCCGGCCTTGATGCCGTTCAGCTCGACGCCGTTCTGCCAGACCCTGGCCCCGCAAAGAACCAGCCCATAGAGGAACACCAGTAAGATGACGTAGGACAGCTCCACCAGGTGCGCCGTCAGCACGCCGTCCAGCCATCCCTGTAAATAAATGCCGGTCAGCATGGCAACGGCGACGATGTTGACCAGGGCGAAACGGACGATCAGCAGGTATCGGTAAAGCAAGGCGGCGCCTCCCCTTTGTCGCACCTTTTATCCCGTATAACGGCCCTCATCCCCTTAGGCAAGGAGCGGCTCCAGGGGCAAAGCCGTTATTTCATTTCAAGGGGTTGGAAGGGGCGGGAATGGTGCCCAGGGGCGGAATTGAACCACCGACACATGGATTTTCAGTCCACTGCTCTACCAACTGAGCTACCTGGGCTTATCCCGAGAGGGAAGCGGTCCTAGGGCCGGAAAAACCGCCTCGTGACCGCGGAACGCCGCTTATAGAAGAATTCCCAAGGACTGTCTAGCGCCCGCCCTAGCCCTCGTCGGCGCCGTTGTCGTCAAGCCCGGCCGCCATTTCCGCCTCCATATCTCTCTCCCCCGGGGCCTCGTCGGTGGGGATGCGGTAGCTCTCGCTGAGCCAGCGCCCGAGATCGACATTGGCGCAGCGGACCGAACAGAAAGGCTTGTGCCCGACCTCGGCAGGTTTACCACAAGCCGGGCATTTCCGGTTCTTGAGCGGCACCACCTGGGCTGCCTGTTTGGTTTTTTTCGCCATGTCAGGGCCTATTCGGAAACAACATCGTACTCGCCGTCGGCGAAAGTCTGGTCCGCGGCCGGATTTATGGCAAGCCCGAGCTTTTCCTCCGCCTCCTTCAACGCCGCCGCCGCCGGACCTTTTAGGGCATCGGCGACCACCGGGGAGGTCTTGAGAACCAGCCCCTTGGCCGCGCCCGGCCCCTCCCGGAGGGCGCCTCTCAGCGCCTCCAGGGCCAGCGTCAATGGCGATTTTTGGGGCCCCTGCCCGGCCTCTCCGGTCCACGCGCCCCACACGCCGGTGAAAATCTCCTGCAACGACAGCCCCTGCTTTCGCCGCGTCATCTCGACCAGGCCCATGCGGGTGTAGCCAACCACATGGGGGCCTTGCGGATCGGCGGCGACGGCGGCGTTAAGCGCATCCAGCAGATTTTGTTTATGGTCCGAGTCCCGGATCGGCACAAAATCGACGACGATCAGGCCCGAAATGTTGCGGAGCCGGATTTCGCGGGCGATTTCCGCCGCCGCTTCCCTATCCACGTCCAAGGCCGTCTGTTCCCTGGTGCCGCTATCGGCACCGCCCGAATTGACGTCAATGGCGGTCAAGGCCGGCGTCTGGCTGATGATCAGCGAACCGCCACCCGGGAGTCCGACCACCGGGGAAAGCGCCCGGTCTATCTGTTCCTCGGCGCCGAAGGTGTCAAACAGCTCTTTTTTGCCTTTATGGGCTTCGATCAGGGGAACCAGCGCCGGTATTTCGGTCTCGCAAAAGGCGCGGACCTCGGCAAGGACGTCCGGATCGTCGGCGATCACCCTTTCAATGCCCCGCGGGCCCAAATCCCGGAGCGCCCTTACCGCCGGGCCCAATTCAGCCCGCATCAACGAGGGCGCCTTGGCGTTGGCCCGCTGGTGGCGGAGTTCCGTCCACCGGGATTGAAGCCCCTGGGCCTCGTGGCCGAGGTCCTCGTCGCCTGCGTCCGCCGCCGCCGTGCGGATGATAAAGCCGTCCTCTGACGCTCCCAGGCCCTCGATCACCCCGGTCAGCCGCTGCCGCTCGGCTTCGTCCTCGATGCGCCGGGATACGGTCACCCCCGGCTGGCCCGGCCGGAACACCAGGTTGACCCCGGCCAGGTTGATATGGGTGGTTAGCTTGGCGCCCTTGTCCTCGACCGGATCGCGCATGACCTGCACCAGTCGGGCGTCGCCTTCGTTCAGGTAATCGCCGATGCCGTCCTTTGATCCGTCCGTTTCTCCGGTCCTGCCGAGGCCGCCGGGGGGCCTGGTCTCGGCGAGCGCCAGGAACCCGGCGCGTTCCTCGCCGATATCGACGAAGGCCGCCTCCAGGCCCTTGAGCACCGCCTCGACGCGGCCGAGATAGATGTTGCCGACGATGCTTTCAGAGCCCCTTCTGGATACCAGAAGCTCCGCCAGCCGGCCTTGGGACATAAGCGCCACCCGGGTTTCCCCCGGCGCCTTGTTGATAAGAACATGATCGATGACCATGGCTCGTCACCCCGCTTTCAGGCCCAACCCGCGAAGAAGCGCCGCCGTTTCGGCCAGCGGCAGGCCGACGACGTTGCTGTACGACCCGATGATCTTCGGCACGAAGGCGGCGGCCCCCTGGATGGCATAGGCCCCGGCCTTGCCGCGCCATTCGGCCCCTTTCAGATAGGCGTCGATCTCTTTCCCGGTCAGCCGCCTGAAGACCACCGCCGTCATCACAGAGCGGCCATGGGCACGGCCTTCGGCGTCAATGACCGAAACCCCGCCATAGACGCGGTGGCGGCGGCCCGAGAGAAGCTCCAGGCACGCCCTGGCCTCGGCCTCGTCCCTGGCCTTGGGCAGAACCCGGCGTCCGCAGGCGACCACGGTATCGGCGCCCAACACCAGATCGCCGGGGAATTGACCGGCGACGTGCCGCGCCTTGGCGGCGGCGAGTCGTTTCGCCAGGTCCCGGGGCCGTTCCGAAGAGCCCTCCGTTTCGTCGATGTCGGCGGGAACGATATGGTCGGGAACGATGCCGATTTGGGCTAACAGCTCAAGCCGCCGGGGCGATGCCGAAGCCAGGATCAAACGCCTGCTCATGGCCCGGCCTCCCTTGAAATAGGCGGTCCGTCATGGGGCCTCGACGGCATAGCTGGGAACCCGTTATTTGAATCGAAAGGTGATCCGGCCCTTGCTCAGGTCGTAAGGGGTCATTTCCACGTTGACCCTGTCACCGGCGAGCACCCGGATCCGGTGCTTGCGCATCTTGCCCGCGGTGTGGGCAAGGATTTCGTGGTCGTTGTCGAG
>CAZVFL010000079.1:0-6220 GCA_964626025.1 uncultured Thalassospiraceae bacterium
TCACCGCCGCCAAGGCGCTGGCCGACGCCGGCGAGATCGTCATCACCACCTCCGATGAGGAAGGCGAACTCGTTTATTGATCGGCGGCGGTTTTTTCCAACAGGAATTCGGTCAATTCCTCCGCCGGCATGGGCGGGCAGAAAAAATACCCCTGAATTTGGTCGCAGCCGTATTCGCACAGTATATCAACCTGCTCTTGGGTTTCGACGCCTTCGGCGACGACAGTCTTGTTCAGTGTCTTCCCTATGGTGACGATGGCGCGGATGATTTCGGCATCATCCGCATTGGTCGTGATATCGGCGATGAAGGTCTGGTCTATCTTGATGCTATCGATGGGAAACTGTTTCAGCACGCTCAGCGACGAATACCCGGTGCCGAAGTCGTCCATGGCCACGCGGATGCCCAGGTCATGGAGCTCTTCGATGGCGGTAACGGTGTTCCGGGCGTCCGTCATTAGCAGGCTTTCGGTGATTTCGATTTCCAGGCTTTCGGGCCCAATTCCGATTTCCTTTAGCGCCCTTTCAAAAACCGAGACGAAGGAAATCTCCCGCAGCTGCCGGGCGGAAAGATTGACGGCGATCCGGATCGGCGGCAAGCCGGCATCAAGCCACGCCCGGTGCTGAAGGCACGCCGAGCGGACCGCCCATTCGCCGAATTCCACCATCATCCCGGTTTCCTGGAGAACCGGAATGAAACGGGCCGGTGAAACCATTCCCAGTTCGGCGCTGTTCCAGCGCATCAACGCTTCGACGCCGGTAATGGCGCCGCTTTCGAGATCCTGCTTGGGCTGGTAGAAGAGCGCCATTTCCTCTTTTTCCATCGCCTTGATCAAGCCGTTCTTGAGGATCAGGCGTTCTTTCATCTCCCGGTTCAGGTCGTCGGTGAAGAACTGGAAATTGGCCTTGCCCTTTTCCTTGGCCTGGTACATGGCGCTGTCGGCGTTACGGAGCAGGTCTCCCGCCGCTTCCGCGTCCTCGGGATAGACGGTGATGCCGATGGAGGCGGAAACGAAGGAATCGCTGCCCTTCAGGTGGAACGGCGTGGAAACGGATTCGAGGATTCTGTTGGCGACCAGGGGCGCGTCGCGGGGGTCGTGCAGGTTCGGCATCAGGACGGTGAACTCGTCCCCGCCGAGGCGCGAAACCGTATCGGTGTTACGAACGCACTTCTTCAACCGTTCAGCGGTTTCCTGCAAAAGCAGATCGCCGACGTCATGGCCAAGCGTGTCGTTAACCAGCTTGAAGCCGTCAAGGTCTATGAACATGACCCCGACGTTGGTGCCGTTACGCGAAGCGTTGGCCAGCATCTGATTCAAGCGGTCCAGGAATAGCGAACGGTTCGGCAGGCCCGTCAGTTCATCATAGTTGGCCTGAAAAAGGATGCGTTCCTCGTCCTCCTTGCGTTCGGTAATGTCATGGGCCTGTACCATGAAAGCCTTTTTGCTGGCGCCGGCCAATTTCTGCAGGGTCATCTCGGTATGGATTATTTTACTTTTTCCACGGACCAGCCTTAACTCCATCAACGAATCGGCATCCGAAAGGTTTTTTATATTTCCGGAAAGAATGTGGCGGTCTTCGGGATGGACGAAATCGGCAAACCGTTGACCGATGGTTTTTTTTGCCGACCTTAAGCCCAGCCAACGCATGCCGGTTTTATTGAGATAGGTGATGCAGCCGTCCCGGCAAAGCGAGACCAGATAAGGCGCCGTTTCAATCAGGTTAAACGCCCAGTCACCGTTATTTTTCGCCGACTTGGCCGTCTTGGTGGGGGGCGCGGGTTTTGCCTTGCCGGCTTTCCGGGGTTTCCTGGAGGATTTTTTAGCTGGCGGCCGGAGGACCTTTTTTTTCGTTTTCGTTGCCGTTTTTTTGGCCATGGTCAAAAGCCGCCGGTCCTTCAGCGAACGATCAACACTGAATTATGGGCGTTTTCCATCACCTTGAAAGCGACACTCCCCATGAAGAAGCGCTGTAAGCCTGTTTTGCTGGATTCGGAAACAACGATCAGGGAATAATCGGGGCCGGCTTCGATAATCTCGTCAACCGGATTGCCGGTGCGAACGAGAGTTTCCTTCACCTTGATCCCCATTGTTTTCAGCATCTCCTTGGCGGCGGCGACGTTGGCCTTGGCTTCTTCTTCCCCTTCCACGTCGAGCGCTACGCTCATCAGGGACACCGGGCAATCGCAACGGCTCGCCAATTCGCCATCCTTGCAAACCATTTCCATGGATACTTCGGACCCGTCGGTGCAGATCAGGTGCCCGTGCCCTTCTTCCAGGTCACGGGCCACCAGCACTGAACAAGGGGCGTGGATGGCGATTTTTTCGGCCACCGCCGGGTCCCACAAGGTCCGGGCCATGCCGCTCCCGCGGCCGGACGCACCCAGGATGATGAGGTCGTATTTGCCTAGTTCCCATTGCTCGAGAATGCCGGTGGCGATGCTGGACGCGACCTTGAGCTTGAGGACCACCATCTTGCCCTGGGAATTGACGTAATTGATTTTGTTGTCGCCCAGCGGATCGCCGTCAATATCGGTATGGACATACTCCTCCGCCCAATCGTCGCCCGTCATGAGGCCCAGTTCCTTGAGAACTTCGCAGCCTTTCTTCAGGTACTTGATGCCCGGCAGCTCAATTCCCCATTTCAGCATGTTCTCGCGGGCGACGCTGACCTGGAGACCACCGGAACGCAGTCCCTGGTCAACGGGGCGGACGTAAAGAAGGATGATGTCGGCATCGACGCCACCGCCGAGCCGTGCCGCATAGCGGAGACTCTCGTAACATTCATCGGAACCGTCTATGCAGACGCAGATGCGGAACCGTCCCTCGACATGTTCCTTGACGACGGCCTTGGTATCGATTCTCTTGGAGGCAGCAGACTTCTTTTTTGTCGCGGCCTTCTTTTTCGGCGCAGCCTTTCGGGTCTGCTTCGCGTTCATGATCGGGCCCCTCCCTTATGACCGCGTCATATCCCTATTAAAGGCCAGTATACCTTAGCCGCGACCAACATGATAACCGTTGATGCAATCGCCATCTTCCAGCCCACCTTCAGAAAGTCCGTAGCCTTCAGGTACCCCGCCGCATAGACGATGGTGCACGCAGGGGTGCCGACCACCGTCAGGTAGGCAAAGGACGAAGAAATCGCGGTGATATAACCGATAATGATCGGGCTTTCGCCGGCAACGGCGGCGACCTTGAGCACGATCGGGCCGAGCACGGCGACGGCGGCGCCATTGGACATGACGTTGGTGACGCCCGTCGTCAATACGGAAACCGCCGCCCAAAGACCGAAGCCTTGGTCGGCCCCGAACGGCGCCAGGAAAGCCAGGAAGCCTTCGGCGACCCATTGGGCGGCGCCCGTTTCCTTCATCTGAAGGCCCAGAGAAATGGCCGCGCCATAAAGCAATACAACGCCCCAGTTAACGCCTGAATTGATATCCTGCCAGCGTACGAGTCCGACGATCAGGAACGCCGCGGCGCCGGCAATGGCGATCGTTCCCATGCCGTATTCGCTGGAAATGGTGATCCAGCCCGCCAGGACCAGGCAGAAAATAATAATGGCCAGCCAGTCCACCAGCTTCATCGGGCCTTCTTCTTCGACCAAATGGCGAAGCTTGACGATGGCCCGGGACATGTCGCGGTATTCCGGCCGGAAGGTCCAAAACAGAATGGTGGTGACGATCGGCAATTGAACCAGGAACATCGGATAGGCATGGATCATCCAATCCAGGTATCCGATCAGGAACTTGCGGGTTTCCGGATCCGTCGGGTCGTAGAAAAATTCCTTCCAATAGCCGATCATGATGGCGTTGCGCGCCCCGCCAGAGGGCGTGCCGATCCCGGCCACCGACGCACCGTAGCATATGGAGAACAGCACCACGGCCGCCAAATTGCGGACCTTTTTCGGATCATCCGACGTCAGCGTAATCAGCGTAATGCCGACCGGCAGCATCATGGCGGCCACGGTGTGTTCGCCAATGAAAGACGCCAAAAACCCCGAAACCAGGGCGATGCCAAAACACACGCGCCATGTCTGGGTGCCGGTCATGCGGACGATCAGCCAGGCGATCCGTTTGTCCAGCTTCTGCTTGATCACGGCCACCGCCAGCATCAACGAGCCCATGATGAACAAGACTGAGTCCGTCATCAGGCTTTTCGCCACATCCGACGAATCGTGGCCCATCAGGAAGACTTGGCCGACGATGATCAGCAACGCCACCGTCGGCAGCGGAACCGGCTCGGTAATGAACAGGATGACCGCCACCACCGACATGACAAGGACGATATGACCCTCAGGGGTCAGCCCCTCGGGAGTCGGCATCTGCAACAGCACCGCGCCGGCAATCATGGCGATGAAGAACCACTTCTTTTCCCAGAAGAAATAAAGGTTCAGCCAGGACTTAAGCGCCATCGCCCGCTGGATGCCGGTGATGCCGTTGATGCGAATCCGGTTTTGGAGACTCTGAAGACGAGCCGTGTAATCAGCCATTTATCTTGTCGTTTAAATGTGTCTGGCTAATGCCCAGGTGACGTATTCATCAAGTTGTAACCGAAATAATCTAAATATATCAAGGGTTTTTATGAAATTTCGTTTTCGGTTCAGACGGCCGCATCGCGCAACGCGCCGATAGCGGCGGCATAATCGTCGCCGTTGAAGACGGCGCTTCCCGCCACCAGGACATTGGCGCCGGCTTCGGTCACCGCCTTGGTGGTTTCGACGTCGATGCCGCCGTCGACTTCCAGTTCGATCGGCCGGTCCCCGATCATGTCTTTGATACGGCTGATTTTCCCGACCTGGTCGGCCATGAAACTCTGGCCGCCGAAGCCGGGCTCGACCGTCATCACCAGGATCAGGTCGACCAGATCAATGACGTCCTCGATGGCGGTTTCCGGCGTTGCCGGCTTGAGCGACAGTCCCGCTTTCTTTCCGAAACCGCGAATCATCCTGAGGGATTTCTCTGTTTCGGCATCGGCTTCCACATGGACGGTGATGATGTCGGCGCCGGCGTCCGCATAGGCCTCCAGATAGGGCTGCGCCGGGTTGATCATCAAATGCACGTCGAAGATTTTTTTCGTGCAAGGACGGATGTTTTTTATCACCGGCGGTCCGAACGTCAGGTTGGGCACGAAGTGGCCGTCCATGACGTCAATATGGATGTAATCGCAGCCGGCAGCGTCGACGGCCCGGACCTCGTCGCCGAGCCTGGAGAAGTCGGCCGAGAGAATGGACGGGGCGATCTTGACGGCGGCGGCCATTTTTTCTCCTTTGTTAAGTATGGCCGGTCAGGCGGCCTCGGCATACGTGCCAGCCGAGGCGGCGCTGTTGGCCCGGGCGCGTTCAAGAAGCACGGTTTGGGCGGCGGCCACGTTTCCGGCATCGCCTTGCCAGGTCTTCAGGCAGCTTTGCTGCAGGGCGCGGCCATAGGAGTAACTTAACTTCCATGACGCCGGCCTGAACTTGGCGTTCATGATGTTGAGATGTTCGGTCGCCTGCTCTTCGCTTTGGCCGCCGGAAAGGAACATGATGCCCGGCACCGCCGCCGGCACGCAGCGTTTCATGCACTCGACGGTGCGCCGGGCCACCTCGTCGGCGCCGGCCTGGTCTTTGCACTCGGAGCCCGAAATCACCATGTTGGGCTTCAGGATCATGCCCTCAAGCGCCACCTCATGGACATGGAGTTCGTCGAACACGGTGTTGAGCGTCTCGGTCGTCACCTGGTCGCAACGGTCAACGTCGTGGCTGCCGTCCATCAGCACCTCGGGCTCGACGATGGGGGTCAGGCCGCCTTCCTGACAGATTTTCGCATACCGCGCCAAGGCGTGGGCGTTGGCGTGAATGCAATGGCGGCTGGGCAGGTGGTCGCCGATGGTGATGACGGCCCGCCATTTGGCGAAGCGCGCGCCCAGGCCGACGTATTCCTCGACCCGCGCCGGCAGGCCGTCCAGGCCTTCGGTGATCTTCTCGCCGGCCGAGCCGGGCAGCTCTTTGGCGCCGGTGTCCACCTTGATGCCGGGGATGATGCCCTCCCCCCGCATGAGCTTGACCAGGGAAGCGCCGTCGGCGGCCGACTGGCGGATGGTTTCGTCGTAAAGGATGGTGCCGCTGATGAATTTCCCAAGGCCCTTGGTCCGGAACAGGAGTTCCCGGTAATCGCGGCGGTTGTCCTCGGTGTTCTCGACGCCGATGGAATCCAGCCGCTTGCCGATGGTGCCGGTGCTTTCGTC
>CAZVFL010000080.1:0-6072 GCA_964626025.1 uncultured Thalassospiraceae bacterium
TGGCACATCGAGATGCCGTTGGGTGGGAGCCGTCCATTGCATCAAAAGCGGACATACGTTGCATCGTACCGCCTCAACTCTAGCTACTCTCGTAGCTAGTCCAGTCGTAGTCCCTGCCGAAGCGCTTCGCCAGAAAATCCACAAACGTCTTAACCTTGGGCGGCACGAAGCGTTGGTAGGGATGCACGGCGTAAAGCGGCGTCCGGTCCGGGACCGGCGGATTCTTGGGCATAACCTCGACGAACTCCCCGTTCGCCAGAAAGGGCCCAACCAGCCAATCCGGGGCAAGGATGAGCCCCATGGCATCGCGAGCGGCATTTATCAGGGCATTGCCACTATCGGCGCTGAAGCCTCCGGATGCGCGTACGTCGATGGTGCGATTGCCGGACTTGAACCGCCAGACGTTATAGCCCGGATGTGTCCGGAAGATCAGACAGTTGTGGCCGGCCAAGTGTTCTGGGCGTTCCGGCGTGCCGGCGCGATTCAGGTAACGCGGACTGGCGCATAAATAGCGCCTCGCCTCGCCGATCTTGCGTGCGCGAAGCGTCGAATCTTCGAGCCGGCCGATACGGACGGCCAAGTCGTACCCTTCGCCGACTAGGTCCACCACCCGATCGGTGAAGGTGAGGGCGAAACGCACCCCGGGCCAACGGGCCTGAAACTCGCCCATGGCGGCCGTCAGGTGGCGCTCCATGCTCGCCGGTATGGTCAGACGGATGAGCCCGGAAGGATGATCTTCCAACTCGGCCGCCATGACCTTGGCCTCCTCCAGATCGAGTTCGATGCCCCGGGTTCGCTCATAGAACGACCGGCCGACTTCGGTCAGGTTCAGCTTGCGCGTGGTCCGGTGGAACAGGGCGGCGCCGACCCAGCCTTCCAGTTCAACGATGCGCCTGGAAACCGAAGATGGCGCCAGCCCCGACTGCCGGCCGGCCTCGGAGAACGACCCGGTTTCCACCGCTTTCGCGAACAGTGTGAGGGCGCCCAACGTGTCCACCGGCATCTTCCTTTCGGCCCGATTTGTGCAAAATTCGCAATAATAAATTGCACATTTTTGGGCTACTCGTAAAGCCGAATTTTATCTACGTTCCGTTCCAAGCCCAACGCAAACCAATGGAGAAGACCATGATCGATCTATATTTCTGGACCACGCCGAACGGCATGAAGCCGCTTCTGTTCCTCGAAGAGGCCGGGATCGACTACGAAATCCGTCCCGTCAATATCTCGAAGGGCGAGCAGTTCCAGCCTGAGTTCCTGAAAATTTCCCCCAACAACCGCATCCCGGCCATCGTCGATCACGACCCGGAAGACGGAGGGGCGCCGCTGGCGCAGTTCGAGTCCGGCGCCATCCTCCAGTACCTGGCCGAGAAGACCGGCAAGTTCATGCCTAAAGATTCAAGAGGCCGGGCCGAAGTCCTGCAATGGCTGAATTGGCAAATGGGCGGCATCGGCCCGATGTTCGGCCAGTATCTTCACTTCGTCGATTATGCGCCTGTGGACCTTCCCTACGCCAAGGAGCGCTACACGCGGGAAGCCGAACGGCTTCTGGGTGTGCTCGACAAGCGGCTCGAGGACCGCGAATACGTGGCCGGTGAGTATTCAATTGCCGACATGGCGATCTATCCCTGGGTGCGCCAACGCATCGAGCGCTTCGAGGGCTTCGCCAACGTCGAGCGCTGGGTGCGGACGGTCGCCGACCGACCGGCCACCATCCGCGCCTACGAAAAGGGCGCGGCCATCAACACCGTGCCCACCATCACCGAAGAATCGAAGGCGCTGCTGCTCGGCCTGGCCGGCGGTAATGCCGACGATAGCAAAGACCACAAGGCCGCCTGATCCCGGGTGGCTTTCAACCATCTTTTATGGAGAACGACCATGAGTAATGAACCCACTGACGCGAGCGAGCATGAAGCGATCGCGACGACCCTCCAGCACTACATCGACGGCGCAAAGTCCGGCAAAGGCGACGACATGAAACCCGCCTTCCACAAGGACGCGACGATCTTCGGCTATGCCGGCGCCGACCTGTTTGGCGGCCCTATCCAGCAGCTCTTTGACTGGAATGATGAGAATGGTCCGGCGACGGATCTCCAGGCACGGATCGCCAGTATCGACCTTATCGATACGGTCGCCACGGTGCGGCTTGAACTCGACAACTGGACCGGCAGCCGGTTCACCGACTTATTCACGCTGCTGAAGGTCGAGGGAGAGTGGAAGATCATCAGCAAAGTCTTCCATACACATTCCTGACATTTGCACCCCCGTTAGAGAAGGAAATTCGATCATGCCGTCACTCTTTGATCCCATCACGCTCGGCGAATATGAGCTGAAGAACCGCATTTTCATGGCCCCTTTGACTCGCGGTCGCTCGGGCCCCCAAGGTGTGCCGGATAGGATAGTCGCTGAATATTATGCCCAGAGAACCGACGCGGGACTGCTGATTGCAGAGGCCACCGCCATCAATCCACAGGGCCACGGCTGGCGCAACGCGCCGGGTATCTATACCGAAGAGCAGGTCGCTGGATGGCGGGGCGTTGCCGATGCCGTCCACGCCCGAGGCGGGCGCATCTTCATGCAGATCTGGCATATGGGCCGCACTGTCCTGCCGGAATATGCAAACGGCGAAAGCCCGGTCGCCCCGTCCGAGGTCAAAGCCGACGGCGGAATGCTGGGCAAGGACGGCAACCGACGCCCCTTCGTCATGCCCCGCGCCATAACCATCCCGGAAATTAAAGGGACCGTTGCCGATTTTGCGGAGGCCGCGGAACGCGCCATCGAGGCGGGTTTTGATGGTGTCGAGATACATGCGGCGAATAACTTTCTCGTGGACTCGTTTCTGCGCGATGGGACCAATCGGCGCGAAGACGAATATGGCGGCCCAATCGAAAACCGCGCCAGGTTCCTGATCGAGGTCGTCGAGGCCATCACCGGCGTGATCGGAGCCGGAAAGGTCGGCGTACGTCTGTCGCCCACGAATAGCTATTTCGGGATCAGCGATTCCGAGCCCCATGTCACCTTTCCCAGCGTGGCCGCGATGCTGAATGACTTCGATCTCGCCTATCTCCATATACTCGAACTGATACCCGGGAGCGGACAACCGTCGGCAAGCGACATGGCGCCTGTCTCGCACCTTATCCGCGCCGCCTATAACGGCACCCTCGTTAAGAATGGCGGTTACGATCGGCAGAGCGGTAACGATGCTCTCGACACCAGCGAGGCCGATGCCATCGCGTTCGGCGTTCCGTTCATCGCAAACCCTGATCTGGTTGAACGCTACCGGTTCGGCTTGCCGCTGACCAATTCTGATCCCGAGACCTATTACACGCCCGGTCGGCAGGGCTACACCGACTACTTGACCTACATGGCCGAAGCCGGACGGGCCGACCAAAAGGCCGCCTGATCCCGGGTGGCTTTTAACCATCTTTTTAAGGAGAACGAACATGTCAAACCAGAATGAAACAGTCCTCATCACGGGTGCTTCGACCGGCATCGGATTTGCCGTCGCCCGCGCTTTCCTCGACCGGGGCTCGAACCTGGTCCTCAACTCAAGAAACCCCGAGAGGCTCGAAGCCGCCTACGAGGCGCTGGGACGGCCGGCGGGCGCCGTGCTCGTCGCCGGCGACGTCAGCGACAAGGCCGTCGGACAACGGATGGTCGACGCCGCGCTCGAGAAATTCGGCCGCGTCGACGTGCTGGTCAACAACGCCGGCGTCTTTTCGCCCAAACCCTTCCTCGATGTCGAGGAGGCGGACCTGGACCGCTACTACGCGATTAACCTGAAGGGCACTTATTTCACCAGCCAGGCTGCGATACCCGCCATGCAGACGCAAGGCGGCGGCGCCATCATCAATGTCGGTACGGTGCTGGTGAACCATGCCCTCGGCGGGTTCCCGGCCAGTGCGGCGGTGGCCAGCAAGGGCGCCGTTCATGCGCTGACGCTGCAACTGGCCGCCGAGTTCGGCAAGGACAATATCCGCGTTAGCACAGTTGCGCCGGGTATCGTCCGAACCCCCATCCACACCCGGAACGGCATCGAAAACGTCGATGACCTGGCCGGCCTGTCTCTGCTGGACCGCGTCGGCGAGGGCGAAGAGGCGGCCGATGCCATCCTCCATCTGGCCCAGGCCAAATTCACCACCGGCGTCGTCTATCCGCTGGACGGCGGGCACACCGCCGGCCACCACTTCGCCTAACCACAAACCCCGAAAAGGAGAACCTTAAATGACCACTTTCCCTGTCCATTCGAGCGAAACCGCGCCCGAGGCATCGAAGCCGATCCTGGCGGCGGCCCAGAAAAAATTCGGCTTCGTGCCCAACCTGTTCCGCGTTATGGCCGAGGCTCCCGCCGCCGGCGAGGCCTACATGGCGGTCATGGATATTTTCGAAAGCTCTTCGCTTTCCGATGCCGAAAAACAGACAATTCTGCTGTCCGCCAGCTTCGTCAACGAATGCGATTACTGCATGGCGGCTCATTCTACGGTCGCCGGCATGAAGGGCGTCCCGGCGGAAATCATCGAAGCCCTGCGCGCGGGCACGACGCTTCCCGATGCCAAGCTCGATGCGCTGGCGGTGCTGACACGGTCCATCGTCGAAACCCGCGGCTGGCCCACCGAGGCGGCCAAAGAGGCCTTCTTCGCGGTCGGCTACGGCACGGCTGAATATCTGGAAGTAATCGTCGGTGTCACCGTGAAGACCCTGTCGAACTATGTGAACCACGCCGCCGATACCCCCCTCGACCCGGCGTTCGAAGCAGCCAAGTGGGCTGCGTGACGATTTCCTACCCCTCAAAACTTGGCCTCCGGTCGTTCCGGGGGCCTTTTTTTCTGTTTAAAACCGTCTGAACCTCTTAAAGGTTCCCGGTTAGGGCATGGCGCAGGAGGTGCCGACCGATGACCAACATGAAAGCCGTTGTTATTCATGAAGCCGGCGGACCCGATGTCCTGAAGCTGGAAGAGCGTCCCGTTCCGGACGTGAAACCCGGGTGGATACTCGTTCGGGTGCGGGCCTTCGGTCTCAATCGATCGGAACTGTTTACGCGTCAGGGCCATTCGCCAAACGTCCAATTCCCCCGCATTCTGGGCATCGAGGCCGTCGGCGAGATTGCCGACCCTTCCGACAGTGGGTTTGCCAAAGGCGATACCGTCGCCACGGCGATGGGAGGCATGGGACGTGCCTTCGATGGCGGTTATGCCGAATACACGCTCGTTCCGGCAAACCAGGTCCAGAAGATCAATACCTCACTCAGTTGGGCCCAGTTTGGCGCGCTTCCGGAAATGGTCCAAACCGCATGGGGATCGCTGAACACCGCTCTCAGGATCGAACCTGGCGAAACCTTGCTTATTCGCGGTGGAACGACATCAGTCGGCCTCACGGCCGCGGTCCTGGCCAAGCAACAAGGACTGACGGTTGCGGCAACGACGCGAAAGCCTGAACGTGAAGCGATGCTTCTGGAAAACGGCGCCGATCATGTTTTCATCGAAACAGGATCCATCGCGGAAGATGTTCGGAAGGTTTTTGCGGACGGCGTGAACAAGGTTCTCGAACTGGTCGGCACGTCGACGCTGACGGACTCGTTGCGCTCCACCGCAATCCATGGAGCGGTCTGCATGACAGGCATGGTCGGAAATTCCTGGGAGTTCGAGAAGTTCAGCCCGATGGGCGTCATCCCGACCGCCGTCAATCTGACCACCTATTCCGGTGGCGCCGAGGACTTCATCGGCACGCCCCTGCAGGCCTTCGTGGACGCCATCGAAGCCGGCACGGCGAAAATACACCGAGGCCTTGTGTTTTCCATCGACGACATCGTCGAGGCGCACCGGACCATGGAAGAAGACCGCGCTGCCGGTAAAATCGTGGTCGTCACCCGAGGGTGAACACCACTCTAAATACGTTAATATTCAGACCATAAGTCTGTATTTAGCTGTCCGCTTCGGGTCAGGAGCGGTCATGGAACGCCAGTGCTGAAAAAGGTCCGCTTTCGGGGGGAAAAGCGGACGTAAATCAGCGGCCCTCAGAACGTCCGCTATTAGCCATGTGTGGACGGCTCCCTGTTGGCAAGGGTTTTTTTGACGC
>CAZVFL010000081.1:0-5920 GCA_964626025.1 uncultured Thalassospiraceae bacterium
TCGGAGTTCTTATCGTGCGTTTAACGATCTCCAAAAGAAATTCACGAGGGATTTGATCGAAAAAAGCGGTGATATCAGATTTATAGGCCCACGGATGGGCGCATCGGAGTTCGATCGCTCTATTACGGGCGGCGCCCACGCCCCGGCGTTTTTCGGGCGTGCTTGCAATAAATCCGTAACTAGCATCGTTTTCTATTCCATACCTTTTTCCATGAGCGGAAAGATATTTTCCGATCAGCCGCTGGACCAGGCGATCACGAATGGTTGGTACACAGATGATCCGATCCTTCTTGCCGTCAGGCTTTGGGACAGGATGTGCGACTAAACGATCAAATCGGTAGCCGTGACGGAGCTGAGATTGGAGTGACTGAAGATTGTGTTCTCGATTTGCATTGAAGCCAGCGGCGGTGACCCCATCAACCCCGGACGACTGCTTTTTACTGGCGTCACGCCAGAATCCACCCCAAACTTCCCGTAACTTTGGAAGAGTTACGAGGCGACCCAATACGTTTTTTGCCATGTCTCAAGAGAACCAAAACTCGGTACTCGCGCCTGCCTGCACCATTAAAACGCCCTCAGGCAGGCGACTGTACCCTCCGTCGGTTGCCGTGAACGACAGCCGATGGAGCAATTGTATCCGGATTACGGATGACAGCGGCAAGTGCCAAACTGCCAGCCTGTCGGCAATTCGTCCCGTTGGGGCGAACCGCCGACCGATCCTTATTACCGGCTGGAATTGTTCCAGCCGGTCAAGGCTTCACGTACATCCTGGAAGCGACGACGAGAAGGAGCGGTCGAGACCGTAGATTTAAAAGGTAGTCCCATTTAAAGGGCTTTTCAACAGATTGCGTTAGTAATGTGAAAAAAAGGGTATATCTTGTATCGCATGGTTTCTTTCACTCGAATTCACCCTTGGCTTTAAATCTCCTCACCCCCCTTGACATCGTCCCTGCAAAGACCTATGTTCTATGTCTGTTCTTTTGCTCTTGGACATTGTGAATAGGCCAAAAAATCAACGGGCCGGACCCAAGCCGGGAACCGCATGGAGGTGCATGGCCGAAACGCAAACTTGAATGCCCCGGAAAGTCCATTTGGTTGATAAGAAATGAATGGAACAGGCCCTGATTATGCTGCGGGTGCGTAAAAAATGTAGACATATGCGGACATTTGCGGACATTCATCTGGGGATTTCCGGCTATTTTTCTTTTGAATCAAAGACTTGGCCCATTTCGGCGGAACAGGTCGCCGGCGTTAGCCCTCTTTCACCCGCTTGGCATACGCCTTCGCCTCGGCCGCGTCCCAGCCCAGCACATCGACCAGAACCTCCGCCGTGTGCTCGCCCAGCAGCGGCGGGTGGAAGGGTTCGCGCACCGGCGTATCTGACAACCTAAGCGGCGATGCGACCAGCCGGCAGGTGCCCAGGGCCGGGTGCGGCATCTCCTTGATCATGCCGTGGGCCTTGATCTCGGGCGAGTCCAGCGCCTCGTCGACGGTGCGGATGGGCCCGGCCGGAAGCCCGGCGGCGTAGAATTCATCCAGCCACTGATCGCGGCCCTTGGTTCGGAACACACGCTCCAGTTCCGGCTTCAGTTCCTTCCTGTTGGCGGCGCGCTTGGAGTTGGAGGCGAAGCGGGGGTCGGCGGGCAATTCCGCCACCCCCATCAGATCGCAGAGCTTCCGGAACTGGCGGTCGTTGGCGACGGTCAGCGCGATCGGCTGGTCCGCCGTCTCGAAGGCTTCGTAGGGGGCGACGTTGGGATGCGCGTTGGCGTGGCGTTCGGGGCGCTTGCCGCTCATCAGATAACCGGCGCCGATATTGGCCAGCCCGGCCACCTGGCAGTCCAGCAACGCCAGGTCGATGTGCTGGCCACGGCCCGATTTCTCGCGCGCCAGCAGCGCCGCCAGCACCCCCTGGGCGGCGACGTTGCCGGTGGTCAGGTCGGCGGTCGCCACGCCGACCCTCAAGGGCGGCCCGTCGGGCTCGCCGGTGATGGACATCAGGCCGCTTTCCGCCTGGATCATGAAGTCGTAGCCGGGGCGGGCGGCCAGCGGGCTTTCGCGGCCGTAGCCGGAGATCGAACACGTCACCAGCCTGGGGTTGGCTTCCCTCAGGTCACCCAGGGCGAGGCCAAACTTGTCCATGGTGCCGAGGCGGAAGTTCTCGATCAGGACGTCGGATTTTTGCGCCAGCCGGCGGACGATCCCCTGCCCTTCGCCGCTGCCGAGGTCGCAAAGCAGGCTTTTCTTGTTGCGGTTGGCGGACATGTAATAGGCGCTCTCGCCGGCCTCGAAGGGCGGGCCGAAGTCGCGGGTCTCGTCGCCGCCCCGGGGGTTTTCGACCTTGATGACGTCGGCGCCCAGATCGCCCAGGATCATCGCGCACCACGGCCCGGCGAGCACGCGCGACATGTCGAGCACGCGGATGCCGTCCAGAGGCGGTTTGTTCGGTTTCGCCATGCCGCCAATGTACCCGCAAGATTGATATTATTCTATGCGCGGGCGCCGAATACCCGGCCGGCGAAGTCGGGGTAGGTCTTGGCGATCTCGGCGCCGATGGGGCCGCGCAACAGCTTCAGCCGCGCCGGCTCGGGCAGAGGGGTTTCCGGCACGTTTTCCGGGACATGGAAATCGAAGCCGGTGTTGTCCCTGACGTCCTCCACCGTCACGCCGGGATGGATCGAATCCAGGGTGAAGCGTTTCAGGCCGGCGTCGAACGACATTACCGCGAGCCCGGTGACCAGCGCCTTCGGCCCGCCGGGGCGGTTGACCTCGGGCGGGCTGGTGCCCGGTGCGCTGATGAAGTCAACGCGATCCACCAGCACCCGGGGGGAATGCTCGGGCGCGAACAGGATCACCTTCGGCACCTGGAAATACATGAACGCCGAGCCGAAGGAGCCGGGAAAGCGTTTCTCCAGCTTCGGATAGGGGCCGGTCCCCAGAAGGTTGATGTTGGCCTCGCCGTCAATCTGGGCGCCGCCCAGGAAGAACACGTCAACCCGCCCCTGGCCGGCGCAGTCGAAAAGCTCGCGCCCGCCGTCGGTGAACGGGTTGTTGGCGTCGCCGTGGATGATCGACACCCGCAAGAGATTCGTTTTTTGTCCCTGTCCGGGACCGGCGTCCGCCGCTCCCGTCCCCGCCTCTTGGCTACCCGAGATTTCCCGGGCCAGCAGCGCCGCGCACCCGGGTATGGGGGAAATCGCGCCGACGGCCACGTGGCCGGCGCCTTCCAACAGCCGCGCGATGGCGCAGATCAGGAATTCCTCTTCGGAATATCCGTTTTTGCTCACAGGACCTCGCGCTTCAGGTATTCGTCGAAGCCCTCTTGAGTGGCGGCCTCCTCGCCGTAGGCGCGGAGGTGGTCCATGTCGCGCTCATAATGGCCGGTCAGCCCCATGGGCCTGGCGCCGTCTTTCACTTCGGCGACCGCCGTCACGTAGAGCGACGACAGCGTCCCCGCCGCCGTTTCCTCGTCGGCCAGGAAATCGCCGTCCTCGACCGCCTCGACGGTGACCAGGGTGGCCGCCGAGGCATGGGCCATGGTCATCAACTCACGCCGCCGCCCGATCCAGACGTTGCCTTCACGGTCGGCGCGGGGGCTGTGGAAAATGGTCACGTCCGGCTTGATGGCGGGCAGCAGCACCACCGGCCCGCCGCCTTCGCCCAACGGGTCGTCCACCACCTTCCAGTCGTCCCGGTTGGCAACCAAGTCGGAGCCGACGAGACCGCCCAGCGGCATGAACGCAACGCCTTTTTCGGATGCCTGGAGGCCAGTGTGAATGGCCGGGCAGGTGGAATCCAGCATGGTGATGGCGGCGTTCTCGACGGCGTCGGAAAAACGCGGCGCCGGGCCGGCTTCGCCGAGGCTGACGGCGGCGGCTTCCAGGGTCTTCACCGCGCCGGCGCCGATCAAAAGGTCCGCCGCCAGGCCGCCGATGGGCACGGCCAGCAGATGCAGGTCCCTTATTTGGCGCCGGATCAGCGCCCGCACCAGTTCCATGGGCACCCAACTGTATTCCGGCGCCACCGCCAACAGCGCGCCCGAGGGCACCCGCCCGGCCAGGGTATCCAGGTCTTCCATGGACGTCATGGGGCGATGATAGGACGGAACCGGCCGGCCGGCGCGGATTTTCTGAAGGCCGGACGGAGAAAGCGTCATCCATAAACGGCTTTAAGACTTTTCACGGTTGCCGAACGGGCCGGCGGTCACTATTTGTTTGAATTCCATGATGCTCAAGGAAATGAAACCCGTTCACGTCATCGGCGGCGGCCTTGCCGGCAGCGAGGCCGCCTGGCAATTGGCGCTCGCCGGGATTCCGGTCCAGCTCCATGAAATGCGGCCCGAACGGGGCACCGACGCCCACCAGACCGGCGATTTGGCGGAACTGGTGTGTTCCAACTCGTTCCGTTCCGACGACTCCGAATCCAACGCCGTCGGCCTGCTGCACGAGGAAATGCGCCGCGCCGGCTCGTTGATTATGCGGGCCGCCGACGCCCACCGGGTGCCCGCCGGCAGCGCCTTGGCCGTGGACCGGGACGGCTTCGCCGCCGACGTCAGCCGGGCATTGGAAGAACAGCCCCTGGTCGACATCCGCCGCGAGGAAATCCAGGGCCTGCCGCCGGACGACTGGGACTCGGTCATCGTCGCCACCGGGCCGTTGACCTCGCCGGCCCTGGCCCGGGCGGTGGCCGAACTCAGCGGTGATCAGGGGCTGGCTTTTTTCGACGCCATCGCCCCCATCGTCTACAAGGAGTCCATCGATTTCAAGAAAGCCTGGTTTCAGTCCCGCTACGACAAGGGAGAAGGCGCCGATTACATCAACTGTCCCCTGGACGAAGGCCAATACAACGCCTTCATCGACGCCCTTCTAGCCGCAGAAAAGATCGAATTCCACGACTGGGAAAAAGACACGCCTTATTTCGAGGGCTGCCTGCCGATCGAGGTGATGGCCGAGCGGGGGCGCCAGACGCTCGCCTTCGGGCCGATGAAGCCGGTCGGCCTGACCAACGCCCACGACCCGGGAACCAAGCCCCGGGCGGTCGTCCAGTTGCGCCAGGACAATGCGCTGGGCACCCTTTATAACATCGTCGGCTTCCAGACCAAGATGACCCACGGCGAACAGAAGCGCATCTTCAAGACCATTCCGGGGCTGGAGAACGCCGAGTTCGCGCGCTTGGGCGGCATCCACCGCAACACCTTCATGAATTCGCCGAAGCTGCTGGACCGGACGCTGCGGCTTAAAGCACGGCCGGCGCTGCGCTTCGCCGGTCAGATCACCGGCTGCGAGGGCTATGTGGAAAGCGCCGCCGTCGGCCTGATGACGGGACGCTTCGCCGCCGCCGAGCGTTTAGGTCTTGCCCCTTCCCCGCCGCCGGTGACGACGGCCATGGGGGCGATCCTCAACCATGTCACCGTCGGCGCCGAGGCCGAGACGTTTCAGCCCATGAACGTCAATTTCGGCCTGTTCCCGCCGGTCGAGGGGACGGATGAACGGGGCAAAAGATTGCGCGGCCGCAAGCGCAAGCAGGCAATGAGCAAGCGGGCCCTCGGCGACTTCGATGCCTGGCTCACGGAAGGCGTGCTGGCGGCGGAATAGGGCGGGGGGAATGATTTCTTGAATATAGTTTCGACAAACCACGTTTTTGATACTGCTATGCGCGCTGGGGAGTCCTTTGATGGGAAAGCCTAGGGAAAAAGGTGAAATCCTGCGCCACGCCATGCTGCTCGTTACCTCCATGGGCGCCGGCGCCGTTGATCACGCCAACAAGATGGTCAAGAGGATGCAGAAAACGGGTGACGAAGAGGACCAGGTATTTTGGAACAAGATTGCCCAACAGGTTGAGTTATTGGTTGTCGAACTCCCGCCGGATGAAAGCTGAATAAGACCGCTGAGTAGCGGCGCCTCCGTTTCCCTTGACAAAC
>CAZVFL010000082.1:0-5762 GCA_964626025.1 uncultured Thalassospiraceae bacterium
TTGCGGTTTGCGTGTCATGGCTCCATTCCCATGGTCCTCATGGCGCGACCACCATCCGCATCAGGTTGTAAACCGGGTCGGGATAGAAAAACATCGCCAAGCATCCTGCCGACGTCAGTCCGATGGCGATCAGGCACGGCACAGGCGCTTCCTTGATGCCCCGTGGCCGGTCGTGATCGTGGGTGTGGTCGTGTTCCTCATCGTGCTCGTGGCCGATTTCGGGCGGCGGGTTGTCTTCGGCGCTGGCGAAGAACCCCCTAAAGGGAATCGGCAACAGATAGGCAACGCTTAAAAGCGAACTGACCATCAGCACGCCCACCATCACCACCTGGCCGGCATCAAGCGCGCCAAGCGCCAGATACCATTTGCTCCACAAGCCCCCGAAGGGCGGCAGGCCGATGATGGAAAGGCTGCCGATCAGGAAGGCGAAGGTCGTCAACGGCATGGCCCGGCCGATGCCCCGCATCTGGCTGATCTCGGTCTTGTGGGCCGCAATCATGAACGCGCCGGCACAGAAAAATAGCGTGATCTTGCCGAACGCGTGGGTGACGATGTGCATGCCGCCGCCGATAATGCCGAGGTCGGTAACCAGCATGGCGCCCAAAACGATGTACGAAAGCTGACTGATCGTGGAATAAGCCAGCCTGGCTTTCAGGTTGTTCTTGGTCATGGCGACCAGGGACGCGATCAAGATCGTCGCCGCGGCGACATATTGAAGCCACTGGCTGGCGCCGAGCTCGAACAGGAAATCAATACCGAAGATATAGACCACCACCTTGACCACCGAGAACACCCCGGCCTTGACCACGGCGACCGCATGCAGAAGCGCCGATACCGGCGTCGGCGCCACCATGGCGGCCGGAAGCCACCGGTGGAAGGGCATCAGGGCGGCCTTGCCGATGCCGAAGACATAAAGGCCCAAAAGCACCGCCACCACCGGGCCGGCAGCCTTGCCGCTTAAGATTCCGCCCTGGGTGAAATCGAGGGTCCCGGTCAGGTTCCAGGTCCAGATAATGGCGAAAAGCAGAAAGGCGATTGAGGTGCCGAGCAGAATGCCAAGATAAACCCGGCCGGCGCGTTTGGATTTCTCGTCGCCGTAATGGGTGACCAGCGGAAAGGTGGAAAGGGTCAGCACTTCGTAGAAGACAAACAGCGTCAGCATGTTGCCGGCGAAGGCGACGCCGATGGCGGCGCCCAAGGCAACGGCGAACCAGACGTAAAACCGGGTCTGGTTTTGCTCTTGGTGGCCGCGCATGTAGCCGATGGAATAGATCGACGTCACGATCCACAGGAAGCTGGCGGTCCCGGCGAAGATCATCCCTAAGGGCTCGACGGTGAATTGGATGCCCAGCCCCGGCAGCATTTCGAGGAGTTCAGCCGTCGGATAGCTGCCGGCGGCAACGGTGGGGTAAAGGGTGGCCACCAGATAAAAAAGGACAATGGCGGTTATCAGCGTCACCGACTCCCGCAAGTTGGGGTTGGCCCCCGTCAACGGGATCAGGGCGGCGCCGATGAACGGCACAAAGACGCTGAGAAGGATGGTCTGTTCGGCGGCCATGACGGCTAAATCCCCCTAAGCAGGATTTCGGCGGAGCCGATGGCGATACCCAACGTCTGGGTGGCGTCAATGCCGAAATACAAGGATGCCCCGATCAGCACCCACAGCGGCAACAACATCGTCAACGGCGCTTCGGTTACTTCCGGCCCGCCCTTGGGTGGTGGGCGGAAATAAGCCGCTTCGACGATCCGCCAGATATAGATGATAGCCAACAGCGAAGTGACCAGGATCAGCCCCACCGCCAGCCACCAGCCTTTTTCCAGGGCAGCTTGGATCAGATACCACTTGGAAATGAAGCCAACCGTCAACGGCATCCCGATAAGGCTTAAGCCCCCGGCGACGAAGGCCGCCATGGTCAACGGCATGCGCTTTGCCAAGCCGTCGAAATCGCGGATGTCCACAGACCCGATGCGCATCATGATGCAGCCCATGGCCATGAACAGCCCGCCCTTCATTAGCGCGTGGTTGAACAGATGGATGATGCCGCCGGCAAGTCCGGTAACGGTCGCCATGCTGATGCCGAGGACCATATAGCCGATCTGGGCGATGGATGAATAGGCCAGAAGGCGCTTGACGTTGGTCTGGTAAACGGCGACCGTCGACGCGCCGATCATGGCGGCAGCGGCAAGAACGACCAGCAGTTCGTTGATGCCGACGCGGGCCAGGGTTTCGACCCCGCCGAAAACCGTAAACAGGATTCGGATAAAGGCGTACACCGCCACCTTGGTTCCCGTCGCTGCCAGGAACACGGTGACCGCCGACGGCGCATAAGTGTAGGCGTTGGGCAGCCAAAAATGCAGGGGAAAAAGCGCCAGTTTCAAGCTCAGCCCCACGGTCAGGAACGCCAAGGCTGCCATAATGGTGCGTGTATCGGCCACCGCCGGCAACAGGGTCGCCAGATCCGCCATGTTGAGCGTCCCCGTCATCATGTACATCATGCCGACGCCGATGACGTAAAAGGTCGCGCCGATGGTCCCCATGATCAGATACCGGTAAGCAGCGGTCAACGCCCGGCGGTCTTTGCCTAGGCTTATCAGCACGTAGGACGACAACGACGAAATTTCCAGGAACACGAACAGGTTGAAGACGTCGCCGGTAATGGCAATGCCGAACAGCCCGGCCAGGTTCAGGAGATACATGCAATAGAACAGGTAAATGCGCGATTCCTCGATTTCCGCCTCGACGCTGGCCCGCGCATAGGGCATGACCACCGAACCGATGGCCGCGACAATGACCAGGATGAAGGCATTGACCGTGTCGACGCGGTATTCGATGCCCCAGGGCACCGCCCAATCGCCGAAGGGATAATTGATAACGCCCGTGTCCAAGGTCCGATCGAGCAGGCCAAGGGCTATCGCCAGCGACGCCCACGTGACCACCGTGGCAATTGCCCAGGTGGCTCTGGGCCGGCGCAGGAGCAAGCAAACGGGCGCCGCCAAAAGAGGCAACAGCACCTGCAAGGCCGGAAGTTGACCGGGAATCAGGTCCGCGATCAACTTTCGGTCTCCCGTTCTTGGTCCTCGACGTCAATCTCGAAATCCTCGATGGTGCCGTAGGCGTCCCGGATGCGCACCACCAGCGCCAGCCCCAGCGACGTCGTTGCGACGCCGACGACGATGGCGGTCAGGATCAACACGTGGGGCAGGGGGTTGGTATAGGTTTCGATGCCTTCCGCCAAAATCGGGGCCGTGCCGCCCTTGATCTTGGCCATGGTGATGTAGAAGACGAAAACCGAGACCTGGAAAATATTCAGCCCGACGATTTTCTTCACCAGGTTGCTGTGGGCGATGACGATATAGAATCCCGTCATCATCAACACCACGATGATCCAATAATTAAGAAGCCCCGGGAATTCCATGGCTTAGTGTTCCTGGCGGGCAAAGGTATAAAAAATGGTGATCATCGCCCCTGCCACCGTCATGCCGACGCCGAATTCGACCAACAGGATGCCGAGGTGCTGTCCCTGGGTGGGATCCTGGGCAAGCAGGAAATAATTGAGGAAATTCCCCCCCAACACCATGCCCGCCACCCCGACGCCGGCGTACAAAAGAACACCAAAGGCAAGAAACATCCGCGTCACCCAAGACGGAACCAGCATCCGGGAAGTATCAACATCGAAGATCAGGGCATAGAGAATGAAGCCCGAGGCGAAGATCACGCCCGCCTGGAATCCGCCGCCGGGACCAAAATCACCGTGCCACTGGACGTAAAGGGCAAATAACAGGATGAACGGGATCAACAGCTTCGAGACCACACGCAGGATGACGTTTTGCCTCATGCCATGGCGCATTTCCCCGACCGCCATTCTGAGCGTCCGCCGCCGTCCCCTCTGCGGCCGGCCGAGAATGATCAGAACCCCGACGGCGGCGGTGAAGATGACGAAAACCTCGCCGAACGTGTCATAGCCGCGATAGCTGGCAAGCACCGAGGTGACCACGTTGGGAAGGCCGACCTCCTGGCCCGATCTTTCCAGGTAACGGGGGGCGACGTGGTGGTGGATGGGCGCCCAGACGTCGCCATAAGGCGGCATGTCGAGGGTCCCGAACATCAGGACGGCGCCGGTAATCATCACCAGGCACAGCGCCCACAACGGCTTCCTGCTCGAATGGGTCTTTTCCTCGCTGGTCGTCAGCGCCAGGGTACCCAGCATCAGGACCGTGGCGATGCCGGCACCGACGGCGGCCTCGGTGAAGGCGACGTCAACGGCGTCGAGAACCACATACAACACCGCCGACGTGAGGCTGAAAATACCGGTCAGCATAACGACGCCGAACAGGTTTCTCAGCCGCGCCACCGCGAATCCGATGGCTGCCATGAACACCAACAGCGAAATGACGATCAGGTCTTCGATGATTTTTCTCCTTCTCGGCCATCGTCTTTGTTGGCCCCGTCAAGCTGGGGGCGAACGCCGCCATGAAGGGCCGCTTGCGCCAAGGCATGGGTTGACGTCGGGCTGGTGAACAGGATGAAGACCACGATCAGAGCCAGTTTTATGGTGACGATGCTCAGCCCGGCCTGGAGCATCAGCCCGATCAGAAGCGAACACGTGCCCATGGTGTCAACAATACCGGCGCCGTGCATGCGCGCGAATACGTCGGGCAGGCGGACGATGCCGATGGCGCCAATGACAAGCATCACCGCGCCGGCAAGCAAGAACACCCAACTGACGATCTCAAGAACGATATCCATCAGATGTCCCCCAGTTCATCGCCGCCGGTCGGGCGTCCCATGTGTGAAAATTCCACGTATTTCGAAACCGCGATGGTTGCGATGAAATTAATCAACGCATAAACCAGGGCCAGATCCAGGAAATCCGGCCGCCCGCTCAAAAACCCGTAAACCGCGATCAGGGCCACCGTCAGTGAGCCGAAGGCGTTAACCGCAAGAATCCGGTCATAGACGGTCGGGCCCTTGATGGCGCGGAAAAGGGTCAAGGTCATGGCGATAAGAACGGCGAAGGCGATCAAGGCGAACATCATTCCTTCTCCATGCTGGATTTCAGAATTTTCGGACGTTTCTCCGTTTCCGGATGGGCTTCCATGGCGGTGACGCGGCGGTCCATTTCGCCGGTCTCCAGGTCTTCGGCAGCGCCTCGGGTCAGCGCATGAACGGTCATGATGTCCTTGTCGATGGCGATGGTCACCGTCCCCGGCGTCAAGGTGATCGAGTTGGCATAGACCACTTGCCCCAGTTCCGTTTCCTGTGTCGCCTTGACTTCGACCAACGAGGGACTAATGGGCATTTTTCGGCGAACGATGGCACGGGCAACATCAATGTTGGCTTTGACGATCTCGACGATCAGCCAGGGCCAGTACAAAAACGCCCGTGCCGTCAGGTGGATGGGGTGGCCTTCGTGGTCAATCACGTCCATGCGATGGGCGATCCAGACAACGGCGATGACCGACGCCAGACCCAAGCTGATGAGCAATGTCTTGAAAAAGCCCGAAAGCAGGAGCCACAGACAGAAAAGAACCAATCCCAAACTTAGTGCGTGCAGCAAAGACCAGTCCCCCTATAGACGAAATCCAGGCCTTGCGCCCGGATCAAAACGCCCAACCCGATCACCCGAATCACCGGGCTTGAGAATAATTTCGCCGCCCCGCAGTAGCTAGGAAAAAATCAGCGGACCGGGGGCCGGGGGCCGGGAAAAGACCCCGCCCCGAAAGAAGGGTTGTGGGCCTTGGGGTGGTTAGGTTATGGCATG
>CAZVFL010000083.1:0-5730 GCA_964626025.1 uncultured Thalassospiraceae bacterium
CCGAATTCGGCGCCGCCAGCCAGCTCGAAAAGATCGACATGCTGGATTTCGCCGACATCGTGGCGATCAACAAGATGGACCGGCTCGGCGCCCTCGATGCGCTTCGCGACGTCCGCAAACAGGTGCAGCGAAACCGCCGGGAATTCACCAAACCGCCCGACGACATGCCGGTTTACGGGACCATAGCGTCGCGCTTCGCGGATAAGGGCGTCACCGCCCTCTACCAGGAGATTTTGGAACAGTTTAAATCCAATGGGTTCAAAAGGTTAAAGTCAACCGCCCGACCGCTCGACATAAAAGCTTCCGAACCCGGAACGGCCATCGTTCCGACCGAACGGATCCGTTATCTGGCGGAAATCTCCGAGACCGTCCGCGATTATCACGCAACCGCCGACCAACAGGTCGCCATTGCCCGCGAACGCCAGCAGTTGAAGGCCTCTAAACAGATGCTGAAGAAAAGCGGAAAGAAAACCGCCGATGTGGACGCCCTCATCAAGGCTCGCGAGGAAATTCTGGACCCCCGGGCGGCAAAACTTTTGAAAAAATGGCCCGGAATTAAAAAAAGCTATGCCGTGGGCGGCGCTCAGGCCGAAAAAGGCAAGGGCGAAACCCCGGCGCCGCAAAAACAACAGACCCTTTCCGGCACCGCCATCCCCCAGGTGGCGCTGCCGCCTTTCGAGGACGACGGCGAAGTCCTGAGATGGCTGTTGAAGGAAAACCTGCCGGGTTACTTCCCTTATACGGCCGGCGTTTTCCCCTTCAAGCGCGAGGAGGAAGACCCGACCCGCATGTTCGCCGGCGAAGGCGATCCTTTCGCGACCAACAAGCGGTTCAAACTGCTTTCCCGGCATTCGGAGGCCAAGCGGCTGTCCACGGCCTTCGATTCCGTCACCCTTTACGGCTGCGATCCGCACGAACGCCCCGATATCTACGGCAAGGTGGGGAACTCAGGCGTTTCCGTGGCAACACTCGATGATATGAAGGTTCTCTACCAAGGATTTGACCTCTCGGCCCCCTCGACGTCGGTGTCCATGACCATCAACGGCCCGGCGCCGACGATCCTGGCGATGTTCCTGAACACCGCCATTTCCCAGCAATTGGACAAATTCAAGGCGGAAAACGGCCGCGCCGCGAAACCGAAAGAAGCCGACAAAATCCGCGGGTGGGTTTTGGAAAACGTCCGCGGCACCGTTCAGGCCGATATCCTGAAGGAGGACCAGGGCCAGAATACCTGCATCTTTTCCACCGAGTTCGCGCTCAAGATGATGGCCGACATCCAGGAATATTTCGTTCAGCACCGGGTCAGGAATTTCTATTCGGTGTCGATTTCCGGCTACCACATCGCCGAAGCCGGGGCCAATCCGATCTCGCAACTGGCCTTCACGCTGGCCAACGGCTTCACTTTCATCGAGGCCTACCTCGCGCGCGGCATGAAAATCGACGACTTCGCGCCTAATTTATCTTTCTTTTTCTCCAGCGGCATGGACCCGGAATACACCGTCATGGGGCGCGTCGCCCGGCGCATCTGGGGCATCGCCATGCGTTTCAAGTACGGTGCGAACGAACGCTCGCAACGGCTTAAATATCATATACAAACCTCCGGCCGGTCCTTGCATGCGCAGGAGATCGATTTCAACGATATCCGGACCACGCTGCAGGCGCTGATCGCTGTCTACGACAATTGCAACAGCCTTCACACCAACGCCCACGACGAGGCCTTCACGACACCGACGGCGGAAAGCCTCAGGCGCGCCATGGCCATCCAGATGATCATCAACAAGGAATGGGGGCTTTCCAAAAACCAGAACGCCAACCAGGGCTCGTTCATCATCGAGGAGCTGACGGACCTGGTGGAAGAGGCGGTGCTGGCCGAGTTCGAACGCATCTCCGAGCGCGGCGGCGTGCTGGGCGCCATGGAAACCGGATACCAGCGGGGCAAGATACAAGAAGAATCCCTTCTCTATGAAACGCGCAAGCACGACGGCTCGCTTCCTATCGTCGGGGTCAACACCTTCCTTGATCCCGATGCCGCCCGGGCCCCGGCACCGCCCCAGTTGCAGCGTTCGACGGGTGCGGAAAAGAAAAATCAAATCAAGAGGTTACGGGGCTTCCAGAAGCGCCACGAGAAAGTCGCCCCGGCCATGCTCAAGCGGCTAAAGGAGGCGGCCACGAAAGGCGACAACGTATTCGCTCATCTGATGGACGCCGTTCATTGCTGCTCCTTGGGCGAGATCACCGAGGCGCTGTTCGAAGCCGGCGGTCAATACCGCCGCAACATGTAAGGCCCCCGGCCCCGCCTTGACTTGAGGCCCCGCCTCAAACCGGGCACATTGACGTCTCAGCCATTGGGCGAAAAAGGAGCGAACCGTGGCCGACAAGGGGTTCCCCAAGGACGTTTATCTGCCGGAAGTCCTGTTCGAGTTCCAGCGGGTCGGAAAAAGCCTCCGCGTCGTCGCCATCGACCCGATCACCCGTACCGAGGTCACCATGGTCGCCTCGCCCAAGGCTGCTTTAGAAGACCTGAAGCGGGTTGCGGCGAGAAAGCTGGCCTACGTCATCGCCAAAAAAACACGCACCGTAAGAGGCCCCAGGAAAAAGAAATAGGGGCAGGCGAAAAGTTGCTGAAGGGGACGCCAGTTCGTCTAAAAGTTCCCGGCCTTAGACGCTTTTCCGCCCCAAGCCGATCTTCTTGGCGAAATCGGATCGCCGCTTGGCGTAATTGGGCGCCACCATCGGATAGTCGGGCGGCAGGTTCCAGCGGCTCCGGTATTCTTCGGGAGTCATATTATAGGCGGTCCTGAGATGCCGCTTAAGCATCTTCAATTTGCGGCCGTCCTCGAGACAGATAATGAAATCGGGGGTTACCGAGCGACGCACGGAAACCGCAGGTTTCCCTGCTTTTTTGTTGCTTTCGGCGGTTTCCGACGATAGCTCGTTTAGGGCGCCAAAGACCTGGAGAATGATGTCCGGAATCTGTGTTCCGTTGACGTCGTTTTGGGATACGTATGCGGCGACGATGTCGACCGACATGCGCAACACTTCCTGCCGCGATACGGTCTCGATTTTTTCTTCGTTCATTTTTCCTAGCCTCCCTGTTTATAAGAATCGTTTTTTAATTCCTTTTTGGAATTTGCAGCATCATAGAAAAGGTCCCCCATGCTGACAATGGATAAACCTCAATCCCGGTAAGCAAATCTTTTTGAACTGCATAATTTTGATTTTGAAAAACCGGCTTTTTGCCGTGAAGGGACGGTTGCTTGTCAATTGTTCAGAGGAAATGCTTTTTTCTTCATTTTTTATCCGTCATCTACGCATTGGACCTTCCCCGAGGGCTTGTGGCAGGTTGGCAGAGCGATTCGATATATGGTAGTAAATCGTCGGTCGCGGCCCATTCTCGCGGCCCAACCGTTTCCCAACCTGACAGTCAAACGCCATGCCATCGGACAAGACATCGAAAACCATCGCCATTGCCAGCGACCATGCCGGTTATGAGCTCAAGGACGAGCTGAAAAAAGATCTCATGGATCTTGGTTTCACTGTGCTCGACCTCGGCGCCGACAGCCTTGAGTCGGTTGATTATCCGGATTTCGGCTATGCGCTCGCGGGCGCCATGAAGGAAGGCAAGGCGGAACGGGGCGTGCTGGTCTGCGGCAGCGGCATCGGCATCTCCATCGCCGCCAACCGTCATCCGGAAATCCGCGCCGCCCTGGTCCATGACTCACTGGGTGCCAGAATGTCTCGGCTTCACAACGACGCCAACGTCATTTGTTTCGGCGGCCGCATGGTCGGCCCCGACGTCGCCCGCGATTGCCTCAAGGTATTTCTGGAAACGGAATTCGAAGGCGGGCGTCATGCCAAGCGCGTCGACAAACTTTCTGATCCTCCAACGGGAAATTAATATTCATGTCTCCTGAAGCAGCCACCGAAATGTCATCTTATGGATCCGAAGAACTTGAACGTTTCTTCGAGGAACCCCTCGCCATCCGCGACCCGGCCCTGGAAAAATCCATCGCCGACGAACTGGAACGCCAGCAGAACCAGATCGAACTGATCGCGTCCGAAAACATCGTTTCCCGCGCCGTCATGGAAGCCCAGGGCGGCATCATGACCAACAAATACGCCGAAGGCTATGCCGGGCGGCGCTATTACGGCGGTTGCGAATTCGTCGACGTCGCCGAGACGCTCGCCATAGACCGCGCCAAGGAGCTTTTCGGCTGTGGGTTCGTGAACGTGCAGCCCCATTCCGGCGCCCAGGCCAACGGCGCCGTGATGATGGCCCTCCTGAAACCGGGAGACACGATCTTGGGCCTGTCGCTGGCCGCCGGCGGCCATCTGACCCACGGTGCGCCGCCGGCACAGTCGGGCAAATGGTTCAACGCCGTCCAATACGGCGTCCGCAAGGAAGACGCGCTGATCGATTTCGATGAAGTCGAAAGCCTGGCCAAGGAACACAAACCGAAGCTGATAATCGCCGGCGGCTCCGCCTATCCCCGGATTATCGATTTCGAGCGCTTCCGCGCCATCGCCGACAAGGCCGGCGCGCTTTTGATGGTCGATATGGCGCATTTCGCCGGCCTGGTCGCCACCGGCCTGCACCCGAGCCCCATTCCCCACGCCCACATAGTCACCACCACCACCCACAAGACGCTGCGCGGAGCGCGCGGCGGCATGATTCTCACCAACGACGAAGATATCGCCAAAAAGATTAATTCGGCGGTCTTTCCCGGCCTTCAGGGCGGGCCGTTGATGCACGTCATCGCCGCCAAGGCCGTCGGCTTCGGCGAGGCCTTGCGCCCGGAATTCAAAGTATATTCCCAAGCCGTCGTCGATAACGCTAGGGTGCTGGCCGAGGTGCTGATGGAACGGGGCTGCGACATGGTTTCCGGCGGCACCGACACGCATTTGATGCTGGTCGATCTCAGGCCGAAAGGGCTGACCGGCACCGTCGCCGAAGCCAGCCTGGAAAGAGCCTGCATCACCTGCAACAAGAACGGCATCCCCTTTGATCCGGAAAAACCGACGGTGACGTCGGGTGTCCGGCTGGGGACTCCGGCGGCCACGACCCGCGGTTTCAGGGTCGAGGAATTCAAGCAGGTCGGCCACCTGATCAGCGACGTGCTGGACGGGTTGGCGGCCTCACCAGACGACAACAGCGCCGCCGAGAACGCGGCCCGGGAGCAGGTTCTCGCGCTTTGCGGCCGGTTTCCGATATACCTAAAGGGTAAATAAGGGGAGGAACAAAACCCATGCGCTGTCCTTTTTGCGGCCACAACGATACTCAAGTGAAGGATTCCCGTCCGACGGAGGAAAACGCCACCATCCGCCGGCGGCGCCTGTGTCCGGAATGTTCGTCGCGTTTCACGACCTTCGAGAGGGTGCAACTACGCGAACTATCCGTTCTCAAGAGCGATGGCGAAAAAACGCCTTTCGAACGCGACAAGCTTTTGCGGTCGCTTCAAATCGCGTTGCGCAAGCGGCCGGTCGAAGAAGACCGTATGGAACGCATCGTCAACAGCATTCAACGTCGCCTCGAAACCCTGGGCGAGAGCGAAATACCGACCAAGGTCATCGGCGAGATGGTCATGGAACATCTTGCCGAACTGGACCAGGTCGCTTTTGTCCGATTTGCCTCGGTTTACCGCAATTTCCGAGAGGCCAAGGATTTCGAGGCCTTTATCGGTAACCTTGGCAGTGAGCAAGACGACTAACCATACCGACGACGCCTCTTCG
>CAZVFL010000084.1:0-5669 GCA_964626025.1 uncultured Thalassospiraceae bacterium
TGGCGATCTGGCCCGGCATCGCCATCAGCCTGGCGGTGTTCGGGTTCAACCTGTTCGGCGACGCCCTCAGAGACGTCCTCGATCCCAAGCTCAGGTCTCTTTAAAATTTACGGAGGCGGCCCGCAAAGCCGCGGCGGTCAATCGTTTTGGTAAAGCAGAATCTCGATCTGCCGGGAAATGTTCTGCCAGTAAACCTCATCTTCTTCGTCGCCGTTATCCACCATCCATTCCGCTTTCCTGGTGGCGTAATCCAGCGCGTCATCTCCCCGGGTCTTGATGATCCTCAAGGCGCTGCGCATGACCTCGCCCTGTGTGCTCGGCAGACCGTCAACCGGTGTAACTTTTTCAACTTGAGTCATGATCGCCCTCCCCAGAGGAATCATGTCGTAAGGTTATTGTAAGGAAAGACGGAGGGAAAAAGCAATTCACGACTTTGGGATGCATGCCATGGTATGCACGCCCCCATCGGAGATTTCATTTTTTATCTTCTATTAAGCCGGGAATTGATATCCGGCCCGATTTCCAGAATTAACGGAAAAAAGCCCCTGAAGGGGGCCGCTTAATCATCAATGAAAGGATTTGCTAACCTCGTCAAGGGCCGCCAGTTCGACAACCACCTTCGGGTTTTTGAGCCTCAGCATCCAGACGTCGGGATAGCCGTCCTTGATCAGGCGGGTGCGGACGTAACGGCGGTGGATATTGGCGACGGGGCCGATGGCGACGCGGTAAACGGCCCGGCCCGACGCGGTTCCGGCAATAATTTTCGTCACCCATTCCGACTGGCCCTGGGCCAAACGCCTGGCATAGCCGAGCCGCCGGTAACTGGCGATCACGTAGAACGCGCCGCCCTTCGCCTTGGCCTCATAGCGAACGGAGGGGAGCGCCTTCGGTGCCGTTGGAACCGGTGGAGGGGTTGTTTCCCCATCAACCGGGACAGGGTTGTTAGCGGCGACTTGGGCCGAGGCGGCCGGGGCGGCCGGGGCGGAGGAACGGACGGGTTTCTCCGGGGCCTCGGGCTCTACCGGCAGGGCCGCGGCGTCTTCCGGTTCTGCAAGCGGCGCGTCCTCGGGGTCGGCGACGTCATCCGGGTCGAAGGCCTCGTCCTGGCAGACCTCTTCGCCCTTGAGACCGCGCCAAACGGCACAGTCCTGTTCGGTAATCGCCGAAATGCCGTGGTCGGTGAGGGTTTTTTCCGTGGTCAGCAACGAGAAACCGTCGGCGAACAGCGAGGCGATCTGAAAGCCCACGGGCAAGCCGCATCCGCCAAGGACCAGCGGCGCCATCACGGCGGCAAGCATGCGAAACGGCAGGTGTTTGATTTTCTGATCCCCCAGGGCAAATAGCGGCATCGCCGCATGGTCGTTTGGTTTGCCCCTGTATAGCCGGGAACCCTTAACAAATAGCAAAAGCGCCGCGGATTTCCGGGCCCGGCGGATCAGCTCTCTTGCGTTTTCGCCTTTTCTTTGATGAAGGCCTTGAAGTCCATATCCGCGGTGATGACGTCGTCCATGATGAAGAACACCAGTTCCTTCTTCAGGCTCTCACGCGCCAGTTCGTTGTCTGCCGCCGTCTCCGCGAACGCCAGCATGTGGTCCATCTTTTCGTCGAGGCTATGATGATGTTCGTGGTGCTGGTCGACGTCCGGATAGCCGATCTTGTTCAGAAAGGCTTCCTCGCGGTCAAAATGGCGCTTGGCGAGGTCGATGAACGCGGGCACCAGCTTCTTGCACGCGCCGGCGTTGCCGGCGTCGATTTCCTTGACGATCTCGTTGACCATGTCGACGAGACGCTTGTGATCCTGATCGAGCAGGTCGCATTCGAGCTCGAATGAAGAGGACAGTTCTACCGATTCCGTGTTCATGGCGTTGTCACCCGGCAAAAAGACATTTTCAAATCAGGCCGATCCCTGCCTCTGGCGGCCATTCTACACCCGAACCGGCCAAGAGTCCGCCCTCCAATCCACCCCATCATTCCGCCGCCGTCGTCTCCAACGCCGGGGGGTCCGGCCATGCCGGGCGCCCGGCATGGGAATCTCCGCCCAAAGGGAAGACGAATGCATACTCGGGGTCGATTCGCGCCTCGATGCGGTGTCTTAGTTCCGGCTCGAAGGCGTGGTGGACGCGGACGTAAAATTCAGGGCCGCCGCCGACGATGCGTGCGCGGACGATGTTGTCATGGCCGAGAAGGTGGGTCGACAGCACCTCGACCGGCGTTCCCCCTTCGCCGCCATTGGTCTCCAGCACCACGCCCTCGGGCCGGATCAGAACCTGGACCCGAAGCCCGTCCTCCAAGCCTGCCGCCCGGACGGCGCCCAAGGGCGTTTCGACCCGTCCCTTTTCGACGACGCCCTCGATACGGTTCATCAGACCGAACATGTTGGCGACCAATTCGTGTTTCGGGTGATAGTAAATTTCGTGCGGGCGGCCGGCCTGAAGGATGCGGCCGTTGTCGCCCATGATCTTGATCCGGTCGGCCATGAACATGGCTTCTTCGGGATCGTGGGTGACCATCAAGGTCGCGACGCCGCTCCGCTTGAGGACGCCAAGGGTCTGCTCGCGGATTTGTCCGCGCATGTTGGTGTCCAGGCCCGAGAACGGCTCGTCCAGAAGTAAAAGTTTCGGCTTCGGCGCCAGCGCGCGGGCCAGCGCCACGCGCTGCTGCTGGCCGCCGGACAGCATGTGGGGATATTTCGCCGCATGCGCCGTCATGCCCACTTGGTCCAGCATCTCCATGACCCGTTCCCCGGCCTTGGCTGCGCCGGTTAGCCCAAAGGCCACGTTTTCGGTAACGCTCAGGTGCGGGAACAAGGCGTAGTCCTGGAACATCAGGCCGATTCGCCGGTGTTCGGGCGCAACGTGCGTGCCCTCACCGGCAACGATGACGTCATCGACGACGATGGAGCCGCTTTGCAGTTTCTCGAGGCCTGTGGCGAGGCGCAGCAACGTCGTCTTGCCGCACCCGGATGGCCCCAGCAGGCACACCAGGTCGCCTGCCGGGATCATCATGCCGATTTTATCGAGCACGCGGTTGTTCCCGAAGGCGTGGGAAACGCCGACCACATGAAGGCCCTTCATGGCGCCCGGCCTTCCCCGGCCTGCCCCGGCCGCGATTTTGTGATTGCAAAGCTGAGGACGATAACCGGCAAAATGCCGAACACGACAATGGCCAGCGCCGCCAGGGACGCCTCGCCCAGTTGTTCATCGGATGCGTATTGGTGCACATAGGTCGCCAGCGTGTGGAAATTAAACGGACGAAGGATCATCGTCATCGGAAGCTCCTTCATGCAATCGACGAAGACCAGCATGGCCGCCGTCAGCGCGCTGCCGCGGATCAACGGAATATGGATGCGCCTGAGCGTGCTGAACGGGCCGTGGCCGAGGCTGCGCGACGCGCCGTCCATGCTCGGCGTTATCTTGGCAAGGCTGGCTTCGACGCTGCCGAACGATAGCGCCAGGAAGCGGACCAGATAACCGAAGGTCACGGCGGCGATGGTGCCGCTGAACAGCAAGCCGGTGGAAATCCCGAAATTTTGCCGCATGAACCCGTCGATGCCGTTGTCCAGGGCGCCCAGGCTGACCAGCACGCCGACGGCCAATACCGATCCGGGAACGGCGTAACCAAGACTCGCAAACCGGGCCATGAACTTGACGATCTTCTCGTTCCTGAGGCGCACGCCGTAGGCCATGAAAATGCCGATGACGACGGCAAGAAACGCAGTCAGGGATGACAGCAGAAAACTGTTGCCGGCGTAGCGATAGACCTCGGCGTTGGCTGCCGCCTCGAAATGGATCACCGCATAACTGCCCAGCACCAAAGCGGGCAGGACGAAACCGAACACCACCGGCAGGGTGCAGCCGATGGTTGCCAGGCGCTTGGCCCCGCCTTCCAGTTGGTACCCCGGCAAGGCCTTGTATTTGGACGTGGTGTGGTGGAAGCGTTGTTTGCGCCGGGCGAAGCGTTCGGCCACCACCAGGAACACCACGAAAAACAACAACAGCCCGGCCAGCTGCGCCGCGCCGGCGACGTTGTTCATGTTCAGCCATACGTCATAGATGCCGAGGGTAAAGGTGCTGACGGCGAAGAAGTCCACCGTCCCGAAATCGTTCAGCGTTTCCATCAGCACCAGCGACACGCCAATGACGATGGCCGGCCTGGCCAGCGGCAGGGCGACGGAGAAAAAGCTCCGCCATGGCCCGCGGCCGAGCACCCGGCTGGCTTCCAGCACGCAGACGGATTGTTCCATGAAGGCGGCCCGCGACAGCAGATAAACATAAGGATACAGAACCAGCGTCATCATCGACACGGCGCCGCCGAGCGAACGGATTTCCGGGAACCAGTAATCGCGCTTGATGGTCCAGCCGAACATGTCGCGCAACAGGCCCTGCACCGGGCCGGCGTATTCCAGAATGTCGGTATAGACATAGGCGATCACATAGGCCGGCATGGCCATGGGCAAAAGCAAAGCCCATTCGAAGATGCGACGGCCCGGGAACCTGCACGTGCTGACCAGCCACGCCGTGCCGACGCCGATGACCAGGGTGCCGGCACCGACGCCGATCATCAATTGCAACGTGGTGCTTATATATAAAGGCAGAACCGTAGAAGCCAGATGCGACCAGATATCGTCGCCGGGGGTCAGGCCGATGAAGATGACGGCCACGATCGGCACCATCACCGCCACCGCGATAACAACGGTTCCGATGCTCCAGACGTTGACCCATGACCATAAATCCTTCTTGGCCCCAGGGGTCAGGGGGGAGGAAATGCCGGCCGTTGCGGCCTCGTTCGTCATGATAAGTCCAACCCTTCGCCCCAGGATGCCAGGGAAGCAACCCGCTAATTATCGAACCGAACCTTGTCCATGATCCGGGTCGCCTGCGTTCGGTGTTCGGCGATTTTGGCCAAGTTCGTTTCGTCGGCCTTGAATTTCCCCCAGCCGGCGACGATGGGGTGCAACCTGACCCCCGCCTTGATGGGGTATTCGAAGTTATCCTCGGCATATATCTTCTGCGCCGCCTCACCGCTCAGGAATTCGATAAGCCTGACGGCGTTTGCCTTGTTCTTGGCGCCCTTGGTCACGCCGGCGCCGCTAATATTGATATGGGTGCCGCGGTCGCCCTGGTTGGGGAAGATGACGCTGACGGCGGCCGCCCATTTTTTCTGTTCCGGGCTCTTCTCGTTGGTTTGCATCTTGCCCATGTAATAGGTGTTGCCCAGCGCCACGTCGCATTCGCCCTGGAAGACGGCTTTCACCTGGGCGCGGTCGTTGCCTTGCGGTTTGCGGGCCAGATTGGCCTTGACGCCGCGGGCCCATTGTTCGGCGGCGGCCTCGCCTTTTGCCGCGATCATCCAGGCCAGCAGTGAAACATTATAGACGTGCTTGCCGGACCGGGTGCAGACGCGCCCTTTCATGTGCGGCTTGGCGAGGTCCTCGTAAGTGATCACCTCGCCCGGCTTGACCCGTTTTTTATGAGCAAAAATGATGCGCGCGCGCGTCGTCAACCCGTACCACAGGCCTTGCGGATGACGGAACTGGGCCGGCACGTTGCTTTCAAGGGCGTCCGACTTGCTGGGCTGAAGAAGTCCGGCCTCGACCAGGTTGTGAAGGTTGCCGATATCGGCGGTCAGCACCAGGTCGGCGGGGCTGTTGGCGCCTTCGGCCTTGAGCC
>CAZVFL010000085.1:0-4993 GCA_964626025.1 uncultured Thalassospiraceae bacterium
ACCTATAATCCGCCTCCAAAAGCGTAAAAAAGACAATTAAGCCATCATCCCAACCAACCGGAACAAAACATCATGAGCAGCATAAAAGCCGCATTTATCGGCTTGGGCGTCATGGGTTATCCCATGGCCGGGCACCTGGCCAAAGCCGGGCACGACGTCACCGTCTACAACCGCACCGCCAAGAAGGCCGAGGCCTGGGTCGCCGAGCACGGCGGCGCCGGCGCCGAAACCCCGGCCCGGGCGGCCAAGGCGGCCGGGGGCGCCGATATGGTCTTTTCCTGCGTCGGCAACGACGACGACCTCAGCAGCGTCGTTTTCGGCGACGACGGCATGTTGGCCGGCATGAAGGAGGGCGCCATCCTGGTCGATCACACCACCGCCAGCGCCACCATCGCCCGCGAAATCGACGCCAAGGCCCGCGAGCAGGGCGTCGGTTTCCTTGACGGACCCGTCTCGGGCGGCCAGGCGGGCGCCGAAAACGGCCAATTGACCATCATGGTCGGGCGGTGAACAGAAAGACTTCGACGCGGCCGAGCCGGTCTTGGGGGCTTACGGAAGGGCGGTGCTTTTGATGGGGCCCGCGGGTTCGGGCCAGTTAACCAAGTGCGTCAACCAGATCTGCTGCATCGGCGTCATTCAGGGCCTCGCGGAAGCCTTGGCCTTCGCCAAGGCGGCCGGGCTCGATTCCAGGAAGGCGGTCGACGTGATCTGCAAGGGCGCGGCCCAGTCCTGGCAGATGGACAACCGGGCGGAAACCATGATCGACGGCGAGTTCGATTTCGGCTTCGCCGTCGAATGGATGAAAAAGGACTTAGGCATCGTGCTCGCCGAAGCCGAGTCCAACGGTGTTGACCTGCCGATGACGGCCCTGATCAACGGGTTTTACGGCGAGATCATGGCCGAGGGCGGCAACCGCCTGGACTGCACCAGCCTGATCACTCTTTTAACCCGAAAAGGCTGAGGACACCCACCGCGGCAACAATCCTTCGAGACGCCGTCCGTTGGCCGGCTCCTCAGGATGAGGAGTTACAATATTTATGCCTCACGCCTTAAGGAGGACCGTAGGTCTGTCTCGAAGGGCGATTTCTTCCCTAGGCGACCTTGTGGTCGGCCATCAGCTCCAGCGCCTTGACCATGGCCGAATGGTCCCAGGTGCTGCCGCCCCGGGCCGCACAGGCATTGAACAGTTCCTGGGCGGTGGCGGTGTTGGGCAGGCTGAGGCCTAGCGCCCGGGCGCCCGACAAGGCCAGGTTCAGATCTTTTTGATGGAGCTCGATGCGGAACCCGGGATCAAACGTGCGCTTGATCATACGTTCGCCGTGAACTTCCAGAATCTTCGACGACGCGAACCCCCCCATCAGGGCTTCGCGGACCTTGGCCGGATCGGCCCCGGCCTTGGACGCGAACAGCAGCGCCTCGCCGACCGCTTCGATGTTGAGGGCGACGATGATCTGGTTGGCGACCTTGCAGGTCTGGCCGTCGCCAGGGCCGCCGACCAGGGTGATGTTCTGCCCCATCAGGTCGAACAGCGGTTTTACCTTATCGAAGGTTTTCTGCTCGCCGCCGACCATGATGGTCAGCGCCGCGTTCTCGGCCCCGACCTCGCCGCCGGATACCGGGGCGTCCATGTATTCGCAACCGAGGTCCTGAATCTTTTTGGCGAATCCCTTGGTCTCGATGGGCGAAATGGAGCTCATGTCGACGACGGTCATGCCCTTGGACAGACCCTCGGCAACGCCGTTTTCTCCGAACAACACGGCTTCCACGTGCGGCGTGTCGGGCACCATGATGATGACGATCTCGGCGCTCTCGGCCACTTCCTTGCCGGACGAACATTTCGCCGCACCGCCCGAGAGCAATTCCTTGGGCAAATCAACGATATCGTGCAGGAACAGCTCGTGGCCGCCCTTTTGCAGGTGGCCGGCCATGGGCTTGCCCATGATCCCAAGGCCAATAAAACCGATCTTGCCCATTAATCATCCTCCCTTTGAAGATTTGTCGTCGTCATGTCGGCTTGGGCGTCTTCCGCCTTGCCGTTTCTATACCCGATCAGAGGGGAACCCGAAAGGAAATCAACCCGCCACAAGGACCAGGCTCGGCGGTCAGGGGGCGGTGCCGTAGGTGTCGAAAATAACGGCGGTGATGTTATCGGGATTCATGAGGGACTTTCCTCATTTCTCGCCTTCCCCCCTGGTGAAATGCCGTTCGCTGTCCATGCTTCGGTGCAGGACGCGGACGACGAAAATAGCGCTTTCCTCAATGGTGTAGAACACGACGTGGCTGGCGTGCGCATAGCGCCGCAGACCGGGAAGAATAAGGTCGGCGGCGTGGCCCAGTTGGGGGCTGCCGGCCAGCATTTCCAGGCAATCGCGGAGTTCCAGAAAGTAGGTATCGGCCCGCGCCTCCCCGAAGGTGCGCCAGGAATAGGTGTAGATGTCGCCGAGGTCGGCATCGGCCTTGTTGGAAAGGACATATTCAGCCATCCGCGAGGCGCGCCCTTGCCTCGGCCATCACGTCCTCCGCACGCCGGGGGCTGCGCCCGCTGTCCAGCCCTTCATGGATGGCGGCCCGAAGGGCCACGCGCCTTTCCTTGTCGTGGCGGATCAAGTCGCGGATATAGTCGCTGGCATTGGCATAGGCGCCGCCCTCGACCTGGGTGTCCACCCATTCGCGCAAGAAGTCGGGCAGGGATACGTTCATTGTCGCCATGGTCGGCCTCCTTCACGGCCAAGTATGGCATAAATTGGCAAAAATAGCCAATATTTTGGCAAAAATTGGCATATTCCCGGGACAAGGGACGGATATTCCGATATTCCGGACATTCCGACTAATCCTGGAAATCGCCGGGCTTAAACCGCAAAACGTTTAGGCCCGGCGGTCAGGGGGCGGTGCCGCAACGCACGCCGTTGATGAACAGGGTCGAATTGGTGATGGCGCCGCCGGTAATGGAGCAGTCGGTGGTCACGTTGGTGGTGGTGATCGTGCCGCTTGGTTGGTCGAACGTACCGGCAGCATTGCGGACGCCTCTAGTGCTGTCGGTGACGGTGACGTTGGTGAAGCTGACCCCCGATATATTGCCATTATTCACGAAGGCGGCGTCGACGGCATTGGTGACCAGGGTGTCCTCTATGGTCAGGTTGTTTGCAGTACTGACAAGGATGCCTATAAACACGCCGGGATTGTCGACCGTCACCCCCGAGATCAGCACGTTGTCTCCACTGATAAAAATACCTTCACTGCCGGCATTCCGGACGGTGGTATCGCTGACGGTCGCGCCGTCGCCGGTAATGTCGATGCCCCTGACGCCGTCGGTGATGGTCAGGCCGGTGATCTGCCCATTGGCGTTGGTCATTTCAAAGACATCAGCAGCGCCGGTGCCGTTGACGGTGGGCGCGGCGCCGGGCAGGGTGACGCTTGCCGACCTTCCCGAGGCGCTGGAAACGGTGAAAACGGACCCGCCGCCGGCGACGATCTGGCCGGCGGCCAGGCTCGAGGCGCTGTTGTCATTGACGGTTCCGGCCGAACCGTCGATGACCAGGAGGGAATTGGCCCCGGCCGCGGCCACCGCGGTGGACAGGTCGCTGCCCGCGTCGGTCTGGCTGAAAGCGGTGATCTGCACGTTGGCGGCGTTGGTGACGAAACCGCTTTCGTTCAGGGTCGCCACCTGGGATTCGCCGGCGACGATATCGACGTCGCGTTCGATGCGCCGCGTCATGCGCCGCTCCAGCTTGCTCAGCCCTGGCGGCGGCAACGCCTTGCCGCGGCGGGTCATGCCCAAGGGGATGCGCAGGCGGACGACAGCGAAGGCCTGGGTATCGCGGACATCGTCCCACTGGAGCTCGGCGCCGAGGAGAAGGCTGGAGCCGGGGGGGAGCGGGGAAAGATCGGTAAAATCCAGTTCGAAGCGGCCGCGCGGGCCGGTGACGTTGTCGAACCCGGCGGCGTCGAAGTGATAGGCCCCGGCATAGACGCGGGCATCGACGCCGGGACCCAGATCCGTTAACGGCAGCTTATAGCCGGCCTCGACGTCGAAGCCGGGAAGCGCGCGCTCCCTGATCTCGCCTGTGGTCGTCAGCGTGAACCCCGTTCCCGCGGTCGCGGCGGTGGACGATTCAGGCGTCACCAGCTTGCTGCCGGCCTCGGGCAGATAGCCGTTGATTCTAAAATCCCACTTCTCGGACAGCGCCTCCATGCCCACGGTGCCCTGCAGGAAAATATTGCCGCTCTCGGTGCGGCGGCGGTCGAAAAAACCATAGCCGCCGAGAATCCACCCCCTCCAGGCGCCGGAACCCAGGCGCCGGTAAGCCAGCCCGAAATTACCTTCCTTGGCACCGTTGTCGTCAAAACTGCCGCGCAGATCGGCGAAAAGCAGGGATTTGTCGTCCTGGGCAATCGGCATGAACAGGCCGACCTCCCCGATATGGCGCTTGGTGCCAAGCTTGCCGCCGGCTTCGGCATATCCGTCCCATTTTTTTGGGGGGGGGATTGGGATAGCTTTCGGGGGCGGATTCCCCCGCCAGGGCGAAGCCCGGAAGCGCCACAAGAACCGCACTTAAAAGCGCCCGGCAAAGCGCATGCAACCGGCGCATGAGCATATGACGCATGTGCGTATGACGCGCGGGCAGATGACGCGAAGCCATACGGCCCCGCGGCGGCGGATTGACTCTGCAAATCACCGGAAATCCCTCCCCCAATGGCTTCGCATTGTAGTTGCATCATCATAGGGTATCTATCCATGCTTTTTGTATAGTTATAAAGGTATACCCGCCGGCGTGAGCCAGCGGGGGCGGGGGCGTGGCGGGGGAGAAACGGACAATGATCCGGGGGGCCCTTTTGAATTTTCCCCCTTGACTTTCCCGAAGAATGTTCTATATTTGTTCTAATAATTTCCAACGCTCTTTGACATCGTGAATAGGGAGAACCTTAACGTCCTTGCGGGGCTTCTTTTGCTTGACCGTTTTTAGCTGCGGCAATCCTTCGACACGCTCGCTAT
>CAZVFL010000086.1:0-4942 GCA_964626025.1 uncultured Thalassospiraceae bacterium
ACCGACAAGGAATACCAGATCATGCGCAACGCCTCGATCGCGGTGCTGCGCGAGATCGGGGTGGACACCGGCGGCTCCAACGTGCAGTTCGCGGTCAATCCCGAAACCGGAAAATTGCTTATTATCGAGATGAACCCCCGGGTGTCGCGGTCATCCGCCTTGGCCTCCAAGGCCACCGGCTTTCCCATCGCCCGTGTGGCGGCGAAGCTGGCGGTCGGCTACACCCTGGACGAGCTTTCCAACGACATTACCGGCGTCACGCCCGCCTCCTTCGAGCCGACCATCGACTACGTGGTCACCAAGATCCCGCGGTTTACGTTCGAGAAGTTCCCCGGCACCGAGGCGCTGTTGACCAGTTCCATGAAATCGGTGGGCGAGGCCATGGCCATCGGCCGCACCTTCCAGGAATCGCTGCAAAAGGGGCTGAGGTCCATGGAGACGGGGCTTACGGGCTTGAACGAGGTCGAAATAAAAGGCGGCAAGAAGGCCATCAAACAGGCGCTTTCCCAGCCCCGGCCCGACCGGGTGCTGGTCATCGCCCAGGCATTCCGGGCCGGGCTCAAGCTCGCCGAGGTGCAAAAAACCTGCCGCTACGACCCCTGGTTCCTGGCCGAGATCGAGGCCCTTGTCCGGGCCGAGGCGGACATTGCCAAGAACGGCCTTCCCGACGACGGACCCGGCCTGCTGGCGCTGAAGAAAATGGGCTTTTCCGACGAACGGCTTTCCGAGCTGGCCGGGCTCACGGCATCCGCCGTCGCCGCCAAGCGCCAGGAGCTCGCGGTCAAGCCCGTCTTCAAGCGGGTCGACACCTGCGCCGCCGAGTTCCAGGCCCAGACCGCCTATATGTATTCGGCCTATGAAGGCGACGGCCTCACCCCGCCCGATTGCGAGGCCGAGCCGAGCGATCGCAGGAAGGTGGTGATCCTGGGCGGCGGTCCCAACCGCATCGGCCAGGGCATCGAGTTCGATTACTGCTGCTGCCACGCGGCCTTTGCGCTGAAAGAGGCCGGGATCGAGGCGATCATGGTCAACTGCAACCCGGAGACCGTCAGCACCGATTACGACACGTCGGACCGGCTTTATTTCGAGCCGCTGACCGCCGAAGACGTGATCGAGCTGATCCGGGTCGAGCAATCGAAGGGCGTGTTTCTCGGCGTCATCGTGCAGTTGGGCGGCCAAACGCCGTTGAAGCTCAGCCACGCGCTGGAGGCCGCCGGCATCCCCATCCTCGGCACCACGCCGGACGCCATTGACCTGGCCGAGGACCGCGAAAGGTTCCAGGTGTTGTTGACGGACTTGGGCCTCAAGCAGCCCAAGAACGGCATCGCGCGGTCGGTCAAGGAGGCGGAAGCCGTGGCAAAGGAGGTCGGCTATCCCCTGGTGATCCGGCCTTCGTACGTATTAGGCGGCCGCGCCATGGAGATCGTCCACGACGGCGGCGCCCTCAAACGCTACATGGCCGAGGCGGTCCAGGCCTCCGGCGATAGCCCGGTGTTGCTGGATTCGTATCTCGAAGACGCCATCGAGGTGGACGTGGACGCGCTTTCCGACGGCAACGACGTCCATGTCGCCGGCATCATGCAGCACATCGAGGAAGCCGGCATCCATTCCGGCGATTCGGCCTGTTCGCTGCCGCCTTATTCGCTGTCGGACGGCGTGATCGCCGAGTTGGAGCACCAGACGGCGTTGCTGGCGCGCGCTTTAAGCGTGGTCGGGCTGATGAACGTGCAGTTCGCCGTCAAAGGGGGCGACATCTATGTCCTCGAGGTCAACCCCCGGGCCAGCCGCACGGTCCCCTTCGTCGCCAAGGCGACGGGCGTCCCGGTGGCCAAAATCGCCACCCGGTTGATGACCGGCGAAAAGCTCAAATCCTTCGGGCTCTCCAAGCGGGCGGCCGAGTCTTCATCAAAAGGGGGCAGCCACATGGCGGTGAAAGAGGCCGTCTTCCCGTTCGCCCGCTTCCCCGGCGTCGACATCATCTTAGGCCCGGAAATGAAGTCCACCGGCGAGGTCATGGGCATCGACGCCGATTTCGAGCGCGCCTTCGCCAAGTCGCAGTTGGGCGCCGGCAACCAGTTGCCGCTGGAAGGCGTGGTGTTCATCTCGGTCAAGGACCGGGACAAGTCGGCGGCGGCGATTCTCGCCGAAAGGCTACGGGCGCTCGGCTTCGAGCTTTCGGCCACCGGCGGCACGGCTCAGTTCCTGGCCGAAAAGGGGCTGAAGGTGACGCCGGTCAACAAGGTGCTGGAAGGCGCGCCCCACTGCGTCGACGCCATCACGTCGGGCGCCGTGCAGTTGGTCATCAACACCACCGAGGGCGCCCAGGCCATCGCCGACTCATATACCATCCGGCGCTCGGCGCTGGTCCACAACATCCCCCATTACACCACCATGACCGGGGCGGCGGCGGCGGTGGACGCCATCGAGGCCATGACCCGGGGAAGCCTTGAAGTGGCCCCCTTGCAGGCCTATTTTGAAACGTCGTTCTGATGGGGAAGCCTGACCATGGATAAAGTCCCGATGACCGCGAAAGGACTGGCGGCGCTGGAAGATGAGCTCAAGCGGCTGAAAGAAGAGCGCCCGCTCATCTCCAAGGCGATCGGCATAGCGCGCGAACACGGCGATCTTTCCGAGAACGCCGAATACCACGCCGCCAAGGAACGCCAGGGCATGATCGAGGCGCGGCTGAAGGATATCGAAGGCATCATCAGCCACGCCCAGGTCATCGACCCCTCGACGCTCACGGGCGATACGGTCAAGTTCGGGGCGACGGTGATGGTCGCCGACCAGGAAACCGACGAGGAAAGCACCTACCGGATCGTCGGCAGCCACGAAGCCGACGCCAAGAACGGCTCGCTCTCCATCACCTCGCCGCTGGCCAAGGCGCTGATCGGCAAGACCCTGGGCGATTCGGTCGAGGTGACGACGCCCAAGGGCGCCAGATCCTACGAAATCATCGACGTGCAGTTTAAGTAGGGGTGGTCAGTCTAAAAAAAGCGATGAGTGAGGAACAAGAGCAACTTGATCCGGTAGAACGTCTTCGGTTGCAAGTCGAAGAAATTCGCTTGAAGTTTGATCATCTGAGCCTTCTCAATGAAAAGACAAGAACATTCCTTCAGCGTTGGCAAACTGACGTTCTGCCTGTTCATGAAAGCGGCGAACGATCAAGAGAAATGGCCGCCACTTATGCTCAAATGACGATCAAGACTATGTTTCTGTTAAACGGTGGTGCGTTAATAGTTTTTCCCGCGTTTGCTGAACTGATTGATACCCCCTTGAGCGATCAAATTTTGATGTTCGTGGGAAGCATTGGTTCTTTCGTGCTTGGCTTGGCCCTAATAGCTATCACATCCCTACTTGCTTACATGTCCTTGGATGCTGATGCAGCAGGTTTTCGCTGTGATGAAACAATTATCAAAATTAATTTAAACCAAGGGGAAAATCCAAAAGGACATGATGAGGAACAAGAAAATAATCGGACTACAGCAAAAACAGACGGAGAGAAATTGAAAAAGCTGGCAGTACGACTTACACGTTGGGCAATCGGCCTTGGACTCGGTTCCTTAGGGGCCTTCCTTGTTGGTACGGGGTTAGCAATTGCGGTACTGACTACGGTAACCGATCCGCTCATCTTCGTGATCGAGCCATTTTACGTCAGCATCAATTTCATCTTCGGCGCCTTCTAAGCACCCCCTGGTGCCCGGTTGGTACGCCCAAATGTCCTGATAAAGAAGGCCTGGGCCCTGGTGCTGCTTGTAGGTTGGGCGACCGTCCGGTGAAATTACAATCCAGCCCTTCTTGTGGAGGACATCAAGCATTTCCTGTGGGGACATGCTGGTACCAGCATTTGGTAGATGCTCTCGCATTGATGCCGGGATTGCCCAATGACGGCCTTTGGTGGTCGGGTTATAACCTTGCCACGGCTTTCCACTATCGCCCGACCGAGTTCCCGATCCAGTCAACTCGTTCAGTCGATAATGCCCCTTCTCATCTGCATGCCGAAACATCTTACTGATATACTGACGTGTATAGGGCGTATGCTGCGGGTGGAAGGTTGTCCGTTCTCCCCTAGCATAAAATAAAATGACATCGTGGATAGGGCCGTACTGGCGCGTCAGTTTACTGTGCGCGGCGCTACGCCGCCAAATAATCTCGCTCCGGAAAGAGCGCGGATCAAAAATCCCATCAAGGATAATCTTGAGGTAGTGGCTTGCGGTCGGGTCGCAGTGCAGATAAAGGCTGCCGGTCGGCTTTAGTTTGTCCCGAAGTACATGCAGCCTAACGGCCATCATGACCAAATAAGCCATCATATCGCTGTTGCCCAAGGCTGACTTGAGGGCCTCGACAATGCGCGCGGTCGATCCTCCGGCCTGCATGATCTCCTTGAAGGACCACTCAGCCTCTTCGCCCCATGTCCAAGTATCCCTAAACGCTTCTGCCTGTGCGGACGCCGCATCCTCTAGGGGTGTTTCAAAAAGGACGTTGTAGCGGGCCTGGCTGTTAAAGGGTGGGTCAAGATAAATCAGATCAACGCTCTCGTCGTCAATCCACTCCCGCAAAATGTCGAGATTATCCCCAAAGAAAAGCGTGTTTTCCATCAGGTGACCCCCATTTACACGCTCCCTGGAAGCACTGTCATAGCAAATGGTTGAAAAAGAATTAACAATCAACACCCTAGACCCGTTCTAAACTAGGACACTACTGGGGCTTTCCCACCCCTTGACATCCCCGTCCCTTGAGACTATGTTCTCCTTATGTTCCATCACGCTTTTGGCGCATGGTAAAGTGCTCTTTGACATTGTGAATAGGAAGAATAGGTCGTGGCGGCGTTTTGCCGCGCCTTGATTTTTGTCCCGGTCCGGCTTTCAGCCGTCCGCGCCTCTTGCGTTCTAAAAGAGGACATTTAGGTACATTTGCGTACATTTAGGTACATTCCGACCAG
>CAZVFL010000087.1:0-4743 GCA_964626025.1 uncultured Thalassospiraceae bacterium
TCGAGGCGATCGAGGAGAAGCTCATGCCAAACGAACTCGAAATGCTGCGCAGTCTTCTGGCGAAGTATGTCGAGCCGCTGAACCCGGATCCCTTCGACGTGACCTCTCTAAACGTCATGTTACGCAACGTGGAAATCCGGAAGGGCTACCGTTTCGATCCAAAGAGGGATGGAGGCCGGGTCATCAATTTTCCCCGCAAAGGAGTCTCGAAGAAAAACTAGACAGCCGCTCCTTGGTATTATCAGTTGAAAGGACAAAACATGGTCAGCGACGTATTTATTGCCCAGGTGGACAATGAGTTGGGACCGAACTGGAGCAATGCGGACAAAAGATTTGTTTGCGACGCCGTCTTGCGCGCCGCCGTTTCACATCTGCCGGCTGACGCCGATCGATCGCCATCCGAGGACAAAAAGGCGAAGCAGCATTTTGATGCGGTCATCGGGGAACTGATTCTCGGCAAGGCCCCCCTTCATGGATGAGATGGCACGCCTCTATGGCGATCGCGGACCGCCTAGCTTTGGATGTAGTTCTCGAGCTGCTCGATGGTGAACTGCTGATCGGCGATGACGCTTTTGACCAAGTCGCCGATTGACACCATGCCGACCAGTTCGCCGCCGTCCATGACCGGCAAGTGGCGGAAGCGCTTTGCGGTCATCACCGCCATGCATTCCTCGATCGTCTGATCGGGCGTGACGCTGATGACGGGCGACACCATGATGTCGCGCACCGCCGTATCGAGCGATGACTTTCCTTTCAGATAGACGTTCCGGGCATAGTCCCGTTCGGTGAAGATGCCGACGGGCTTGTCGTCCTCGATGACGATCAGGGCCCCGATGTCCCTCTTCGCCAGCACCTTGATGGCGTCCAAAACGGTGTCGTCCGGATGCACGGACCAGACGTCATTGCCCTTGCCCTTGAGCAACATCTTCAATGTTGTCATCCCATGACCCTCCCGATTGGTAATATCTTACCGGCGTCTCCCAGACAAGTTTGCGAGGTTTGTCTCATTATACCCCTCCCACGGCCATTTATGAAGGCGGACGGTTCTTTGAGTTGGTTTATCGGAAAGGAGCCTATAAAGTCGTTGCGGCGCTTCGTAACAATAGAAAATTTCGGAAGCAACCAGCTTCGAACAGCACCCACCCAAAATCCTGGAAGGACGCCCGCGGAGATCCCGTTAATGATTAAACCTGCTTTGCTTCATGAATGCCATTCGAGCATTTTGAAGGAACGATTTACGCGTTTTTCCTTGATCTTTGGAGCGCTTTTATTGATGGCGTTAGCGCAAGTCGGAAGCGCTAATCGGGTGGACGCGCAATCCCTGAAGGACGCCTTGACGGCCGCATATCTCAATAACCCGACGTTGCTTGGCCAAAGGGCCAGGGTCCGCGCCGCGGACGAACAGGTGCCGCAGGCGCTATCCAACTGGCGGCCCTCCATCAACCTTTCCGGTTCCATCAGCCGGGCGATCACCAGCAACACCGCCCGGACTTTCGGCGGCAAGGATCAGATCAGGACCCCTCGCGGCGGCGAACTGCAAATCAGCCAGTCGCTTTTCCGCGGTGGGCGCACCCTGGCCGCCACCCGGAAAGCCGAAAACACCGTCAAGGCCGAACGCGCGCGCCTCGCCCAGACCGAGCAGAGCGTGCTTCTGCAGGCGGCGACGGCGTATCTGAACGTTTTCCGGGAAGAAGCGGTCCTCAAGCTCAACATCAACAACGAACAGGTCCTGAAGCGGCAGTTTGAAGCCACCCGCGACCGTTTCGAGGTCGGCGAGATCACGCGCACGGACGTTCATCAGGCCGAAGCGCGCCTGGCCGGCGCCACCGCCGACCGCATCGATTCTGAAGGCAACCTCGAAACCTCCCGGGCTGCCTATCGAAACGTCGTCGGCCTGCCGGCGCCCAGGAACCTGACGCCGTCCGCCCAACCGCCGGGACAACCCTCCAGCCAGGAGGAGGCGAACAAGGCCGCCGCCGTCAACAACCCGGGCGTCATCGCCGCCGAATTCGACATGAAGGCTCTCCAGGACAACGTGGACGAGGTCCGGGGCGAGCTGTTGCCGTCGCTCGATCTCAACTTTACCGTCAGCCGTGACTTCGAGACCGCTTCCAATACCAACATCTCCCAGGAAGAATCCGTCACCGCCTCGATAACCGTGCCGCTCTATCAGCAAGGCGAGGTTTTTTCGCGCCTGCGCGAGGCCAAGCAGGCCGTGGCCGAGCGATTACGGATCATAGACCAGGCCCGCAGGGACGCCATCGAGGACGCCACCCGGACCTGGGAAACCCTGGTCACGGCGCGGGCCCGGGTAAAATCGTTCAAGACTCAGATCGAGGCAAACGTGGTGGCGCTGGAAGGGGTGGAACGCGAAGCCCAGGTCGGCTCCAGGACGGTGCTGGACGTCCTGGACGCCGAGCAGGAGCTGTTGGACTCCCGCGTCGCCCATGTTCGCGCCCGACGGGACGAGCTTGTCACGCTTTTCGAACTGCAGGCGGCCATAGGGAAATTGACGGCAAAGGGCTTGCAATTAAAGGTGCAAGCCTATGACCCGGCGGACCATTATAACGAAGTCAGGGATAAATGGTTCGGCGGGGATGCGACCGGGGACACAAAATGAGATCGACTGTAAACACCATCTCAAGGAGGATTGCTCGCAGGTGCCGGGATGCAACGGTTGACGGTTGACCGTTGCCCATTGCGCTGAGGAATGCTAACTTTTTTGTTAATGTAGGGGAGAGGGCCAAAAACTGCATAGGAAGGGATGTTATGACTTATTCACCCGATATTGTCGTTGAAACACCCGCTATCTCGAATATCGCCGGAATTGCAATGATGGTCATCGTTCTGGCCCTGGCCAGCGTGATTTGGTACCAGCAAAGCCAGTTGACGGATGCCGTCAGGGCCATGGCCTACATTTCGGCCAAGTGCGCCGCTAAATAACTTGATGAATTCCCTCTTGGGGGCCGGTGTTGCCGGTCCCCGGTGCGCGATTCTGGGTTTTCCCCCCGAAAACCGGGCCAAGTAAGGCGGCGCTCCAGCAGGCCGAGGAGCCGCATTGTTTCACGTTCACCCCGCCAAACCGATCAACCCCTCGTGCTCTCCCAGGCCCTACGCCACCGGCTCCGCTGCTGGTTTCCCATACGGTCCGCCCAAGGGATTGCAGCGCCGGCGTTAGTAGCGGCGGAAAATGACCCTGGGGTTGAGGGTCAGCGTGATCCGGTCGCCGCGGTGGCGCCGGGCCTTGGGGATCAGAAGCGGGTTGCAGGGGCGGCTGAGGATGGCGCGGCGGGCCGATTTCGCCACCGAGAACCGGTACTGGTCACCTATGATCCAGGCGTAGTCGATGACCCGGGCCGTGCGGACGGTGCCGTTGGGGCGGAGTTGGACCCGGATGTGGACGTCGAAATCCTTCCGCTGGGTCATCGCCGGCACCTTCCAACAGCGGGCGATTTGCCGCCGCAATTTGTCGACCTCGCCGACCACCAGCTCGTTATGACCGAAGGGATAGGACTTGTTGCGACCGAAGAGATAGGACTTGTCGGCGGCGCCCGCCCCCAGGGGGGGCAACAGGAGAGCGGCCACCAGCAATACCGCTGACAGCAGGCCACCGAGGGAGCGATAAAGACGCCGGTTCGTCATCCGTGAGTTTCCATCCGTGTGGTTCCATCGGGGTCAGGAGCAAGGATGTACGAATTACAGTTCATTTACGTATAGAGCGGACAATATCGCTTCCAACGTCCGCTTGCCACCACCAATCCCCCCGTTGCAACCAGATGACCCGGTCGGTCAACGCGATTGGCCGCCCATCACCGACATCATCTTCGGCGTGCTGGCGACCGCCGGGGGGAACGTGCCGATGTGATAGTTGTGGCAGATCAGGCAGTTGTCACCGGCTTCCTCGGGCGTGTGGCAGTTGGCGCAATATTGCCGTTCGATGGGCCTGAAGGTACTGGCGAAGGTCACGGGGTTGCGATCCTTGTAGGACTCCGAATACGCGGCCTTGGCGTCCGGATTGTGGCAGGTGAGGCAGCCTTTCTCGTCCAGCAGGCTGAAATGGGCGGTGTGGGAGAAGGCTGCAAACGGCCGCTCGCCGAGCACCGGGCGCCGGGCCCGCCAATTGACGGTGAGGGCGCCCCCGGCACTGGCGTCGATACTGTGACACTTGGCGCAAAGCCCCGGCGATTTGGCATCGCCGAGGCTGTCGAAGATCCGCCGCCCGGCGCTTATCCCGGGTCCGCCGACGCCGTCGCCCCCCCCGGCGCCGGTGATGTCCAGCCACGCCTTCACGAACCGGTCCCCGTGCCCAGCCGGGCGATAGCGCAGGACGAAATCGTCCAGGTACCAGCCGCCGGCCTGGGACCAGTCCTCCCCGGAGGCGAGGGCCTTTGGTTCCTTGACGTCGTCCTTCCTGTCACCGGCTGCTTTGGTCTCCTCGTCTTTGCCGTCCTTGTCGCCGGCCAAAAGCCCGTCACCGCCTTTCTCATGGTCCACACCGCCATGCCGCCGATCAGGGCGCCGCCGAGGCTCAGCACCATCAGGACCAGGAGCGCCTTTTGCACCGAGTCCTTGGCGTTGTCCGCCGCCTTGATCGTTTCGATGTGGATCAGGGGCTGGATCTGGTCGTCGAGGATGTGGTCGATCTCCTCGAGGTCCGCTTCGAACCTCTGCAACTTCTCGCGCATCGTGTCGGTGAGCCGGATAATCTCGTTTCCCGCCGTCACCGCTTCGGCGAAGGCCTTG
>CAZVFL010000088.1:0-4688 GCA_964626025.1 uncultured Thalassospiraceae bacterium
GGTCAACGCGCCAACCTCGGCTGCCGAACCGAGCTTGGAGAACGTCACGGACGTACCGGACACCAGGTCGTTGGTCCCGTCATTCAGGGTCAGGGCGGCGACGGGAGTACCAACAGAGTTCGTGAAGGTGACGGTTACGCCCTCGGCGGCCTTGACGTCGATCTTCGACGTGGTGGTATTGTAAGTCGCCGTCAGCGCGGTATCGGCCGTGTTGATTTTATCAATCAAGTCCTGGATCGTCGACGCCACGCCATCGTTACCGGATTCGGAGGTAAAGGTGTCCGAGCCGCCCCCGGTCACGGCGATAAGGAGCGCATCGGTGTCGCCCACACCGAACGCGTCCTCGACCAGGTCGGTGGCCTTGTTCTGGGTCGCGTAGACGTTGGTCGCAGCGTTCACAATCACCACTGAGTCTTGATCCCTGAACCCGCCCAGGCCGGTAAAAAAACTGTTGCCGGTTGTATCTTCCAGTTTGAAGTCCGTACCCCCGTTGGCGGTGATGTCGATCTCTTCGGTGGTGGTGTTGAATTTCGCCGTAACCCCACCCAGGCCGTCTAGAAACGCCCGATAATCTTCGATCGTATTGGTTCCAACGCTGAAGGTGGAAACAAGGCCGTTGACGGTCACCGTAAGGACATGGGCCGCGACAGCGCCGATGTCCGTAAGGACCGTGGTGCCGCTCACCCCGGTCCCGAAGTCCGTGGAAATCGTGGTGACGCCGGCTACGACAGTGGCTTTTTCCGTCGAAATCGCGGTAATACCACCGGTGGCGGCTTCGTCGGCCTCGATGGCTTTCGCCTTGGCCTGTTCAATCAAGCTGGTGAGGGACGTGATGTTTTTGTCCGTCGATTCCAGAAGGGAGATTGCCTGACCGATGCCGTCCTTACGGCCATTGAGGTCATTGGCGCGGTTGGTCAAGGCGCGGGCGGCAAAGAACGCCGCCGGGTCATCGAGAGCGGAGTTAACTTTCAGACCCGACGACAGACGCGTCGAGGTCAGATCCAAAAGTTTCGTCGTATTCTGCAGCGAAAGAAGATTCTGACGAATACTTGCCGAAAGAGTAATACTAGTCATGGTCGGTTCCTTTTCTAAGGATTCAGCGGGATTCTACCCGCCGCGAAACGGCTTTCACCATCGTGGTTCAAGCGGCTTCGACGTCTCCCCTACGATACGCGAAGGAGAAACAAAATGACGCAAGAGAAAAACCGGAAAGTAAACGCGCAAAAACCCGTTCGCTCCTAAGCCTTGCGGCACCGGGAACCAAAGGGCATAAACCGAAATGTTCGTCACGCAAAGACATGAGAATACTTTCTCATCCTTCCTTCTGGTCGTCACTACGCCAACTTCTAGGCTCAGCCAATTCTTGGCCGGACTGGCACCCCCAAACATCCATTCTCGGACAAAGACGAGGCACCAGATTGGCCGTTTATACCCATCCGCACCATCAGAGTCAACAATTTTATTTACGGTTTGCTGTCAGGCCTTATGGGCTATGGCTTTCTGGAATTTCCGGGAATTTCCGGGAACTTCCGGGTAATGCTTTCCGGCCACCCCTGAGGACAGGGAAAAACAAATAGGCCGTGGCTTTCGAGGCAAGTCATGCCTATGGTCTTGTCAACGCCGAGGTCATCAGACACAGGCAATCCCTTCCATGAACCGCGCCCCGGAAAACAGCGGCACCATGACCAACACCCCCTCCGGCCAGGACAACGCCTCCCTCGAAGCGCAACTCGATGTTGCCGTCGAACACCACCGCGCCGGGCGGCTGGATGAGGCCGAGGAAATCTACCGGCAGATTCTGGCGGCCGACCCGGACTACCCGTACGCATTATGCCTGCTTGGCATGATCGCGCACGCGGCCGGCGACAACGAACAGGCGCTGGAATTGATCACCCGGGCCATTGCCGCCAAGCCCGATTACGCCGACGCCCACAACAATCTGGGCATGGTGTTGCAGGCTGTGGAGCGCAACCAAGAGGCGCTGGCGAGTTTCAACACGGCCCTCACCCTCAACCCCCATTACGCCGAAGCCCTCAACAACAAAGGGGCAATGCTGAAGGAATTGGGCCGCGTTGACGAGGCCGTTGCCTGTTCATATGCCCTGGCTTTGCCGCAACCGTAATCGAGCAGCGTTTTGCTTTGCGACCCCCTTATACAGTTGCCGATAATCTGTATGTGGGACAAGATGGAAAGCCCAGCAAATGTCTTTTCAGCTTCTATAGCGTTTATAGTATCCCCTTCGCTATGCATCTGTTGATACATAGCCTCCATTTCTCGAAAACGGGGACTTGGATTTTCCCGGCTATACTTTTGCATTGCCACCCTCAAAAACACATTTCCAGGAACTATCGCCAACGACTGATGGGGCCTTGATAAATAAACCGCCGTAACAATGCAAGGAACCCTCTTTCCCTCGTTCGCAGGCCCGCTTTTGGCCATGAAGAGTCAAAATTTCTTCTTCCCCAATTCCCCACCAGGATGAAGCTCGTGGAAGTTCTGGTCGGTAAACCCCTTCTTTTGGGCAAGGGTCACTGCCAAGGCATCTCCTATGGCCATCTGCACGATTGTTGAGGTGGTTGGCGCATGTCCCCAAGCCTCCTTTATCGGCGGCATCTTCAGAACGACATTTGCATGGTCCGCGAGGCTGTCCTGGCTGTTCTCGCTGATAAGGACGATGGGAATATCCTTGCTCTTTGCGAATTCCAATATGGTGATCATTTCGACCGCCCTGCCCGACCGGCTAAAAGCGAGGATGGCATCATTCCCCAGAATGGACCCAAGGTCCCCGTGGGCTGCTTCGGTCGGGTGCAGGAAGAAAGCCGGTGAGCCCGTGGAAGTCATGGTCGCGGCAATTTTCGTGGCGACATTTCCGCTTTTTCCAATCCCCGTGCAGACGATCCTTCCAGATATCCCCTCCATTATGGAAATGGCGTTTTCAAACGGTTTCTGAAGTTCTTCCGTTAAAGCCATCAAGGCCTTTATTTCCTGCATGATGACAGGATTGTCCCAAGGTTTAGTCATGAGCGGTTGCCTCTGGTTGGTGCATTCAAAGTATATAGGCCCGATGTAGCATGGATATTCATCCCCTGGCCAAATCCAAAGACCCCTCAGGCCGGAGGTGACATTTTATGCCGACATTCCTCAAATGTCTCCTCGAACCGGCGACGATGGTGGGTGGAAATGCTGGATCGGGGAATGGCGAAGCAAATTTCCGGTCGTGTGTGGCGGGAATTGAACGGCGACCTTGAAAAGTCCGCTTGAGACTATGAGCGGACATTCGGCCGGGCTGTGATCTACGTCCGCTTCATCCCTAAAACGGACATAACCGAAGGATGCGATTAACGTCCGTTTTTGGGCTCGGCACACCACTTCCGCCACATCTTCCGATATCCATCCTCCACACTGCGGGCGTAGGCGGGCGCGTTGCAAATCGGTGAAGTGGCCACCCGCTCTCGCAGGTTCGTCCTCAGTGTCCTCAGCCGCGCAAGGTCGCCGGCCAAATCCCGGGCCGAGGCCACGTACGCCTCCGGCGTTTCCACCGCCAGGTCGCCGAGGCCCACATGATGCAGGATCGAGCCCGCCATTCTACTAACGAACGTCTCACCGGCGAGAGAAACCACCGGAACCCCCATCCATAATGCCCGGAACGTCGTCGTCGCGCCGTTAAACGGAAACGGGTCGAGCGCGATGTCGACCTCGCCGTAACGACCGAGGTGTTCAGCGAGTGTATCGAGCGAAGCCGCGAACGTGACGCGATCCTGCCCTATCCCCGAGGCCGCAAACTGTTCGACCACGCGACCCCGCAGCGACGCCTGGTCGTACCAATTCTTGTACTTGAGTAGTAGCCGGGAGCCGGGAACGGATTTCAGGATCTCCGCCCAAAGACCGATCACGTCTTCGTTGACCTTGGCCGGGTTGTTAAAGGATCCGAACGTGACGAACCCGGCTTGGTCCGCCGGAAGCGTCTCGACGGCTGGTGCATCCTCGATCGGCGGCCACTGGTAGAACACCGGCAACCGGTAGAGTTCCTCGGTAAAAATTTCCTGGGTGTCCGGGGGATGCAGGAAGCCGTCGGTCAGCCAGTAATCCATTTCCTCCAGACCGCTGGTCGCCCCGTCGTGGAAGCTCACCTGCACCGGCGCCGCCCGGTGGGCGGAGACCAGCGGGCGGTTGCCGTCGAAATGACCGGCAAGACAGACCAACACGTCGATCGCGTCGGCGCGAATCATCTTGGCGACCTCGGAATCCATCTTTCCGACCACGCTACGCCAGTGGTCCGCAAACGCGCGGAACTCTTCGGTCAGCGCGTCGGGGTTGGCGACGTCGGCATAGCAAAAGACCTCGAACTTGGCCCGGTCGTGGCAAGAGATCAGAGGAAGCACAATCGATCCCACCGAATGATCCCGCAGGTCCGACGACAGATACCCGACCCGAAGCCGGCGGTCCGGGGTCGGGTCGTTGGTCAAATCCTCCGCGGGTCGCGTGATGCCTTGCGCATGGTTCTCGGCGAAGCGCAAACTTTCAGTGAAGAGTTCCTTAGGCGTTAGCCCCGGAACGTACAGCATGACGTTTAGGAGATTCCTTTCAGCCCCGGAGTATTCCGACTTGATGGCAAGGGCCTTGTGGTAGCTGGCGATGGCTTCATCCAGCCGCCCCAGGTTTTTCAGGGCATTGCCCAGGTTGTTGTG
>CAZVFL010000089.1:0-295 GCA_964626025.1 uncultured Thalassospiraceae bacterium
AGCCTTCTGCCAAGCCTGACACAAAGAAACGGGCGAAGGCCAAGAAACCCAAGGGCAAGAAGGCGTAGGAGCCAGAAACGCGCTGCCCAAAAGAAAAAACGGCCCGAGCTGCTAACACCACCGGGGCCGCCTACCGCCTACCAAAAACCCCCGCCGGCCCAATGGGTTAGCGGGGGTTTGCTTCAACAAGGGCTTGACGGGGGCGGCATAAAATGGACCTTTGGGCGCCATGAAGCACTTGCCGATCTTTCTGGAAATCAAGGACCGCCTGATCCTGGTCGTTGGCGGCGGCGAG
>CAZVFL010000089.1:305-4413 GCA_964626025.1 uncultured Thalassospiraceae bacterium
GCGGCGAGCCGGCGGCGCGGAAGGTGGAAATGCTCCTTCGCGCCGGGGCCCGGGTGCGGCTGGTGGCCACCGAAGTCTGCCCGGCGCTGGGGGAATTGGCGGAGGGCGACGGAGTCGAATGGGAAGCCCGCGAATTCGAAGGCACGGACCTGGAAGGGTGCGTCCTGGTTTTTTCGGCGACCGGGGACGAGGATCAAGACACCCGCATTTCATCGTTGGCCAGGGACGTCGGCATTCCGGTCAACGTCGCCGACCGGCTGGACCTTTCGTCGTTCATCATGCCCGCGGTGGTCGACCGTTCGCCGGTGCTGATCGCCGTTTCCAGCGGCGGCGAGTCACCGATCCTTTCCCGCATACTGAAGGCGCGGCTTGAGACTTTCATTCCGGCCGGCTTGGGGCGTCTGGCCCGCTTCGCCGGCGCCTGCCGTGGGCGGGTCAGGGGAATCATCCCCGACGGCCTCCGCCGCCGCCGTTTCTGGGAAAATTTAATCCATGGACCGATCGCCGAATATATCCTGGCGGGCCAGACGGATGCCGCCCATAACCTTCTCGACGAAAACCTGAAAGAGGCCGAAAAGAACAAACCGCCGACCCCCCATGGCGAGGTCTATCTTGTCGGCAGCGGCCCCGGCGACCCGGACCTGTTGACGTTCCGCGCGCTTAGGCTGATGCAACAGGCTGACGTGGTGCTGCATGACCGGCTGGTTCCCGCCGGCATTCTCAATTTGGTGCGCCGCGACGCGGAGCGCGTGTTTGTCGGCAAAAAGCCGGGCGACCATTCCATGCGCCAGGAACAAATCAGCCAGTTGATGATCAAGTTCGCCAAGGAGGGCAAACGGGTGTTGCGCCTGAAAAGCGGCGATCCTTTCATGTTCGGCCGCGGCGGCGAGGAGATCGACGCGCTCGCTTCCGAAGGCATCCATTTCCAGGTAGTGCCTGGAATCACCGCCGCCAACGGCTGCGCGTCCTATGCCGGCATTCCGTTGACCCACCGCGACCACGCGCATAGCTGCGTGTTCGTTACCGGGCACATGAAGGATGTTGAAATGGAGCTCAACTGGGACTCATTGATCCAGCCCCGCCAGACCACGGTCGTCTATATGGGGCTTTATTCGCTGAAGGCGTTCGCCGAGCGGCTGATCAGCCACGGCGCCGACCCGGCGACGCCCGCCGCCATCGTCGATAAGGGCACCCGCGACCAGCAACAGGTGGTGACGGCGCCCCTGGGTGAGCTGGCGGCGAAGGCGGCCAAGGCGAATCTTTCCGGTCCCGCGGTCATCATCATCGGCAGCGTGGTCACGCTTCGGGAAAAACTTTCCTGGTTCCGGCCGGCGGACGAGGAAGGAAAATCGGAACCGGCCCCGTTCCGGGCCGGCAGTTTCGTCCATGGTAAGGGGAATTAGGCGCCTTTCAAACCAACCAACACGTTAATTCTTTTTCTTATCACCCATCCAGGTTTGATGCCGTTTCCAAGTGCCGCCCAAGGGGTGGGCGCCGATAACGCCGAGCACGCGTTGGTGGTGGCGGTGGCTTTCTTCGAACAATTTCTCCATTTTCCGGCCGCCGGCCTGGCGCCAGAAAACAACCATCATTACGGCAAACAGCGCATACAGAATCCAGCCCGTTTCCATTTGTCGTCCTCTCTAGTCGTTTTCTCGCATCAAATAATCTTTGCCGCTTGTTGAGGGGGGAAGGAAAGGGTGAAAATCGACCCGCCGCCGGGGGCATCGTCAATCTTAATGGTGGCGTCATGGACTTCGGCGGCCCGCCTGACGATGGAAAGGCCCAGGCCGGAACCACCACCCCGGCGGTCGGAGCGCAGAAACGGGTCGAAGATCGCCTCGCGCATTTCCTCCGGAACGCCCGGTCCCTTGTCGGTGACTTTGACGGCCGGTTCGTCGGTGACTTCGATGGTGATTTTCGTTTCCCGGGCCGCATATTTGATGGAGTTTTCCACAAGGTTGCGAATCGCCTGTTCGAGGGCGAATTTGTCGGCTTTTATGACCACCGGGGAATCGGGACCCAGGACCTCGATGGTCCGGCCCTCCTTGATGGCCAAAGGCGCCATTGTCGTGCCGATCTCGACGCAAATTTCATGAAGATTGACGCCGGGGGTCAGTTCATTGGCGCGGCCCTCCATTTTTGCCGTCGCCAGCAATTGTTCCAACATGCGCGAAATTTTCTCTACGTCCAGGAGCAACGATTCCGCCAAATCGCGGTCCTTGAGTTTTTCCAGGCTTAGGCGCATCACCGCCAGTGGCATCCGCAATTCGTGGGCGACGTCGGCGGCGAAGAGCCTGGTCCTTTCCTCGCTTTCGCGGAGTTCCCGGTCGAATTTCGCCGTTTCCACCGTGACATGAACCAGCCGTTGCATGAACCAAAAGAGCGCGATGACGGTCATTCCGAGGACAAGCACGAAAATCAGGTTCATCTTGGCCAATTCCTTCCCCTCGGTGACACCGGTCATTAACCGCTTGGTCTCGGAATCAAGGTCTTCGAGCCAGTTGACTTCGAGAGCGGCCAATCCGGCGAAGGCGGGGCGGTTGTCGACCTCGGTCAAACGGGTGATCATTTCCGGGTTTTCACCGGCGCTGATCAGACGTTCGGCCTTCTGTAAATTCGAACGGTAAACGGCGATGACTTTGCGGATATCGGCGAGGGCGGCGCGCTCGGCTTCGGAAACACCGACCGCTTCGTAGGTGGCGACGGCTGCCAACAGTTCGTCAATATTGCGCCGGACCACGCCACCCAGATCGGGGTCGCGCCTGGAAACGTAATTTTGGAAGTCGTGAATGAATCCGCCGAAACCGAAATAATTACGGATCTGGCTTAAGGACCGCCCCTTGTTCTCGGTCACGTGCCGGAATTCCAGCCAATCGGACTGACTGATGTTGAGCCGATTAATGGTTTTGAAGCCGATAACGGCGCTGCCGATCATAGCCGCCACCAAAAAGAAGGCGATAAACCGCAACTGCCGGATTTTGGCGTCAAGCTTGGATTTAGGCTTTCCCATCACGAGACCCTCGCGGATGCTGGCTCCATGGTTTCAAAGGAAGAGGCTATTCCCCGAGTTCCACATAGCCACGGTCAATGACGTGCATCAGGGCACCATAGGCATCCCGGGCTTCTTCATACTTCTCTCGGTGAGACTTCAGTCCCTGGATTTCCTTTTCATTGGGGGCTTCGCCGGCATCGGTCGCCGCAAGCTTGAAGGCTTCGGCAAGATATTGTCCACGCAGCCTCGCCACAGAGATCGCCAAGGGCAAGATGTTCTCCTTGGTGATTGCCGGTATCCGCTGATTGAGAATTTCGCGGTTGGCGACCTGAACGGCTTGTTCCATCTCCTTCAGGAAATGCTGGCTTCGGACCTCTAGGTCTTGGGACATGGCGCGTCCTCCTTCAATGTCGGCTTCAAGGACGCCAGCATAGCAGCCAACCGGGGGGGAAAAGCGGGTTTCCCCTGAAAGTCCCTGATTTCTGGCTCATCCGGCGTTTTTCCGGCGTCCCGGGGTATTAATCTTTCTTAAAGAAACTACCGATACCGTTTCAGGTTCGACCTAACGGGAGAAAAAATAATGAACGCCATAACCAGGGCATTGAAAAACGAGGAAGAAGAGAGCCTGTGGGACAGTTCGCTATTGTGGTCCACGGTTGCGCTTTACAGCTTTGCGGCGTTGGTCTTTTTCTGGGCCGATTTCGCAAAAGTCATCGCCTGGATCGGGGCTTGACAGGTGTCTTCTTCTGTCATGGCGGACCCAAGGCAGGAAAGCCTGAGATGATCAAGGCCATCATCCGTTCCATTGCCAGGGCCGCCGGTCTCAGGCGCGCCTTCCGGCCGGCGCCGGTCATCAGATTCATGCCCTACGCGCTCCGCTGAACCAAGCACACCCGCCTTTCGGATGACACCGCCGCCCGCTTTTTGCTTCGGTGGCCGTCATTGGTGTACCGTCTATCCAAGTTGAATTATCCGGTCGGGCGTCATGTCATTTGGTAAATTCCATTCGACCCCAACCACGGCCCGGTTCGCCATTGCGGGGCCGACCGGGCCTTGGCATTATTTGGCTTTGTTTTTCATGGCCGTCGGAAGCGGGGGCTGCACTCTCAACGC
>CAZVFL010000090.1:0-4281 GCA_964626025.1 uncultured Thalassospiraceae bacterium
GGTCAGCGGCTGCGGGGTGCGGATGCCGGCAACCACGTCTTCCCCTTGGGCGTTGGGCAGGAATTCGCCATAGTAACTGTTTTCTCCGGTCGACGGGTTGCGGGTGAAGCAGACGCCGGTGGCGCAGCCATCGCCCATGTTGCCGAAGACCATGGCCTGCACGTTGACCGCCGTACCCCAATCGGTGGGGATGCCGTGGAGCCGCCTGTAGGTGACGGCGCGCTTGTTCATCCACGAACCGAAGACGGCGCCGACGGCGCCCCAGAGCTGGTCCGTGGGCGCCTGTGGGAAGGGCTTGCCGGCCACGTCTTCGACCTTGGCCAGATAGTCCTCGACCAGGGCCTTGAGGTCATCGGTCGTCAGATCGGTGTCCAGGACCGCCCCCCGGTCGGCCTTCAGGTCTTCGAGAATGTCTTCGAAGTTATGGTGGTCGACTCCCATCACCACGTCGCCGTACATCTGGATGAACCGGCGATAGCTGTCATAGGCGAACCGTTCGTCGCCGCTGTCCCGGGCCAGCCCCTCCACCGTCTCGTCGTTGAGGCCGAGGTTGAGAACGGTATCCATCATCCCCGGCATCGAGGCGCGCGAGCCCGATCTGACCGAAACCAGCAACGGCTTCTCGGCCCTTCCGAATTTACGCTCGAGGGTCTTTTCGATTTTTTTGAGCGCGCCTTGGACGTTCTTTTCCAGCCCGTCGGGATAGGCGCCGCCGTTTTCCGTGTAATGGGCGCAGACCTCGGTGGTGATGGTAAAGCCGGGCGGCACCGGGAGCCCAAGGCGGCTCATCTCAGCCAGGTTCGCCCCCTTGCCGCCCAACAGCTCGCGCATATCCGCATTGCCTTCGGCGGCGGCGTCGCCGAATTCATAAATCCACTTGGTCATTTCTCGCCGCCTTCGATTTCACTGAAAACCGCCACCCGGTTCAGGCAAGAAGTGATTTCCGACAATAAACGCAGCCGGTTTTGCCTGAGCGCCGGGTCGTCGCAGTTAACGGTGACTTCATCGAAAAACCGGTCCACCGGCCCCCGCAGTTTCGCCAGCGTTATCAGCACCTCGTCGAATTCGGCCATGTTCGGTGTGGATGGATTGGCCTGTTCCACCTCGCCCAGGCTCGACCACAGCTCATGCTCCTGGTTTTGAGAGAACAGATTTTCATCCACCCCGCCCGAAAAGCGTTCACCGTCTTTCTTTTCCTCGATCTCGACGATGTTGTTGGCGCGGCGGTAAGCGACCAAAAGGTTGGCGCCGTCGTCGGTCTCCAGGAATCTTCCCAGGACCTCGGCCTTGCGGACGATCCTGAGAAGGTCGTCCTCGCCGCCCCTCATGAAAAGCGCGTCGATCAAGTCGTGCCGGTGGCCTTGGTCCCTCATGTGGACCTTCAGCCGCGCGAAGATAAAGGCCCTGAGGTCGTCTTGGAACGCATCCGGCCGGTCCTCATCACTGCCGCCCGGGTAATTCTTCCAGGCCGCCTCGATCACCATGCGGACGGCCAGCTTCAGTTCATTTTCAAGGATCAACCGGATCACGCCCAAGGCGGCGCGGCGTAGCGCAAACGGGTCCTTTGATCCGGTCGGGGTCTCGCCGATGGCCCAGAAACCGACCAGGGTATCTATCTTGTCGGCCAAGGCGACGGCGATGCTGACGGGTTTTGCCGGGCAGGCGTCGCCCGGGCCGAGGGGCGAATAATGATCGGCGATGGCGTCGGCGACATCCGGCTTTTCCTTGTCGGCGAGGGCGTAATAGCGGCCCATGACGCCCTGCAGCTCGGGAAACTCGCCGACCATCTCGGTAGAAAGATCGGCCTTGCAAAGCCGCGCCGCCCACATGGCGTCACCGGTGTTGGCGCGGCAATGGTCGGCGATCTCGCCGGCCAGTTGTTCGATGCGGATCACCTTGTCGTGGACGGTGCCCAGCTTGGCGTGGAAAACCCTCTCGTTGAGCTTGCCGAGGCGGCTTTCAAGGGAGGCTTTGCGGTCCTGGTCCCAGAAGAACTTGGCGTCGGCGAGGCGCGCCCGCAACACCCGTTCGTTGCCGGCAACCATGGCCTTGCCACGGTCCCGGGTTTCGGTGTCGGCGACGACGATGAATTTCGGCGCCAACTTTCCACTCTTATTAACGAGCGCGAAGTATTTCTGATGGTGGCGCATGACCGTGGTCAGGACTTCGGGCGGCAATCCCATATAGTCCTGGTCGATGGACCCCATCCTGACCACCGGCCATTCGACCAGGCCCGCCACCTCGGCCAGCAGGCCGGGGTCTTGCTTGAGCTTGAGCCCCGCCTTGTTGGCCAGCTTTTGGGCTTCTTTTTCGATGATGGCGGCGCGCTCGGCCGCATCCAGCACGACCTTGGCCTTCAGGAGCTTGGCCCTGTAGTCGGCGAAGTTTTTGACCTTGAACGGCTTGGGCGCCAGGAACGGGTGGCCGGACGTGGCGTCCGTCGAATTGACGGAACCGAATTGAACGGAAACCGCCTTGCCGCCGAAGACGCATAAAATTCCATGAACCGGCCGCACCCATCGGATCTTACCCGTGCCCCAGCGCATGGATTTTGGCCAGTTCAACTGGGCGATGGCGCCGCCCAAAATTTCAGGCAGCAGCCCCTTCGTCTGTCCGCCCTGCTGCTTGACCTGGGCAAAGAAGAATTCGCCCTTGTCGGTCTGGCGTTTCTCAACCTTTGCGCCTTTTGGCAGCGAGCCACGGAACCCCTTGACAGCTTCTTTCGGGGCGTCGGTGCGCGGCCCCCGGCGCTCTTCGGTCTTGGCCGACAGTTTTTCAGGGATGCCGCCGACCACCAGGGCCAGGCGCCGGGGCGTGACGTATGATTCGGCTCGGTCGAATTCCAGTCCGGCGGCTTTCAGGCCGTCGGTGACGAGGCGCTTCAAATCAACCGCCGCCTTGGCCTGCATGCGGGCCGGGATTTCCTCGGACAATATTTCCAGCAACAATTCGGGCATGGCCTAGGTGTTCTTTTTTTCCCTGTCCGGGCGAGCGCCCGTCCCCGCCTCTTTGCCCTCTTGCGATTTCAGCCACATTTCCGCCGCGCCCTTGGTCAAGGCGCGGACGCGGCCGATATAGGTGGCGCGCTCGGTCGCCGAGATGGCGCCCCGGGCATCGAGCATATTGAACAAATGGCTCGCCTTCAGGCATTGGTCATAGGCCGGCAACGCCAGGTTCGCCCCCAGCGCATTACCGCATTCGGCCTCGGCGTCCTCGAAGTGGCGCTTCAGCATCGCCGTATCGGCGACTTCGAAGTTGTATTTTGAATGTTCCTTCTCGGCCTGCAGGAAGACGTCGCCATAGGTCTTGCCGCCCTTGTTTTTCGCCACCCCGTCCCAGTCCAGGTCATAGACGTTGTCGACCCCCTGGATGTACATGGCCAGCCGTTCCAGGCCGTAGGTCAGCTCGACGGAAACCGGGTCGCACTCGATCCCGCCGACCTGCTGGAAATACGTGAACTGGGTGACTTCCATGCCGTCGCACCAGACTTCCCAGCCGAGGCCGGATGCGCCGAGGGTCGGGCTTTCCCAGTCGTCCTCGACGAACCGGATGTCGTGGAGGCCGGGGTCGATTCCCAAGGCCGTCAGGCTTTCCAGATAGACGCCCTGAACGTCCGGGGGCGACGGTTTCAAGATCACCTGGAACTGGTAATAGTGCTGCAGGCGGTTGGGGTTGTCGCCATAGCGGCCGTCGGTGGGCCGCCTCGACGGCTGTACGTAGGCCGCGTTCCAGGGTTCTCTGCCCAGTGCGCGCAGCGCCGTCGCCGGATGGAAGGTGCCGGCGCCGACCTCCATGTCATAGGGTTGCAGCAGGACACAGCCCTGCCCGGCCCAAAAGGCCTGAAGCTTCAGGATCAGGGACTGAAAACTGTTGTCGGATTTAGACGCTGGCGTCATCCAGCCGGGGCCTTTTTCGGAATTATTGTGCGGTAGCGAAATTACCGAGCGCCCGAGAGAGGGTCAAGCGGAGTCCCGCCGATGGTCAGCCGGGATAGGGGCACTCCGCCTTGCCACAGGACTTTGCCCCCGTGGCGGCGATGAAGGCGCCGCAAGCCGGGCATTCCACCATCTCCTCGGTGTCGCCCGATGTGTCTCCCGGGGCGTCCCCCGGGGCGCCGCCTGACGTCTCCTTGCCGGCCTGGCGGCGGAGTTTCTCGCGTTCCCGGTCGCGCACCTGCTTCATCCGCCCGACCCACTTGAAGCCGTACCAGACGGCAACGACGATGGCAGCGGTGAACAGCAGTTTCTGAATGCTGAATCCCAACATGGCCGCCTTTCTAGG
>CAZVFL010000091.1:0-4123 GCA_964626025.1 uncultured Thalassospiraceae bacterium
TGATGCGAAAGGCCCGCGGTGTCGACGCCCAGGAAGACTTCGCCGAGGCCCTGCCCGAAGGCTCCTGGGTCACGGAGAGGTAAGGTTTGAGCCCATGACTGCAAGTACATTACAGGAAAGATTCGAGGCGAAGTTTATCCCGGGACCGAACTCTGGCTGCTGGGAATGGACGGCCTGTCGGAATTGGCAGGGCTATGGGCGCTTTAAGGTTGGGGGCCGCGATGCCATTGCTCATCGAGTCGCATACGAACTCGCCTTCGGCCCAATCCCTAACGGCCTCTGTGTTCTCCATACCTGCGACAACCCTCCATGCGTCAATCCGGCCCATTTATGGATAGGTACACACGGTGATAATGCCCATGACCGGGAAGCCAAGGGACGGCAAGCTCATGTCAATGGTGAACAACATGGTTTAGCCAAATTAACAGCAAGGGATGCGCAGGCGATTAGAGCCGACCGTAGATTACAGCGGATAATAGCCGCTGATTACGACGTTCACCAAAGCCACATCTCGCGCATCAAAAGCCGCGAGTGCTGGGTGTACGTTTAATGGGTCGCGCCACACCGCTTCAGGTCAGCTTCAATGCCGGCGAGTTTTCGCCGCGCATGGAGGCGCGGGTTGATTTCAGCAAGTACCACAACGCCTGCAAGAGGCTGGAGAACTTCATCGCGCTGCCCCAGGGCGGCGCCCAGCGCCGGGCGGGGCTCAGGTTCGTCGCCGAGGTGAAGGACTCGTCCAAGAAGGCCCGGGCCATTCCGTTCGAGTTCTCCGTCGTCCAGGCCTACATCATCGAGGCGGGCGCCCTCTCCTTCCGGTTCTACAAGGACAAGGGGCGGATCGAGGATCCGCCGGGCACCCCGGTGGAGATCGTCACGCCGTTCGCCGACACGGACCTGGCCGAGCTTCAGTTCGCCCAGACGGCGGACATCATGTACCTGGTTCACCCCGACCATCCGGTACAGAAACTCTCCCGCACAAGCCATATATCGTGGTCGATCGACGATGTGAAGTTCGTCGACGGGCCGTATCTGGAGGCAAACACCGATACGGCCAAGACCCTGACGCCCAGCCTGACAACGGGCAACGGCATCACCATCACCGCGGTCGGCCACAGCCCGTTTGTGGCAACCGACGTGGGTCGGCTGGTCAGGATCGACGAGGGAGCGAACCACGGCTATGCCGAAATCGTCGGCTTCACCAGCGCGACCCAGGTGACGGCCGATGTGAAAAAGGATTTCGTGACCGCCACCGCGCAATCCAATTGGCGGCTGGGAGCGTGGTCGGGAACGACGGGCTATCCCAGCTGCGTCGCCTTCTATGAACAGCGACTTTACTTGGCGGGGACCGCCAATCAACCACAGACACTTTGGGGATCGAAGTCGGCCGTGCTGGAAGATTTCACCCCAGGCACGGCCGATGATGACCCTGTCAACTACACCATTGCGGCCGACCGGGTGAACGTGATCGAGTGGCTTTCGCCGGGCCGGCAGCTCGCGGTGGGCACGGCTGGCGGCGAGTGGACCGTGCAAGCCTCGTCGCTTAACGATCCGATCACGCCGTCCAACGTTCAGATCAAGCGCCAGACCACCCACGGATGCGCCTCGCTGCTGCCAAAGCGGGTGGGCCATGCGGTGTTGTTTCTCCAGCGTGCCCGGCGGGCGATCCGCGAATTTGCCTTCAACTTCGAGGTCGACGGCTTTCGCGCGTCGGATCTCACCATTCTGGCCGATCATGTGAGCCGCGCCGCGACCGTTGCCACCAGCGGATTCGTCGACATGGACTACAGCCAGGCGCCGGACTCGATCCTGTGGTGCGTTCGCGCGGACGGGGTTCTGGCCGCGCTCACCTATCAGCGCGCCGAGGACGTGATCGGCTGGGCCCGGCATATCACCGGCGATCCGAACGATAGGAACGACGGCGCCTTTGAGGGGGTGGCCGTCATTCCCGGCGCCCAGGAAGATGAGGTGTGGGTCGTGGTCAAGCGCGTGGTGGGCGGGCAGACCAAACGCTATATCGAGTTCTTCGAGAGCCGCGATTTTGAAAACCAGAACGATGCCTTTTTCGTGGATTCTGGCCTATCTCTTAGCAAGTGGAACACCGACATGGCCAAGACCCTGACCTTGACCGGCGGCGGCCCGTGGGCGGTGGACGAGGGGACATCGATGACCGCTGCCGGCTTCAGTCCGTTCCTCGCCGGTGACGTCGGGCAGATATGGTCGCTCGGCCGCGGCCGCGATCTTGTGGCGGTCGAGATCACGGTCTTCACCTCGGCCAGCGAGGTAGTCGTGAAGTTCTTAGGCGCAGTGCCGGCGAGCCTTCGCGCGATCTCTACCAACGATTGGCTCGACCCGGACGATAAAGTCACAGTAGTGAGCGGCCTGGATCATCTGGAAGGCAAGGAGGTCGAGATTATCGCCGACGGCGCGGTGCATCCGCCGAAGACAGTCTCGGGGGGCAGCATCACTTTGGAATCGGCGGCCGGCAAGATCCACGCAGGCTTGAAGTACAGATCGACCATCGAGACCCTGAAGGTGGCGGCCGGCGCCGCCGCCGGAACGGCGGTCGGACAATTGAAACGCATCGACGGCGTGAGCTTGGTTCTGGTCGACAGCATAGGCATGAAAATCGGCCCTGACCAGGCGATGCTCGACGTGGTGCCGTTCCGATCCACGGCCGATCCGATGGACGCGCCGCTGCCGCTGTTCACCGGCGAGAAATTCGTCTCTTTCCCAGGCGATGTTGATACCGACACGCGGATCGTTATCGAGCAGACCCTGCCCCTGCCGCTCACGGTGCTTGGGGCGGCGGTCCATCTCAAGGTCATGGAGCGGTGATAGAGGCCCTTCCTCAGCGCGCCGAGGGTGCGTCTCTCAGGCCAGGGGGCGGGGACACCCCCCCGGCGGCCACTGATGGCCCTCTACGGGGCTCCTACACGGCCCAGAGGCCATCTCAGCCGCGACTCGTTCCCTTCCGCCCGGAGCATCTGCGGCGCTTCCGTCCTGGGCGCTTCGACCGCCAGGCCATGGCCGGGGTGATAACGAACGGCGCGGTTCAGGCGTACGCGGGCCACGCGGTCAGCATGGTGGTCGAGGGGCGGGTACTGGCGATCGGTGGGTTGGTTGAGGTGGATGGCATCGTGAAGGCGTGGGTCTTGGCGTCGGACGAGGCCAGGGAACGCTACCCGGTCTTTTTGCACCGCGCCGTCAGAAGGATGTTGCGCTGGATAGAAGAGGATGTCGGCGGTGCCAGAATTGAAGCCACCGTGGCCGATGGGTTCAAGGCGAGCCGGCGCTGGATCGAGCGGCTTGGATTCGTTCCGGCTGAAGCGCAGTCCGAGGACGGTTTTGTGAGATATATAAGATGCCTGGATTTGCACTCCCAGCAGTAGGGGCTGCCGCGGCGGCCGCCGGCGGCAAGGCTGTATTTTCCGCTGGAAACATTATCGCTGCCGCCAGCGCCCTCACCGGTGCGTTTAGTGCGATCCGGGCGGGTCAAGCCGCCGCCGCCCAGGCACAATTCCAGGCCAGAGTCACTGAGCAGCAGGCCGCCTCCGCGCGCCAGAGATCGGCGCGCCAGGAGGCGGTTTTCCGCCGCGATGTCAAGCGATTCAAGGGCACCCAGCGGGCGCTTCTCGCCAAAAGCGGAGCCAAGGTGGAAGAGGGCTCGCCACTTCTGCTTCAGGTGGAGACGGCGGCCAGGGCCGAGTTCGAGGCGCTCACGATCCGGGCCGGCGGCGACATCACCTCGGCCAGGCTCCGCCAGCGGGCCATCCTCGAGCGCATGGCCGGCCGCTCGGCGCGGACGGCCGGCGTCATCGGCGCCGGGGCGTCGTTGCTGAGCGGGAGCTCGACCATCGCCGAGAACCTGGCCTAGTCGAAATGGTCGAACGGCTTCTCGCCCCAGGCCGGATAGGCGTCTCGCGCCAGGAGGGTGGGCGCGCGCCTTCCGTCCTTCGGTCCATCAAACCCGGTACGTTTCCGACAGATCCTGGGGTGGCGGTGCCGCCAGGGGCGTTCGGCCAGGACATAGCGGCTGCGATCGGGCGGCTTGGGGCTGCCGGCGGCGATGTCGCGGCCGCCGTCGAGGCGCGGCGGAGGCGATTGCAGGGGCTGGATGACGCCA
>CAZVFL010000092.1:0-3933 GCA_964626025.1 uncultured Thalassospiraceae bacterium
ACCCACGGCCCGGCCCGCCATTGCGGGGCCGGCCGGGCCTTGGCGTTATTTGGCTTTGTTTTTCATGGCCGTCGGAAGCGGGGGCTGCACTCTCAACGCCGACGAAAACGAAGTGGTGATCGAGCATCTCAGCAGCCATGCCGGTGTAGCGCAGTATATGGCCGATAACCATTGCGCGAAGTTCGGCAAGGTCGCCGGCCTTGTTCAAATGGGAATAGAGGAGACTTATTCCGTGGGAATACGCAAAAAGGTCAGCGTTTTTAAGTGCACCGGCAAGGCCCAACCCCAACCAAAGGCCGGCAAATGAGCTTCATAGCGGGCCAGGCCCTGGCCTATTTGAAGATATCCGTACTGGCCGCGGCGATCGTGGCGGTCATTTGGACCCTCGGCAAGCTTTCGGTGTTCCTGCATGACCGGAAAAACGATCCTCCCGGCGGCAACGCGCACGATTAGGGCCCGGCTTTAGCCTTAGGCGCCCGGGGGCGCCAAACCGGGGCGGTTGGTTCCTAGTGGATGGAAACGTCCGTCGGGCGTTGTTCGGAAAGCAAATCCTCGGCGGTCCTGGCGATACGCAGCCACACCCGGCGGCCCATCAAATCGCCCTTTTCAAACAACTGGTCGGCGCGGATGAAAGCCGCCGGCGGTGCCATTTCGCCATACTCCTGAATCAACAGGTTGGCGGTGCGGAAAATTTCAGATTCTGTGCCCATGGGAAAACTCTCAAGATGATTTGATGATTTCTGTCATGGTCACGCCCAAACGGTCGTCTACGACAATGACTTCGCCCATTGCGACCAGCTTGTTGTTGGCGTGGACCTCGATATCTTCACCGACGGAGCGGTTCAATTCGACCACAGCGCCGCGGCCAAGCTTGAGGATTTGGGAAATCGGCATAAGCGACGTGCCCAGGACGGCCGTAATCTCGACGTTTACGTCCATCAAGGCTTCGACTTCCGTCGTCGGCTTGTCGGAATCCGGAGTTTCCGGTGCTTGTTCTTCTTCCGCCATTGATCCGTCCTCAACCTCAACCGCCTCAATCATCCATGGCAGAGGTTAACGGGGCGTTAATGAAAATACCGTCTTCCGGCGCTTCCACTGGGCCTGCCTGCCCGATAACAACTTGAGACGGTAAATTTTACCACAATTTCAGGGCCCCGGTCATCAACCTTGGTGGTTCGGGATTAGTGAGCTCTGTCACAGATGCCATAACGGTTATTTGCTAAACTAATAAATTCTGACGGTAATGAATTCCTGGTGATAATTGGCCATTGTGGATGGTATAGTTTCCGGGTATTACGAAAAGCCAAGTTCTTTGGGGGTGGAAGGGATCTGCCGCAATGGCAAAGTTCGAAGTCACAGTTTATAACGAACAAGTTCGCGAAAAGATCAAGGAAGGCGAACACCACCACCGATTCACCGACGATTGGGCGGATTTCCATTACATTGAAGTCGATGCCGATGACGAAAGCAAAGCCCGCGTGAAAGCCGAGGACCGCTACCCCTCCGAACAGGGTTTCGTCATCGACAGCGTCCAAAAAAACATTCAGCAGGATTACGAATAAGGCCCCGCCCGGTTAAACCCTCAATCAGCCGCCAACACCCGATCGAGAAAATCAAGCCTGTCCTGACCCCAAAAAAGTTCATCCTTGAAGACGTAACTGGGGGCGCCGAAAACGCCTGCTTTAAGCGCTTCTTCGGTATTTGATTCATAGGCCGCCTTGATCCCCTCGTCCCCGGCGGCCTTTAAAAGCGCTTTGCCGTCAAGCCCGCGTTCGTCGGCGATGGCCTTGAGGGTATCGGCGTCGGCGATGTCGCGGTCTTCGGCCCATACGGCGGTGAGGATAGCGCTGACCAGCGCGCCGGAATCAAAACCCTGGTTTTCCGCGGCAATGACCATTCCCGCCGCCGGCCACTCGGCGGCCGGGAAATATTTCGGCTGAAGGTTTAAATCCAAGCCCCGGTGTTTTCGCCAGCGGTCGAGTTCTGTCAACCGGTAGGCCTGGCGGGCCGGCGCCCTTTTCGGCAGCGGCAGACCGCCGGTTTCCGGGAAAATCTTGCCAAGCTCAATGGGCTTGCGGCGGATGGAGGCGCCGTGGCGTTGGGCGATTTCGGTTAAGAAAGGGTCGCCCAGGTAGGTGTAGGGCGACACCAGGGAAAGATAATAATGGATGATTTTGCTCATGGCCCCCGCCGTTGGGCATTCATCGGGAATGAATAAATCCGGTCCTGTGGATTATAAAGGCGCTGTTAATTTCTGAAAATCACGGTGTTGTTACTTTTTAAAAATAAACACTCAAAAGAAATTTCTAATAGACTTTGGTAAATCCTCTGTTAACTATTATTCCTATAAAATTCGAACAACCTCAAACAAAGACACCCTGGGCTTTTCGGAGGTGTTGAATAGAGGGACAAGCTCCAAGGGAGAACCGGACACTCTAATAACCGGATAGGGGCTGACCATGCTTCATTTACCGACCGCCGGCAATCACGTCTACGAAGTCTCCATTTACAACAAAGAAGTGCGCTCGCTGGTCAAGGAAAACCAGAGTCATCTTTTCTTCGATGATCAATGGGCCGATATCCAGGTCCACGATGTAATGGCCCGCGACGAAGATCATGCCAGGGTGCTGATCGCCGAGCGCTTTCCTCCCGACGACGGTTTCGTCATCGAAGGAGTCATTCCCACCAAGGTTTAATTCATCAAAGACGTTATTGAGCCGCCTGAGGGGGCGTTGCAGCGGCCGGTGCCGCCGCTGGGGCCGCTGCGGCCGCCGCGGCCGGAAGCTCCTCGGGTTCTTGGCTGCCGCGTTCGAAAAAGCGGTAGGCCTCTTCAATGCCTTCAATGACGACGCCGTCGAAGCCCTGGGCGATGATGCCATAGACATAGGATTTGGTGTCGCCGGAGATAAGCTTCTGCCATTCGGGGCGCCAGAACTCCACGTAATAGCGGTCCGGATCGTCACGGACGGGAGCGCTGATCCAGGCCGGCGATCCTTCCCCCCAATTCGTTTTCCAGTAATACCGGTAGCTGGCGGCGGAGCCGATGTTGACGGTGGCGAAAACCAGCCGCCGGCCGCCCACCTTCTTGAATTTGAGGGTTTCCACCGCTTGCCGGCTCAAGGGCGTGCGGCCGTGAAAAACGTCAACGATCAAAAGGTCGAAATTGGTGCCATGCATCTTCATGGCGAATTCGTCAACGCGGCCGAAGGCGGAAGAATCGGCAAGGTAGGCGAAATTCGTGACTTGGGCCAACGAGTTGACGCTGGACGAGTTTTCGCTGAACGGACGGCGGGGATAGGGGGGCAGGGAATTAAGCTCGGCCGGCGGCGCGTGCACGGCGGATGAAACAAGCCCCAATGCCGTGTTCAGGCGGTGCGATTCATCAACGGTCTTGGCGTCGGTGCCGAAATCCATGACAAAGACGCGGAGGCCGTTGGCCTTGGCTATTTTGGCCAGGCGGATTTTCGGCCCCTGCACTTGCCGAGAGGGCGGTTCGCCGAAAACCCTCTTGTCGAAGAACAGGCCTTCCGCCATCACCCCGTCGATGGACCGGATATAGGCGCGGGAAGGGGAAAAGCGGGTTTCGTCCGCCGGGTCGCGCTTGATCACAAGCTCCAGCCCGCCGCGGGTGATGACCGAAAAATTCTGCCGGTGCTTGCGGGCAAAAGTGGTGATGGATTGAATGAATTGGCGCATCTGCTGGCGAATGTCGATCTGCAGGCCGCTGGGCACCGGTATGGGCACCTCCTCCGGCTTTACCAGGGGGCGCCCCTGAACGCGAACCTGGCCCGGCTTGGCGGGCGCCTGCGCCATGGCGGCGGCGGGAGCCATGACCAAGGCCCCCAACAGCGTCCACACCATCAGGCTTGAAAGGCGTGTCATGGGTTGTTCGCTCCAATCCGGGCGTCGCGACGGTTGACGCCGCAAACTTAA
>CAZVFL010000093.1:0-3692 GCA_964626025.1 uncultured Thalassospiraceae bacterium
TGGGACGGCGATCTGTTTTCCGGCAATCCCGATTGGCAAAAGCTGCTCGACTTCACACCGCAGCCCTTGAGCCCCGACGAGCAGGCGTTTCTCGACGGACCGGTGGAGGAACTCTGCGCCATGCTGGACGACTGGCAGATCGCCCAGGACCGCGACCTGTCGAAGGAAGTGTGGGACTTCCTCAAGCGTCAACGCTTTTTCGGCATGATTATTCCCACCGAATATGGCGGCCGCGGTTTTTCCGCCATCGCCCATTCGGCCGTCATCACCAAGTTATCAAGCCGCAGCGTTACCGCGGCCGTCACCGTCATGGTGCCGAACTCCTTGGGCCCGGGCGAACTTTTGGTCCACTACGGCACCGACGAACAGAAAAAACACTACCTGCCCCGTCTCGCCCGTGGCGAGGAAATTCCCTGCTTCGCGCTGACCGAACCGGGCGCCGGCAGCGATGCCGCCAGCGGACGGAGCCGCGGCGTCGTCTGCGAGGCAATGTGGAACGGCGACAAGATCACCGGCATCCGCCTGACCTTCAACAAGCGCTATATCACGCTGGCGCCGGTGGCAACGTTGGTCGGCCTCGCCTTTCGCCTTTACGATCCCGATCATCTGCTGGGCGATACCGAGGACCGGGGCATCACCTGTGCGCTGATCCCCCGTGACACCCCGGGCGTCGATATCGGCAGCCGGCACGATCCCATGGGCGTTCCGTTCCAGAACGGCCCGGTGTCAGGCGAAGATGTCTTCGTGCCGCTGGATTACGTCATCGGCGGACTGGACGGCATTGGGCACGGCTGGCGCATGTTGATGGAATCGCTGGCCGCCGGGCGTTCGGTCTCGCTGCCGGCGCTATCTGTTGGCGCGGCGGAATTGGCGACCCGGGCGACCGGCGCTTACGGCACCGTGCGCGAGCAGTTCAACATGCCGATCGGAAAATTCGAGGGCATCGAAGAGCCACTGGCCCGCATTGCCGGTTACACGTATTTCATGAACGCGGCCCGGACGTTGACCTGTGGCGCTGTCGACGCCGGCGAAAAACCGGCGGTGCTGTCAGCCATCGTCAAGGCGTATCTCACCGAGGGCATGCGCACTATCCTCAATGACGCCTTCGATATCCGGGCCGGCGCCGCCATCTGCCGGGGGCAGAAGAACATCCTCGGGCGTGGGTTCATGGGCGTGCCCATTGCCATTACCGTCGAAGGCGCCAATATCCTGACGCGCTCGCTTATCGTCTTCGGGCAGGGATCGATCCGGTGCCATCCTTTTGTCCAGGACGAGATGCAGGCGATCGAAACCGACGACCTGGGGCGTTTCGACCGGGCGTTCTTCGGCCATGTGGGGTTCGTCTTCATGAACGCGGTTAGGTCCCTGTTCCTGGCGTTGACGGGGGGCGGGTTCGCCGCCGCCCCGGGTCATGGGGCGGAGGCCCGGTACTTTAAACGCCTGACGCGCTACAGCACCGCTTTCGCGCTCGCCACCGATGTTGCCTTGGCGACCCTTGGCGGCGCCCTCAAGCGGCGCGAGAAAATAAGCGGCCGGCTGGCCGACGCGTTGGCATGGATGTATCTGGCCTCGGCGGCGCTCAAGCGTTTCCACGACGACGGTCGGCCCGCCGGCGACCGGCCGCTACTCAACTGGTCGTGTGACTTGGCGCTGTGGAACATCCAAGAAGCCCTTTTGGGCGTCGTCGACAACCTACCCAACCGATTGGCCGCGACCGTGGCGCGGTTTCTCATCTTCCCCCTAGGCGCCCGGGTGCGGCCGCCGGGCGATGATCTCGGGGCCGAGGTGGCGCGGGGTTTGCTCGACGGCAACGAGATGCGCTTGCGCTTGACCCCCGATATCTACGTCCCCGACCCGACGGAGGACGGTCTCGGGCGGCTGGAGGCAGCGCTTCGCCTAGTGGTCGCGGCCCAGGAGGTTCAGGACAAGGTGCGCGGCGCGATCAAGGCTAAAAATCTGGAGTCTGCGCCCGACGATACCCTGATCGAACGGGCGGTCTCGCTGGGGATCATCAACGACGAAGAGGGGAGACGGCTGGACGAGGCCGAGGCGGCCCGCGACGACGTCATCCAGGTCGATGCCTTCGATCCCCAGACCTATATCGGGCTCAAGGGTTAACGTGTGTTTTGAGGCTACCGAAAAAAAAATTAAATTGGGACGATCCATGAAATTCTTGCACATTACCGACCCCCATCTCGTTGCACGGCCCCAGAAGTTGTTCGACATCGACGTACGCGCCCGGCTTGAACAGGCCGTGGAGAGCATTAATTCCCGCCACGGCGATGCTGAGCTCTGCGTGCTCACTGGAGACCTCACCCACTGGGCGGAACCGGAAGCGTACGCTGACGTTAGGGCGATCATGGGCGGCCTCGCGATGCCCTGGTATCCAATCCTCGGCAATCACGACGACCGTGAAATATACAGAGCCGCCTTTCCTGATGCACCGGACGACGGTAATGGATTTCTGCAGTACACCATCGAAACTGCGGCCGGGCGCTTCATACTGCTCGACACCCTTAAACAGGGAACGGCGTCAGGGACTCTTTGTGCAAAGCGCCTCGATTGGTTGCGCGATCAACTCAACGCAGCCCGCCGTGACGGCGTCAACGTGTTCGTATTCATGCACCACGCGCCGATGGCCACTGGAATTAACGGGCTCGACCGCATCGGGTTAGATGAGCCGGAGACCTTGGCTGCGGTCATTGCCGATTTCGATAATATCCGCCATATCTTTTTTGGGCACCTGCACCGGGCTTGTCATGGTTCGTGGCGCGGCATTCCGGTTTCCACTCTCAAGGCTACTGCCCATCAGACTGAGCTAACTTTGGATCCCGACGCCCCGCTCATCTGCTGCCCAGAGAACCCTGCCTATGCGGTTGTCCTCATCTCTGACGAGACTGTTGTCATCCACGATCACAGCTTCTTGGAGGAGGGCAATGAATTTGAGTACGTTCATGGCTTTCCGGCCGCTACCACCTAACCCTGGCCCCGCCGATCACCCTGGTGGGCCTCTATCTGTATAGCCTAAATAATTGTGGGTTATTTTGTGGGTTATATTAAAAGCGTTTTCTTAATCTATTGAAATTACATAATTATTTAAAGTAATTGGCGGTGGGGGCAGTCTGGGGCGAACCCGTCTCTGCCGCACAGGGGGCGATTTCCCTGTTAAACAGGGAAAATACAGGGAAATTTTTCGATTTTGATGTGAATCGTGCCGATGTAGCCTCTGGAGACACAGTGGTTGTGCGGCTTTTAAGCGGAATTCCCTAAAAATGGGAACAGGGAATTTTTGGCGGAACAGGGAATAACAAGGAACGACAGATTAACCCGGCACCCCGGCTTCGTGGTCAATGGGAAGGTGGATCGGGGCACCGTGGAAATCGACCAACGTCATTTGGTGATGCTTCAATTGGTTCTCTACCAACCATAGGGCAAGGGTCATTGACTGTTCCGCAGACACGCCGCAAATCTTCTTTTTCTGAAAATGGCTTAACCTCATCGAAGAGTGCCAAAACCGGGCCATCTTTGATTAATGTTCCAACTTCGGCTTCCGCTTCATCGTCGCGCTTTTTGCCATGGCGGCCTCCCTGTCGCAACGTATTATTATGATATTGTAGCAGTAGGTGCAGCTCCAAGAAATGTCCGCTTTTGATGCAATGGACGGCTCCCACCCAACGGCATCTCGATGTGCC
>CAZVFL010000094.1:0-3422 GCA_964626025.1 uncultured Thalassospiraceae bacterium
ACAGGCATGAACAACCAACCTGCCCACCGCCGCCGGGTGACCGTCATCGGCGCCGGCGTCGTCGGCATCTCGTCAGCCCTGCATCTGCTCAGGGACGGCCACGACGTCCTCGTCGTCGACCGGCTGCCGCCGGGCGAGGGCTGCTCGAAGGGCAACGCCGGGCTGTTCGCCAGCGACTCCTTCGTGCCCCTGTCGTTGCCCGGCACTCTCTGGAAAGTCCCGGGATGGATCATCGATCCGTTGGGGCCGCTGGCCATCCGCTGGCGCCACGCGCCGAGGCTGCTGCCCTGGCTCGTCCGTTTCGTCCGCGCCGGTAGGCCCCGGCGGGTCGAGGAGATTTGCGACGCCCTGGCGTCGCTGTTGGATTCCTCGCTCGAGCATCACAAGGCCCTGGCGCAAGGCACCGACGCCGAAGGCCTGATCCGGTCAGACGGCTGCCTGTACGTCTACGAGGACGCCAAGTCGCTGGCCAATGACGCCAAATCCTGGGACCTGCGACAGGCCCGTGGGACGGTGATGGAGCGTCTCGACGCCGCCCAAATCCGCGAACGCGAACCGGCCCTGGCGCCCATCTACGAACACGGATATTTCCTCTCCCACCTGGGCCATACGGTGGAACCCATGCTTTTGGTCAAGGGCCTGGCCAGGCACTTCGAGCAATCGGGCGGCGTGATTCTCCAGCGCGAGGTCCGGGATATCGAGGTCGGGCCGGACGGCCCCAGGCGCCTGATCACCGACGGCGATGATCTCGATGTGGATGTCCTGGTGATCGCCGCCGGGGCGTTCTCGAACCGGCTGACCGCCGGGCTCGGCAGCCCGGTGCCGCTGGAAGGGGAGCGCGGCTATCACGTCACCATCGCCAACTCGGGCATTGCCCTCAACACGCCCGTTTTCGCCAGCACCTACAAGTTCATCGCCACGCCCATGGCGCCCGGGATCCGGTTCGCCGGGACGGCGGAGTTCGCCGGCCTCGACGCACCGCCCAACGACGCCCGGGCGGCGGTTCTGGTGACCCACGCCAAGCGGATGTTTCCCGGCATCCATGCGTCCGACATCAGCGCGTGGTCGGGATTCCGGCCGACCCTGCCCGACAGCCTGCCGGTGATCGGCCCGTCGCCTGTATTCCCGAACCTCTTCTTTGCCTTCGGCCATCATCACGTCGGGCTCACCGGCGGGCCCAAGACGGGGCGGTTGATCGCCGACCTGGTTGCCGGGCGGACCCCCAACATGGACATCCGGCCCTTCCGCGCCGATCGCTTCTAGTGGATAAAATCTAATTCTGACCCGAAGCGGAAAAGCGACGCCCTCCCGTCTTCAACAATTTTGTCATGGGTCGAGCTGCTTGTGCATCACAAGGGCATCCACGAAGCCTGATCGCGAATGCCGAAAAGCCTTTGGCAGGGTCCCGACTATTTCAAACCCGTGTTTTTTCCAAACCTGAATAGCGTCCTCGTTCGTCGAGACAACCAAATTGTACTGCATTGCCAGAAAACCTCGGGCGATGGCCTCTCGCTGAGAGTGCTTGCACATTTCAGAGGCAATGCCTTTGCCACGGGCTGTTTGGGCAACGATGTAGCCACAGTTGCAAACGTGAGCGCCAAGGGCAGGCTGATTTGGCTTTATGTAATAGGTGCCGAGAACTTCATTGCTTCTGTCCACGGCAACGAAGGTCGCCGATGGCATGTTGACCCAAACCTGGTGTGCCTCCTCTTTGGTGATGTCCGTCGAAAAGGGGTAGGTTTCACCGGCCCGAAAGACAGGCTCGATGATTTGCCATGTGGCATCCCAATCGCGTTCCCCGAAAAGACGAATATGGACCATAGGCTTCTCCACCAAACTCCAATGGTGATGATTTGGGTGGAGCTGGATTTACGTCGGCTTTGCCCCCGAAAGCGGACATAACCGAAGGGTGAGATCAATGTCCGGTTATGACCCAAAGCGGACATTCGTTGGATTGGCATTTTAGGCCTTCCTGATCTGGATGTCGTCGCCCTCCAGGTGGACCTCGTAGGTGGAAACGGGATCATCGGTGACACCGCCCTCCTGGGCCTCGCCGGTCCTGACGTTGAACGGCGTGGCGTGCCAGGGGCAGGTGACGATGTCGCCTTCGAGCTTACCTTCCGTCAACGGACCGCCTTTGTGCGGGCAGGTGTTGTTGAAGGCGAAGTATTCGCCGTCGACGTTAGCGATGGCTATCTTTTCACCGTCGAGATCGACCAGTTTCATCTCTCCAGGTGCTAGGTCAGCCGTATTCGTGACGGTTCGGAACTCAGACATTGCATCCCCTCCTGTCGTCAGTTGGATGAAGCGTTTGCGCATTATTTAAGTGGGAACCTGGAATTGGGGACTCAAGGGTGTTCGAGCTGAAACGGCGAAAGCGGGCATAACGGGGTCCAGTGTCTGCCCTATCCCTGAGAGCGGACCATTTGCAGTCGGGTGGCCGTTCGCCGAGAATCTTGGGGAGGAGCCCTACTCGGGACGCAACACGAAGTCGAAACGCAAGGCGCCGGGCACCTCGGGATCATCATCCGGGGGAGGCCCATCCCGCAGCGCTTCGGCATATGCCCTGAGGACACCAACGTCGAGCCCCATGTGACTCTGGCTTTGGGGGCCAAGCTCCCGTGCCGCCGACTCGAACAGCCGCGCTGCCGTCTCGGCGTTTGCCCTTATGCCACGGACATTTCCCCAACGCGCCTTGAACCCGGTGGCGGCGAGGTTGATCAGTGCCTGCAGGTAGGTTGCCGTTGTCCCCTGGCGGCCGCAAGCGACCCACAAACCCTCCCAGGTTTCGTGGGCTTCCCAGTAGAAGCCATGATTGAAGAGGTCGATCCCATAAAGGTAATCGCGGCATGATCGCCAGTTCTTCGGGTCGGGCGGTTCCGGCGTATGGGGCTCGCTTCCGAAGCTGTGTCCGTCGCGATCGCGCGTCGGATGCGGGCTCTCGCCCGGCACGTAGGCGTACGCCGGCAACGCCCGGTCGGGAACCAGGCGCGGGGGCGTTTCTGCCGGCTGTCCGTTGGTACGCAAGGCGTTTAAGGATCTGCTCCGGGCTTGGGGCCGTTCCAACGACCTACAGTTCATTTCAGACCACCAATATATCACCCCCGCCAAGGAACGGCGCAAGCGATGATGGTGATTGCCAACCACCCAGACATGGGGAAATTTCCGTCGACGGAAAATTTACCTCCGAGTTGAGCTGTCCTTTCGGAACTCACCAAACTGTCGGCCAAGAATTTCCGACTTCCAGGCCCCGCCCATAGGTCCGCTTGTGGCTATGAGCGGACATTTTACCAGAACGTGATTAACGTCTGCTTTGCCCCCAAAAGCGGACCTTTTTCAGCATCGGCGTTTATGTCTGCTTTTGACCCAAAGCGGACACTCAATGGAATATGTGATTCAGCGGCTGGGTGCGGAAAAAAGTG
>CAZVFL010000095.1:0-3162 GCA_964626025.1 uncultured Thalassospiraceae bacterium
AAAAGGACCGCCGGGCGCGGCTTGAGGAGAAGGAAGCCCGGGCACTTGCCAGGGTGAGGACTAAAACCGGGACCAACAACGCAAACGCACCGGCAATGCAACCGGCGATGCATCCGGCGCCGCCGTTGATCGAGATTGAGGTGAACTAGTTTCCGTCCCGGGGCCCTTCGGGGTTGCGGGGCGGTGTCGGGCGGCGCTTCCCATTCTCTCCTCCCCCCCAGGGAGCGCCTGACCAACCCCGGGCCGCTGGATGGAAAAAAACCATCCGGCGGCTTCGTGGTTCCGGGAGGCCGGAAGTTGCGCCAATAGGTGAATGTGGGTTGAAACCGCCGGAGAGGACAGAAAGTCCCTCCGGGGGTTCGGGGGCGCCCCGGAATACCCGGGGGTTCGGGGGTGACCCCCGGAATGAAAGGGCGATTTCGCCGCCTCACTTGACACCCGCTTTCCTTTGAACCTATATCCGGAGTCTCCACGCCGCCGGGCAGAGGGGACGGCCGTGGCCTTGGGGCGGAGTAGCTCAGTTGGTTAGAGCACGGGAATCATAATCCCGGTGTCGGCGGTTCGAGTCCGCCCTCCGCTACCACTTTTCCCATGAAAGCCCCTTCGCGGGGAGTTTACGTTTCCCGGCTTGACGGGCCTTCGGCAATGTTCTATATTTGTTCTATTACTCCCGGCGCTGCCGGGTGCCGCTCTTTGACATTGTGAATAGAATTAATAGCCAGCCTGCAGGCGTCGCCGGCGGAGAGGAAAGCCGTTCGCTTTCAAAGTGTTGGCTGGAAAATAATGCAAAATGACGACTTTTGACGACTTTTCCGGGGCTTTTTCCGCCCTTTTTTCCGGTGAAAAAGACATAAAATCAATGGGTTAATGGGTTTTTGGTGGTCGAAACCGACGTCAAGCGGCAACGGGACGATTCCCGGACGACACGATGACGACATGGTGACGACACGATGACGACACGATGACGACATGCGGACGACGGGCGGAAGACCGGCTGACGACCGTCCCCGCCTTGGTCCCCCGCCTTAATCCCAGGCCTTCTCGTTGTCCCAGATTTCGGTGGGCATGGGCAGGCCGGCGAAGTCGGCGTCGGTGAGCGGCCGGTCCGGCCCGATGCCGAGCTTATCGAGCGTCAGCATCAATTGCCGGGTGTGCTGGCCGGAATGCCAGCCGGTGCGCTCCAAAACCTCCAACAGGGTCACGTCTCCGTAATAGACATTGCCCGGCTGGTCGAAATCGGTGTCCTTGCCGTCCCGTTCCCACCAGGCGTTGAGCCGGTCCTGCACCCGGGCGCCGTAATCCAACAGGTCGCCCTTGGTGGTCATGTCGTCGGGAATAGCGCCGGCCAGCGCCTCGTAGGTATAGGGCGCGCCGTCTTCCACATGGTCCAGGAACACGTCGGGAATGTTGAAGATATGGTAGGCAAGCTGGCGGTACGAACGCGGCCTGCCCGGCAGCATGTGGTCGAGCTTGTCGTCCGGGACCTGGTCCCAGAAACGCCTGGCGCCTGAAAGGACTCCGTTGATCCGGGCCAGCATGTCCTGGGGCGCCAGCATTTCGCGGCCGGCCCATTCGAAACCGGCGACGCGGGCGACGTCGCGGAAGACGGCGCCGTTGGCCCAGTCATCGCCCCGGGCGACGATGGGCACCAGCTTGAGGCCCAGTTTGGCCAGCTCCTTGAAGCCGTTGTCATCTTCGAGCACGTTGATGGACTCGAACTGGATGCCGTTGGCGAGCAGGAACTCTTTTGTCTTGAGGCAGCTCGAACAGCCCGGCTGCCAATAGACCTTCAAGGGCGCTTGGGTGTCGGTCATGTCGTTCATTATTGCCTCCCGGCGGGGTCCAGCTCGATGATCTCGATCTCGTGGCTGATGTCGGCGGTCTTGCCCATCATGATGGTGGCCGAGCAGTACTTGTCCGTGGACAGGCTGACGGCGCGTTCCACCTTGGCCGGATCGAGCCCGCGCCCGGAGATGATATAACGGACCTGGATGCGGGTGAAGACCTTGGGAAAATCGTCGGCCCGCTCGGCCTCCAGTTCGACCACGCAGCCTTCCACCGGCTGGCGGCCCTTGATCAGGATCTCGACCACGTCGTAGGCCGTGCACCCGCCCATGCCCAGCAGCAGCATTTCCATGGGCCGGACCCCGGCATCGTGGCCGCCGGACTGTTCGTCGGTATCCATGATCACCGAATGGTTGGAGCCCGACCGGCCGAGGAAGGTCCGATCCCCGGCCCAGTTGATATGCGCGCTAAGGGCCATTGTTTTCCTCCGTGTTTCCAAGTTTCCTAACATATTTCGCCGGTTCTTTGGCAATATAGGGAGACAGCAGGAAAAAAACCAAAACTCAAGGAGAACCGATGAAAAAGGTAATGGTTGTCACCGGCGCCAGCCGGGGGATCGGGGCGTCCATCGCGCGCCACGCCGGCAAGGCCGGCTACAGCGTCGCCGTCAACTACCGCGAGAAGTCGGACAAGGCCGATGAAGTGGCCGCCGCCATCGAGGCCGACGGGGCCGAGGCCAAGACTTTCCAGGCCGACGTTTCCAGCGAAGACGACGTGGTCCGGCTGTTCAACGAAGTGGACAAGGAATTGGGTCCGGTGACCGCGCTCGCCAACAACGCCGGCATCATGATCGTCGACCGGGTCGAGGACATGGTGGCGAGTGAGTTGAACCGCCTTTGGTCCATCAACATCACCGGATCGTTCCTGTGCGCCCGCGAGGCGATCAAGCGCATGTCCACCAAACACGGCGGCAAGGGCGGCGCCATCGTCAACCTGTCGTCCATCGCCGGCAAGAAGGGCGGCCGCGGAGAACGGTGCCACTATGCGGCGTCCAAGGGCGCCATCAACACCATGACGCTGGGGATGTCCACCGAGGTCGCCGGCGAGGGCATCCGCGTCAACGCGGTGCTGCCGGGCCTGGTCGATACCGACATGCATGAGCCGTGGGGCGGCAAGAAGCGCATAGACACCATCGGCCCGACCATCCCCATCGGCCGCGCCGGCGTACCCGACGACATCGGCGCCGCCGTCGTCTGGCTGATGTCCGACGAGGCCAGCTTCATCACCGGCGAACTGTTGGAGATCGGTGGAGGGTCTTAGGGCCGCCGCCGGCTATTATGAGCGAACAACAAGAGGCGAGGATGGGCAAAGCCCGGA
>CAZVFL010000095.1:3262-3342 GCA_964626025.1 uncultured Thalassospiraceae bacterium
CAGGGACCAAACAAGAGGCGGGGACGGGCAAAGCCCGGACAGGGACCAAACAAGAGGCGGGGACGGGCAAAGCCCGGACA
>CAZVFL010000096.1:0-3159 GCA_964626025.1 uncultured Thalassospiraceae bacterium
AACAGGTTGAACCCGAACACCGCCAGGCTGATGGCGATGCCGGGCCAGATCGCCATCCACGGCGCGCTTTCGGCGTATTCCTCGGCGCCGCCCTGCAGCATCAGGCCTCAGGCCGGCGTCGGCTCATTGACGCCGAGGCCCAAATAGCTGAGCGACGCCTCCAACAGGATGGCGTGGCCGACGAAGGTCGAGAACATGATCAGGAACGGCGCCATCACGTTCGGCGACATGTGGCGGAGGATGATCCTGGCGTGGCCGAAGCCGAGCGCGCGCGCCGCATCCACATAAGGAATCTCGCGGATGGCCAGCGCGTTGGAGCGCACCACCCGCGCGCATTGCGGGATGAACGGAATGGTGATGGCGATGATGACGTTCTGCAGCCCGGGGCCGAATATGGCGACGATGGCGAGCGCCATGATGATCAGCGGGAAAGCCAGGAACACGTCCATGACGCGCTGAAACAAAAGATCGAAGCGGCCGCCGAAGTAGGCGCTGGCGACGCCCAGGATCAAGCCGGCCACGGCGCCCATGGTGGCCGCCGAGAAACCGACCAGCAATGCCGTCCGAGAGCCATAGATGATCCGGGTCAGCAAGTCGCGGCCGAACTGGTCGGTGCCCAGGAAGAACCGGTCGCCCGGCGGCAACAGCATGTCCTCGAAAGCGTTCAGCTCCGGGTCATAGACGGTGATGTAATCGGCAAAGAGCGCCGTTAGAATCATGACGATGACGATACCGGCGCCGAAGGCGCCCAGCGGTTGGCGGCGGATCAGCTTGACCAGAATCACCGGCCAGGGCTTTTTTTCCTCCGGTTCCTCGAATTTGGCCTCGACCTGGATTTCCGTAACGGTCGCCATCTTTATTTTCCTTGTTCGCCCCTTTGATCCCACAGCCAACGGGCCGAGCGTAACACTTTCGCGTCGTCGCCACGATGGCCGATCACCTGGACGCCGATGGGCAACCCGCCCGTGCCCTTCAGCAGCGGCACCGAAACCGAGGGTACGCCCAAAAGCGTCCACATACCGTTAAATACGTGCTTTCCGGTGAAATTTAACCCCTCCGGCGCCTCGCCGGTGGCCGCCGGGGTCAGGATGGCGTCGTAATGGCCGAACAGCCTTTCCAGCGCCTGGCCCTGGGCTTCGGCCAGACCGAGGGCGCTGATGTAGTCGGCGGCGGAGATTTTGCGGCCGAGCGCCACCCGTTCCTTGGTTTCGGCCCGCATCTTGTCGGGCGCCTTATCCGCCGCCTCGCCCAGATTGGCGGCGACGTTGGCGTGCATGACGGTGCGGTGGGTAGGAATGATGTCGGCAAAGATGCCTTCCAGTTCAACCTCCTGGACTTGATCGCCAAGGTCGCGGATGAAGGCCTCGAAGGCTTTCGCCATGTCGTCCTCGGCTTCTTCCCAGGCCGGCGTGCGAACGAAGGCAAACCGGGGGGTTTCCGCCGGCCCGGCGGCCGGATCGGCGGCCAAGGCATCGGTCAGGCTCCGGCCCGGGTCCGCCAACATGTCCCAATCGCCCGGATCATGCACCATCAGCGCATCGGCGATGAGGGCCAGATCCTCCACTTGGCGCCCGTAAACGCCGATGGTGTCGAGCCGGCGGGCCAGCATGCTCATGCCGCGGCGGGGGATCGAGCCAAAGGTCGGCTTGTATCCGAAGACGCCGCAATAGGACGCCGGGCGGATCATCGAGCCGCCTGTCTGCGTGCCGATGGAAAGCGGCGCCATCCGGTCGGCGACAGATGCCGCCGAACCCGAGGACGAGCCGCCGGGGGTGCGCTTGGGATCATGAGGGTTGGCGGTCTTGCCCGGCGCCGACAGCGCCCATTCGGTGGTCACCGTCTTGCCCAGGATGACGGCGCCGGCATTGCGCAACAGCGCCGCCACCGCCGAGTCCTCCAACGGCCGGCGGCCGGCGTAATAGTCGGACCCGCATTCGGTCGGCATGTCGGCGGTATCGAAAATGTCCTTCAAGCCCACCGGAAGGCCATGGAGCGGCGCCAACGCCTCGCCGGCCTGTTTTTTGGCATCGAGCGCCCGCGCCTGGCCGAGCGCCAGGTCCTCGTCGAGATAGGCCCAGGCGCCGACCGCGTCTTCGCGCTCCCGAATGCGCTCAAGGCAAGCCGCCGTCAATTCCTCGGCGCTGAACTCGCCCGCCGCCAACCCTTGGCGGGCGGCGGTGGCGCTAAGCGCCGAGAGCTGGCGTTCGGGAACGGAAATGAGCTGGTCCTCCCCTATTTTGTATTTATTGTATACAATCATGCGCCGCCGCGCCTCAGGCGTGCCCGGGCGGGGTTCCGGTCATCCTATGACAGGCCGGACCTTAAAGAAACAACACCGGAGCCTTCCATGCCGAAGACCGCCGGAAACAGGAAAAGCCCGGATACCTCGCTTGGGGAATTCGTTCACCGGCGGCTTCGCGATGCCATCCGCCAGGGCCGGTACCGGCCGGGAAGCCGCATCCGCGAGGTCGAGGTCGCGAGTTGGCTGGAGGTCAGCCGGACGCCAGTCCGCGAGGCTTTTCGCCGGTTGCAGGCCGACGGGCTTTTGACGTTGACGCCCTGGCGCGGCGCCCGGGTCGCCAAGTTGGAGCGGGACCAGGTGGTGGAGCTTTACGCCATGCGCCGGGTTCTGGAAGGCACCGCCGCCGGACAGGCCGCCGAACACGCCACCAAGGCCGAGATTGACCGCCTTTTCCAGATTCTCGGGAAATCAAGCGCTGCCGGCGGCAACCCGGGCCTTCTGGTTGAAAACAACCGGTTGTTCCACGAAGCCATCTATACCGGCGCCCATAACCGCTATCTGATGCAGTCGTCGAACGCGCTTTCTGATTCGCTGGCCCTTCTCGGCCCCACCACCTACCAGGTGCCGGGCCGCGAAACCCGGGCCAGGGCCGATCACCAAGGCATTGCGGACGCCATCCGGAAAGGCGACGTCCATGAGGCGGAACTGAAGGCGCGGGCGCATATCGCCGACGCCGAGAAGGCCCGTCTGGCGCTTCTTTTCGGGGACCAATAAAGACAAGAGGCGGGGACGGGCGTAGCCCGGACAGGAATAAAACAAGAGAGAGGCGAGGCCGGGGGTGTCCCCCGATAACAAAAAGAGCGGCGCAGCCCGGACAGGGACGAATAAAGACAAGAGGCGGGGACGGGCGCAGCCCG
>CAZVFL010000097.1:0-2965 GCA_964626025.1 uncultured Thalassospiraceae bacterium
GGAGATCGAGGACGACATCCGCCAGTGTGAACGCGACAAGGATTACGGTGACAAATTTGTCGAGTTGGCCCGCGGCGTCTATATGAACAACGACAAGCGGTCGCGGCTGAAGCGGGAAATCAACGAACTTCTCGGCTCCCGCTTGATCGAAGAAAAGTCCTATGCCGCCTATTGAGGGCGGGCTTGAATGTTCAAAACCTTTCGAATCCTTGATTGGTGGCTGGACCGCAAGCGGCGCCGTTCCGTGCGCCCGGGGACGGCCAACGGGGTTTTGCTGATTTCGTCCGGCGGGTTGGGTGATACGGTGCTGTTCGCCCATGTGGTCGAGCGGTTTCAGGGCCTTGCCCGGAAGGACGAACCGATAACCGTAATACTCAGGTCCGACGCCATGAAGATGGCGTTCCTGTTGCCCGCCGGGATCACCGTCGTCGGCGTTGATTTCGGGCGCTTGCGAAAGGATCTGGGCTACCGCCGGCAAATTACGGACGATATTTTCAACGCCAATTACAGGCTTCTGGTCCATACCGACTATCTGCGTCATCCGGACCTGGATGAATCTCTGGTCGCCGCCGCCTTCGCCGAAGAGGCCCGGGCCATGGAGCCGCGTCCCTGGCGAAAATACCAAAGCCGTCTCAACCGCAACCGCCGGCTTTATTCAGGGCTTTACGATTCGGGCGCGCCCCATCTGAACAAGGTGCTCCGCTGGGCCGGGTTCGCCGACTGGCTGCAAGGCACGGAACGGCCGGCCCCCACCGCCTTATTGCCGGAGGACCGGCTGGCCCCGGCGGCGGCCCTGGAGGCACCGGCGGTTGTCATCCAGCCGGTTTCGGCGGTCAGGGAAAAGCAAAGCCCCCCTGCCCTTTACCGGCGCATTATCGAGGGGCTCCCGCCGGGGACCAGGGTGGTGATAACCGGCACTAAAACCGACCTTGAGGCCAACCCCGAATTCAAGACTCTTTTGGACCTCGCGGATGTCAGCTTCGATGATTCCACCTTCGCCGATCTGGTGCCGTTGTTGCGCGCCGCCCGTTTGGTGATTTCGGTGGATACCGCGTTGATGCATCTGGCGGTGGCCGTGGGGGCGCCGACCCTATGTCTGGCCAGCGCCGCCTACGTAGGCGAGATCGTTCCCTACGATCCGGCCATCCGGCCCGAGAACGCCCGGTTTCAATACCATTCCATGCCCTGCGAGGGATGCCTGGGCGATTGCATTCTCCCCGCCGAGGACGGCATGTTCCCCTGCGTGGCGAGGCTGGACGAGGACAGCATCATCGCCGAGGTGCGGTCCCTCCTGGGAACCGGGAAAAGCGGCGCATCATGAAATTCCCATCCGCCATGTCGAAGGTCATCGAAGGCCTTCGCCGGCGCCGGCTATGGCTGCTCGGCGCCATTGCCGGCCTGAGCGTTGCCGGCGTCGCGGGGGCGGCGCTGACGTACCTGCTGTATCCCGGAATATCTCGACCACGGCGAGCCGAGCGTGGCGCTGATCGCCTGGCGTCTCCTGGAGGGCTTGCCGGCCTATCCCGCCTTCGACGAGCCAGGCCGGATCTCCAATCTTTACGGGCCCGTCACCTACTTGGTCCACGCCATGTCCTACCTGCTGGCCGGACCTGGGCTGGCGGTCGGCAAGGCCGCCGGAATCTTTGCCGTTCTCCTGATCCCCGTCGTCGTCTTCCTGGCGCAACGTTCAAGAGGACCAGAGATCGGCCTAGCCGCCACCGTCCTTGCCGCGGGGTTCATCCTCCTCGGCCTGCCCGCCACCATTTGGAACCGGCCGGATTCCATCATTGCCGTGCTCGTCGCTCTATCCGTCTGGGCTATGAACAGGGCTGGGGACGATCATCCGGCGTGGGCAAGGAGTCTGGCCATCGGGTTATGTGGTGGGCTGGCGGTGGGGATGAAAATCCATGCCGGGATCTATTTCGTGCCGGTCGTCCTGTTCCACTGTTGGCGGCGCGGCGCCAAGGTCTTTGCCGCTGTTTGCGTGGCCGGTGTCGCCGCCGCGCTGGCGCCGGTCGCATCGGAGCTTTTTTCGCTTTCCAGCTATCTATCCTGGTTCCCGCTCATGGCGGCAAAGGAAACGGACCTCGGGTTGTTGGTGAAGGTGCTGCGCTATGCGCTGTTTTACCTGACGCCGGTGATCTTCTTCGCCGCTGGGATCAAATGGGCGGAGGGCGCCATCGACCGGGCGGACGCCGTCTATTTCTGGACTTTCGTCGGATGCGTGGCACTTTTGTTCGTTTTGGCGGCGAAGCCCGGTGCCGGCTGGTATTACCTTTTCCCTTTCGTTGCCGTCAGTATCGATATGATCTTGCGGTTCTCGGGCAAGGTGACGCGAAACACAGGCACCGTCCACGCCGGCATCGCCGTCGTTGCCGCGATCATGCTGGTTGTCAGCGTCCCCGTTCAGAAGCGCTTCTATCATGCGCTTCATTGGGGTCAGGCCGCCGGGATCGCGGCGGAGGTCCAGGACATCATGCGGCGGAATACAGGCCGCACCATCGAAATGGGGGTTGGCCAGGATGTCGTCACCTACCGCCGCACCCTTTACAAGACGCTTCTCGTGTTGTCGGGGCACCCCTACACCATCGATGCCGCGGTCATCATCGGAAACCAGTAAATTGGGGATACCGCTGACGACGACACCCTGGCCATGATCCGTGGCTGCAACACGGACATTTGGCTGATTCCGAAAGACGAGCAGCCGTTCACCATGATCGGGTATTATGGCAACCGGATGTTTCGCACGGCATTTGTCGAGGCTTTTCTGAACAACTACGAGAAACGGGAATCGTTCGATTATTTCGATGTCTGGGCATGCAAACGCCCAACGTGAGCCCTTGCCGGAAAGAAGCTGTCTCGGTACGGTCTTGCCCACCGATTCGCCCATGGAAGGGGTCTGAATGACGACAGAAAAACTCGATCTGCTGCTCATAAATCCGGGCGGCCGCGAGATGATCTACCA
>CAZVFL010000098.1:0-2657 GCA_964626025.1 uncultured Thalassospiraceae bacterium
CGGAATTAAACGCCGCCAAGGCCCGTATGGCGGCGCGGCGGCCGTGACCCTGCGAACGGCATTCGTGATCGCCGCCTTTGTGGCGGCTTTTTTGTTGGCTGCCCCGGCGGCGGCGGCGCAGATTGGGCTGTGCATGGCGCGCTCGGCGCTGATCGAGACTCTGACGGCGGACGGCCAGGTGCCGACCGGCGAACGGGGGCTGGCCACCGGCGGCGTGGTGTTCGAGGTCATCGCCGCGCCTGACGGCGAATGGACGCTGTTGTTGTCCAGGCCCAACGGCGTCAGCTGCGTCATGGCCGCCGGTGAGGCCTGGGAAAGCCGCCGCCCGAGGATGAGCGGCGAGAAAAGGGGGACGTGATGGAAGGTGTTTTTGCCGATTGGCGTTTCTGGGCGACCATGCTGGCCATTGCGGCGACTTGGGGGGAAGCGCGTTACCGGCTTTGGCGGTATGGAAAAATACTCAACAGTCCCTGGGAGAAAGCCAAGACCGACATCACGACGCTTTTGGAAAAGGCCAAAACCCACGGCGAAGATATCCGCTGGTTAAGGAAGGAACTTTCCAAGGAAACCGACAAGCGCGAAGCCAGTTCCGCCCGCATCCACGACAAGCTGGACAAGATGGGCTGCAAGTGATGGCCGTCCCCATCAACCGCTTTTCTGCCTCGCTCGACGTGGTGCTGGGCCACGAAGGCGGCGTTTCCGATAGGCCTGAGGATCCGGGCGGCTTCACGGTCAGGGGTATCACCTTGGGGTTTCTCAGGCGCTTCGGGCTCGACCCCAACAACGACGGGGTGATCGACCGGCGCGACCTGATCGGCATGTCCGACGTCGCCATCGCCAACATCTACCGCGCCAAAATCTGGCTGCCGGCGCAGTGCGACCGTCTGGCGCCCGGCCTCGACCTGGCCGTGTTCGACGCCGCCGTCAACCTCGGCCATCCCCGGGCGCTCAAGCTGTTGCAGAAGGCGTTGCGGGTGAAGCCGGACGGCATCATCGGCGACATCAGCCGGCGGGCGATCAACAACGCCCATTTACCGTATCTGCTGGATGAGTTCACGGCGCGCAGGGCGTTTTATTACGCCACCCGGCCCAAGGTTGTGTTCTTCGGCCTCGGCTGGTATCGGCGCGTCGTCGACATTTACCGCCGGGCGCTGGCGGATATTTGATGGGGGGTAATGTCCGGGGGCGCCGGGTTGAGGACCTGGACGACCTCAGGGATCCCGGCGATTTCTGGCTGATGCGCGAGGACGGCAAGGTCGTCGGCATGACATTCATGTGCCCGTCAGGCGACGGCCGGCGGTCGGGGATCCGGTTCACCGGCCATCAAACGCTCCAAGGACAGCCCACCTGGGACTGGGACGGCAACGAGGATGCCCCGACCCTCACGCCCAGCTTGCACCGGATAGGCGACCACCAGGCGACCACCAGGCGACCATCTGGCATGGCTTCCTGCGCGATGGCGTGTTCGAGTCCTGTTAGGGAGTTTCACATGATCAGACGAATCCCAGCCGTCGCCGTGGCGGCGCTGCTGCTGGCCGGCTGCGCCCAGCTGCAGGCCGCCAAGGACGCCCTGCCCGTCATCGCCGACAAGGTCGTGGACAGGGCCTATGGCCTCACCTGCGGGCTTCCCTACCGGACCGAGGCCCGGTTCCGGGCCCGGCACGATATGTCCAAGGAAACCCTGCGCGCCTGGTGCAAGCGGCCCGGGCCGAGATGAATACTTGTCCGCGAAAAACAACCCTTCGGGGTTTTTCGACATGACCTTCGACCCCGCCGCCGCCAGCCTGTGTCTCAGGCTTTGCCGCATCGCCTACAAGGCCAACCCGGAGAAGCACCTGGACCGCATCGGCGTGACCTTCCTGGCCGGCTATGACCGCGCCGGCACCCAGGCGTTCCTGGCTGAACATCGGGGCGTCCTGTTCCTAGCCGGCGCCGGGACCAATGAATTCAAGGACATCGGCACCGATATTTACTACCGCAAGACCGATTTCCCAGGCGGCGGCCGCGTCCACGAAGGCTTCCTGGACGCCTTCAAGGCCATCCGCGACGACATCAGCCGCGACCTGATTCACTTCAAGAAAAAGCCGAAGATCGCCACCGGCCATTCTCTCTTCGGTACCATTGCGCAAGAAGCCGCCGTCGACTTCAATTTCGATGCGTGTTACGTGTTCGGGTCGCCCAAGGTCGGCAACAAGGACTTCGTCGCCCGCCTGACCATGCCGGTTTTCCGGTTCGAAAACCGCCTCGACCCGGTGACCTGGCTGCCGCCGATGAATTCGCCGTGGCAGGCCTTCCATGCCCTTCGGTGCGGCCGGGCGCCGACCCTCTACCGCCACGGCGGCACCACCATCAAGCTGGCGGGCTGGCGGCATTACCTGTCAAAATATGAACGCAGCGTCCCCGAATACCTGGCCGCGCTGCGGGATATTACCCCCGGATAAAAAGGCGGGGGCAGGGGCGCGCCAACGCCCCGAACCGCGGGCCGGAGCCCGCACGATCCGATGAGGCCTTCACCGGCCCGTCCCGCCTACCGGCTACCCGGCGGCGGGATTCTATCCTGGGTTGCGGATCATGGAAAGAGTCACCCCCGTTTCGCCGGCGGCGCCGTGACTGTCCGTCCGCACGGCCACCGCCCATCCTGCCCCTGGCATGTCTCG
>CAZVFL010000099.1:0-2167 GCA_964626025.1 uncultured Thalassospiraceae bacterium
ACGCAGATGACGGCTTGGTGCGCGCAGGACACGTTGTTCCTGCCGGTCATGCTACAGCAAACCGCCACCGTGGAGACCCAGTCTCCCGTCAGCAAGGAGAAGATAAGGATCACCGTGGGACCGGACGGCGTCAAGGACGTCAGCCTGGCTGGCGCTGTCATGTCCACGGTTATCTTTGACCCCGATAGCACCGACATGAATACGCCGACCGGGATTCAAATGAATTTCTGCCGCAACATCCATTTCTTCGCTTCCGGGGAAGAAGTCGAACAGTGGGCCGCCGGCAGGAGCGATATTGAAACCCTTTCTTTGGATGAAGCCTTTGATCTCGGATACCAGTTGTGGCCAGAGGCCTATTCATACGCCAAGGCGCTCTCCGAAGCGGCGTGACGAATTGACCGGGCACTCGGCCGAAGGGCGGCCCAGCTGGCGATCCCGGTCCGACCTAACTGAATGACGAATCGAGGAACCATTATGAGTGACACGAATAATAAGCTCCTGACCACCGGGATCACAGGCACCGTAGTAGCTGCGCTTTGTTGCTTCACGCCGGTTCTTGTCGTCCTCTTTGCGGCGATCGGACTTTCGGCCTGGCTCGGCTGGATCGATTACGTGCTGTTCCCCGCATTGGCATTTTTCATTCTTCTCACCGCGTACGCGGTTTGGCGCCGGAAGAAGTATCCGGAGGCCGCGGCGGCCGCGGAAACCGAACGGAGTGGAGTCGAAACATGACAGGCACGGACAATGGATGTTGCGACACAACAGACGCGGGCGGCAATGGTGCGCCGGACCTTATGATCATCGGCGCCGGTTCGGCGGGGTTCTCAGCGGCAATCACGGCCGCCGAACTGGGCGCCCAAGTCGTACTCACCGGTAGCGGCACCATCGGCGGCACCTGCGTCAACGTCGGCTGCGTCCCTTCCAAGACTCTCATCCGGGCAACGGAAACTCTTCACCAAGCGCTGGCTGCGTCACGCTTCAACGGTATCGGCGGCGGGACTAACTTGGAGGACTGGCAAGCCCTGATCGCCCAGAAGGATGAGCTAGTCACCAACATGCGCCAAGAAAAGTACGTGGATCTTTTACCTGCCTATAACACCATTTCTTACATGGAAGGTCAGGCGCGGCTGACCAGCGACGGCGTCGCCGTGAACGGGAGCCATCTCAACCCAGGTAAAATAATCATCACGACGGGAGCATCCGCCGCCGTCCCCCCCATCCCGGGGATCGACGAGGTGCCGTATCTTACCAGCACCACTGCTTTGGATCTCAAACGGTTGCCGGCTTCACTATTGGTGATCGGGGGCGGTTATATCGGCTGCGAACTTGCCCAGATGTTTGCCCGGGCAGGTGCAAAGGTCACAATCTTTTGCCGAAGCCGCCTGCTTCCTGAAGCCGAGACGGAAATCAGCGAGGCGCTGACGGGCTTTTTCCGGGAAGAGGGCATCACGATTCGGGACGGCATCACTTACGGGGCAATTCGCCGAGAATCGAAGAGTGTTTCCCTCACCATCGAAATCGGCGGAGACACGGAGATCGTTGAGGCAGAACAGGTGCTTGTCTCGACCGGCCGGCGTCCGAACACGGATGGGCTGGGATTGGAGGACGCCGGCGTCGAACTCTTGCCCAACGGCGGCATCAAGGTTGACGACCTGATGCGCACCACAAATTCCGCCATCTATGCGGCTGGCGATGTCACGGGCCGACACCAGTTCGTCTACATGGCCGCCTATGGGGCGAAGCTTGCGGCAAAAAATGCCCTCAACGGCAACACACATAAATACGATGCCACGGCGATGCCCGCCATCACCTTCACCGACCCGCAGGTGGCGAGTGTCGGGTTGACCGAAGCGGTGGCCGCACGCAAAGGGCTGGAAGTGAAAGCCTCAACTCTTCCTCTCTCCTTCGTTCCACGGGCGTTGGCTGCCCGGGATACCCGGGGTCTAATCAAGCTGGTGGCGGACGCCAAAACAGACAAACTTCTTGGCGCGCACATCCTGGCGCCGGAAGGGGCCGACAGCATCCAGACCGCGGTGTTGGCGATCAAGCATGGCCTGACGGTGAGCGATCTTGCGGAAACGATTTTCCCCTACCTCACGACCGTGGAGGGCCTGAAAATGGCGGCCCAGGCGTTTGAGAAGGACGTGAGCAAACTGTCCTGCTGTGC